>NZ_BLIG01000040.1 GCF_009811415.1 Alteromonas sp. KUL106 | reverse complement strand
GGACGCTACTGGGCTTGAACCAGTGACCCTCGCCTTGTAAGGGCGATGCTCTCCCAACTGAGCTAAGCGTCCGTCATTTTCAATACTTGCCTAAGCAAGTGGGGCGGTATTATAGAGTCGGTTCAGTTAGTGTCAACAACAAAATTAAAGAAAAATGTCCGTATGCCCGAATTTTAAACACTCTGGCTGTATCTTAACTAAATTGATGATAAGAGCGACGTTTTTAACACGTGTAGTCTTTTAGAAATACAAGTGAGAAATAAAAGTGGACAGACACTTAGTCACCTACAAAACAAAAAGGAAACAGAAAGGACAGACACACAACAAGAGAGTTAGAGTGGACAGACACACAAAATGCAAGAATTAGCGTGGATAGAAAGAGTTAGAGTGGACAGACACTCAAAGAGCGCGAATTAGAGCAAAGTAATAAGGGCAGACTTTTATGGAAAAGTAATGAAGTGTCTGTCCGTTCTGCCCTTGCCAACGTCAGAACGAGCAATTAAAAAATGGGATATAAAACTAACACGAGCAAGTGTGTGTCCACTGTCTTGCTTCCATTTTATTGTTTAATTAAACATTTTATTCGCTTACGAATTCTCAACTTACTTTTGAAGTAGCCCGGACACTGGTAGAATGCTTTCAATTTAAGAAACACATTAACAATAGAGAGTGACCATGTCGGTTGTTACACGATTTGCACCCAGCCCAACGGGCTATCTTCACGTTGGTGGCGCAAGAACTGCGCTGTATTCTTGGCTCTTGGCGAAAAGCAAAGGTGGTGAATTTGTTCTTCGTATTGAAGATACAGATGTCGAACGTTCCACTGATGAAGCTAAGCAAGCTATTTTAGACGGCATGCAGTGGCTGGGATTGACTTGGGACACAGGTCCAATTTATCAAACTCACCGCTTTGATAGGTACAAAGAGCTTATTCAAAAATTATTGGATGAAGGAAAAGCATACAAATGCTTTATGAGTTCAGAAGAGTTGGATGCCATTCGTGAAGCGCAAAAAGAGCGCGGAGAAAAACCTCGTTACCCTGGTACATGGAGAGATAGAACTGATCATCCTGAGGGGCAGTCTTTTGTTATCCGTTTCAAAACTCCTTTGGAAGGGAAAGTGGTCATTAATGACCATATTCGAGGAAAAATAGAAATTAGTAACACTGAACTAGATGATCTCATTATTCAGCGTTCTGATGGCACTCCGACTTATAACTTCTGTGTTGTCGTTGACGACTGGGACATGGGAATTACACATGTTGTTCGTGGTGAAGATCATATAAACAACACGCCTCGGCAAATCAATATTCTAGAAGCGCTCGGTGCACCCGTTCCAGAATACGCGCACGTTTCCATGATTTTAGGCGATGACGGTAAAAAGTTATCTAAGCGTCATGGTGCAGTAAGCGTAATGCAGTATCGAGATGATGGTTTTCTACCGCAAGCTTTGCTTAATTACCTTGTTAGGTTGGGCTGGTCTCACGGTGATCAAGAAATTTTTACCGTTGACGAGATGATTGAGAAGTTCAGCTTAGATGCTATTGGTCAGTCTGCTTCGGCATTTAATACAGAAAAGCTCATCTGGTTGAATCAACACTACATTAAGACACTGCCGGCAAGTGAAGTAGCGTCTCATGCTAAGTGGCATTTTGAAGAACTGAATGTTGATTTGACGACAGGTCCTGCTCTTGAATCTATCATTGCTATTCAAGCAGACAGGGTGAAGACGCTGAAAGAGTTAGCAGAGATCTCTACGTACTTTTATCAAGACTATGACGATTTTGAAGCGAACGCAGCGAAAAAACACCTTCGTCCGGTCGCTCGAGGTCCATTAGAGCTTGTTAAAGATAAATTAATGGCCATCGAAGAGTGGAACCCAGAAAATATTCAAGCTGCTATCAACAGTACCGCTGAAGAATTAGAAGTAGGTATGGGTAAAGTAGGTATGCCGCTGCGTGTAGCTGTGACAGGTGGTGGTAATTCACCGTCTCTGGATATCACGTTGAATCTTATCTCAAAAGAGAAAATTGGTGAGAGAATCGACAAAGCGCTTACTTTTATAGCAAACAGAGAAAATTCATAAAAAAAGCGTTGACATGACAGGGGGGGATGCCTAGAATGCGCCCCGCTGTCACGGAACAGTCACATAACACTGACTGATACATGACGGGGCCATAGCTCAGCTGGGAGAGCGCCTGCATGGCATGCAGGAGGTCGGCGGTTCGATCCCGCCTGGCTCCACCAAGACACTTTAAAAGTGACTTGTTATAGGCTGGAGTTTTATTAAACTTCGGATAGGAATTTCAGTAAGAATAAGGTCGCTCGGTTCGCAGAGCTCACCTCTACTTACAGAAATTTAGTGAAGCTTCGCTTCACTGAACAAAATTTCT
>NZ_BLIG01000039.1 GCF_009811415.1 Alteromonas sp. KUL106 | reverse complement strand
TATCAAAAAACCAGCCATTTGGCTGGTTTTTTTGTTTCTGGCTTAAAACCATGTGGACAGACACTCCCTTCGTTTACATGTTCAGTTAATACGTAATGAATACTTAGTGGACAGACACTTAAATTAAACCTTCTGTGTGCCCACTGTAGAGCCCACTGTGGACAGACACTCTTCTTTCCTTCGTTAAAATATTAATCTACTAAGTCATATACCAACCTTTTTGTCATGATTAGTAAGGCTTTTCATAGGGAGTCAACACCGTTAGCTGAATATTATTCTAAGGTGAGATGCGTAAAGAACTAATGTCACAACCAATTATGAATCTTCACTAGAATAGATACGAAAGCTTATTGAACTGATATGATCTCTCAAATAAAAAAGAGGTGTTATATGCAGAATTATCCAATTGGAACTCCGGGTGAGCCTTGGGGCGAAGAAGAAAAAGCGCAGTGGAAAGCACAGCAGACCGTTAAAAGAAGTTATCAAGAAGAAGTACTCAATAAACTCTTCAATATTATCCCTGAAGGTTTTGAGTTAAAGCAGTATGGTGCGCTTCCTTACGATACAGCGCGTTACCCACTGTATGTTGTCATTCCCAAAAAATTTGACGCTGACAAGCCTTCTGCACTGGTCACAGGCGGAGTTCACGGTTATGAAACCAGTGGTGTACAAGGTGCGCTACAATTTATTGAAACAAAGCTGGCTCAGTACGCTGAGCAAGTAAATATAGTTGTTGTGCCATGTGTAAGTCCCTGGGGTTACGAAACTATAAATCGATGGAATCCGCTGGCGTTAGATCCAAATCGATCATTTTACAGAGATTCGCCAGCCTCTGAGTCTGCTCAACTTAAGAAGCTGGTGTCGGACTTAGCGTTACCTCTAACGCTCCATATTGATTTACATGAAACGACGGATACCGACAATAGTGAGTTTAGGCCTGCGCTAGCTGCGCGGGATGGCGTTACTCATGACAATTGGAACATTCCTGACGGTTTCTATACGGTAGCTAACACTCCGAGCCCTCAAATAGATTTTCAAAAAGCAGTTATTGATGCTGTTAAAAAAGTAACGCACATTGCCCCACCAGATGAAAGTGGGAAAATTATAGGTTCGGACGTAGTAAGTGAAGGTGTGATTTGTTACGACAAAAAGGCTTTGTATCTTTGTGGAGGCATGACAGATGCAGAGTACGTTACAACGACAGAAGTTTATCCTGATAGCGATAACGCGACTCCCGAAAACTGTAACGATGCTCAGGTAGCCGCAATTTGCGCCGCACTTGATTATGTGAAATAGACGCTTGAACGTTTAGACGTCTAGATGTATATTTGAGCCTCTTTTCAAGGAGGCTCTCTGTGTTTACTTATTCTGCGGTTATTTACGACGGCAAAAAACAAAATTTAGTGAGATATGAATGCAGGACAGACACTGAGTTTTCCTCATATCTAGAGTCACGGTTTGGTTGCCACGTCTGCTTGTGGTCCAACAAAGAATTATCAGAAAATACAATGGCGGCAATTGCCGCTTCGCGCCAATTGATTGAAAAAGATAATGTAGATAAAACTGAAGCCTTATGAAATTAGTATCTCCGTGCATAGCCTTGTGCCAATTAACTGAAGATGACATTTGCGTTGGATGCAAGCGCACGATTGAGGAAATCACTAATTGGCGGACATACACGGATAGTCAAAAGCAGGCTGTTTTCACTCGTCTTGAGAGTTTAGAAAAAGATGTTTCGGACTTGTCACTGACTTGAAGCTGTTTCTTGCAGCCGCTTAACACGGCACATATTCAAAAATGGACAGACACACAAACTTTCCCACTAGTATAAGATCAGATGCCAACTAGATTCTCACAGAAATCAAGACAAGCGAAATGTTGGACAGACACCTAGCCTTGCTCGCACTATTTATTACGTTTAGAGCAAATAGCCATAACTGATGGTCAGTCAAATTCTCCAAAAAATATTAAAGGTACAGAACGGACAGTCACAGAAGTTGAAAAACTGAACACCAAAACCTGGCTGATATTAACGCTTTTTGCTAAACTCCCGCGCCAATTTTCTGTTTACCACTCTGAGAAGTACAAAATGAAAGTAATGCTTGCCCCTATGGAGGGTGTTGTCGATCACCTAATGAGGGATATGCTCACTCGCGTGGGTGGTTTCGATCAGTGCGTTACTGAATTTGTAAGGGTTGTCGATCAAAAGTTACCTAAGAAAACGTTTTATAGACTTTGTCCTGAGCTTCACAACGGCGGCAAAACTCCGTCAGGTGTACCAGTTCGAGTGCAATTACTAGGGCAGCATCCTCAATGGCTTGCGGAGAACGCAGAAACTGCAATAGAGTTGGGCTCTCCAGGTGTTGATTTAAACTTTGGTTGCCCAGCTAAAACAGTTAATAAAAGTAAGGGCGGGGCGGTGTTGTTGAAAGAGACTCAAACCCTATACGACATTGTGAAAGCTGTTAGAGACGCAGTTCCTAAAGAAATCCCAGTTTCAGCCAAAATCAGATTAGGTTTTGAAGATAAATCTTTGGCTATCGACAATGCTTTAGCTATCACTGAAGCAGGCGCCTCCGAGCTCGTTGTTCATGCAAGAACCAAAACAGAAGGCTATAAGCCACCGGCCTATTGGGACTGGATAGCAAAGATTAAGCAGCACACCAATATTCCACTGGTCGCAAATGGTGAAATTTGGACAGCTGAAGACGCCAAACGTTGCCAGAGCCAATCACAGTGTACCAACTTAATGATAGGACGGGGTGCATTGGCAATGCCTAATTTGGCGCTGAGTATTAAAGAGGGCGTAGCACCCATGCCATGGTCTGAACTGGCTGCGTTGTTGATACAATACTCTGGCTACGAAATTTTTGGTGACAAGGGTAAATATTACCCCAACCGAATTAAGCAATGGTGCGGGTATCTGAAAAGACAATACCCTGAAGCTGAAGTTCTATTCAACGACATAAGGCGCCTAACAAAATCTCAAGACATTGTTGACGTACTCGCACGCCAAGCCGAAATCTAGCCAAGCATTTTTGCAATGGCGCTCAATTTTATGACAGATACTTTTGAGCATTTGCCACGTTGGGGCGACATGCTCTTTGACAGCATCTAGCAAAATCCTCCATCATTTCGGGGCAACCGACTGGCCCTGTGAAAAGTGTTTCAAAATTACTGGTTACTAGCTGCCAGTTCTCTTTTGTCATGCCAAGCTTACCGAGCAAGCGACTAGGAAGCTTTGTGACTTTATATGTATCGTTGTTACTCTCCGCATTCATCGTATCAGTGATAAGCTGCAAATAATCGGTAAATGCGAAGGGCAAGGGCACTTTACTATGGTGGTTATTATCGTTAAAGGGCATCAAAAACTTGGGCGTTTTATTTGAGCGTTTAGCATTCAATCGATATTGGATGCTGGTATGGTGAGAGTTGCCTAACGTCGTCGCTATTTTTGCTCGTATGGGGTTTAAATCGACATAAGCCATCACACTGGCCAGTGCTTTCTCATCAAGTATAGCTTGTGACCTAAACCTTCTTTCCCAGAAATAGCCCTTACATTCATCTTCTTTGTTAGCTCTTCTAGCAATATATTCATTGAGCATACGCATAAACCAGCTGATGCTTTGAAGCCGCTCACGATATATAACAGATAATGACTTTAATTCTGCAAGCTCATCGTACGTTACTGAGTCAACATTTTCTAAATATCGCTGCACTACGGGTGGGCATTTGTAAAACATTCTCCATCGAAGCAAGACTTCGTCCATCGTCCAGCCTTCAGCTCGGCCCTTTGCTATATGAAGTACTACATGAATGTGATTGTGCATAACAGCGTATGCGCATAAGTCGATGGCAAAAGCCTGCGATAGCTTATGGAGCCTGTCTTGAATCCATTTTCTTCTATGTTCGTAATCTATGCCGGTGCGGGCATCGCGACCACAAAGGTAAGACTGCCGTACGCAGCGAGAAATGCAGTGATAAAAAGGCGTAACGTCGGTGTTTATTTGTTTGTAACGAGGTAAAGGCATATCCGTATCCCATAGTTATTTACTAACATTATGAGATTTACGGCGTCAATTTTAAGTGGTCTTTGGGACAGTTTTGGAGGAGGTTACTTTCAATGAACGCTTGTATCATGGGTTATTCAATGCGCATGAATGAAAGCCCTTTAAATAGAACTTGAAAGCGTGGAAGCTGTGGACAGACACCCAAGTTGAGCAAGTGTCTGTCCATTCTTAAACCTTTATTATGCGCATACAGCTGAGACTGCCCTGGCATTAGCCAAACTAGAAACGTGTGTCTGTCCCAAACAATTTTCTTCAAAGAGGAAATTATACAAACACATCAACTCGAGAGCCCACACGCCCATCGTTAGTGCTTGAGGTCTGTTGTGTGCTTTGAGGCTGAGTATCGCGACTTTCTTGCACGTTACGTGGCTCAACCTGTTGAGTCGGTCGTTGTGGCGACTCTAAAACAGTGGAAACTGGCGACGAATTAACTGAAGAAACGTCCATAAAGAACCCTCGTATTTAAATTTTCTACCCAAAAGCTTAGCACAATTATTGAGCATCAATAATTAAACTTCTCAAGTGTCTGTCCATAAAGTTAGCGATCAACGGCTGTGCATCTGCATTTGGGTGAATACCATCGTTCTGCATTAATTCTTTGTTAAGCGCTATTTCTTCAAGAAAGAAAGGGATTTTTTGAACATCCTTAGCTTCCGCTACTTTAGAAAAGTTTTGCGTAAACATCTGCGTGTAGCGTTTGCCGTAATTAGAAGGAATTTGCATCTCTTGCAGAAACACCACGGCATTATTTTCCTTTGCAACACTTACCAGCGAATCTAAATTATCTCTAATCTTGCCGATATTGTGGCCCTGAAGGCCGTCGTTACCGCCCAGTTCAATCAATACATGGGTGGGGTTGTGTTGCTCTAATAAACGGGGAAATCGCGCTAAACCACCGTCAGTGGTCTCTCCGCTTACCGCAGCATTTACAATATCAATCGGAATATTGTCGTCTTGCCACATCTTTTGTAACAAACTGACCCAACCCTCATGTTGCTGTAATCCATAAGCCGCGGATAAACTGTCACCTAAGATAAGTAAAACCGCATTTTCGCTTGCGTCGCTCTGCTCGGCTTGATCTGATAGCGCTTGAAACGGTATTAAAAGAATAAGTAAAAAAGCGAACAAATAACGAAATTTAACAAACACGAATTGATGACCTCTTATGATAAAAGCAAATGCTGTAACCAAAGTAGTGGATACGAGTGAAGGTTCACTGCAGATCCTTCGTCCTATTTCTTTTGAAGTCAAGTCTGGTGAGTCCGTTGCCGTTATTGGTGCGTCAGGCTCGGGTAAGTCAACCCTTTTGGGGTTGTTGGCAGGGCTCGACCAAGTTACAGAAGGGGAAATTTTCTTAGATGGCGAAGCACTTCATAGCATGAATGAAGAAGAGCGCGCGATTTTAAGAGGCAATAAAGTGGGCTTTATTTTCCAAAGCTTTATGTTAGTTCAAAGCTTAACAGCCTTAGAAAACGTGATGCTACCGGCGGAAATTGCTGGGCTTGATAACCCAAAAGCACTCGCTTTGGATATTCTAGCGCAAGTTGGTTTGAAGCATCGCGCGCACCACTTTCCCAATCAGCTATCTGGAGGGGAGCAACAGCGTGTCGCCATTGCTAGAGCATTTATCACCTCTCCCAAGATACTTTTTGCCGATGAGCCTACCGGCAATTTGGACTCAAAGAACAGTGAAAAAATAGAAGCACTACTGTTTAAAATGAATAAAGAAAAAGGGACGACTCTCGTTCTTGTAACCCATGATAACGAGCTTGCGGAACATTGTGACAGGCAACTTACCATGAATGCGGGAGAACTCACTGAAACAACCGGTGCGAGCACACTAAAAAAGCAAGAGGCGGTCTAGATGTCTACGTCTTTTAATTTAGCTTGGCGGCTTTTCAAGCATGAGGCTAGGCGTGGTGAACTTACTATCATATTGCTGGCTATTGTGCTGTCTGTGGCAGCCGTATTGTCGTTGTCACTCTTTAGTGAGCGTTTACAGGGCGCACTAAAGTCTCGCTCTGCGGCATTCATTGCAGCAGATGCGCAACTTCGTTCAGATGACCCTATCAACGAGGAATGGTTAGCCAAAGCTCAAGAAGAGGGCCTTGCGACGGCAAAGCAGGTGGCAACACGCTCGATGGTGTTTAAAGGCGACGAGATGTCGCTTGTCGATTTACGCGCTGTGAATAACGCCTATCCGCTGAAAGGCACAGTCAGTATTACTGACCAGCCGTTTGGGGAAAAACGTACTACCGCGGAATTACCACAATCTGGCGAGGCCTGGGTACAGTCTCGGCTCTTCCAGAGTCTAGGGCTTTCTATTGGCGATAGTATTGAAATTGGCGATGGCACGTTTATCGTCACACATGTGCTGGTGGATATTCCAGATGCTGGCTTTAGTGTGTTTAATACCGACCCCATTGCGCTCATTAACCTAGATGACTTGGAGCAAACTGCGATAACCGGGCCAGGAAGTCGCGCTCGTTATGTTGGCTTTTTTGCTGGAGATGCGGGTGACATAAAAAGTTTTAATACTTGGTTATTGCCTAAATTAAACGATGACCTACATTCATGGCGGACAGTCGAAGATGACGAGTCAGCGATAGGGCGTTCTGTCGCCAGTGCTGAGCGCTATTTTCTGTTGGCAAGCTTGTTAGCAATAGTATTAGCAGCAGTCTCCATTGCCGTTGCTGCTCAGCGTTATGCTCAGCGACACTTTGACCCGGTCGCAATAATGAAAACCTTGGGTGCAACCAGCAGCACTATCCGAAAAGTCTATTTGTTCCAAATTTTATTCATCACTGGGCTGGGCATTTTTATCGGCCTTGTTATTGGTTTTATCGGCCAGCAAGTGGTGGTTTCACTTGTAGCGGATAGAGTGGATGTGTCCCTCGACGTATGGCATTGGCGCCCGCTTTTAATCGCCGTAGCTACAGGCGCTACCTGCGCTTTGCTCTTTTCCTTGTACCCACTCTTACAGCTGTTTTCAGTCCCCCCGCTTCGCGTATTGAGAAAGGATATCTCGGCGAATCTACGCTCAAGAAGCATCCAGTTCGTGGCTTCTGGAGGCGCGATATTTTTACTGATGTGGATGTATAGCCGTGATTTGAAAATTAGCGCAATTCTATTTGTGTCTGGCGCTGCACTGGTACTTGGATTGCTTGGCGCTACGTACATTTTAATTGCGGTAGGTCGCAAGCTGGGTAGTGGAAGAATGGGGGCGTGGCAGTTGGCATGGGCACGTATCAAGCGACGCGCAATGGACAACAGCGTACAGCTTATTAGCTTTTCCGTCACTATAATGTTGCTCTTAGTGGTGCTGGTAATGCGCAACGACATGGTTTCGCAATGGCGCTCGCAGTTACCCGAAGGAACACCGAATTATTTCTTGATAAACATTACACCGGACATCCAACCAGAGTTGGACAGACACTTCGCTAACAACGATGTCGATATCGAAGAGTTTTATCCCGTCATCCGAGGCCGATTTGTTTCGGTAAATGGTGAAGGGGTAAACACCGAGGTGTCTAAAGAAGATGAGCCGAATCGAGAAGGCCGAAGAGGCCTAGGTAGAGAAGCAAACCTAACTTGGAGCAACACGCTTCAAAAAGAAAACGAGGTTATTGACGGGAACTGGCACGGTGGTGAGGATAAGCAATACAAGGAAGGATGGTTCCCGGTTTCCGTTGAAGAAGGGGTCGCAGAACGGTTGAACATTAAGATGGGCGATCGGCTTACTTTTAATGTGGGTAGCGAGATTGTCGAAACGAAAGTGACAAGCATTCGCACGGTTAATTGGCAGACCATGCAGCCTAATTTCTTTTTCGTTATTCACCCTGAGGCGATGGCCGCATTTAGTCCAACGTACATTACTAGTTTCTATCTGCCTACCGAGAGAAAAGCAGAGTTAACTAACCTCCTCAAGCCGTTTGCCTCGATAACTATGTTTGACGTTGATGCTCGAATTAATCAGTTGCGAGAGATTGTTGACCAAGTGTCTGTAGCCGTTGAGTTTATTTTGGTCCTAGTATTGTTAGCGGGCAGCCTGGTATTGATTGCTCAGGTACAGGCGAGTATGGATGAACGCCGACAGGAAATAGCCATACTTCGTACGCTTGGTGCCAAGGGGGCGTTGATAAGAAAGAGTGTTATTTTTGAGTTTGTCATTATTGGTGTGGTCGCTGGGTTTATGGCAGCAATGGCCAATGAGTTAAGCCTTTATTTACTTCAAACCTCAGTGTTCCAAATGGAAGCTAGTTTACACCCAGAATACTGGGCCATAGCACCAAGCGTTGGCGCCATCGTAGTTGGCATATTGGGTGCGTTTGGGTGTTGGCGTTTACTTACACTTAATACCAGCCAGATGTTGCGGAATATGGTTTAGGTGTTTTTGTGCTTTTGCAAAATGCACGGACTGCATAGAATGGACAGACACTCGATTGCGTTGAGTGTCTGTCCACAGGCAGATTCGCTTTTTATGAAACTGTGGTTTTTACTAAAAACTTGAGCGGAACGCTTCTTCGACAAAAATAGAAGTTTGTTAGGCTAGTGTCTGGGCAAAGTTAATCGTTAAAACGCTGAGCAATAAATGTGGACAGTCACTTTCTTTTTAAATTAAGTGCCTGTCCACATTACGCAAGAAGAAGTTTGGCGACTGAATTAAGCGTTATATATTTCGCCAAGTGCCTCATCGATAGAAGGGAAATCAAACTTAAACCCAGCAGCGGTGAGTTTTTGAGGAATGACTCGTTGTCCTTCCAGTATCATTTTTGATGATTCTCCCATCGCGACTTTCATAACAAAGCTAGGTACATTGAAAAGGCATGGCCTGTTAAGTGATTTTGCAAGAGCTTTGGAGAACGTCTTATTTGTGACGGGTTCCGGAGCAGTTAAGTTGAACGCGCCGGAGCAATCACTATTGTCGAGCAAAAACGCAATAGCACGCACCATGTCACGTAAATGGATCCATGCCAGATACTGATTTCCACTCCCGAGTGTACCTCCAGCACCTAATTTGAACGGTAGTGCCATTCTCCCAAGTGCACCGCCTTTTTCCGTAAGTACCACACCTGTACGAAGCGTTACCACACGAGTTTTTGTTTGGTCTACGCTGTTAGCAATAGCTTCCCATTTTGCACATAGCTCATGGGTGAACTCGCTGTGAGGTGATGTTTCTTCAGTTACAATCAAGTCTCCTTGACTGCCATAATAACCGATAGCAGATCCTGATAAAAAAACAGAAGGAGGCGTCTCGCTGCTGTTTATTTTTGCGACTAAGTCAGAAGTGATATCCCAGCGGCTATCGCAAATGATTTTCTTTTGAGTGTCTGTCCATCGCTTATCGGCGATAGGCTCACCGGCTAAATTTATGACAGCATCGAAACTCTCGAAATTTTTTATCGAAGAAACGTTCTCAACAACCTCTACGCGAGTCCCTAATTTGCTTTTTGCTCTACCCACGTCACGAGAGACAACGGTGAAGCGATGTTTATTTGAATATCTCTTAATAAATTCACTTCCAATAAGCCCTGTTCCACCGGTCAAAAGAATGTTCACAATTAGCTCCTAGGGTTGTGGATCTATTCAGACTTATTGCAAGATAATGTTAGGGATACGGAATCAGAAAATCTAAGGGCATGTGGCTTATCGACCTCTACCTCAGCGTAGCGCACCGAAGAATGTTCTGCGGCAATACTTAGTACATCGGCGGTAAGCTTTTCTAAGAGGGAAAAGCGATTGTCTTCGACGAGTTTAATGATCGCCTTTGTAATCGTTTTATAATTTAGCGCGTCACTCATATCGTCGGTGTTTGTCGCTTTTTCAGCGTCATAATCGATTTTTACATTAACAACAACGTCCTGCTTGTTTTTTATTTCATCTTCATTGATGCCAATGTATGTGCGTAGTCTTAAGTTTTTAATTTTAATAGTGGCAAGATTAAAGTTCATTGAATTCTCTTGTTTGTAGTTGTTTATAAGTCGTTGTAAAGTGTTGTCGTTTCAGTCAGGAATGTAGCACAAAATGTCAATGGAACTACGCTCGCCAACAGCAAAAATTCTTATCGTATTAGCATGTCTTGTGGTTGTAATGGCCGGTGTCAAAGCCGCCAGTACGATCATGGTCCCGTTTTTTCTTTCTATTTTTATAGCGATCGCGTGTAGTCCAATCATACGCTGGACCTCGAAATTTGGCGTGCCTAAATGGCTTTCTATCACCTTTGTTATACTACTTATCGTCGTTTTTGGTTTTCTTTTAGCTGGATTAGTTGGTCAGTCAATGACCGAGTTTAGAGAAAACTTGCCAGAATATAGAAGTAAGCTTGATACAGAGTTTGCTTGGGTTGTGTCGAAATTGGCTGAATTAAACATTCACATCAATAGAGAGTTAATTGCATCACACCTTGACCCAGCAACGGCGATGTCGGTGGCAACGAATTTTATTAGCGGAATGGGCGGCGTGCTCTCAAACCTCTTCCTTATTCTTCTTACTGTTATTTTCATGCTTTTTGAGGCAGACAGTATTCCTCGCCGATTGCATATTGCGCTTGCAGACCCTGGCATGAAACTTAAGCATATCGACAGGTTTATTCGCTCTGTAAACAGTTACTTAGCGATAAAAACGGTAGTCAGTCTAGGGACAGGCCTAATCATTGGAGTTTGGTTGTATGTCATGGGCGTAGACCATTTCATGCTTTGGGCAGTTTTGGCGTTCATGCTCAACTTCATTCCAAACATAGGCTCTATTATTGCTGCAGTGCCAGCAGTATTGATTGCGTTTGTGCAGCTTGGTCCAGCTTCAGCAGGTTTTGCTGCACTTGGCTTTGTGCTTGTTAATACCATCATGGGTAATATGGTGGAGCCTAAATTAATGGGTAAGGGCATGGGACTGTCTACACTCGTGGTATTTCTTTCTTTAATATTTTGGGGTTGGTTGCTAGGTACAGTTGGAATGCTGCTTTCAGTACCGTTAACCATGGTAGTAAAGATAGCTCTTGAGTCCCGCGAAGAAAGTAAGTGGCTTGCTGTGTTGTTATCGAGTGAAGGTGAAAAGTCTGCCTCTTAATTTCAGAATGAGTTAAAAGGGACAGACACTTGTTTGTTTTATTGTTAAGGGAACGAGGAGTGCAAGTAAATGAAGTGTCTGTCCGATTTGAATCCGGTGTTTACATAACTAAGAACAGTAAGCGATAAAAGGAACAGACACTTATGAGTTTGTAGCGATTTTCATAAAGCGGAGAGTCGACTACCAGAATAACAAGTGACTGTCCGATTTTACGATTTTGCATCCAGTTTCAAACAGCTTTCGAATTTTTGAGTGTGTGTCCACTGTCTCACTGTCCAATACTGAAAATAACGGCCTCGATAAGTAATTTCTCAACACACGTTACTGCATAAAAAGACTAATCGTGATTGGGAAATTGAATAACGATGCGCGCGCCACCGAGCGAACTATCCTCAATCAGCATTCTACCTTCATAGATAGAAACTAAGTCAGCA
Organism: Alteromonas sp. KUL106; assembly: GCF_009811415.1. Lineage (GTDB taxonomy): Bacteria > Pseudomonadota > Gammaproteobacteria > Enterobacterales > Alteromonadaceae > Alteromonas. Next base: position 97,888 of record NZ_BLIG01000039.1, on the reverse strand, counting down.
GCTAGCGCCATACCTATTCCATGACCTTCGGTGTAGGTATCGAGGCGGGTTCCTCGTTCCAATAAAAGTACCTTTTTGTCGTCGGGGATACCTGGACCGTCGTCTTCAACTTTTATTGTAAGCCACCCGGCGCTTTTCTCTATTGCTACAATTACGCTATTGTTTGCCGCTTTGCATGCGTTATCTAGAAGGTTGCCGCAAAGCTCCATGAAGTCAGTCTCGTCTCCTTTAAACTGGAGATGCTCTTCAATATCCAATTCAATAGTTAGCGTTTTATCCTGATAAACTTTGTCCATCGCATCGGCAAGTTTGTTTAAAATAGGTGAAACATTGATAGCTTGTTGCCAACCAGATTTGCCTGCACTCGCTCTTTTTAGCTGTCGTTTAATGATTTTGTCTATCTGCTGCAGTGCTTCGTGTACTTCGACGGGCAAATTGCTAGCCCCTGATGCCACAGCTAGAGGCGTTTTCAAACTATGTGCTAAGTCTCCTAGGCTGTTTTTATATCTCGCTCTCTGAGCAGCCTCGGTTTGAAGTAACCCATTAATAGACTGTTTTAGAGAGTCAAACTCAACAGGATAGCGAAACTCCAACTGTCGTTTATGTCCGCTTGAAGTTTGTGAAATCTCTTCAATTAATTTTCTAACAGGAAGAAGAACTAAGCTGATCCCAATGACAATAAAGATAAGAAGTACTGTGCAGAGAGTGAAAATCCATTGCCAAGTTGTGTCTAAGAACGTGTTTCGCTCAGCTTCAAAAAGTGCTTTGTTGTTAAATATATAAAACCGAACGGGTTCGAAGTCTCTACTTGAAGCAAATTCTGCAGTAAAGGCATAAACAAAAAACTGAGAATTTTCTTCAAACGTAGGTGTATAGGAATCCAAAAACAATTCATTCCCAACAGCAACGTTTATTTCAGGTGGTGAAAACGTGTATTCAATAGCAGAAGCTGATTGCCAAATAACTTCGCCTCTAAAAACGATTATACCGAGATAGCCTGAGCCAGGAAGGTTCAACTGCTCTTCGTATAATACCTCAGGCATGTAGGGCACATCGCCATCGAGTTCAAAAGCAGACAAAAGACCTAAGTTCATCAACCGAAGCTCACTCATTTTGGCTTGCGTTAAACTATCAGTGTAAGCCTCATCCAAAATGACTACGGTAAAGGGCGCAAAAAACGCTAAAAGAACAATCGCTAAAAAGATACTCCGAAGACGAAGCGACAACTGCCTCATAAACTTCTATTTATCCTGTAGCCTCTGCCTCTAAGGGTTTCGATTGGCTTTAATTCACCAGTTGGATCAAGTTTTTTACGCAGCCTTCCCACGAAAACTTCAATAACATTGCTATCTAAATCGAAATCTTGGTCGTAAATATGCTCGGTTAGCTCCGTTTTAGAGATAACCTTTTGCGGGTTCAGCATCAGATACTCCATGACTTTATACTCGTAAGCCGTTAAATCCAAAGCCTGTCCATTTAGAGATAATTCTTCAGTTACTGTATCCAGCGTGATAGGGCCAAACTGAATGGTGGGATTTGCCTGCCCTGAAGCCCGTCTGATTAATGCTTTGGTCCGAGCAAGTAGCTCTTCATTATGAAAAGGTTTGGTAAGGTAGTCGTCAGCACCTGCATCGAGGCCTTCTACCTTTTCTTGCCATCGATCTCTGGCTGTAAGAATAAGTATGGGGCACGCAATATCAGCATGTCGGGCTTTTCTTATAACATCAAAGCCGTCAAGCTTGGGCATCCCAATATCGATTATAGCCAGGTCGTAACTATATTCTTTGATTAGAAAAAGGGCGTGTTCGCCATTGTCTGCGAGGTCTACGCTATAGCCATTCCGCTGAAGGAGCGCATCAAGTTGAGTTAATAATCTGCTATCGTCTTCTGCTACGAGGATACGCATGTTAATCCTTATCTTTACTTGTTTTTACCTTGCCTGAGCGTTTGTCTACGTCTACCGATACTACTCGCCCTGACTTCTTGAGCACTTTTACACGGTAGTTTTTAGAGGTTTGCTCAACTTTCAAAACGCGGCCATCTACTGCTACACGGGCGCGCTCTGCAGCTTCGCTTTTTGAGATATCGCTACCAGAGTCTTGAAACGCCAAAGCTGACGCTGTGTTAGACAGCGCTAACACTAAACAAACTACTGCAACACGAAGCGATAATGTCATACAACCTCACAATTATTATCCCACTCAGGTCAAATTACAGATAAGTATAACTTGATTAACTGAACCCATTCTGAACTAGGTTTAGTCTACCTCGCAGAGTAAAAGCTGTATATAAGTCTTAAGTAAATGACGTTTACAAAAAGAAATATACTGTGGACAGACACAGACTTGTGAAATTAGTGAGAGGAGGTTTTAGCTCAAAGAGTGCAATGACATTCGGGCATGGAAAGTACAGATAAGTAAAGATAAGTACAGATAAGGACAGACACTCAAACGTTTTTAAACCGCAGGCGTGAGTATAGAATCTCTGTCCACAGCATCTTTTGCAGGCTTCAAATCAACTAGAACATTTGAATTGACTCGACATGACTAAGAAGTGAGTAATCTTTACCCGTATTTTGAAAAAGTGTCTGTCCACTGAACTTATTTCAAACCAAGTAAAACCCCGTTTGTGGCACTGTCGAGCGGCTGTCTAGGGGTTAACTGTTAGATATGTGAAGGTGAGGTAGGGAATTGAGTGACTGTCCAAACCTGTGCTTACCTCGCGTTGAAGAAAGAGGCACACATTTCTTAATAATTCATTGACTAGCGAATCTGGGATAAGGCGAATTCTTTGGCATGCCATGTGCGTTCAAAAGGCTGTACGTGAATCATAAATTTGAAAGTAATACGCTCAGTCCGACTGCCTAGTTCAAGAGTAATTTTGGACAGACACTTGCTTTCAACAAGGAGAAACTATGTCTAGTGATATTAAGAAAACAATGTGGAAAGCAATGTCAGATAGCCCAAAAGTCATGGTAAGTCTGATAAGCGAGGATATGCATGCCGAGCCTATGTATGCCCAATTGGATAAAGACGCCGATGGTGAGTTTTGGTTCTACACCAGTCGAGACAACCGTATTGCTAAAGGTGGAAAAGCCATGGTTCATTTTGCATCTAAAGGTCACGACGTATTTGCTTGTATCCGAGGCAACCTCACCGTTGAATCACGCAAAGAGGTGATTGATAAATATTGGTCTAACCCAGTGGAAGCATGGTTCGAGAAAGGTAGAGATGATCCTTCTTTATTGATGCTTCGCTTTGAACTGATAGATGCAGAAGTGTGGAATGCAGACCCTTCACTAAAGGGCATGTTTAAAATGCTAACTGGTAAAACGGTAAAACCAGAAGAGATGGGTGAGCACGAAAAGATAGATCTGTAAAAGTAAGGTTAGGTTTCAAACTGATAATGAAGGCATAAAAGATCCGCAGAAAAACGCAGTAGCTTTTCTACTAAGGATACAAGATAGCTATTGCCGGCAATTTCTGTGTGGCTGTCCATAACCTTATTGCACAAACTTGTCGCCTTGTACACGCCCTTTGTGGCCGGTATTAATGAATAAGCGTCGCTTAAATTTGTATTTTGTGCCCCGCGCTAGTGATGAGTGATTGTCTGTATTCAGGTGAAAAATTAAATGTCTGTCCACAATAAGCGTCCAAGGGAGCAAATAAGTGTCTGTCCACAAGAAATCATCACAAACAAAAAAGCCCCCTAAACCCGTTGTTACACGGTTTTAGGGGGCTTTTGACAAGGGCTACCAGTAAACATGTAACCGATAGTTTAAAGAGCTAAGGCAGAACCTTTTTATAAGGCTTAACTATAACGCTTTCATAGACGCCAGCTTCGATATACGGGTCGGCGTCAGCCCATGCCTGGGCTGCTTCTAGCGACTCAAATTCTGCTACCACTAGCGAACCGGTGAAGCCCGCCGGGCCTGGATCAGGGCTGTCCACAGCAGGGAAGGGACCAGCCATCACTAAACGGCCCGCTTCTTTTAATACATTTAAACGCTCAAGGTGAGCGGGGCGTGCCGCAAGGCGTTTTTCTAAACTGTCCGCGATATCAGTAGCACAAATCATATATAGCATGCGCTTATCCTTTTGCCGTTGCTGCTTTCATGCTTTCTACGAAGCTGCCGAGCTCGCTTAGCATTTTGTGACTGTCCGATAAATTTGCCGCGATAATATTGACTGTTGCTGAACCTGAAATCGCGCCAGCCGCACCGGCATCGATAGCTGATTTGACTTGTTCAGGTGTTGAAATACCAAAACCTAACAGTGCAGGTGCTGCTTTATGCTTGTTCAAACGTTCAATAAGCTCAGACGCAGGTATATTTGCGGCGGTTTCGGCACCCGTAACGCCAGCGCGACCAAGCAAATAAGTATAACCTTTGCTGTATTCACCAATTTTTTCCATGGTTTCATCGGTGGCATTTGGCGGTGCAATCAGTATTTGAGAGATGCCTGTCGCATCGGCTGCTTTCTGAAAAGGCGCAGCTTCGCGAATTGGAACGTCTGCCACCAAAATAGAGTCGACGCCCGCTGCTTGCGCTTTGCTGTAAAAGTTCTCAATACCTTGGGCCATCACTAAGTTGCTGTAGAGCAACAAACCAATAGGAACGTCAGGGTACTTTGCGCGAACCCGTGAAATCACATTCAAGCAATCTGCAACCGTCACTTTGTTTTTTAACGCACGGATCGCTGAAGCTTGGATAGTCGGCCCATCAGCAATTGGGTCTGAATACGGAATTCCGAGCTCCAGTGCATCAGCGCCGCTTTCAACAAGCTGGCAAATAATAGCTTCAGATTGTGCTAAATCAGGGTCACCCACCATAACAAAAGGTACGAATGCGCCTTGGTTCTTGTCATCAAGGCCTGCAAACATTTGTGCATATCTATCCATTATAAATCGTCCCCTAAAATGTTGATGACGTGCGCTAGGTCTTTATCGCCACGGCCTGACAAGTTCACTACGATAATCGTCTCTTCTTCTGCCTCGTCGGCCATGTTTAGCGCGTGAGCAAGTGCATGTGATGATTCAAGTGCCGGAATAATACCCTCTTTTCTCGCCAGAAGCTGAAACGCATTTAACGCTTCTTCATCAGTTGCAGCCACATATTCCGCTCGGCCAATGTCGTGCAAATAAGCATGTTGAGGGCCAACAGCAGGGTAATCAAGGCCCGCTGATACTGAGTAGCTCTCTTCAATTTGACCTTCTTTGTTTTGCATTATAAAGGTGTAAGCGCCGTGAAGGATCCCTTTCGTGCCTGTAACAATTGTAGCGCCGTGCTCTTTAGTGTGAACGCCTTTGCCCGCAGGCTCTACGCCCACTAGGCGCACAGAAGGTTCATCAATAAAGTCTGCAAACATACCAATTGCATTTGAGCCACCCCCTACACAAGCCACCACGGCGTCTGGCAAACGGCCTTCTTTTTCCATAATCTGTGCGCGAGTTTCTTCACCGATCATACGGTGATATTCACGAACGATAGTCGGGAATGGATGAGGTCCCGCAGCTGTACCGAGAAGATAATGTGCAGTGTCGTAGTTAGCAGACCAGTCACGCATAGCTTCGTTCACCGCATCTTTAAGTGTGCCTGAACCTGCATTAACAGGAATAACTTCTGCTCCCATTAACTTCATGCGAAATACGTTTGGCGCCTGACGTTCGACGTCCTTTGCTCCCATGTAAATACGCGCTTTTAGACCAAGTAATGCACAGGCTAACGCGGTAGCAACGCCGTGCTGGCCCGCACCGGTTTCTGCAATCACTTCTTTTTTACCCATGCGTTTGGTCAACAGTGCCTGACCAAGTACTTGGTTAGTTTTGTGCGCACCACCGTGAAGTAAGTCTTCGCGCTTGAGGTAAAGCTTTACTTTTGGGTTGCTAACCAGATTACGGGTCAACGTCATAGACGTTGGGCGACCCGCATAATCTTTTAGCAGTGATAAAAATTCTTGGTTAAAGCTTGGATCGTCTTTGGCATCTAAGAACGCTTTTTCCAACTGATCCAACGCTGGAATAAGCAATTCGGGCACGTACATGCCACCAAATTCGCCAAATTTTGTATCTAACTGGTTCATTACGTTGTCCTGTATTTTTAATTAGTAGCGGCGGCAAATAGCAAAGAGCGCGTCGAGTTTGCTCTCGCTTTTTGTGCCTGGCGCGATTTCAACACCTGAATTTACGTCAATCGCACCACAGCCTGTTGCGATAGCGCTTGCAACGTTGTCGGCGCTGATACCGCCAGCAAGCACTAACTTATTTTTTGTTTGAGTGTCTCTGATCAGTTGCCAGTTGAAAGATTCACCTGTACCGCCTTTTGCATCGCCGACTTGGCAATCCAAAAGAACGCGGCTGATAAAGCTATTGTTTAAGTGTCTGTCCACTGTTTCTGGTAGTGCGTCAGTAGAGGTTGCTTTTACGCCTTCGGCCTTCCAAATTTCACAATTATCTGGAAGCTTGGCGGCAAGCGCTGCAATATAGGCGTCATCTTCGTTTCCGTGAAGTTGCACCGCAAAAAGGTTTAGCGAGGCCGCAAGCGATGCTACTTCATCAATGTTGTGATTGACGAATACTCCCACAAACGCACCGTTCACGCTTTGCGTTATGGTCAATGCCTGTGCTTCACTCACGTAACGCGGAGATTTTTCTGCGAAAATAAGCCCACCAAAGCTGGCGCCTTTATCAAATGCCATTTGTGCTTGTTCGGCGCTGGTCAGCCCACAAACTTTAACTGCACCATTCACTAACGTTTTTACCGCGCGTGACAAGTCATCTTCAGCCATCAAGGCGCTACCTACCAGGAAACCTTGTGATACTGGCGCTAAGCGCAGCACATCTTGATGGGTATAAATACCTGACTCCGAAATAACCACATAATGATGAGAAGCCTTTTCGAGCATAGGTACCAGTCGTTCTGTAGTTCCTAAGTCAGTAGAGAGGTCTCGTAAATTGCGGTTATTAATACCGATGATATTGGCTTCAAGTGCAATGGCTCGCTCCATTTCTTCTTCGTTACTGACTTCGGTAAGAATGTCTAACGAGAGTGAATTTGCCACGCTTGCAAGCTCGCGATATTCATCATCGCTTAAGACGCTCAGCATTAAAAGAACAGCGTCGGCGTTATAATGACGTGCCAAATACACTTGATAAGTATCGACGAAGAAATCTTTGTTAAGAACTGGCTGAGAAACCCGTTCTGTTACATAAGCAAGGTATTCAAATTTACCTTGGAAATATTTTTCGTCTGTCAGGACCGAGATACCCGCTGCGTAGGGCGTGTAAGCAGATAGAATCTCGTCTAAATCAAAGTTCTCTCGGATAAGTCCCTTGGAGGGTGATGCCTTTTTACATTCAAAGATAAAGCCAGCATTGGGCTCATTTAGCGCATCAAACAAACTTTTTTCTGATGGCGTCAAGTTATCTTTAAAACTGTCTAGCGGCAGCGCCTGCTTACGCGCCGCAACCTCTTCTCGTTTGTCTGCAACAATTTTCTCAAGCACATTAGCCATTCGTGCTTACCTCCTGAGTGATTTTCGCGACCTTTGACAACAATTCCATGGGTAACCCTTCTGCCATGGCATTCATTGCCATTTCAGCCCCTTCTTTAAAGGTGTTGGCTTTGCCTGTTACTTTCAACAGTGCACCACAATTCATTGCAATGGCTGCGCGGTGGGCTTCTTTACCTTCACCTCTAAGCGCGGCCTCAACAAACCGTTTGTTTTCTTCTGGCTCGCCGCCCTCAATTGCCGATAGCGGATAGTAGGGTAAACCGAAGTCTTGTGCAGTTACCGAAAGCTTACGAATATCGCCATGTTCCAGATCGTAAATGATGGATTCACCATGAAGGGCCAATTCATCTAGTCCATCACCATGGACAATCATCGCGCGATGTTGCCCAAGTAACATTAGCGTTTTAGCATAGGGTTCTAACAATTCCGGAGAGTATACGCCGAAAACGCCGTGAGTTGGACCCGCAGGGTTTGCTAGTGGTCCTAGAATATTAAATAGAGTCCTTGTCTTCATCGCAGCGCGCACGGGGGCTGCGTGGCGCATGCCTGAGTGATAGACCGGTGCAAAAAGAAATGTGAAATTTGCTTCATCTAGACATTTCCGAGACGTTTCCGGGCTAATTTCCAGATTGAGGCCAAATTGTCGAAACAAATCCGCTGAGCCAGACTTGCTCGAAACACTTCTGTTTCCATGTTTCGCTACCTTCACGCCACAAGACGCTGCTACTACCCCTGCAGCACTGGAAATATTGATAGTGTTATGTCCGTCACCGCCGGTGCCAACAATATCAGCAAACTCATATGATGGAGTCGGAAAGGGGAGTGCATTGGCCACCATGGCGCTTGCCGCACCGGCAATTTCTCCTGGCGACTCTTTCTTCATCTTAAGCGCCGTCAGCACAGCGGCAATCATCACTTCACTTTGCTCGCCGTGCATAATGCTGTTGAACAAGCTGTACGCTTCGGTCTGCGACAGCGATTCTCCAAGCATTATTTGTTCAAGTAGAGGGCCTGCGTTAAGCATGGTTAGCTCCCTGTAACGTTAAATAGTCAATACTTTGTTTCAACAGCAAACTACCATGGGCTGTTAAAATGGACTCGGGGTGAAATTGGAAGCCAAGCATGCGGTCTTCATTATTGTAAACTGCCATTACCACTTCGCTACCGTCATCGTTTATCGTCGATGCACAAACGGTAAGACTATCGGGAAGCTCATGGGCGACCAGTGAGTGGTAGCGGGCAACATGCAAAGGTTGCTGAAGACCTTCAAACATATCTTCTTCTGAGTGCGTGATGGCCGATGATTTACCGTGCATTACTTGGCTCGCCCTACCTACCGTGCCGCCGTAATGTTCCACAATAGCTTGGTGCCCTAAGCAAATCCCAATTACAGGAAATACACCGCTTACCCTTTTGAGTAGAGCCGGCATGCAGCCAGCCTCACTTGGCGCGCCAGGACCCGGTGAAAGCATTAATAGCACGGGGCCTTTTGCGGCTTGCTCCTGCATTTTGCTAAAAAGCAGTTCAGCCGACACGGTGTTGCGATAGACTTTAATGTCTAAGTCTAACGTACGCAGCTCATCAACAAGGTTATAGGTAAACGAATCTACGTTATCGAGCAAGAATAAAGTGGTAACTTGTTGGTTCATGCGTTGCCTCCTTTACCTAACGCTGCATCAATCTCTTCCTGTAGCGCAGCTTTAACTGCGCCAATCACCGCCTGTGCTTTGGCTCGCGTCTCATCAGCTTCGGCTTGAGGAATAGAGTCGTAGACTACCCCAGCACCGGCTTGAATGTGAGCCGTGCCGTTTTTAACAAAAGCAGAGCGAATAACAATACAGGTATCCATGTCGCCTTGGCCGTTTAAATACCCCACGGCGCCACCGTAACTCCCGCGGCGTTTTTTCTCGACTTCTCGAATGAGTGTGGCTGCGCTTACCTTAGGTGCGCCAACCAATGTACCCATATTCATGCAGGCCTGATAAGCGTGTAAAGGGTCTAAATCGTCGCGAAGCTGGCCAACCACGCGAGAAACTAAATGCATCACGTGTGAATAACGGTCGACTTTAAGCAGGTCTTTCACATAGCGGGTCCCAGGTCGGCTAACTTTGGCTACATCATTTCGTGCTAAGTCTACCAGCATAATGTGTTCTGACTTCTCTTTAACATCTTCACGAAGGTTAAGTTCAATGCGGCTATCTAAGTCTCTATCGATACTACCATCGGGGCGCTTACCGCGGGGACGAGTACCGGCGATGGGATAAATCTCTACCTGATTGCTCTCTCTTTCGTATTTAAGTGCCGACTCGGGTGAGGCGCCAAATATACTAAAAGCGATATCTTTCATGAAGAACATGTAAGGGCTCGGATTGGACTCTTTTAGCTTAGCGTAAGCAAGTAGTGGCGATGGGCAGGGGAGAGAGAATGTGCGTGAGGGCACGACCTGAAAAATATCGCCGGCTAAAATGTGTTGTTTTAAGTCGAGAACATGATGACAAAATTGCTCGTCACTGATATCTACGCTTGCCTCGAATGAAGGGAGTGTCTGTCCATTTTGCACAGCTGCTTCTAATCCGAGTGTCTGTCCATCTAGCGTGTAAGACGATAGGGTCTCATTGCCTATCAAAATCGGCGTAGCCGGCATCTCGTGAAGAAGTTGATGAATGGCTTCCAATCGCTGCGCAATGGCAAAATATTGCTGTGCTACATCTTCACCGCTAAATACGCTGCCGATAAGATGGGTTTCGCGAGTTTGATGGTCAACCGTAATCAACGTTTCTGCTAAATAGAAGACAAAGTCTGGACAGTCGTTTTCACCTTCAGCAACATCTGGTAATTTTTCAAAGCCCGCTAGCATGTCGTAGGCGAAAACACCGCCAAGAAAAATGGCATGAGGGTGTTGGCGAATGGGAGTGATCTTATTGATAACGATACGCAGTGCGTCCATAACGCTCGCTGCTTTTAGTCGACTATCCTCGTCCAGTTCGCTGTTTGCTTCATCGCAAAGAAGAACGATAGAAGTGTCTGTCCTATCAATAACGTTGAGGCCCTCAGGGGCATGTGTGGCGAATAGAGGCAATACTGAAGCCCCATTTTTCGTTAACGCGCTTACTTCCACACGGCTGCCTCTGCATTCCATGCGTAAGGCTGCATCAACCATGAGTAAGCTTTGCAAATCGTCTTTAGAATCGATTTCAGCTGATTCTAAAAGAAGCGCATTACTCGTGTTACCACAAAGGTGGGCAAACGCGGCAAGAGGATCGTCAACATAATGACCCACTTGCTCAATTGTCTCTACCTTACCTGGGACCGTGCCCAGTTCCGCTAAACTCATTTTTGCTACTCTCCAATTGCAAAAAGATAAAAAAAAGGCCCGTGTAAACGGGCCTTTATGTGTTTTCATTCACGCACTACTGTGCACACCGCCCGTCATATTAGGGAGTGCCACCACCAAGCTGCAACAGTCATCGCTGTGTAATTGTAGAAAGAATGCATGAATTACTCGTTGTTTTTTCAAACTTCAATAGGATTTGAAGCCGTTAGTACGTATACTTTGTGCGTATAGAAGAAAACAAATTGCCTTTCGTGTCAACCTAAAATTTGCATATTACATTGAAAATAGATCTACATAGCCATACAAAATATTCAGACGGTCACCTGACACCAGAAGAATTAATTCTTCGTGCTCACACTATGCAGGTGGACGTGCTTGCGCTGACAGACCATGACACCGTTGCTGGTTTGGAAGAAGCTCATGCGACACAAGCTAAGCAAAAGCGGCCCTTAACCATTATTGATGGTGTTGAAATTTCGACTACTTGGCATGGTTTTGATATTCATATCGTAGGTTTAAATGTAGACAGGCAATGTCCGAGGTTTTTATCTCATTTAAATGGTCAGGCAGAAATACGCGAAGCGCGCGCTGAAAAAATTGCTGATAAACTCGAAAAGTGCGGATTTTCAGGTGTATTGATGCGAGCGAAAGCGCTAGCTGGCGTGGGGCAAGTTACCCGTGCACACTTTGCTCGGGTATTAGTCAATAATTATGGTGTGCCCACCATGCAAGCTGCATTTAAAAAATATTTAGGCAAAGGCAAACGGGCGGCGGTAAAAGCCGAGTGGCCAAGTATAGAAAGTGCCGTTGAATGGATCCACGACGCCGGTGGACAAGCAGTGCTGGCGCACCCTGCACATTATGATATGACGGCTAAATGGTTAAGGCGGTTGGTCGCGCAGTTCGCCCATTCTGGTGGTGATGCCATGGAAACAGCCTTCCCCGGCATAAACAAGACAAAGCAAGAGCTTATCAACGAGATCACACTGACTCATAATTTACTGGCTTCTGCGGGTTCCGATTTTCATTTTCCGTCTCGCTGGACAGAATTAGGTAAAAACCTTGGGATCAGCAGTCAGCTAACACCTGTATGGCACGACTGGCATCAGCTTAGGAGGGTTGAAAGTGAATGAAGAGCAAATCTATAGTTAGATGGTGGTAGTGCGTTGAAATCAGTGGGCCAATAAAACAACCACATGTCAGCGAAAGGCGGTCCAGACAGACAACAACGAGAAGCGCTGACGAGCGTTTTTCAGAAAAGGAAGTAACGATGAGTCAATTTTTCTATGTACACCCAGATAACCCGCAAAAACGCCTGATAAGCCAAGCGTGCGAGTTAATTCGCGAGGGTGCGGTTGTCGTTTACCCGACGGATTCAGGCTACGCCATAGGCTGTCAAATGGAAGATAAAAAAGCCTTAGAGCAGCTTTGCCGCATTCGTCAGATAGATAAAGACCATAATTTCACTTTGATGTGTCGCGACATGTCCGAGCTATCCATTTATGCCAAGGTCGATAACACTGCGTTTAGGCAGATTAAGAACAATACACCGGGGCACTATACATTCGTATTGAAAGCAACACGGGAAGTGCCTAAACGCTTGCAGAACCCTAAACGCAAAACCATCGGGATCCGTGTGCCAGACAATGCAATCGCGCTAGCATTATTAGAAGAACTGGGTGAACCTTTGATGTCGACTTCTTTGATACTACCGGGCAACACCATGGCTGAATCAGACCCAGATATCATTCGAGACAACTTAGAAAAGCAAGTTGGGCTGATCATTCATGGCGGTTACATTGGTGAGCATCCCACAACCGTGATTGATTTATCAGAAGATACGCCTGTTATTTTACGTCATGGCACCGGTGACCCATCTCCGTTTGAATAACGGTTGTTTGAACGCTTTTTGAAAAAAGAAAGACGAGTATGCAGCGCGAGCGCATAATCATTAAAATCATTAATAATCGCTGCGAAAGCGTTTGAAATCGGTTGTGGAACTGTGTCAGAACTTGTCAAAGAAGAGAATAGAGATAATGCCCCCCCTATTAAGGAGGGGCTTGCGGCGCCAGTTCAGCAACCGCTACCGCTCGCTTTTATCAATGGTGAAGCGCTCATTAAAAAACCAGAAGATCTCTTCATTCCTCCTGATGCGCTCGAGGTCATTCTTGAAACCTTTGAAGGCCCGCTAGATTTACTGTTGTATTTAATCCGCAAGCAAAAATTTGATATCACAACATTGCCCATTGCCACTGTCACTAAACAGTATATGGAGTATGTCGATACCATGATGGCGCTTAAATTGGAGTTGGCAGCCGAGTATTTGTTAATGGCCGCAATACTGGCTGAGATTAAATCTCGTCATTTATTACCGAAGCGCAGTGATGATAATGAGGAAGAAGACGATCCTCGCGCTGAACTTATCAGGCGTTTGAAAGAATACGAATTGGTAAAGCAGGCAGCAGAAGATCTAGATACGCAACCACGCCTTGAAAGAGATATTTTTAACGCTCATGTAGAGGTGAGTGAGAGCGTCGCGCCTATTCGAATAGAGCCCGACGTTTCTTTAGCCGAAATAGTCCTCGCATTTAGTGCTGCGATGAAACGCGCAGAGGCGTTTGAACACCATACCATCGAAAGAGAAGCGCTAAGCACGCGAGAACGCATGTCACTTATCTTATCCATGCTTAACACTTCACAATATACGCCGCTTGAACGGCTATTTACTGTTGATGAAGGGAAAGCTGGCGTAGTGGTTAGTTTTTTGGCTATTTTAGAATTAGTAAAAGAACAACTAATTTTATGCATTCAGGCAGGCCCTTATGCAAAAATTCATGTAAAATTAGGTTCACATGAAGAGAATTAACACGGCGCAGCTAAAGCAGTTGGTTGAGGCTGCAATATTTGTTGCTGAAAAGCCCATTTCAAAGCAGCAATTAAAAGAAACGGTTCTCAATGAGTTTACCGTGGCTGATAGCACCTTGAGTAAGGTAATAAAGGAGCTCAAGCTAGACTATCAACCTAGAGGCATTCAGCTGGTAGAAGTAGCAAGCGGCTATCGCTTCCAGTCCTTAGATGCACTGAGCCCGTGGTTAAGTAAATTATGGCAAGAAAACGCGCCAAAGTACTCCAGAGCAATGCTCGAGACGCTTGCGCTCATTGCCTATCGTCAGCCAATTACCCGTGGAGAAATTGAGCAGGTAAGAGGTGTGGCGGTAAGTAGCAATATTATAAAGACACTCACAGAACGAGACTGGATAAAGGTAGTAGGCCACAAAGAAGTGCCGGGACGACCTGCACTTTACGCTACCACCAAAGGCTTTCTAGACTACTTTTCAATGGCATCATTGAGCGATTTGCCCAATGTTGATACGTTTGAAAGTATGGCAGAGAGTATCGCGTCAGACTCGCCGCTTAAGGTGTTAAATGAGGCACCGTCTGAATAGACCGTGCGACCGTAAACAAGCAATTAAGAGTGAAAAAACATGACTGAAAAGTTGCAAAAAGTACTGGCTAACCAAGGGCTAGGCTCGCGACGTGAAATGGAACGCTGGATTGAAGAAGGCCGAGTATCGGTTGATGGCACCAAAGCTACGCTAGGGGACAGAGTTGACCATACCGCGCAAATTCGCGTAGATGGGCATTTACTGTCTCGCCAAACCGAACAGCCAGTTTGTCGCGTTTTAATGTACAACAAACCCGAAGGTGAATTATGCAGTCGTCACGACCCAGAAGGGCGCGATACAGTATTTGACCGACTGCCTGCTATTCGATTGGGACGTTGGATCACCGTTGGCCGTCTTGATATGAATACCAGTGGCCTTTTGCTTTTCACGAATGATGGAGAGCTGGCAAATCGCTTAATGCATCCAAAATGTGAAGTAGAGCGTGAATATGCTGTGCGTGTATTCGGTGAGGTGACAAGTAAAACCCTTAATACCCTTCAAAAAGGCGTTGAATTAGAAGATGGTGAAGCAAAGTTCCTCACTATTTCAGGCGCTCCAACCCCGCAGCATGCTGAAGATGAAAGTATGAACCGCTGGTATAACGTTACGTTAAAAGAAGGCCGTAATCGTGAAGTGCGCAGGTTGTGGGAATCACAGGGGGTTCAGGTTAGCCGACTTATACGTGTGAAGTATGGTCCAATTGAGCTTCAAAAGCGTTTACCACAAGGTGCATGGGTTGAGCTTGGACTGGAAGAAGTAAACGCGCTTCGCAGTCATGTTCAGCTTCCTGACGAGACGCAAACCATGGTTAACGTTCGACAAGGTAAACTTGATCATGCGCGTTTAAGCCGTATGCGCCGCTCTGTGAAAAAACATAAAGTGCGCAAGCAACAAGGCTTGAGCAAACGTGCAGGGCGTCCATCGAAACGCAAATAGCGTTATCTATACGGACTGGTATAACTAAGCCGCGAGTTCCTTCTCGCGGCTTTTTTATTTCTTGTGCTTCATAGCCATCCTTTGAATATTTGTCTCTTTTTTCTTTGTTCTTTGTGGAAAACGATTGATAGCGATCTTCTTTGTGGAAGGTGGCGTAGCAAACTATGAATGTGCTACTTCACGTAGTTTATGTCTAAGACACGGAAAAGGAGATGGTAATGAAAGACATGCCTCAGTTAGGAATGGGAACCTTTCGTCTAGAAGGTGAGGAAGCCCGCGAATCAGTCAGCAAAGCCTTAGAAGTAGGCTTCAGACACATAGACACTGCCCAATTCTATGATAATGAAGCGCAGGTGGGAGATGCTATCAAGACAAGTGGCATAGATAGAGGCTCACTATTTGTAACAACGAAAGTGTGGCATGAGTCGCTCGCCGAAGCACACTTCATCCCCAGCGTGCATGAGAGTTTGGAAAAACTGAAGCTAGAATACGTTGATTTGCTGCTTATCCACTGGCCGTATCCTGGGAATGACATCACGCTAGAAAATTATTTAGGCAGCCTTGCGCAGGCTAAGAAGGAAGGCCTAACACGCCATATCGGTGTTTCCAACTTTACCATTGACTTGTTAGACAAGGCAGAGAGTATTTTGGGTAAAGGCGAGGTGTACACGAACCAAATTGAGATTCACCCTTTCATGCAAAACAAAAAAGTGGTTGATGCTTGTAAGGAAAAAGGTATTCGAGCGACAGCTTACATGCCATTTGCGGTAGGCAAAGTCATGAAGGACGAAACACTAAACCGAATCGCTCAAAACCACAGCGCAACACCCGCTCAAGTGGTACTTTCGTGGATGGAAAAGCGTCACATTTACGCCATTCCATCATCAACCAGCAAACAGCACTTGGCTGAAAATCTGGCCTATGGAGGTGTGCAGCTTAGTGATGAAGAGTTAGCCCTTGTCGACGATTTAGATAACGGTGAACGCATTGTAAACCCTGATTTTGCGCCCCAATGGGATTAGGTCTGCGGATACCTCTTAAAGGATAAATAAACGAGCAACCTAGTCGTTAAGCTCGGGATGTTGCCGCCTAGAAAGTGTTAAGCCTAGGCGGCTACTTATAGTCTTCAGGGAAAAATGAGGGCAGCGTTATGGTTGTCGAACTTAACAACCTATCAGCTTTTACTCGTTTCAAGATTTACCTGTTTGAGCACCTTAGCGGGGTTTCCTCCTATGACTACATTGTCGCCAAATGATTTTGTAACCACCGCGCCTGAAGCAACAACGACGTTATCGCCAAGCGTCACTCCAGGGTTTATGACGGCCATCCCCCCAATCCAACAGTTATCACCAATGGTGATGGGTTTGGCAAACTCAATTCCCGTTGCGCGTTGAGCGGGATCTATTGGATGGGTAGCGGTATAAAGACCAACTTGAGGAGCGATCATACAATTATTGCCAATTGTCACTTTTGCGGCATCTAAAATGACACAGTTAAAATTGGCATAAAAGTTTTCGCCCACATGAATGTTTTCACCGTAATCACATTTAAACGACGACTCTATGTAGAGTCGCTTCCCCGTGCTGCCAAAAAGCGCCTTCAATAGTCTAGTGCGCGTTTTGTGCTCGCTTTGGCAGATACTATTAAGTTCATCAAGTTTAATACGACATTGCTTGCGCAAAGCCGAGAGCGTTTTATCAGAGGGAAAATATAGTTCTCCCGCTAGCATCTTTTCTTTTTCGGTCATCAGTTTTAAAGTATCGCTAAAAGTAATGTCGATACGTTACTGTGCACCCTTGTAGCTTACAATGACTTTCTGCTTTAAGGTTTCGCTTTCAATATCGATGTTGACAGGGCGTTTAAGAATAATGTTACCATCGACCGTCACGGAGGCCTTAATAGTCAACGTAGGTTTGTTATCTGATTTATTTCCCCACGAGCTTTCACTTTCTTTATAGACAATGTCGCCAGCGACGTGAGAACTCCCCGTTAGCGTAATATCACCATTGAGCGTTTTAATGTGCTTTTCGATTTTTGTGTCCACGGCCGTAATGTCACCATTAACTGATTCAACACTTCCACCAATGTGACTTTGGGTGGGAAGGGTAATGTTTCCATTTACAGTTTCTAAGTCTTTAAGCACGCTTAAGTGAGAGGATGCACTTACATCTCCATTGACGATGTCAATATTTCGGACAGTCACATGACTGGCCATTTCAAGGTTGCCGTTAACAATGCTGACATCATCTGCACCACCGTGATCACTGATTTCTACGTTTCCATTTACCGAGGAAATATCGCCTGCATGTCTTCCTTCTGCGATGTCGATGTTGCCCAGAATAGAACTGAAGTCACTGCCCTCTAGTGCGCTAGCGTCGCCAACATGAATAACGCAGCCTGAAAGGAGAGAGGTAGTAAGCAGTAAAGCAGTGGGGGCGAAAAGAGACTTTTTCATATTCTTATATCCATAATAATCTTAACTATTTTAGAAATCACACGTATTTCAATGTGAGAGCAATTTACATGTTGTCTTCACATACCATGCCACTCTGATAAATTCATTTAAATCAATAAGATAGTGCATTTTCAAATATGAGCGTTCTAGCTTTGTGGCCTAATTAGTAGTTTACTAGCCTTATTTGCTAACGAATAGCGAATTTGACCACCTGATATTGCGCGCATCAAAATACAGAAAGGTACAGAAAGGGACAGACACTTAATGCGCATATTCTAGGTCAATCTGAAGAAACTTAAGTGGGTGTCCAATATTAATAAGTGTCTGTCCACGAAGTTGTTAATAAGTGTCTGTCCACGAAGTTGCACAAAGTTGGATTACCTACCAAGTCGCTTTCACCAAGTCGTACGAATTTAAGTAATGCTACAATTCTTGTTTTGGTGAATAGGCCTATTGTTTGCATTCATTCAGCGTAGTGAAGATGAAATGTCTGTCGATTTTTCTTAATGTGGCACAAAAGTGTGGACCCTCCATGCAGTACGAAAGGGTTAACGAAACCTTGTGGTAACAGCAAGCTTATTGTGCAAATTTTTTCCTCGTGACTTGAGTTCTTGTGATTAATAGGGCAATACGCCAATGATCGACCAAGATAGTGATTAAGTTTTTTAAACGGAGCAGTCTATGCAGGACAAGTACACGCAATTGAATGAGGCTAAAAGGCTTGCATTGGCCTGTTTGATTTTTGCCGCAAGTGTATTTGTTGTAACCGTATTACTTCCAAAGTTTTACACAAATCTGCAAGGTGCATGGTGGTTGGGACTTATTAAGATGGCCAGCGAGGCGGCGCTTATTGGTGGTCTTGCTGACTGGTTTGCTGTGACGGCATTGTTTAAACCAATACCAGCAAAATACCCCATTCCCCACACCAACATCGTGGCTAGCAACAAGTCCGCAATTGCTAATAATTTGTCTTTGTTCGTTAAAGACAAATTCTTTCACCCTGAAGCAATAGAAAAGCTAATTCGGGACAGCGACCCTGCTAAGGGCGCAGGAAGATGGTTGTCACAAGAAAGAAACGCGACCCGTTTGAGTCGTTTCCTATGCGATGCGTTTGCTGGCGTGCTGCGCGTGCTTGATGACAAACCTGTAAAAGCATTTATCGCTAAAACCGCCCAGAAGGGCATTAACAAACTTGATCTCAGGCAGTTAATGGCGACTTCATTAGGCGCGGTGACGAAAGAGCGTCAGCACCAGGTTGTTCTTGATAGGATACTAGGAAAATTAGCCAAACTGCTCGCAGAGCCAGAAACACAAATCTACATAGCAGATACCTTAGTGGTCTGGTTAAAAACAGAATATAGCCGCATTGAAAAGTTATTGCCGTCTAGTTGGTTAAGCGAGCAGGGAGCACTCATTGCTGTTAAAGCCGTTTCGAGTATTTTAGAAGACATCTATGAAGATGAGCACCATCCTATTCGCCATGCTTTTGACGAACAAGTACATGAATTCCTTTACGAATTACAGCACAGCCCGTTAATGGAGAAAAAGATAAATAGCTACAGGGAAAAAATTATCAATGACCCGGCCTTAAACGCTTATGTGCAGCAATCATGGGCTAAATTTCATCAGTGGCTGTTAATATCTCTTGAAGAAAAAGGTGGCAAAGCTGAAACAAAGGTGTCGGGTCTTTTAAATGACTTGGGTACTACGTTGACGCAAGATAGCGAATTAGCAAAGGCGTTCAATAAGCATATAGGGGAAGCCGCGAAATATATGGCACCCGAGTTGGCTGAATTTCTAACGCGTCACATACGCGACACCATCAATAGTTGGGATGAACGTGAAATGGCACAGCAGGTGGAGCTAAACATTGGTCGCGATCTTCAAAAAGTGCGCATTAATGGCACAATTGTGGGCGGGTTGATAGGTGCAATATTGTTTGGTGTAGAGACGCTGCTTGGTCTTTAACATAGTATTTGTCTTGCCACATCAAGACTTTACTAGTTGTGTCTACAGCGCCGGTTCGCCTTAAAAGGAAAGTAGTGTTAATATTTTAACCAGAAACGCCGAGTTAAATGGGGTTAAGTGCGAATACTAAATTATCGGCGTCTACTTTGCCTTTTAAACCGCCTTCAAGCACAGAGCGTTCTAACCTTTTAATTTCGTAGTCGCCAGCGTAGAGTGAATCAACAGTTTTTTCGTTTACGCTAAATGGAGGTCCGGGCATTTCGTTCTGGTCATACTCGAATGAAATGATTAGCTGAGGGGCGCATTGAGTAATGGCCATTAAGTGCGCAGCGTATTGCTCGCGAAGGGGGCTCGGCAGTGCTACCAAGGCTGCTCTATCGTAAACGCCTGTAATATCACCTAAGTCGCTAGGTGTGAGTTTAAATATATCACCCACATACACGGTTAAACCGTCTTTGGCGTAAACCTTCCCGTTGGAGGTAGTAGTGACGGTGGGCTTCGCACCTAGCTCTTCAAACAATTGTACAACGGCAACTTCACTTAGTTCCGCACCTACCACTTCACAATCTTGAGAAAGAAGCCAACCAATGTCACGGGTCTTTCCGCATAGTGGAACAAATATGCGTTTTAACGAAGAATTAGAGCTATCGTCGCAAAGCAGAAAAGACGCATACTTTACGAGAAGCACATTGCCTTTAGGTTCATGAAATCCAATTTCGTTCTTTTGCCATTTACTGTGCCAAAAACTATGTTCCATATAAACCTCAATCAGCTGAGCGATAAATGTTTAAAAAAGGTGTTTTTACAAAGAGTGATAGAAACAAAAAAGGTAGCACGAACCGCTACCTTTGAATCTAGTTAGTTATCAAGCGGAGTATTGAAGTCTTCAGATAACTCGAAGTCACCCTCAACTGTCGTTACTTTGTTGTCTACAAAGTTAATTACCATCTGCTTTTGAAAATCTTCTCCGCGCTTTTCCATGCCACGCTTCATATCGTATACATAATACCAAGTATCATCGTCGAATGAGTCTTGAACGACAGGATTACCCAATACATAAATAACTTGTTCTTTCGTCATTCCAACGCGCAGTTTTTCAACGTCTCTTTGGTCAAGAAAATTGCCTTGAGGAACGTCGATTCGATAAATCCAGTTCGAGCAAGCGGTTGATGTAAGTGTGATACCAAGAATTACTAATAGGTGTTGCAACTTCATGCGTTAATTTGTCCAGTATTGCCTTTGTTAGTGCCAACGAATTTCGCTAAAACGAATTTCGAGACTGTTTTATTGCAAGCGCGAAAGCATGCTACATTGACAACTATGACCAATCAACTGCATTTTAGTTCGATGCTGCGCTTTTAAGCAGCTCTTTTGCATTTGCTAGCGCCGACTTGGTTACTTTATCGCCGGCTAACAGTCTTGCAAGCTCATCGATTCTGTCTTGCTTGGTTAGCGGCAGCATTTGCGTTTCTGTACTTTCACCATCGGTAAGCTTAGTGACAAACAGTTGGTTATGCGCCTGCGCCGCTACCTGAGGTAAGTGCGTGACGCACATAACCTGCGACTGCGTGCCTAACTTACGCAATAGCCCGCCGACGATAGATGCTGTGGGGCCACTAATACCCGTATCGACTTCATCGAAAATCATAGTGGGTGTTGCATGATGGCCGCTTGCGATAACTTGTATCGCTAGCCCTATACGAGACAGTTCACCACCAGATACCACTTTCTCGAGTTTATCTGCGTCTTGGCCTGGGTTCGTCGAGACTCTAAATTCCACGGAATCAAGCCCTGTACTGACCGGCTTTCTAAGTTCATCGTATTGTATTTGAATATCTACTTTCGCATGGGGCATGTTCATATGGCGAATTTGGGCTTCAATTTCTTCGCTCAACTTTAGCGCAGCGCGTTGTCTGCTCTCTGATAAGCTTTGTGTTGCCGCTAAGTAAATTCCCCTTGCTTCAGCAACCTCACTTTCTAACGTACCCAATAACGTCTCTTGTTCTGATAAAGATGTAAACTCTGAAGTGAGCTCTTGATGGTGCTGATACAACGCTTCGGGCATAACAGTGTGTTTACGCGCTAACTCCATGGCTTTTGCGTAACGAGCCTCAACGTGCTGTAGGCGTAATGGATCAATTTCTAATTGGTCGCAGTAACTGCGCAACTCTCTCGCTGCTTCTTCAACTTGGATCGCAGCATCATTTAATAAGGCAATCATTGGCGTTAGGCTAGCATCGTGTGCTTCTAACTCACCCAGGCGCTCTATGCTGTTTTGAATTACAGAAAGTGCGTTGCCTTCATCGTTTTCATATAAGTTGTACACACTCGTCTGCGCTTGTTCTAGCAGGCTTTGGCCGTTACTCAAACGTTTGTGTTCAGTCTCTAGGTCTTCAAACTCACCTTCTTCAATTGCAAACTCGTCGAGTTCTTGTACCTGATAAGTGAGGAGCTGTAGGCGATCTTCACGTTGCTGTGCTTGCTCTTGAAGTGTCTTAAGCGTGCGCTGTTTATCACGCCACGTGGCGTAAGTTTCTTTTACATTCGTTAGAATGTCATCATGCTTAGCATATCCATCAACAAGCTCGCGTTGATGATCTTCTTTTAATAGCTGGAGATGTGTATTTTGCCCGTGAATAGCTAGCAAAAATTGCCCCAGCCCCTTCAATTGTTGTAACGAGGCCGGCACACCATTTATAAACGCTTTTGACCGGCCTTCTTTCGAAATAACACGGCGAATAAAGCAGCTATTTTCATCTTCGTCAGACGTAAGCTCATGCTCGTCAAGGAACGCTTTTGCCAATTCATTTTTGCTAAGAGAAAAATGGGCGATAATTTCAGCTTTAGCACTGCCTTTGCGAACAGCGTTCGCGTCAGCACGCTCACCTAAGCAAAGGCTTAAAGCGTCTATCGCAATAGACTTACCAGCACCGGTTTCACCCGTTATTGCTGTAAGCCCGTTTTCTAGCTGAACTGATAACTGTTTTACAACGGCAAAATTAGATATTGAAAGATGCGCTAACATAACCACACTCGAAAGAAGTTGAACATGATGATATATACAGTAACTGATAATATATACAGTATTTAAAAGTGTAAAGCTAAGTCGCACAAAAATTGAAAAATAAATATGAAAGAAAAAATAAATGACTTAAAAACAACTAGATATGGAGCCTTTTGGTAGGGTGGGTGTAACCGATAGTAGAACAAAGGGCTAGTTTATTTTATACAGTAAAAAGGAGAGCAAACGCTCTCCTTATCATGATTTATAACTAACCCTTCTGTGCAACACGCCATGATGAAGACGGCGTGCGCCCGGAGAAGTGAGTTGGAGAAGTGAGTTATTGTTGCAGTTCGCCACTACCAGACTCAATGTGTGCACGGACAAACCACTGAAATTGCTCTAGGTCTGCAAGCTGACCCGTAATCATGTCTTCTGAAACCGGATCTAGTTCACCTAATAACTCAAGGGCTCTTCTATGGTCGCTGTTTACGCCATCGTAAACTGCATCAAGTGCTTTTAAGTGGTCAAGCACCAAGCCCTTGCCTAACTGATAATCTTCCCAACTACGACCATCTACAATCGCCTTCGGAGTCCCTTTTGGAACGCCGCCCAATGTTGCGATACGCTCTGCGATTGTATCAGTCATGCCGCGAACCGCATCAACTTGTGGGTCTAGCATTTCATGCACACCGATGAAGTTTGGTCCGACGACATTCCAGTGAACGTGTTTAAGTGTTAGCTGTAAATCTAATAACGCGACCAATCGTTGATCCAATACCTTGATTGTTTTGGCAGCGGCGTCGTTATCCATTCCTGGGGCTGTAAATTTGATATTGGTATTACTCATGATATCTCCTATTACTAAATAAAAGTCAGCGACTTTTCGAGAAACCTTGTCATTCATCCATATTTTCAGAAAACGCAGTTCAACAAATTGATATGTTTTCTCGCTGACAGCTTGATAGTAAAGGTGCAACAGGTATGCCGGATGTAGGACCTTTTATAAGTAACGGATTTATCTGGGTATTTTGATAAAGATTAAAAAATCTTTATTTTTCAAGCCTGTAGCTTTGGGAAAATGCTACAGGCTTATGTAATAAATGCACAAGAGAGGACATTGCGCGACAGATCAGTAGAGTTTGCTACCCCAACCGAGCTTTTTGCGTAGCACATTAAAATAGCTATAGCCTTTGGGGTGAACCAAATGAAGTTTATCGGTACTTTTGTTTATACGAATTTCGTCACCCGGTAATACAGGTAGAACGATATGACTGTCACAGCTTACCTGAAGAGAATGGCTGTTAACCTTTGATACTTTCATTGAAACTTGGCTGTCGGCGTCAACGACGATAGGCCGACTGCTCAGTGTGTGAGGGAACATGGGCACTAATGTGAGGGCGTCAAGCTTTGGCATAATTATAGGGCCGCCGGCCGAGAGCGAGTATGCTGTTGACCCCGTTGGAGTGGCAACAATTAGGCCGTCGCTGCGTTGGCTAAACACAAACTGCTCGTCAATGTAGATCTCGAACTCCATCATGTGAGCCACTTTTCCGTGATGGAGTACCACTTCATTCATCGCTGAATTATTACTTTTGAGCTTTTCATGTCTGTAAACGCCTACCTCGAGCAGAAACCGTTCTTCAACAACACATTCGCCGTTAAAGATAAGGTCTAGCTGCTGTGTAATGTCATCGGGGTGGATATCTGTAAGAAAGCCCAAATTCCCGCGATTGACGCCTACAACGTGAATATCAAAACGCGCCAGTACACGCGCGGCACCGAGCATGCTGCCGTCTCCGCCTACGACGACCGCTAAATCAGCGTTTTTACCAATCGCGACGAGATTACAACTCTCAAAGTTTTCGGTTTCAAGTTCTTCAGCAATGGTTTCTTCTACAAGCAGTTTGCACCCTTTTGCGAGCAAATAGTCCGCAAGAATATTTAGACTGTCATGGGTTGCAGCGTGCTGAGGTTTTCCAATTAAGGCAACAGTTTGATAGGGCATTCAGTGCTAATGTTTTTTCATTTTCAATGAATGGACATTAGCACAGGTATTTCGTAAATGAAAAGCGTAAAGCGATACGCAGAATAAGGTTTATCTGTCCTCTAGCCGATTGTAGTCTAGCAGTCCGCCTTCAATAGGATATTGCTCTTTAGACCATTGAAGTAGGTTATCGCTAAATGTCCAAAACTCAGAGTTAGTGCGCCGCATCCCTACCTTGTCAAGTAACGCTTTGTAATCGGCCTCGCTTTGAATAGTGTGCAGATGTTCGATTGAACCTATGACCTCTGAAGCCTTGATAAACCAAAACGCGTCGGGGTAACTGCCCAATAAGCCATGCACAAGGGTAATAGAATCTTTTGAAGGCTCGCGATTTTCCTCTTCTTCAAACAAGCTGTTTACGTTGTAATGCGCACTATTTCGTAGTGCGGTAAACACGTCTATTTTACCTGGGTCTGTGTCATCCCTGACAACAATAACGGTAGTTTCTGGCATTAGTGTGGCTTGCTTAGCAGGAAGAAAGTCTAAATTCGCAAGGGCTGAAAATTGTTCGTCAGACAACATACTTTTATCAAAGGTCGATTCTGCTGGCAGGACATCTGATAAATGTTCTAAAAGCATTTGATAAAGTTCCTGCTGCGGCCTGTCTGTGTCAAACACAATGCCAGAAGGCTGCTCAAAACTGTTTATGTCTCCTTCTAGATAGTCTGTCAATTCAGGGCTGGCATTTTGATACCACTCACTCAGTAATGTATGGCGGGTTTTAGGCGGAAGTAAATTAAGAAAGTTCGACTCACCTTCCATGCGCAAAAAGTCCATATACAGGCGGGTCATCAACTGATGACCGTAATTGCCGTACACATCAAATCCAGCGACAAGTAAATAATGAATCCGTTCAAGTAATGCGTAATCAATAACCCACGCGGTTTTAGTTGGCTCTCCTGTCATTCCTTTAACCACAGTCGCGTTATCAAAATGGCGAAAAACCGTTAGGCTTGCATTGGTGTTGTTCCCATCGCCATCCCAAATACTTGCAATATTTAAGTGCTCACCATTTTTGAATTCTTCATTCATAAACGCGGTACGAGCGCGTAAGTATTCACCTTGACGTTTAGCGTATTTTACCCAGTTAACGGCTAAGGCTGAGCTGTCTTTCTCTGCAGGAAGGTGAAGATTTTCTCTTTGCGAAGCATAAAAAGCGTTCATTTTTTTAGAGGCTGCTATATCAGGGTCAACAAAGAACACCCAAAATCTGTCGTTGATAACATTGAGTGCAACCTGACCTCGACAAACCGGCCCCTTTATATACCCCATGATTGTGTTTTGTGCTCGCTCAAGCATAAAGCGGTAGCGACTTTCAACAGGGAGTGAGTCAAACGCTGTGAGAGGGTTAGCAGCAACCTCAGGCTCATAAGAAGGAAGTGTTGATACCTCAAAGTTGGCGTCGACAAACCAAGAATGCCATTTATCTATTAGCGCTTCATTAATGGCATAGGCTTGATGAGTTTTACTCACAATCGTTGAAAATACCGGCTGTAGGCGGTAGTAAACCCGGTCAATCTTGGGATCATCAAAGGGCCTGCGAGTAGCTATAATGTCAATAGGCTCACCAGAAGGTGTGCGCGAGCGTACTAAATTAAAAAATTGAGGCGTCGCTTTTTCAGCAGTAACATCTTCAAAATAAAGATGCGATGTAAATAAATGCTCATAGATATAACGGGCAGATAACTGCATCTTACTGCTATCGCCGTTTAACCACTTTTCTAACGCCAATACCTCAGCTTTTAGCTCGTCTGATAGGATTTTAGGCTCCGACAGCGGAGCGCCGTTATGTATCCACTGCATGAGGGTATTGTGCTCAATGTCTGTTAAACCCGGAAGCGCGTACGGCATACCTCCAAGGGGTTGCTCGGCAATATATCCCCCCATTTCATCTATTGTGGGGCATTGGTTTTCTCTGTTTAAACTGATGTCAAACCCAGAACCTAAATGATGGGTATCTGGCAGAGGATGCTGTTTTTTAAGCAACAGCATTTGAGCGAGAACAGATGATTGTGTTTTAGAGGTAGTTGTTTGATGCTCCGCCGGCAGAACATCAAAGAAGCCTCGCTCACGCCACGCGTCGGTGCTGTGGGCATCAAGGAACATTCTGTTGGGTTGGGCGGCGGTAATACGGGTTCCTTCGTAGACCTTTTCCTTATTCGCCCCCCTTGCTATTCCCTCAGAAGAAGTCATTTTAAGCTGGCAAGGCGCATCATAACACGCGTGACAAACTACGCAGCGCTGCGTGAGTACGGGGGAAACGTGTTCATCAAAAAAATTGTCAGGCAGCTGCGTCTCAACGCGAAAACTCTCTGATTCGGTTAAAAGAGGACTATCAGGGTTCGGCCATTGCCATAACGCTATAGCGAGAACAGTTACAAGCAATGCAATTACACCGAGTTTTTTCATAATTCTTATCCATAGAAGCGCAGCTCACAGTCTACCATTCAATTTTAGGAAAAGGAGTGAAACGCGACTTTTTCGCCTAATATAAATTTCAATTAGAAATGTAGCTTTTAACATAAATTTCACATCGCTATTGCTTTGCGTGTAGCGGAAGGTATGCTGAGATAACAAAAAGTTAGAGCGAAAATAAAACACAGAGGTTGAGTTTTTTGATGACCTTTTGTTCCGCTTTTACTCAACATTACACTGGAAAACGTTGCTGCGAGGGAAACATGGCTCATCAAATTATCTTGCCAAGAACAATGCATATCGGAAAAGAGGCAAGCCAGCGAATTACAGAGACGCTTGCAAGCTTACGCTGTTCTAAACCTTTGCTTATTACTGATCACATGATGGTTGAATTAGGGTACGCCGAACGTATACAGCGTTATTTAGCAGAGCATTCCATCGCGCTGGATGTATTCTCTGATACTGTGCCTGAGCCTACAGTAACCTCAATAGCGGCGGGCGTTGAAGCGTTACGCGCTAAACCCTATGACTGCATTATCGCCCTTGGCGGTGGCAGCCCCATCGATAGTGCAAAAGCGATAGGGATTTTGGGAAAGTACGGTGGCGAGATGCGCGATTATAAATTTCCCAGAGTGGTAAACGAAGAAGGGCTGCCAATTATCGCTATCCCAACGACGGCAGGCACTGGCTCAGAGGTGACGCGCTTTACTATTATTACCGATGAACAAACCAGTGAAAAAATGCTGTGTGTGGGTATAGGTTTTATGCCTACTGCTGCATTGATAGATTTCTCGCTTACTTTAAGCTTGCCACAGCGTGTAACTGCAGATACGGGAATTGATGCACTCACTCACGCTATTGAGGCGTATGTGAGTCGTAAAGCTAATTTGTACAGTGACGCACAGGCACTCTCTGCCATGGCCCTAATTGCACCAAATTTACGAACGGTTTTTGCTGACGGTAAAAACGAACGTGCGCGTGAGGCCATGATGCTGGGATCAACGCTGGCGGGAATTGCGTTTTCAAACGCGTCAGTGGCGCTGGTACATGGCATGAGCCGTCCAATTGGCGCGGCATTTCACGTCCCACATGGGCTCTCGAATGCGATGTTGTTGCCTGCAGTTACCGCATTTTCAATTCCAAGCGCAACGGTGCGTTATGCCCAGTGCGCGCGTGCGATGGGAGTTGCGAGCCAGAGCGATTCAGACGACCTTGCTAATCAAAAGCTAATTGTTGAATTAAAAGCCCTCAACGCAGACCTTCAGGTTCCATCACCGAAAGACTTTGGTATAGATAAAGAGGCGTTTTTTAGCTTAACCTCAACCATGGCGGAGCAAGCCCTAGCGTCGGGTTCACCAGGAAATAATCCACGTATTCCAACCATCGAAGAAATGATTGCCATCTATGTTTCTCTATGGGAATAGAGAAGTGGTTATAAAAAATAACGGTAATTAAAAACGGAATACACAAAAAGACTGAACAACGCAGTCTTTTTGTTTTAGCGCAGACGAGAAACAAAACTGAACGTTTATCTCGCGGTCCAACCGCCATCAAGTACCATGGTTTGTCCCGTTATATTGCGGGCGCTAGAAGACATTAAGAAGTTAGCCGTGTCCGCTAGTTCTTCGACGCTCACAAATTGCTTTTTGGGCATGGGCTCTAACATTATCTTCGTTATTACCTCTTCTTCGCTTAAGTTATTCTCTTTCGCTTGTGCAGTAATTTGCTGCTCCACTAATGGCGTTTTGACATAAGCGGGGCAAAGCGTGTTGATGGTCACATCACAGTCTCCGGTTTCAAGCGCGATGGTTTTTGCAAATCCTAATAGCCCGTGTTTCGCCGCTACATAGGCTGATTTAAAGGGAGAAGCAACGAGAGAGTGAATAGAGCCTATATTAATGATACGACCATAGTTTTGTTTGCGCATAGCGGGCAAAAAGGTTTGGGTTAAGAGAGCAGGACCAACAAGCATAATGTTGATGAGCTGTTGCCATTTGTCTGCTGGAAAATCCTCAATGCGAGAAACATGCTGTATACCAGCATTATTTATCAACACATCAACGGTATATTTGCCTAAAGCGTCGGGGAGTGCAGCTACCTGTTGAGCATTACATACATCAACGGCAATAGCACTTGCCGAGCCCTCTAAATGAGCAAGCTTTGTCACTGCATTTTGCGCTGCCTGTTCGTTGATGTCGGCGATAATAACGTGGTGGCCCTGTTTCATCATTGACTCGGCAATACCAAAACCAATGCCGCTGGCGCCACCCGTGATAAATACCGTTCGCTTACTCATCAGCTTCTCCTTGCTTGGTTTTTGAGGGAAGGCGAGTGTTTAGCGAGAAGAGTATCTTTTTAACGGCAGTGATCTGCGCGCCCTCTTTATTAGCGTAGTCACTCGACGCATATCCCCACCAATCCCAGCAGCCCTGAGGATTAAGCGGCATAAAGAGCGATTTCTTAGTTTGTGGGTAAAGCACAACAATATTATTGTCATCGGCCCACTCATTTAGCCCTGTTTGCGTGGTGTAGGCATCGCCGACTGCATCAGCATATTGGTTGCAACCGTGAAAACTTATATGAGCTCGACACGTTTCTCCTTGCTCACAGCTTTTCGGTACATAAACAAAGCCTTCACTTGCGAGTGTTTTGGCATCGCTACCTGCTATTTTTTGCTGGTCAAACGAATGTATTTTCCCTGTAAGCGACGCATCCGGTGTAGCAACACCTTCTATAAGATGAGAGAGCATGGCGCCCGCTGCGTCATAGTCACAGTTGCCGATGAAGGGGCTCTCTGATTTCATGCAGTTTACGCCTTTATCTCTGGTCGGAAATAAATGGGCCATGGGCTTGTCATTGATATAGGCAATGTTTTGAGTGTCTGTCCACATTTGATATTGTTCAAAAAGTGAGTCGCTGACGTTGGCAACTACTCGTGTGTCTTGCGTGCCATGGAAAAGCCAAACTTTGGCGTCTTTCATATTATCAAGCGAGGCAATCTTTCCCTCTGATGCATATTGTTTCGCTTTGTCATTAAGCGTCTCAAGGTTTATGTCGCCTTCTACTTTATTCACACATTGAGCGAGCGCAGTGGTAATGTCACCTTGAGCACAAAAGTACGGGCCGCCGGCAATCACGCCAACGCCTTTTACCCAATCGCTGTGGGATAACTGAAATTGGGTCGCCATGTAGCCACCAGACGATAGCCCAGATACGGTGACATTTTCCAAGTCAAGAGCGAGCTCAGGGATATCGTTTTTTTCCACGGAAACTGCGCTGAAAGAAAGTGTGCTGGCAACGATAAAAGAAAAACACAGGGATTTACGAGAATATGTATTAGGTTTCATGATTAATTTTCTGCCTTTTCATTTTCTAAAAATTGGCGAATGGCCTCTGCCTGATGAGAAACGTTACTCACACCCTCTAAATGACCTAACTTACCGTGTAGCGTGACCATTGTGCTGTCATTATTCATGGAGGTTAAGCCTTGGTGTGCATGTTGCGATAAATAAGGCATAAGAAGCAAATCAGTTTCAGCCGGAATAAACAGCGTTTTTGCCTTTATTGATGCCAGTCCTTGCTCAAGATTATTTTTGTGACCGGCTACGAAAAGCTGGCAAGCACGGACTAAATACAAAAGATGGTTCGCGTCCATGCTTTTCGCTCGGGCCTGAGCGCGCTTGCGAAGCCAGTTCACAATGCTATGCGACTGGCGTATATCGTTGAGCGGAGCTACCTCAGTATTTTTAAATCCCAGTGCGCTGCCTTGCTCGTTGAAAAATGCGGGCGTAAGGGCATGTTGAGTAATTAGCATCAGCGACGCAACCAAGCCGTCAAACGGACCGTTGTCCTTCGTGTAGGCGCCATTATTCCAGTTGTTATCAAGGGTAATAGGCGTAGCCCAGTGTTCAAGAGCCGCAGTGGTCCAGGCGTCACTTTGACCGGCCCCTATAACCGATATCATTCGTTCTACCCAATCAGGATAAGCACTGGCCCAGTCGATGGCCTGCATAGACCCCATAGATGGCCCAACGACAGCATAAAGTTTACTGATACCTAAGCTTTCAAAGAGCGCTTTTTGTACATTTACAAAGTCGCGTATGGTAACCACGGGAAAATCTAGCCCATAGGGTTTTCCCGTATCGGGGTTAGTTGATGCAGGCCCAGTCGTGATAACGGTAGGGTCGTACGCATTTAAATTTGCCAGTGTATCTACACTTATTACATAAAAACGATTCGTATCGATGGCTTTTCCAGGCCCTATCAAACTGTCCCAGTATCCGCTAGACGCATCATTCGGATTGTATTTTCCAGCCGCATGAGACGAACCTGAAAAATAATGGGTAATAAGAATGACGTTATTTTTATCGGCATTTAAGCGGCCATAAGCTTCCCACCCCACCTTCACATTTCTAATTTGCTTACCGTTGAAGGTCGTAAAAACGGGTATATCAAACCGCTGTTTTTCTACTATCAGGGGAGCCGTATTAGAGGGTAGAGCGGTTTGTGTACCAGCGCTCTCTATTTCGTTAGCCAGCGGTTGAACACTTATTGCTACTGTAAAAGGCAAAACCAAGCCTGTAAAAACGCGCAATTTCAATATCATTAGCGAACGATGCTTTATTTTGAAAGTGCAGCGGTCTGCGACACTCGCCCATTGAGGTAAGTACAACATTCGCTTCGTGAACCTGCTGCTCATAAACAAGAGCAACATGGCCAGCGTGCTCATTCCTCTAACTTTTCCTTTCATGGAATCTATCCCTTTTTCAAACCGAGAAGCATATTTGTTATTTATGTTTTTTATCATATCGATGTCGCATCACATGAAGCTAAACAGGCCAATGGCCATGGCAAGCCCAATAACCGGCACTACCACTGTCAATGCGCCTACTGCCCAGTAAGCGGCCTGATGGGTTTCGTGGCATATAGCGCGTATTGTTGTGACTACATAACCATTGTGAGGCAGCGAATCTAATGCTCCCGACGATATTGAAACAATTCTGTGTAATTGCTCTGGCTCGACACCTTGGTCAAGATAGTGAGGGGCAACCAGAGGAAGAGCGATGGCCTGTCCTCCCGAGGCGCTGCCTGTCAACCCTGCAATAACGCTTACTGCAATGGCGGCGCCAATCAGTTCGTTACCTGGAATTTGTGTCATCAATGCGACTGTCGTTTGAAACGCTTCCGTATTTTTCGCGATGGAGCCAAACCCCACAACCGCGGCAGTATTGCCTATCGCAATAAGTGCGCCTGTCGTGCCTGAGTTAATGGCCACGGGTAAACTATGAAAATGTCGGTAATTAATAACCAGTAAACACAGCACACCCCCGCCTAACGCGAGAATAAGCGCCAGTTGTGCGAGTTCTTCATGAAACAAGAAGGAAATAATCAACACCACAATTAACGGAATAATACCGGTAAGCGGATGGGGAAGTGCTCTTTCGCGCACATGTGGGTCACTGGCTCTCGCTTCGAACACCTCGCCATTGTTCACCGCTTTTCTGATCATTTTAGCTAACCACCAATACCCGAAGCATGCCATAAATACTGCAACAACCAGGCTGACTTCCCACGCTGCAAAAGGCGAGGTGCCCAAATATTTTATGGGGATCCAGTTTTGAATTTCGGGAGAACCCGCAGAGGTCATCGTAAATGTCACCGAACCAAAAGCCATAGCGGCAGGAATGAAGCGTCGTGGTAAGTTCGCATCTTTAAACAGGCTGACTGCCATAGGGTAAACCGAGAACGCGACGACGAATACGCTTACACCACCATAGGTTAAAATAGCGCACGCAAGTACAACGGCTAAAACTGCCCGCTTGTAGCCAATTTTCTCAATGATCCAGCGAGACACCGCATCTGCAGCTCCGGTGTCTTCCATGAATTTACCGAACAGGGCACCCAGTAAAAACATGAAAAACCAAGAGGCAATGAAACCTGAGAATCCACTCATATAAGTTTCAACGAAGTTTACATCGCCAGTGAATACGCCAATGTTGTTGGTAAAAGCAACAACAAGTGCACACAAAGGTGCGGCTATAAAGAGGTTCATTCCGCGTATTGTTAGAACAATAAGCAACAACAGACCGCCTACTAAGCCAATCATACTTAACATAATTATTATTCCTTAAAAATCTGTGACCGCAGATGATCCGAAACAGTTAAGTCGATTAATGACTTACTTCGTCTCCGACAGACAAAGTGCAAGTAAATCAATAAAAAGCATTCATAACGAAGATTCAGTGTGACGTTACTTTCACCAAAATCCCATAGTACGATGGTACTACATACTATTAACAATTAATTAACTAAAGTGATTTTGACCGTAGGCAATACATCCGGCAGTGATGAAGGCTTGTCGATCTTTTTTGTACAAGTTTTGGTCTAAATGGAAGCCTTTTATTCACGAAACACTCCTGCAAGGCTAGCGGCCTAAGTTAAAGGACAGTGACGAAGAGTAAAAGTCTTCCATAGCGACCCCTTAGGGCAGCGTCTGTGTGCCATCTATACTGCGTTGAATGTTTTCGATTTAGAACCACTAGACCGTCAAACATCCGCCTTGTCTAGATAGCACACGGGCCGCTGCAAAAATGTACAGTAACGTTCAACAGGCCCTATAACTTAGAACAACAAGGAGTCACTATGTCTAAATCAACAAACACACTAAATTGGGTTTCATCTAACACATTAAAGTCAGATAAACGTAGCGTGGCTAGCATGCCTACAAAAAGCCTTTGTGCCCTTGCGGTGGCTGGCGTAATTTGCTCGGCATCGGCATTCGCGCAAGAAAATCCGCAGTCGACCAATGATCAAGATGCGGAAAAAGGAAAATTAGAGCGCATTGAAGTTACAGCGCGAAGAACCGTAGAATCCCTTCAAGAAACGCCGGTTGCAATCACATCCATTGGTGCCGTTGAATTGGGCGAAAAAGGCATAAGTGTGTTAACTGAAATTCAACAGTTTTCACCCAACACCACGTTGCAGACAAGTCGTGGAACTAATTCAACCCTGACGGCGTTTATTCGCGGTTTAGGTCAGCAAGACCCGCTATGGGGCTATGAGCCGGGCGTTGGGATTTATGTTGATGATGTCTATATTGCACGGCCTCAAGGCGCGGTGCTGGATCTCTTAGATGTGCAGCGAATTGAAGTGCTACGTGGCCCTCAGGGAACACTGTACGGTAAAAATACTATCGGTGGCGCAGTTAAATATGTAACCAAAGAGATGACTGGCGAAACTCAAATGAATGTAGAGGCCACGGTAGGTAGCTACAGTCAGCGCGATATGAGAGTCACAGGCCAGATTCCGCTTATTGAAGATACGGTTTACCTTGGCGTCGGATACGCCAATTTGAATCGGGATGGTTTCGGTGAGTATCTGATTAGCGCTTTGCCAAACCAAGATAAAGAAAACTACAACAAAGACTTGTGGGCAGCGAGAGTAACCCTTGAAGTGCACCCCAGTGAAGACTTATTTTTCCGCTTTGGTTGGGACAAAACAGAAGATACATCGAATGCAAAAGGGGGATATCGCTTAATTCCGAGTATTCTCACCGATGCACCAGTACCTGATTCAGTGTACGACTCTTACACCAGCTTACCCACATGGAATAAAGTAGAGCTAGAAGGGTATAACTGGCTAGCGCGCTATAACGTAAGTGATAATTTAGAGCTTAAATATATTGGTTCGCACCGAGAGAGTTATTCACCCACCAATATCGATTTTGATAACACGCCACTGCCTATTTTTGATGTGCCTGCTGAATATGACGACAGTAATGATACGCACGAACTTCAAGTCAACTATACAGGTGAAACTTTCAGCGTTGTATCGGGATTGTATTTATATGACGGCGAAAGCTGCGGAAACTTTGACGCAATATTAGGCGTTTTAGGGCAAGCCTTAGGCGCACCGGGATTAACCCGAGAAGTCACTGGTTGCAACAACTCAGAGAGCTGGGCGGCCTATGCACAAATGAACTACGACGTAACTGATAAACTCTCTCTCTCACTTGGTGCTCGCTATACCGATGAAGAAAAGACCGCGTTTGTAAATAACGGTTTAGTGTTTGCCAACGTTTACCCCTATACCGATTGGATTGAAGGCTATGTTCGTCCCGATGGACAACTAGTGCCTCAAGTACTTGGGACAGACACTGATGGCGATGATGTCTTAGATGCGCCAGCGGTAGAAAGTTGGTCTCGTTTTACTCCGCGTGTGGGTGTTGAGTATCAAATGGACCGCGATACCATGTTCTTCGCCAGCTATTCACAGGGCTTTAAATCGGGCACCTTTAACCCTCGTGCTCAAACTAATGAGCCTGGGGTTCGGCCTGAGGTAGTGGATAGCTTCGAAGTGGGTGTGAAAAGCGACTTAAGCGATGCCCTTCGTATGAACATAACTCTATTTTCTTACGATCACAAAGACCGTCAATACATCGGGGTTGAAGGTGATCTATCTGACCCTACAGCACTTGACCAGCGACTGCGCAACGCTGCAGAAACTGCCGCAAAAGGTGCGGAGTTGGAGATGACATGGGTAGCCACAGACAACCTGCAGTTTGACGCTGCTTATGGTTATATCGACTTTGAGATAAAGAAAAATAATGCGATTCCTCCGTTAATTGGCTTGGCAAGTACGCCAGAGAATACCTTCAACGTTAACGCCAATTATTTACTGGAAACTACCTTTGGTGATATTACGTTTAACGCCAACTACTATTACCGCGATGATTACCTCATCTTTGAAACCAGCGATCTTATCCAACAAGATGCCTACGGTATGGTGAACTTAAGCGCGCGTTGGGAAAGTGTAGAAGGCGACTGGTATGCTGGATTACATGTTAAAAACCTGACCGATGAAGAGTATCTGGTTGGCGGTTACGACTTTGTTACCCAAGACGGTGAAGGTAACTTCGGCCCAGGTCTGGGCGGTGATACCACACTTATTGGGTATTACGGTGACCCGCGAACGGTTCATCTAACGGTGGGCTATCGATTCTAAACCCAGTGTGCTAGAGAAAATTAACACCTTGTTTCACGCCTAGGCCTCTTAGCTTAGGCGTGTTCATTTTTGTGTGAACCATACCGGTGTTTATGTCGATTATTGCCATTATGATTAACCTTTATTTACCGCCGTGGTAGTATGTTGATTAACAAAGTAGTTACAAGTTGATAGCATTATGTCTGTGAAAATCCTCATTGCTGACGATCACCCTTTGTTCAGGGCCGCAATGTGCCATGCGTTAACTTGCGTGGAGCATATTGAACTTGTAGAAACGTCTACCTTCCCCGATACACTTGCTTGTCTTAAATCAAATGACGATATCGATCTGCTCTTTTTAGATCTCACCATGCCTGGCAATGAAGGGTTGAATGGCCTTGCTGAGGTACATGCGCTTCATCCAGATGTGCTTGTAGTTGTGGTTACTGCACAAGAAGAACCCGATGTAATGGCAAAGTCGTTAGCGTTGGGCGCGAGCGGATTTATTCCTAAGTCAGCTTCCGTTGAATGTATCATTGAAGCGGTCAACACTGTGCTTGATGGCGAGACTTGGGTTCCTACTTCAGCACATATGTCTCCAAACGGGCAGAACAAATCAGCTGGTCAAAATGACCATAGTATGTGTGGCGCAGATGACTTTACGAGCCGATTAAAGCAACTCACGCCTCACCAGTTAAAAGTACTGCGTATGGTGTCAGACGGCTTACTCAACAAACAGATTGCTTACGAATTGGAGATCTCGGAATCAACGGTAAAACAGCATGTTTCGGCTGTACTTAGAAAACTGGGCGTAATCAACAGGACTAAAGCTGGCATTGCATTTAAAAACGCCATGCACGTTTAATGCATCGGTTTACTTGTGGTAAATCAAATGTTTCATATGGCTAGAAGTGCCAAAAACGATGTGATAGCGTTCGCAGTGGATAATTTGTAGAACTACGTTGTTTTTAAAAATTTAAAGGGACTTTTATGAGGCGTTCAGTATATTTAATTGCTTTACTATTGCCGTTTTTAAGCCACGCTGCCGCTACGCACTGGACTGATTTTATACTAGATCGAGGCCACGTTTTTTTACCTGTCACAATAGAGGGAATAGAATCTCGAGTCATGCTTGATTCTGGCGCTCAGGTGAACAGTATCAATAAAGCCTTTATCGGAAAAAATAATTTGGAGCTAGATGGCGGACGCGCTATCAACATCCAAGGTGTATATAAGATTGAGAAACGAAGCACATTTAATAATGTAAAGGTCAATATATTCGGCTCAGAATTCGAGCTTGATAACCTTGTTGAAGGAAATTTGGGTCACCATTCAAACGGACTGCTTTTAGGTTCGGGCTTCTTCCAAAATTTTATTGTTCAACTAGACTACCCAAATCAAAAAATAAGACTTCTCACAAGAGATAGCGTGAACATGCACGATGTCGCCAATGTTCGCACTGTGGTCCAGCAAGGAAGTGGTATGCCGATAGCTCAAATAGAGATCAACGGCAAAACGGTTTGGCTTCTTATCGATACTGGGAATGCTGGCTCTATTTTTGTTGATAGGAAAGTGGCGTCGAGAGCCGGCTTGTTAGATAACATAGAAGGGGTGTCGGAGTCGTTTGGCGCTAACGGTTTTGGGGCCAATGAATTCGCTACCGCAGATACGGTTAAATTTGGGCCCTTTGAAGTCAGTAATGTAAAGGTAAGTTTCCCAGCTGAAGGGCAAAAGACACATATAGAGAGCCAGTATAAAGAGCTAGGAAGCAGGCTTGGTGGGAAAAAGGTCGTCGGGCTGATTGGATATGACCTATTAAAAGATTTTGTTGTTACGCTCGAATACAGCACGGCAAAAATGCATATAGGTTTGCCTGAGTAACTACCTACCAATACCTTGTTTTAATAAGCGTTTTAGTGCGAGTGGCTTCACAGGTTTCGGCAAGTACGCCATACCTAATGAAGCCGCTTCTTCCCGTACTTGATGACTGCGATCTGCTGTTATTAACAAGGTGAAGCCAAATGAAAAGCCGTTCTGAGTCAGCATGTCGGCGCACTGGGTGCCTGTTTCACCGGTGTTTAAATGATAGTCTGCGATTAGAACATCAAAATGTTTATTAATAGGTAATATGTCTTGCTGTCCCTTAATCCAATATACTTCAGCGCCCCAGTCATTTAATAGTGAACGCATCGCGCCTGCCACTTGCTCGTCATTTTCGATTAACAATATAACGCGGTCTGACAAAAAGGCTGAAAGTTCACTAACGCCAGATTCACCAGCGTTGACTAATGGCAAGGAGGAAGAAGCCGTTACGTGGGAGTGGTCGATTACAGCTTGCTCATGCGCTAAATCTAGATAGACAGAAAAACAGCTGCCTCTGCCTAACGTTGACTCAATCGTGATTCGGTGTGCCAATAAGCGACATATGCGATCGACTATGGTTAATCCTAATCCAATCCCTTCGCTGCTATTCGGGTTATCTAACTGATGGAATTCACTAAAAATATTTTGCTGTTCATCTACGGCAATTCCATTTCCGGTATCGCAGACAACTATCCTTATATCGTTAACGTTTTCATTATCTCTATTTGTGCGGCGGGCTCTTTTAACACCAATTAAGACTTTACCCCGAGAAGTATAGCGAACGGCATTTGACAACAAATTTTGTATCACTCTTCTCAGTAAATTTTTATCGCTATAGATAAATAAACTTGTAGGTACATAGCTAAGCGTGACCCCTTTTTGCTCCGCAATAATGGTAAATTCTTGTACTAATGAGGATAAAATTTCATCCAAAGGGAATACATTTTTTTGTGCTTTCAACACTCCTGCGTCCAGTTTACTCATATCAAGTAACATGGTGAGTAGACTCTGCGCATTATCCAGTGAATTGACCACACCCTCTGATAGACTAGCCAGTTCACTGCCTTGCGTTTTCTTGCTCAGCATAGCTGCAAACAACGTAGCCGCGTTGAAAGGCTGCATCAAGTCATGACCAGCAGCTGCAAGAAATTTTGTCTTACTTTCATTTGCCTGCACAGCCTGACGTTTCGCTTCTTCCAATTCTGCCGTTCTTATTGCTACCCGTGTTTCCAATTCCGCCTTCGCGTTTTCGAGTTGCTGCTGAATCGCAATGTACTCGGTTATGTCGCTATACGTCGTGACGTAGCCACCACCCGGTAGCGGCGCGCCATTTAATTCAATCACTTTACCGTCGGGTTGTTTTCGAATGAATTTATGGCGACTGCCGTCCAGCATAAAACTCACGCGCTTGTTAATTTCTGATTGAACTGCGTGAGGATTAGACTCGATGTTTGAAACACTAAATAAGCCGCGCTGGGCGTTGTAACTGAGTATGTCAGTGATAGGCATCCCCGCTTTTAAGAAGCCTTTGGGGTAGTTAAATATTTCAATATATCTGTCGTTCCATGCTAACAATTTGAGTTTTTCATCCAGTACGCTTATCCCTTGCTCGATATTCTGGACAGATGATTGGAGTACTTCATGATTAAATTGAAATGACTGCGACGCCTCTTCAACCCAATCGACTAGCTCTGGCAACGCATCTCCGCCTGTATCTGCAATCGCTCCCAATAGAATCCTGGCGCTAGGGGCGCCAACTTGGGCTGCCAATAATTTATTTACTCTTTCTATTAAAGCCTGACTGGCATAGCCGCTGCTTGATGCTCGATTGACATCGACAGAAAGCTGTTGAATAAGTTGAGCGTGTGTTTCTTTCTCCAAAACACGCTCCGTGAGCGCAATCAAATCTCTTACTTTCACCATTAAAAGAGGTGTGTCGGCGCGTGAAATAGCACTTTCTTGCGCAGTATTTTCTCGCTTGGATGTTGTCATTGCCACTAAAACAAACGTACAGCAGTTAGCGAGTAATGAATAAGCAAAACCGAGTCCCAACGCCTCGTCAGTCGGCGCGGGATCGAAATAATAGCTTGAAAGCAAGCTAGGATAGAGCAGAAATGCCGCCCAACAAATAAAGCCCACAAGTAAAGCGGAAATGGCAGCTGCCTTGGTGCTGCGCCGCCAATAAATACCAAACATAAGCGCCGGCATACATTGTCCTAACAACGCAATAGCAATTACACCGCTTTTAACCAGTGGCGCAGCTTGACTGATATTTAGGTGATACCACAGTGCAATGCTTAGAACGATCAATACGGTGAGTCGGCGAATAGAGAGAATGTTACTCGGCTCCATTGAGCGAGTAGATGAAGTTTTAAGGCGTGCTTTAAGCCAAAGTGGGGTAACGACATTGTTGGAAATCATTATTCCCAACGCCAAGGTTGCGACAATCACCATGCTGGTGGTTGCAGACAAACCGCCAATAAAGGCAAAACCTGACAGGGCTAGGTTTTCGGTATAAAGGGGAAGCGCGAGAACGTAGGCATCTGAACTTGTCGTTACCGGCAGCAGCATTTTGCCTGCAAGCGCAATGGGGATAAGAAAAAGGGTCATGCCGAATAAGTAGAGAGGAAATAACCACCTTGCAGTACGAAGCTCTCCCTCGCCGTTTTGTTCAACAAAGTTCATGTGAAATTGTCTGGGCAATACGAACATGGAGCAAACACCCAATGCTACGTGCGAAACATAAACCCACGGTGCACTATCGGCGTAAATGACTTCTTTTGCGTTGACGTTTGATGCGGCCTTCGATATCAAATCTAACACGCCGTCAAATAGAAAAAAGCAGACAAAAATTCCTACAGCCCAGAGCGCGACGAGCTTTATTATCGACTCAAAGGCAATTGTAAGCAGCAATCCGGGATGTTTATCTGTCAAATTAAGTGTGCGTGTGCCGAAGGTAATGGCGAAAAGAGCGAGCAAGCTAGCCACATAGATGCTTAACCAAGGTGTACTTGTTTGGGATTTACCAGTGAGTAAGTTAATTGACTTTGTAATCGCATCTAGCTGAAGCGCGATATAGGGCACAACCCCAAAAAAGCAAAGCAAAGTGATTAGCGCGGCAATTAAATGAGAATGCTGATATTTAAGTGAGATGAGATCTGCCAAAGAGCTAATGTTGTGTTGTTGGCATAGTCTGCTTATATGAAGCACGACAGGAAACGCAAATGCCATCGTTAACATGATACCCAGATAAGTGGGAATGACTGCCCAACCGTATTGCGCCGCTTGCGACGTTGTGCCAAAAAAAGCCCACGATGTACAGTGTACGCCCAAACCTAAACTGTAAAGAACAGGGTGCTGCCGGTTATCGCGCAGGCGCCTATCGCCCCAAAATGCCACAGCAAAAAGGGCGAGGAGATAAAAACCAACAAGAGTGCCAACTGTCCAGATACTTAGCATAGACATTCCGTGTAGATAAATGCATGTATTAGCGCCTGTAAAAGCGCGTTTTCTTATGAACTTACATTAACACGGTTTTCACATATGACGCATCTTCAATGAATGCCTAAGTGCCTGATATAAGGCCCACTGCTGGTACCAGGAATGAATACAAAATAGAGTCAAAGCTCAAAAAGGTTTAAAGGACGGCAGATGAATGGGCTAAAAATACGGCGCATGACTATCTCGTTTGGATTATTTCTTATAAAGCATCAAAGAAAAATAATTAAAAAAGCGACTGCCATGTTGAGCGATAGAAAGGCAATTTTCATGTTGTGGTCTGGCTTTTTTATATTTTTTTAAAATCACCCACAAAAATTGTGTGGATACCCTTGATCGCTCTCAAACTAGCCCCATAACTAAGCGCAACAGAGTTGTTCCCAACAATTTTAGGTTGTTGGGCAATGCCTAATTTAGAAAAACGTGTGGAGGTAGGCATGAGCGATAATCGCGACGTGCAGGCAGAACAAGAAAATACAGTTGATGAAACTGTTCAAAGTGCAGAAGAAGTTCAAGTAGAAGCGTCTGAAGCAGAAGGTGTAGAGCTTGATGAAAATGCACAGCGCATTTACGAGCTGGAAACGGCACTTTCTGAAGCACAAGCAACAATCAAAGAACAGCAAGACAGTGTGCTTCGTGCGCGTGCAGACGCTGACAACGCGCGTCGTCGAGCTGAAGGAGAAGTGGAAAAAGCGCGTAAATTCGCCCTAGAACGCTTCGCTGGCGAACTGCTACCGGTTATCGACAACCTTGAGCGTGCAATAGAATTGACCGATGGCGACAATGAAGCGATTAAGCCGCTGTTGGAAGGTGTGGAAATGACACACAAAACTTTCTTGAGCACTATTGAGAAATTTGGTTTAAGCCTTA
The DNA here is from genome assembly GCF_009811415.1 of Alteromonas sp. KUL106. Classification (GTDB taxonomy): domain Bacteria; phylum Pseudomonadota; class Gammaproteobacteria; order Enterobacterales; family Alteromonadaceae; genus Alteromonas. The sequence goes on along the minus strand of NZ_BLIG01000039.1, from coordinate 55,562 downwards.
TTGATCCGCAGGGTGAAACCTTCAACCCTGATTTGCATCAGGCGATGTCGATGCAAGAAAGTGCAGACCACGAGCCAAATACAGTAATGGCGGTTATGCAGAAAGGTTATCAAATTAACGGCCGTTTGCTACGCCCAGCCATGGTAATGGTATCGCGTGCACCAAGCGGCGGTGTGGATACGCAAGCTTAATACGCTTTTTGCGACAAACACACAGAAATGTCAGTTTTTTTAACTGGCATCTATTGAAAAGGCGGGGAAATAACCCCACTAAAAGTACAGCATTAAGAAAATCATTCGGAGACACGAAATGGGTAGAATCATAGGTATCGACTTAGGTACAACGAATTCATGTGTCGCAGTTCTAGACGGCGACAAACCTCGCGTTATTGAAAACGCGGAAGGCGATCGTACAACCCCTTCAATCATCGCTTACACAAACGATGGTGAAACATTGGTAGGTCAGTCTGCAAAGCGTCAGGCGGTAACTAACCCGACTAACACGTTATTCGCAATCAAGCGTCTAATTGGTCGTCGCTTCCAAGATAAAGAAGTACAGCGCGACATCGATATCATGCCTTTCAAAATTGTAGGTGCTGATAACGGTGATGCTTGGGTAGAAGCGAAAGGCGAGAAAATGGCGCCTCCGCAGATTTCTGCTGAAGTACTTAAGAAAATGAAAAAGACTGCTGAAGACTATCTTGGCGAAGAAGTAACTGGCGCAGTTATCACTGTTCCTGCTTACTTCAACGACTCTCAGCGTCAAGCAACGAAAGACGCGGGTCGTATCGCAGGTCTTGAAGTTAAGCGTATTATCAACGAGCCAACTGCTGCTGCTCTTGCCTACGGCATGGACAAAAAGCAGGGCGACAATGTTGTTGCAGTATATGACCTAGGTGGTGGTACGTTCGATATCTCTATCATTGAAATTGATGAAGTAGACGGCGAGCACACCTTTGAAGTACTAGCAACTAATGGTGATACTCACCTTGGAGGTGAAGACTTTGATAACCGTGTTATCAACTACCTAGTTGAAGAATTCAAGAAAGACCAAGGCATCGACCTTCGTAAAGATCCGCTTGCCATGCAGCGTCTTAAAGAAGCCGGTGAAAAAGCGAAAATTGAGCTTTCTTCTTCACAACAGACTGAAGTTAACCTGCCTTACATCACTGCTGATGCAACAGGTCCTAAGCACTTAGCTATTAAGCTTACTCGTGCAAAACTTGAGTCTTTGGTTGAAGATCTAGTTAAGAATTCACTTGAGCCACTTAAGCAGGCGCTAGCGGATTCAGATCTATCTGTTGGCGACATCAATGACATCATCCTCGTTGGTGGTCAAACACGTATGCCGCTAGTACAGAAGTACGTGACTGAATTCTTCGGCAAAGAGCCACGTAAAGACGTAAACCCTGATGAAGCCGTTGCAGTAGGCGCAGCAATTCAAGGTGGCGTACTTTCAGGTGACGTTAAAGACGTACTACTTCTAGACGTTACACCTCTGTCTCTAGGTATCGAGACAATGGGTGGCGTAATGACCGTGCTTATTGAGAAAAACACGACGATTCCAACGAAGAAGTCGCAAACGTTCTCAACTGCTGAAGACAATCAGTCAGCAGTAACAGTACACGTACTGCAAGGTGAGCGTAAACAATCAAGTGGCAACAAGTCTCTTGGTCAGTTCAACCTAGAAGGTATTCGTCCAGCAGCACGCGGTGTACCGCAAATCGAAGTAACATTCGACCTAGATGCTGACGGTATCCTACACGTGTCTGCGAAAGATAAAGATACGGGTAAAGAGCAGAAGATCACTATCAAAGCTTCTTCAGGTCTAACAGACGAAGAAGTTGAAAAAATGGTAGCTGACGCAGAAGCGAACAAAGAATCTGACAGGAAGTTTGAAGAGCTGATTCAAGCGCGTAACCAAGCTGACGGTATGGTTCACGCCACACGTAAACAACTTGAAGAAGTTGGCGATGCATTAAGTGCAGACGATAAAGCGCCAATTGAAGAAGCACTTTCAGCACTTGAAACTGCTGTTAAAGGCGAAGATAAAGCTGAAATCGAAGCGAAAACGCAAGAACTTATCCAAGTATCTAGCAAGCTGATGGAAGCGGCGCAAGCACAGCAAGCTGCTGCCGGTGGCGCTGAAGGTGCAGAGCAACAAGCTTCTGGTAAAGCTGACGATGACGTTGTTGACGCTGAATTTGAAGAAGTGAAAGACGACGACAAGAAGTAAACTGTTGCGTCAGGTCCGTTATCTAATAGGTTAGCGGGCCGTGTTAGCAGTTCAGGCGCAGCAGGAATTTCTTGTTGCGCCTTTGTTGTGTAAATGACTTGGCGATAATTGAACATACATTCAGGTTACTTTCACAACAGTCAGATGTAGATTCGATGAGCACGCAATGCTCATTGACAAAAAGTAGGATATGTAAACGATATGTCGAAACGAGACTACTACGAAGTACTCGGGGTAGATAAAAGTGCAGGCGAACGCGAAATTAAAAAAGCGTACAAAAAGCTTGCGATGAAATATCACCCTGACCGTACGCAAGGCGATAAAGCCCTGGAAGACAAATTTAAAGAAATCCAGGAAGCCTACGAAATTCTGTCAGATTCGCAGAAACGTGCAGCATACGACCAATATGGCCACGCGGGTGTTGATCCAAACCGTGGTGGCGGTGGCTTCGGTGGTGGTGCCGACTTCGGCGATATTTTTGGCGATGTATTTGGTGATATCTTTGGCGGTGGCCGAGGTGGACGTCAATCGCGCGCACGACAAGGTTCAGATCTTCGCTATAACTTAGAATTGAGCTTGGAAGAAGCGGTTCGAGGCAAAAGTGTGGACATTCGCGTTCCCACCCTGGTCGAATGTGATGTGTGTGACGGCTCAGGCGCGAAGAAAGGGTCTTCACCGAAGACATGTCCAACCTGTCACGGTAATGGCCAAGTTCAAATGCGCCAAGGGTTCTTCGCTGTTCAGCAAACCTGCCCAACGTGTTCGGGCAAAGGCAAGATCATTGAAGATCCGTGTAACAGCTGTCATGGTCATGGTCGCAAAGAAAAGACCAAGACCCTTAACGTTAAAATCCCAGCTGGCGTAGATACGGGCGATCGCATCCGTCTATCTGGCGAAGGTGAAGCAGGTGAAAATGGTGCGCCGGCAGGTGACTTGTACGTTCAGGTTCATGTGCGCGAACACGATATCTTTAAGCGCGATGGCAATAACCTATATTGTGAAGTTCCGCTAAGCTTCACAACGGCTGCTCTAGGCGGTGAACTAGAAGTGCCAACATTAGACGGTAAAGTTAAGCTGAAAATTAGCGCAGAAACGCAAACCGGGCGTATGTTCCGCCTTCGCGGTAAAGGCGTTAAGTCAGTGCGCAGCGGGGCTATGGGCGACCTGATGTGTAAAGTTGTGGTTGAAACACCAGTAAACTTATCATCACGCCAAAAAGAGCTGCTTCAAGAACTGGAAGAGTCAATGGGTAAAGCGTCAAGCAAGCACAGCCCGAAAGCACAAGGCTTCTTCGACGGTGTTAAGAAGTTCTTTGATGATTTAACTAATTAATTGTCAAAAACGCGCAATGTGATTCTAAAGCCCTCGTTAAGAGGGCTTTTTTTTGCCACTAAACGGTTCGGTAAACTAATCACACAATTATGCGGTGTTTTCTATATTTTCTGAGTGTCTGTCCAAAACTGTACGTTGGTATGTTTTAACTGAGTGTCTGTCCGAAGCTGTACTTGGTTCAGTAAACTAATCACACAATAATACTGTGCTTTCCATATCAACTAAGTGTCTGTCCAAAACTGTACGCTGGTTATGTTTTAACTGAGTGTCTGTCCAAAACTGTACGCTGGTTATGTTTTAACTGAGTGACTGTCCGAAGCTGTACTTGGCTGCATGTCCCAAAAACGCTTCAAACATGATGCGTTGGCGTTAATCCTTCTAGTCGGCTAATTCACCGTTATATTTCTTGCGCTGACTCAAACTATTCGTCACGATAGACCTGTACTACCAGTCTGCATAGATAATTACCCACTTAGTGAGACTTAACATGTTCGTAACCGCGGCGCGTTACCTCAGGTACAGTGGTTCTGTATCAAGATGACACAACAAAGAGTACGGACATATTCAACTCGCCCTTCTTAGTGGTGGATTCTATGCGGATTAATGGTATTGGTAACAACAAATATTTGAATAAGTGTTACGCACATATAATCAATTCAAACAAAGGGAACAGGCATGAAAATTTTTAATAAAGCGATAGTCGCTGTGGCAACGATGGGGTTGGTAATGTCAGCTTCAGTAGCTGCTGATGTAACCGAAGCGTCTTCAGAAAAACACGCTAAAGCAGCAACACAATACCGTCAAGCAGTGTTTCAACTTGTTCGCAGCAACATGGGCCCGCTTGGCGGCATGGCTAAAGGCGCGTTACCATTTGACGAAACCGTTATGGAAACGAATGCCGTTCGCCTTGAGCAACTGGCTGATATGATGGGCGATTATCTTTCAGTGGATACTCGCAAATTTGATGTCGAGACAGGTGCTAAAGACGAAATTTGGGAAAATTTTTCAGATGTTGAATCAAAAGTGATGGCGCTTAAAACAGCCGCAAAAGGTCTTCAAGCCGCTGTAAAAACGGGTGACGAGAGTGCCTATCGCGCTGCTATTGGTAAAATTGGCGCAAGCTGTAAATCCTGCCATGACGATTACAAAAAAGACTGATTAATCAATCATTTTTATAGCGCTGCTCTTTTTCATTAACCAAGTTTGTAACGGGGCTGAAATGAAAAAGGGGAGCGCTCCCACAAATTTCACGCCGAGTCTCGCACTAGCAATATTGCTCGTTAGCGTGCGCGCTGGTGCCTTAAAACCTGCTGGATATTTATACGACTGTTAGCTATATTGCAAAAAACGCAGGTCTTTTTTCTTCAATAAAAACTGATACGGTGGTTATTGGGCGACTTGTAGCGTTGTTCTTGATGCGCTGCAAAATCATAAAATGCGGAAAAACACGGCAGGGCTTAAGGGTGCACAAGGAAAGATACCTTTATCTTATCAACATCATGTGATGTCACTATTTTTGAATTAACGGATTATTAGAAGGTTTGCCTAGATGGACTTACGCAGTGAACGCATGTTATCGACAGTACGAACAACGCAGCACAACGTCACAGCGTTGTTAAATGAAAATAAAGCGAAAGCCCACGCTCTGTGCATGTTATTGGCATCAATTAATCCCAATACCGGGCGAGCTACAATTGTTGCTAGCGATGCTAATCACAGCTTTAAAGATGCTGAAAGTATTATTTTTCCTTCCCACGTTTTGCTCATGCTTCCTCTCACGCCGCTCAGTGCGCCTATTCCGTCAGAGGAATTTGAGTTACCTGATTCGCTTCAGCAATATTCCAGCAGTCACATTGTTGTTGCAATGATTCGAGATATTCAAGGGGAAGTCATGGGCGTTTTCCTCACTTTTGTGCAGCATAACGTGCTGAACGCCCGGCAACATGCACTTATCGATATCACACGTCAAAAAGTAGAAGTGAGTTACCAGTACGAACTCGTAAGACACCCCTATTCTGATAAGCTCTCAGAGCAGTTATCCCTTTTAGAAAAAGTGTGTTCAATCTCAAAGGTAGGGGCGTGGGAAATAGATAGGTTTTCCAGTGTTTTTTCATCAACTGAAGTCATGAAAAAGCTATTGGGAATGCCGCAGATAAAAAGTGTGAGCCTCCGTGAAGTTCTCTCTATGCTTACATTGAGTGATAGGGTAGCGTTAAGACGCAAAATAACGAAGGCGCTGAAAGGCGACCGAGAATTTACTATGCACTTTAATTTTCGAGATAAGCAGGGACAAACGAAAAGTGTTAAGCTTTCGGCATTTTTGCAAGTCGAGAAGGGTAAAAAAAGAGGTGTAAAGGTCACGCGTTTTTATGGTACCGCTCAAGATGAAACTGACGTTCAGCGACTTTCTGAGTCGCAGCATAACTACACTAACTACTTAGCTACATTGTTAAACAACGTCGATAGCGTTGTGTTATGCATAGATGAAAATGGTACGATTTTATCGTCTAACGACTACCTCTCTGTCGTTTTAGGTTTTGAACCTGATGAGTTGATAGGGCAAGACGTAAGATTAATTTCCACAAAAGTACAAAACAGCGATGCGCCCTCTTATTTTTCTGAGCGGGCTAAAGGATTGAATATTTGCGCTGAAAAGCGGGTTGTCACGGAATGTTTGCGTCATAAGAACGGGAAGCGTATTTCTTGTGATGTGAATTTATCGCCTTGTATCATCAACGGTCAGCAGTTGGTCGTGGCTACCATAAGAGATGTTTCATCTCATCACGTTGAACTGGAACACTTCAAGCAACTCGCACTAACAGATGCAGTGACAGGTCTTCCTAATCAACATCAATTTGAACGTTACCTCGCTGAAAAGGCCCGCGTTGGCAGTGAGTCAAAACCTCTGTCCGTATTCATTCGCGTGAATATTTGCAATTTCAATGAGTACGAAGAAGCTTTTGGTGAGCCAACTATCGATTACTTATCCCGTATTTTAGCTAGCCGATTTATGCGGGTTTTCGAAGATAAAAGCGTCCATAAAGCAAGAGTGTTTAAATGCGGAAGGGGAGCCTTTTTTGTTCACGTTGACCAATATTTCGAGGAAGAATCCGACGCGATTCATGTCGCGAAAAACTACGCTAACCTGCTACATGAACATATTTTACTGCCCATAACGCTTCACAACAGCCTCTTAACGATCGAGACTCAAACAATTAGCTGCACATTGCCTAATACGCACTTTTCATTTAAAAAAATACGTGAGACTTTAGCGCGAACCCCACAGCGAACGTTTAAAGACAAGCCGCCAAGCGCAAACGAGTATTCCCACATAAAAGCAAGCGATATTGAACGTTATAGCTACGTTAAGCGTTCATTAGGTAGAGCAATTTCGAACGACGAGCTATTCATCGAATTACAGCCTCAGTATGATGGGCTGAACAATGTTATTAGCTCGGAAGTATTGCTGAGATGGAAGCATCCACATTTAGGCATAGTCAATCCCACCGAATTTATTCCGATAGCTGAAGAAAACGAACATATCGCCGATTTTGGATTATGGGTTTGCAATGAAGCGTGTAAATTACTCAAAGAATGCCAATCTCAACAGATAGACACCAAGCTGTCTATTAATATCAGTGCTAAGCATTTGGCAAGAGCTGATTTTGTCAGTAAGTTTGTGGCAATCGTCAATAAATGGCAGGTAGCGCATAAAAGCTTAACGCTAGAATTGACAGAGGGCTCGCTAATTAGGGGGGTAAGCATCATTCAGTATCGCGTGAGAGAACTCGCCGAACAAGGTTTTTCTCTATCAATTGACGATTTTGGAATAGGCGAATCAAACCTGAATTACCTCCAAGATTTGCCCATAAAAGAATTAAAAGTTGATAGAGTATTTATAGAAGCAATGGAAGGCTCGGCGCAGAAAACACTGTTAATCACGAGTATTTGCAACATGGCCAAAGCGCTTCATTTAGATACAGTGGCAGAAGGCATCGAAACCACGCATCAGCTTGAGCAAGCTAAAGCGTGTGGGTGCAGCGCTTTCCAAGGCTTTTATTTGGACAAACCCATGAGTGTTGAAAGTTGGCGTGAAAAAATAGCGCTCACTTCGCAGTAACGTTCATGTCGACATCTAAAGTTCTATGAAAGTTTAATGCTATGTAAATCAGGCTGTTATAACGTTTACGCCTGAAGTCTTATAACCACGTTATCGCGAACTGCATTAGGTTGTTCATAAACCCTACTCAGGACATGGTTATGACTTATAAAAATGAATACATTGCCTCCATACAACATCCCGATGAGTTTTGGTTACAACAAGCTCGCAATATCGCTTGGTTTGAGCCCCCAGTAAATGGCTGTCAAAAAGCGGATAATGGTTACTATGACTGGTTTCGTGGAGGTCAACTCAACACGTCATATCTTGCGCTAGATCACCACGTTAAAAATGGACGGGGTGAGAAGACAGCGCTTATATATGATTCGCCAGTCACACAAACCACACAGTATTTTTCTTACAATGAATTGCTTTCACAGGTCGCGACATTTGCTGGCGGCTTGTCGCGTTTAGGTGTATCGAAAGGCGATCGGGTCATTATTTATATGCCCATGATCCCCCAAGCTGCGATCGCCATGCTGGCTTGTGCGCGCATTGGCGCTATCCACTCAGTTGTTTTTGGTGGCTTTGCCGCGAATGAACTTGCCGTCAGAATAGACGATGCAACACCGAAAGTAATTATTACGGCGTCATGCGGCATAGAGGGCAGCAAAATACTGCCTTATAAACCGCTAGTCGATGAGGCCGTATCGATAGCCAACCACAAGCCCAATGCGTGTGTCTTGTTTCAGCGTGAACAATTAATTGCGCAATTAAACGAAGATATTGATCACGATTGGATGACATTAGCGGAAAATAGTGAGCCCGCTGACCCCGTCGCGGTCGATGCCACTGATCCACTTTATGTACTTTATACCTCTGGAACTACGGGTAAGCCCAAGGGTGTGGTGCGAGATAATGGTGGGCATGCCGTCGCGCTTCACTATTCCATGGGAGCCGTCTACGGTATTGGTGAGGACGACGTATTTTGGGCAGCGTCGGACGTGGGTTGGGTTGTGGGGCACTCCTACATTGTTTATGCGCCGTTAATAAAAGGCGCTACGACTGTGCTGTATGAAGGTAAACCTGTAGGTACACCGGATGCGGGTGCGTTCTGGAGAATGATAGAAAGCCACAAAATCAATGTGCTTTTCGCAGCCCCTACTGCATTTCGTGCAATTAGAAAAGTCGATCCAGAAGCTGACCTTTTTTCCACATACGATACATCAAGTCTGCGAACAGTATTTATGGCGGGTGAGCGGCTTGATCCGCCGACCTATTACTGGGCACTAGATAAAATAGGCGTGCCGATTATCGACCATTGGTGGCAGACGGAAACGGGCTGGCCGATTTGTTCAAACCCAATGGGGGTGGAACCCATGGAAACTAAGCCAGGCTCTTCCAGTGTTCCAACGCCAGGGTTTCACGTAACGGTGCTCAAAGGTATCGATAAAGAACAAACAACGGGAGAAACGGGTGCGATTGCTATCAAACTTCCCTTACCCCCGGGGTGCTTGTCTACAATCTGGCGAGATCATCAGCGTTTTAGCGACGGTTACCTGCGGGAATTTCCTGGCTACTATAGCACCGGCGATAATGGCTATGTGGATGAAGACGGTTACGTTTTTATTATGGGGAGGACAGATGACGTAATCAATGTTGCAGGGCACCGGCTTTCTACAGGCGAAATGGAGGAGGTGTTAGCAGCGCATCCTGCCATAGCCGAATGCAGTGTCATCGGGGTTCATGACGCACTTAAAGGTCAATTGCCCGTTGGGTTAGTATTACTTAAAGATGGAGTTTCAATTGACGAAAAAGAGCTAGAGAAAGCGCTGGTTCAGCGAGTACGTGACGCAATTGGTCCGGTAGCCTGTTTTAAACGCGCTATTGTCGTTGAGCGATTACCGAAAACCCGTTCCGGAAAAATTTTACGCAAACTCCTTCGCCAAATAGCGGCAAATGAAACGGTCGCCGTGCCTTCTACAATTGATGATCCAACAAGTGTAAAAGAGATTGAGTCGCTAATGAGGCAAAAAGGATTGGTACAGGGCTTAATTTGAATGACTCATCGAGGCAGGGCCTGTCTATTTTATATAGCAGGCCCTTAAGTACCATGTTAATAGTAATACTCGTCCACTTCAGGCGTGGGCGGAAAAACGTCAATCGCTACGTACACAATTACCCCAGCTAACAACGCGACCAAAAGTGCAATAACTAAGCGAGAGTCAGAGATACCAGCGGTTTTTGACTCTTTTTTCCCATGCACCATGGCAGGCACTAATTTTTGTTTTTTATAAACACCGTAAAAAATGACCGCCGCTATATGAAGTGCAATGACATACAGCAGAATGTCAAATGCGAGATGGTGTAGTGTATTCATCAGCGCGAGTGTTTCTTTATCTGCCAGTTGGCGATAAGGACCATCTAAGAAAATATCGTCCGTCATAAACAAGCCTGAAACTGCTTGAACAGCGACTAAAACAAGCATGACGATAACAAACCAGCCTCCCAGCGGGTTGTGCCCAACAGAAGATGCCGAGTGTTTATTAAACAAGGTCATTACATAGTTTACAACGTCTCGCGGACCGGTTACGAAGCTGTTAAATCTAGCATAATGGGTACCTACAAAACCCCATAAAACGCGAAAGACAACCAAAAATAAAGTGAAATATCCAATATAAAAATGCCATTGTATTGCGTTTTCGAACCATTCGGCCGTCGCATACTGTGCTAAAAGGCTGGCAACCAGAAGCCAGTGAAAAAAGCGGGTAGGGATATCCCAAACGAGTACTTTCTGCATAATGTTTTCATTTGAATTAGTAATTATGATTGCCAACAGCGTCACTCAATTGGCCCTAGAAAACAAGACTAGCCAACGATTTAGCGAGCACATTCACCGTAATATCTATTAACGCGACAGACAATAGTTTTGGGAGTGAATCTTGCGCTTACGTCATTCGACGTCAGCGAATTGAGAAGCACAAGCCTTTTTTGAAAGCCTATACTTGCGTGTTTTTTTGAGTGAATGCATCTACAGAGGAAAGCGAAACGTTTTCTGTGTTAATTGTTATATGTATTTATTATTAATCTCACATTGCAATAGTGCAGGCATTTGGCAAAATGCGTGCTAGTTGAAGGCAAATAAAAGTGTAATACAAATAATGAAAGTAGGTTTGTTTGGCGCCAATGGGCGAATGGGGCGTGTTCTTGTCGAGGCACTTGACCTAAGTGATGATGCAGAACTCAGTGTTGCAACGGTCCGAGATGATTCTCCATGGGTGGGTTTAAATGTAGGTGAGCTTGCCGGTATTGGTAAGAAGAACATTGATTGTTCCGCTTTATCGAGTTTAAGCGGAAGCGACGCCGACGTGATGATTGACTTCACATTACCTTCCGTTATTGAAAACAACCTAAAATGGTGTGTTGAAAACAACATGCCAGTCGTGATTGGGACCACCGGTCTTAACGATAATCAACTCGCTGCACTACGTGAAGCCGCTAAACACATTCCTATCGTTTTTGCAGCAAACTACAGCGTTGGCGTAAATCTTATGTTGTCGCTTGTTCGACAGGCGGCAAGCGTACTAGGTGAAACTGCTGATATCGAAATTACAGAGGCACATCACAGATTTAAACAAGATGCGCCATCAGGCACTGCAATGGCCATTGGTGAAGCGATAGCTGATGAATTAGGCCGAGATTTAAAGACATGTGCGGTTTATGGCCGAGAAGGCAAAGAGCCTGAAAGAGACCAGGGTACCATAGGCTTTGCCACAATAAGAGCAGGGGATATTGTTGGCGAGCATACCGCATTATTTGCTGATATTGGTGAGCGTCTAGAGATAACTCACAAAGCCTCTAGTCGTTTAACGTTCGCCAAAGGTGCGGTACACGCCGCAAAATGGTTGTATGGTAAGGAACCTGGTCTATACTCCATGGTTGATGTACTAGACTTGAAACTATAAACATATTCAACGTTAGCTTGCGACAAAAGCAAATAAACGTTGAGGCGTTATCAAAGTGTTAAACTAAAGTTGAACTTTTTGTGAGCAATAAAGCGTACTTTCAGTGGTTTTGCGCAAAAAAGGTGGCATAAGCGTTATTTTAGTAAATTATTAGAAATAAATTTGCCATTTTCGGTCAGTGATGTATACTCGCCTGAATTTGCCAGAATTTCGTATTCTGAAGCGGTCAAACCGGCTGAAGAGTGCGGTTTTATTAGCTGCAAAGATCGTAGAACGGGATGTATTGTTATCAATAACTCCCGTTTTTTGTGGGGTTTGTGCAGAAAACTGCGCAAACACATAGTTATCCTTAATCTGGAGGTTGACTTGGCTAATTCTGCCCTTTTGGTGTTAGAGGATGGTTCTGTTTTTAAAGGTACGGCGATAGGCGCTACAGGCTCCGCCGTCGGGGAAGTCGTTTTTAATACTTCCATGACCGGCTATCAAGAAATTCTCACCGACCCATCCTACGCTGAACAACTCATCACCCTTACTTATCCACACATTGGCAATACCGGTACTAACGAAGAAGACGTCGAGGCAGATAAAATCTGGTCGAAAGGTCTCATTATTCGTGATTTACCGCTTGTTGCTAGTAACTTTCGTCAACAGCAAACACTGTCTGAATACCTTAAAGCGAAAGGCGTTGTGGGTATTGCTGACATTGATACACGTCGTTTAACGCGTATCTTGCGAGACAAAGGTGCACAAAACGGCTGCATTATTTGCTCTGATGAATTAGACGAGTCTAGCGCACTGGCGCAAGCAAAAGCTTTTCCTGGCCTTAAAGGCATGGATTTGGCCAAAGTAGTCAGTATTACTGAGCCGAAGACATGGACAGAAGGGAGTTGGGAGCTTGGCAAAGGCTACGTAACACCAAGCGAGTTCAAGTATCACGTTGTTGCATACGACTACGGTGTTAAGAATAATATTCTTCGCATGCTTGCCGACCGCGGTTGTAAAGTGACCCTGGTACCCGCACAAACTCCCGCTGAAGACGTATTAGCCATGAACCCTGACGGTGTGTTCTTGTCAAATGGTCCTGGTGATCCTGAGCCATGTGACTATGCAGTGGCAGCAATTAAAACCATCGTAGAAACGGGTACGCCAGTCTTTGGTATTTGTCTTGGTCACCAGCTACTTGCTATCGCAAGTGGTGCGAAGACGGTGAAAATGAAGTTTGGTCATCACGGCGCAAACCACCCGGTGAAAGACCTTAAGCGTAATGTAGTTATGATCACTAGCCAAAACCACGGTTTTGCTGTTGACGAGTCTAGCTTGCCAGATAACCTAGAAGTAACTCACATTTCGTTGTTCGACAAGTCGTTGCAAGGTATTCACCGCACCGACAAGCCTGCATTTAGCTTCCAGGGTCACCCTGAAGCCAGCCCAGGCCCTCATGAAGCGGCACCGCTATTCGACCACTTCATCGAACTTATTGAACAACACAAGCAGTAGGAATTAGCCAACTATGCCAAAACGTACCGACATACAAAGTATTCTTATCATTGGTGCTGGCCCTATTGTAATTGGCCAGGCTTGTGAATTCGATTATTCAGGCGCGCAAGCGTGTAAAGCCCTTCGCGAAGAAGGCTACCGTGTTATTTTGGTAAACTCTAACCCAGCTACCATTATGACAGACCCAGAAATGGCAGATGCAACCTACATTGAGCCAATTCACTGGGAAGTCGTTCGCAAGATCATCGAAAAAGAACGTCCAGATGCCATCCTACCAACGATGGGTGGGCAGACTGCACTAAACTGTGCGCTTGAGCTAGATAAACATGGCGTACTAGAAGAGTTCGGTTGTGAGCTTATCGGCGCAACGGCTGACGCCATCGATAAAGCGGAGAACCGCGAGCGCTTCGACAAAGCAATGAGAAATATCGGCCTTGAATGTCCGCGTGCAGAAATCGCACACAGCATGGATGAAGCGCACGATGTGTTAAGCCGTATAGGATTCCCATGTATTATTCGCCCTTCTTTCACCATGGGTGGCAGCGGCGGCGGTATTGCCTATAACATTGACGAGTTCAACGAAATCTGTCACCGCGGTCTTGACCTGTCTCCTACCAACGAACTGCTTATTGATGAATCGTTGCTAGGTTGGAAAGAATACGAAATGGAAGTAGTACGCGATAAAGCAGATAACTGTATTATCGTGTGTACTATCGAAAACTTCGACCCAATGGGTGTACACACAGGTGACTCAATCACTGTAGCACCTGCACAAACCCTGACCGACAAAGAATTCCAGATTATGCGTAATGCGGCAATGGCCGTACTACGTGAGATTGGCGTTGAAACGGGTGGTTCAAACGTACAGTTCGGTGTCGATCCTAAAACGGGCCGTATGGTCATCATCGAGATGAACCCGCGTGTATCGCGTTCATCAGCGCTTGCTTCGAAAGCAACAGGTTTCCCAATCGCGAAAGTGGCAGCGAAACTTGCGGTAGGTTACACGCTAGATGAATTGGCTAACGACATTACGGGTGGCCTAACGCCTGCGTCGTTTGAGCCGTCTATCGATTACGTAGTCACGAAGATCCCACGCTTCAACTTTGAAAAGTTCGCCGGTGCTAACGACCGCCTAACTACTCAAATGAAGTCGGTAGGTGAAGTGATGGCAATTGGTCGCAACCAGCAAGAATCATTGCAAAAAGCGCTTCGCGGTCTTGAGGTCGGTGCAACAGGCCTTAACCCAATGGTTGACCTTGAAGACCCAGAGTCACGCAACAAGGTTGTTTACGAACTTCGCCAGCCAGGCGCAGAGCGCATTTGGTACATTGGCGATGCGTTCCGTATGGGCATGACGGTTGATGAGGTATTTAACCTTACCAATATCGACCGTTGGTACCTTGTGCAGCTTGAAGACCTAATTCTACTAGAAGCGAAAGTTGCGGATCTTGGTTTGCCGGGTATCGATGCAGACTTTATGCGCGCACTGAAGCGCAAAGGCTTCTCAGATGCACGCCTTGCTGAGCTGACCAAAGTAGCGGAAAGTGACATTCGTGAGACGCGTCGTGGATTTGGCATTTCGCCAGTGTACAAGCGTGTAGACACGTGTGCAGCAGAATTCTCTACGAGCACAGCTTACATGTACTCTACGTATGACGAAGAGTGTGAAGCGGCCCCCACTGACAAAGACAAAATCATGGTGTTAGGTGGCGGTCCTAACCGTATTGGTCAAGGTATCGAGTTTGATTACTGTTGTGTTCACGCGGCGCTGTCCATGCGTGAAGACGGTTACGAGACCATTATGGTCAACTGTAACCCAGAAACAGTGTCTACTGACTACGATACGTCTGACCGCTTGTACTTCGAACCAGTAACGCTGGAAGATGTGCTTGAAATCGTTGCTAAAGAGCAGCCAAAAGGCGTTATTGTGCAGTATGGTGGCCAAACGCCACTTAAACTTGCCCGTGCACTAGAGGCAGCCGGTGTACCAATCATGGGTACTTCGCCAGAAGCGATTGACCGTGCTGAAGACCGTGAACGTTTTCAACAAATGGTGAACAAGCTTAATCTCAAGCAGCCTGCGAATGCGACGGTAACTAACGTTGAGCAAGCACTTGAGAAAGCTAAAGAAATAGGTTTTCCGCTTGTTGTACGTCCAAGTTATGTACTTGGTGGTCGTGCGATGGAAATCGTATACGACATCAAAGACCTGAAACGTTACTTAAACGAAGCAGTTAAAGTGTCTAACGACGCGCCAGTATTGCTAGACCGTTTCCTTGACGATGCCATCGAAGTTGATATCGACGCGATTTGCGACGGTAAAGACGTGGTCATCGGCGGAATCATGGAACATATCGAACAAGCAGGTGTTCACTCGGGTGACTCTGCATGTTCACTGCCGCCACACTCGCTTTCGAAAGAAATTCAGGACGTAATGCGCGAGCAGGTGCGTGCTATGGCCCTTGAACTCGGTGTCGTTGGTTTGATGAACACGCAGTTCGCGATTAAAGACGGTGAAGTTTACCTTATCGAGGTTAACCCTCGCGCAGCGCGAACCGTACCGTTTGTATCAAAAGCCACAGGTATTCCGCTTGCGAAAGTGGCAGCGCGTGCAATGGCGGGTGTAAGCTTGGCCGAGCAGGGCGTAACGGAAGAAGTGATCCCGCCTTTCTACTCTGTGAAAGAAGTGGTTCTTCCATTTGCTAAATTCCAAGGCGTTGATCCACTGCTAGGCCCAGAAATGCGCTCTACCGGTGAGGTTATGGGCGTGGGCGATACCTTTGAAGAAGCGTACGCGAAAGCGAACTTAGGTGCGGGTGCGCCATTACCTAAAGAAGGTAAAGCGCTTATCTCTGTTCGTGAGACTGACAAGCCTAAAATCATTGAGCTTGCCAAGGCGCTTATCGCCGCTGGTTTTAGTATTGAAGCGACACGCGGAACAGCAACAACCTTGTACGATGCAGGCATAATGAGCACGGTAGTGAATAAACTGTCGGAAGGCCGTCCTAATATCGTTGATGCTATCAAAAATGGCGAATACGCCTACTTGATAAATACAACAGAGGGTCGCCAAGCCATTACTGACTCAGTTTACATTCGTCGAGAAGCGCTGTTGAATAAGGTCACGTATACTACGACGATGAATGCAGCATTCGCGACTATTCGAGCGAAGTCTGCAGATGATCGTAACAAAGTGGCTTCTGTTCAAGAACTGCACGCTAGACTTAAACACTAATGACATACGCTAGGATACGAGGTATCCTAGCGATATTACATTTGTGTGAACGAATAAAAAGTGCGCCTTCGCGGCGCACTTTTCTGTTTAAATTACTAGCTAAGTGAGACAGTATTCATGAGTCAGTATCCAATGACAGCGCGCGGCGCTCAAATGCTGCGTGACGAATTAAATGAGCTAAAAACGAAAACACGCCCACGTATAATCGAGTCTATCGCAGAAGCGCGTGAGCATGGCGATTTGAAAGAAAATGCTGAATATCACGCGGCCCGTGAACAGCAGAGCTTCTGTGAAGGTCGTATTCAAGATATCGAGGGCAAACTTTCAAACGCACAGATTATCGACGTCACTAAAATGGAAAATACCGGGAAGGTTATTTTCGGCACTACTGTTACTATTTTAAACGTTGATACCGATGAAGAAACAACTTATCGCATTGTAGGTGATGACGAAGCGGATATTAAGAACAACTTGATATCGGTAAACTCACCAATTGCACGTGGCCTGATAGGTAAAGAACTCGATGATATGGTGACTATTCAAACGCCCGCAGGCAAGGTTGAAGTGGAAATCATTGAAGTAGAGTACATTTAGTTTTTCTTTTAATTTAAGAAAAAATTAATAAAAATCCGCAATTTGAAAAGCCCCCAAACAATTGAATGTGCCAATATTTGGGGGCTTTTTACGTTCAAACATCACAACGCTTCTGATACCTTTTCTCGCATGAAATACAAGCCTCAGTTTTTCAAAGGCGTGTGCGTCAAATTAATGTTTAAAATACGCGACTATCACTCGAAGTTGCTGCCTTGGTCTACTATATTAAATAATGTTAATAAGTATGCTTTTACTGAGTACCATCGTCACTTCGTGGCCCTGATGCTTTGAAATTTAATTGTCGTTGAATGCGGTTAAGGTGAAGTCATGAAGTCAATTCCTTATATTCAGAATGTATTGATACTTGGTGTTGTTATAATGATGGTGGGTTGTGGGGCAGATAAAGAGAAAGAGCCTACTCTCGAGGAAAGTTCGCTGTCCGCACAATTAATGACAACATTGAACGAGCAATTAGATGGCGGTGCGGTAGGGCTTCAATTGCCCCAGTCTTCAGATTTTTCCAGTATTCCCGCCGATCCCAACAACGCACTCACTGAAGAGAAAGTTTCTCTTGGTATGATGCTCTTTCATGAAACAGCCGTTGCAACGGAAGGTGTTCATGAGCAGTTGGTCAACACGTGGTCATGTGCGAGCTGTCACCATGTTGCTGCTGGTTTCAAATCCGGTGTTGTGCAGGGAATAGGAGAAGGTGGAACCGGTTTTGGTGTTGCAGGAGAAATGCGTGTATTAACCGAGGGCTTCGACAAATCAAGCAGCGATCCGAGTTTAATTCCCGATGTTCAACCACTTACTTCCCCCAGTATTTTAAATACAGCTTATCAAGAAGTCATGCTTTGGAACGGCCAGTTTGGTAATCAGGATGGCGGGCTAATTAATGCTGAATTACCGAGTGAGATATTGGCCACTGCCGGTACTCCGAAAGCTGAAAATACGCGTGGTTTGGGGGGCCTGGAAACCCAAGCAATTGCGGGTACAAAAGTGCATAGACTCAACACGTTCAACAACTCTTTCGTCCAACAAAATATTGAGTATCAATTGTTATACGAAGCAGCATTTCCGGAGGGGGGCGATGATATTCTTGAAAATATGGGTAAGGCAATTGCCGCATATGAGAGAACAGTACTAGCTAATCAAGCGCCTTTTCAGCGTTGGTTACAAGGCGAAGACGCAGCGCTTACGGACCAAGAAAAACGAGGTGGCCTACTTTTCTTTGGCAAAGCGGGTTGCGCAAGCTGTCATACTGGCCCTGCTTTGAGTTCAAATATAGGAGCTGCTAACGAAGAGATGTTTATGGCCATCGGTTTTGCCGATCTCGATACGTCAAACCCTGAAATTACGGGAGTGGTAACTGAAAATGATGCAAAGGGTAGAGGTGGGTTTACTGGACGTATAGAAGATAACTATAAGTTTAAAGTACCACAGCTCTATAACCTGAAAGATTCAAACGTGTTTGGTCACGGTGGAAGTTTCACGAGTGTTGAGCAGGTGGTGTTATACAAGAATGCAGGTGTGCCACAAAAAAGACTGGCGGACGGTGTGATTGATGAACGATTTGTGCCGCTGAATCTTAATGACGAGGAAATCGATGATTTAGTCGCATTTTTAGAAGAAGGACTTTACGACCCGAACCTTGATAGGTATGTACCCGATGCTTTGCCATCAGGAGCATGTTTCCCTGTAGCAGATGAGCAATCGAAGATAGACCTAAACTGCGCACCCTAGATGAAAAAAAGCGCCATTGCATAAAGGGAAAAAAGCAAGAGCTCAAGATCTTTACTTTTTTCCCTTCTTATTCTGCTTTTTTCGAGCAAATAATGGTAGACGAATGATCCTCATCCTGAGTTGATACGCCGCCCTCTCTTAAACCAACAGTTGACTGAACATAACTAATTTAGAAAATACCCTATCGTTCGTGGCCTCACAGGTAAAGGACTCGATGATAAAGTGGCTTTCAAACTCCAACTGGCAGTGGAAGTGGGAAGCATCGAAGTTGAATATATCTAAATAACGAGAATTGAGAAACGCGCAGAGAACATACTCGGCGTTTTTGTTTGTGCAAGCCATTATAGTGTTGTATAAATAATGTACAGGAAAATCAACGCTACACACTATCAGGCATGTTTCAACACGGACGTTTGTACAAACCACATTATTTATTGCCCGCATTATATTTGTTTATAGTGTTGAGCATGAACTTCTATCTAGGTTTTATTTCCTTCGATTATGAGGCGACTTCACTCGCTGCTCGAGATGCTGGTACAGCACTAACGGCGCCTATTCTTGTCGCTTTTGCGTGGTGGGCATCTCATCAAACACTCGAGAGTTCAGCTATCTATTTGTCTTTTCTTTTATCTCACCGAAGAAAAAAATCAAGGTTAAGGTTAGTTGAAACGGTAAGACTTACTTTTTTTTCCCAGCAGTCAAAAGTGCTGCCCTATATTGTAGTTTTCGCTGTTTGTGTCGCCAGCGCTTATGTGCTTTCACAAGGCATTGCAGATAAAGTGACAGAGCAGCCTAAGAGACTATTTTTGCTTCTACAAGCCATTCCGATGTGGATATCAGGGTTGTTATTGTTTACCTCTAACATCATCGTTTTGCGGTTCATTAAGCGGCACTTACAAAAGCATTTCAGAATAAGGTTGTTTGAAATGGAAAAACTGATGCCTCTTTGTAAACTGGTATTGCACAACTTTTGCTTAGCGTCGATCTTGCTGGCAATTTATTCGATAACGTTTTTGTTTGTTGAGGTGCCCCTTACTGATGCAATGTTACTGTCGGTAATTTCTTTTCTACTTGTTCTACTTTTACTTCAACCCATTCTAGAGGTGCACCACGTGGTAGCACAAAAGCGCTCATTGGCGCTAGCTCGAATAAATGACAGCCTCAAGATTGAAATTTCCCCTAAAAACCGTATTAGTGCAACGAGGCGTTTAGTCGATAATGACAGTCGTCTTCAATTCATCTCTGACTTGTTAACGGTGCGAACTGAAATTGAACGGGCACCAAGTTGGCCACTTACACTTCCTTTTACGTTGAAAATTTTTGCGCTAATTTTACTCCCAATGCTGTCTTGGACAGGCGCTGGTCTTGTAAGTCAATTAATAAAGGCGGTGTTATGAATGTAAACATGCAGCGATATTCGACTCTGATGTTTTGTGTGCTAGCAGGGATTTGCATTCTAATAGGAGCTCATTATTTTGGTGCATTTGAGTTAACGCGATTAGAAACCCCGCTTGGAATAAGGCAGCGAAATGCAGCGCTAGCGTTTGGATTAATGATTGTATTTTTTATTTACACCAATAGGTATCTATACCATCGTTCGGTTAAATGCTTCAGTGATTTCTTAAGCAAATACCCCAGTGAAATGAAACATCAAACAATGGTTGTGAAATTACAAAACGGTTTTGAACAGGGGCGAAGGTATAGCTGGATAGGGGGAGGACTGCTCACAGTTGCTTACCTTCTATATGAAGGATTATTGTCGCTAGAGTCTGATCCGCTATCGTGGTATTTGAGTGCTGTAGGTCTTTTCTTTTGGCGATACGTGATTTACACGCTTTTTTGCTTGTTATTTGTGACTCGCTTTGTGTTAACACATTTTTTGAATGAAGCTTTGATTGACCTATTTGGTATAGAGAGGTTTCAGCATCTGTCTGACTTGGTTATTTCTAACGCAGTTATAAGCGCGCTGTTCCTGAGTTTAATTCCTATTTTTTGGCTTGGCACTAGCGTGCCGATAATTGATCGGGTAATTGTATCGATCGTATTTTTACTGCTGATTTATTTTCTGTTTCTTCCGGTACATAAAGTACAGCGAATTATCGCTAAAAAGAAATCCCTCGCGATTGCGCGCATTAATGATTCGATAAAGCAGCTATTTCTGCTCAACGAGAACTATAAAAGGCGTTTAACTGACGATCCAGTTCGCCTGCGGAAGTTAAGTTCCTTGATAAATTCAAAACAGCAAATTTCTACGGTTTCTGAATGGGCTATTGATATTCCACAAGGAATGAAGACTATCGCTATCGTATTTTCGGTTCCGGTATCGTGGATAATTGGCGCACTTGTAGATGAGTATCTGCAACAATTAATTGAAATTTCGAAAATGGTTTAGGTAGTACCGCATACTTTAGGTTGTGTATATTACCGTATGAAACTCCGCTTACATGATAGATTTGCGCTTATTCTAATGTTTCCTATACTGAAGGCGATTGCCTATTTTTAAGGCAATTATAGGAGGTATACCTTTCCTCATTCGTCTCATTAAGCAGTACTGTATTACATGGAGTCTTATTAGTGCGCTTGCTACAACGATTTTCTATTCTACAGCTGTCTGTGTTAGGCGCGGGAATACTATTAATAAGTGTTTCATACTTGGCTTTCAAAGATATCAAACGGTCATTGGAGGTAACTCGTGCGGCTTCAACCGATATTGAAATGATAGCCCTCATTGCCGCCGTGGAGTCTGTGGCACACCATCACGCCGTTGAGCGCGGATTAACGGCCGGCTACTTAGGCAACCCCACACCCGAAGGCCGAGATAAAGTTGAGGCTCAGCGAAAACAGGCAGACAACGCGGCCGCACAATTAATGTTGTTGCTCCAAAATGATGGAGCGTACAGCGACAGGGTAATCAAAATTCTTAACCCATTGCTCGGCTATTTAGGTGACAAAGAGGCGCTAAGACGCGAGGTGGATAGTCAACAAGGGACGAGGGCGTTTACGTTCTACAGCTCACTCAATGCGTCAGCGCTAAATGCCGCTACTGCATTAACGATATACGTTAACAATTTAGCGTCAAAAGAACAGTTGTCTAACGCTATTCTTCTAGCGCAATTAAAAGAGCGTTTGGGGCAACAACGAGGGAAAGTGAATGGCGTGATAGCGCGAAAAGAGGCAAGTGAAACCGTAATAAACGAGTTGAAGGGGTATCAACAAGAGGCACAATATATCTCGGGTAAGCTGGAAAACAGTTTATCTAAAGACAGTGTTGCGATGTTTACGCGAGCAATGACATCAAATGAAGCAACGTTAATAAGTCGCACATTAAAAGTTCTGAACTCTGGAAACATTGACGCTAACGCGCTTCCTTCAAATAGCGAATGGTTTGGAGCGGCGACATCACAAATCAAAGATGTAAAAGCGATACTCGACAATATATGGGTACAAGTAAATAAAAATGCAGAAGACATGCACAGCGATGCCTCTTTCGCATTGATACTTACACTTATCATTATTTTTGTTGGCATTGTAGTTATTTTCCTTATTTATCGCGCGCTGTTATACATACTCAACACGCAACTCACTCGTCTTACACACAACCTCTCAAAAATTGCCGAGAAAGGCGATTTAACGGTTGATGTAGAAATGCAGGTACAAAATGAACTCGGTACAGTGTCTATTGCGATTAATAAAACGATATTGGCATTGAAAGATTTAATCAGAGGGCTAGAGCAGTCTATTAGCGCAAGCGCTCGTCTGTCATCGGAATTAGAAGCATCCTGCACGGAAATGGTACAGGACGCGGGAAAAACACAGCAGCGGTCGCTCAACATTGCTTCAGCATTAGAAGAAATATCGGTAACGAGTACCGATATCGCTAAGTCGGCTTTTGATACTTTAACAGCAAGTAAGTCACTGGATGAACTGGCAATTGAAGCTTTTGAGATTAATGAATCGATTAGAAAAGCCATGAAGCAGTTAGAAGAAGACATGACGCATGTTGAGGAGAACGCCGCTGCGATGGAGAAACAGGTAACTGATATAAGCAGTATACTTGAAACCATAAACACCTTATCAGATCAGACTAACTTACTGGCCCTAAATGCAGCGATAGAAGCAGCCCGCGCAGGAGAGCACGGCAGAGGCTTTGCCGTTGTTGCCGATGAGGTTCGTAAACTCGCGCAGAGCAGTAGAGACGCTTCCGCTCAAATAGCCACACTACTTGCGTCGCTGCAGCAAGCAAGTTTGGTGGTTGTACAAGACGTAAATAAAAATGCGATGGCAGTGAAAAAGTCAGTTGAAATTACAGGAAGTGGGCGAGAAACAGCTGAAAAAGTGAAAGATGCCGCGTCGAACGTAGAGCTTATGGCAAATAATATGTCTGCGGCGGCAGAGCAACAATCTGTTACGACGCAAGAAGTGGCAAAAGATATTGTTGACGTTGAGGCAGCAGCAAAACATGAAGTTGAGTTGGCGCAGGCGTTGTCAGAATTGTCTCATTCAATGAAAGAGAACAATTTAGTACTCAGTCGAACTATCGCTAATTTCACAATTGACTGAGTGTGAGTCATCGCTCACTATATTTGTCGGTAAGGGTTATTACAGTTAATCGCGCAACGACAAGGATAACGATGGCAGACATTGAAACGCTACATTCAAAAATAGTGTACGAAAACAAATGGCTTCGTGTAAGAGAAGATAAAATACGTCGCAGCAGCGGTAATGAAGGTATTTATGGTGTAGTAGAAAAGCCAGACTTTGCCATTATCTTACCTATCGAAGGCGATAAGGTTTACATGGTAGAGCAATATCGATATACCATAAAACAGCGCCAGCTTGAGCTACCACAAGGTGCATGGGAGGGTAACCCTGATGTTGATCCTGTGGAGCTTGCAAAGGGAGAACTCAAAGAAGAGACAGGTTTAAGCGCGCAATCTATGGAGTATGTGGGTTTTCAATATTTGGCTTATGGTTTTTGTAATCAGGGTTACCATATCTTTGTCGCTAGAGGTCTAACTCAAGGCACGCAGAAGCTAGATGTTGAGGAAGAAGACTTGCGTGTTGTTTCACTTTCCCTAAATGAGTTAAAAGAAAAAATCATTAAGGGTGAGATAAAGGATGCTAGCACCTGTAACGCGGTGGGCTTAGCCATTCTTAAGGGATTTGTTTAAACACCTTGTTACATTTTTCGACTGTCTTTTTCTTTCTAAGGCGTTAGTTTTTACAGATCTTACCTTAAATTTATTTTGAAAAGAGATATCCATGGCGCTGAACGGACGATTTTCTATTACTCAATGGGATGAAGATACACTTAGTGAAAAATCTGAGGGCATCAAGGTATCTCACGCCAGTATTAAGCAAATGTATTCCGGTGATATGAGCGGCGAGTCTAGCGTCGAGTTTTTAATGTCCTACCAATCGCAGATGACCGCCAAATTTACGGGGTTTGAAACATTTGTTGGCGTGATTAATGGTATGCGCGGCACCATTACCTTTCAGCACAATGGCAAGTTTGAAAACGGTGTTGCTAGTAGCAACTTCGTGTCTATTGAGGAGACTGCTACGGGGGAACTGAGCGGCTTTACGTTTCGAGGTAGCTTCCAATCCGGTGAGTCGGGTAACGCGGACTATACTATTGAGGTGGTTGAGGGATAAGAGGCAAGCCTCTGTCAGTCAACGCCTTTTCCATAAGTTAAAAAAAACGGCGCCATAAGGCGCCGCTAAAAGTTGGGAAACAAACCAAGAAACTAACGATTAGTTTTCGAGTAAACGAGAACCAATTTCTATTTGGCGAGGTTTCTTGGCTTCAGGAATGACTCGCTCCATATCAATATGTAAAAGGCCATTTTCCATGTCGGCTGCCAGTACTTTTACGTGGTCGCCAAGTTGGAATTTACGTTCAAAGTTACGCTCTGAAATGCCTTTGTGTAAGAACTTACGCTCTTTACTTTCTTTGTCTTCCGCTTCCGCTTTTTTCGTGCCAGTAATGGTTAACGTATTGTCTTCAACCTGAATAGATACATCGTCTTTGCTAAAGCCTGCTATGGCCATAGTGACACGATACTTGTCATCGCCAAGTAATTCGATGTTGTATGGCGGATAAGTGCTTTGCTTCTCAGCACGAGATGCTGCATCGATAAGTGATGCAAGATGGTCAGAACCAATAAATGAACGGTAAAGTGGAGATAGATCGATAGTACGCATAGTCATATCCTCAAAATTAAGCAATATGTTTAAAATTTAAATGCCCCGACTTCGCGGCGGCGGTTTCGTCGACCTGACCTTTCAGCGCCGACAAAACAGATATAGGAGTAGAATGTTTCTTTTCAACTGGAAAAAATCAAAAAAATTAAAAAAATTTTTAAACCTTTGATTTTAAAGTGTTTGTTTTTCAACTTTGTTGCGCCCATTTTTCTTGGCTACATATAGCGCCTCATCGGCATCATTGAGTAGTTGCTCAAAAGAAAAAGATTTATTGTAGGTTGATACACCGAAGCTAGCGGTAATTCGAATTTTCTCACCGTTCGCCATAAAGGGCGTATCGCACAGTTCGAGTCGCAGCTTCTCAGCAAAATTCATTGCATCTGTCAGCTCACTATTAGGTAATATCACGACAAACTCTTCACCCCCTAAACGTGCGAGTATGTCGCATTTTTTTAGATGAGTACGACAGGTTTTCACAATAAACCTCAAAACCTGGTCTCCGACGTCGTGCCCATATAAATCGTTTATTCGTTTGAAGTGATCGACGTCAAACGTGACTAACGAAAGCGCCGTACCCGCTACATTGGCTTCTTTGCAGAGCATATTGCCTTTTTTGAACGCCCACCTTCGATTGAAGCAGGCCGTGAGAAAATCCGTATTTGCTGCTTTCCTGTAATAATTTCTACCGCGAAGAAGGAAAAAAGCCGCGACAGTTAGCGCAAGTATAATACCGATAAAGACATAAACGATAAGCATTCTGTACTGTTCACGGGCTCGCTGATTCTCAAGTTCAAGTTGCGTCACTTCCAGCTGTTGCTGCAGTATTTCGTTCTCCATTTTATCAATAGTTTGGTTGTGCGTGTAAGCGGTAAGAATGACTTGTCCTTCAATAAGCTCAGACAAGTTTTGGGTATGAAATTTATCCAATGCCAATGCTTTTTCAATTAACTCAAGGGCATCTGGCTCACCAGATAGCCCTGTTTTGAGGATATTCAAAATAGATTTATAGCGCGGCAAATTATCCAAGCCATTCGAGACTTGGTCCGCGTATTCTTTAGCTTGTGAGAATTTTTCCAATTTATATGCATTTAGGCTGAGCTTAAAGTACAACAGGTTAACGAAGCCCGCTTCCACCGTTGTATCTTTTAGAGAGAGTGCTTCTAAATATTTTTGATAAGCTTGCTCGATTTTTTCTTGCTTCTCAAAAATATTACCTTGGCTTAAATGGCTAAAGAACAAAAAGTCTTGGTTGGCATCAGGTTTATTTGCCATGGCGAACATCTCGTCAACCTGCTGTTGCGCATCGCTGAACTTGTCGAGTTGCAATGCTAAGTCGGTAAGCGTGAAGCGCATGTTGAAAGCACTTTCTGTGCTGTTGATACTCTCCCACGCATGGAGTGCTTTGCGAATATAGTCATACGCATCTTGATAGAGTCCATTTGCCTTGTAGATATTGCCCGTCGCATTGTAAATGAGTGCTTCTTGTGATGGCGGAAACTGATATGTGTCGTGCAGTGAAATAGCGTCTTGTAGGAGGCTCATTGCCCGCGCAAAATCTCGTGTGTCACTGGCACAAAAAGCCGCTGACGTCAGTGCTTGCACTAATTGTTCTGGTTCATTAATCGCTCTCGCTACGTTTAAGGCGCGATAACGGTCAGGGCAATAAATCGCGGTGTCATTTGTAGCAACATATTGAAAATACGATCTTTCTAATAAGCTGTGAACAAGGTGCTTGCTCTCGGGAAGCGTGGTTAATATGGCAATCGATTGGCTTAAATGTTTCTGTGCCTCATCTAGCATTGCTTCTTCCCCATATGCAGTGCCCAAAAGCTGGTGAAAGATACCTTGCTGCTGCACAGACCAATGATTACTGGTTGCTTCATGCTTTTTCAAAAACATAAGCTTTTGTTCAAAAGAGGCATTACTGTCAAAGTAATCTGTGACTTCTTTAAAGGAGGTTTCAGCTTCACAGTTAGTACTGCTTATCGCAAAAAGAGTGAGAATGATGAGGACAACACGCATTGCTACATATACCTTGTCTACTTGCCGTTACTGCGGCTTTCTTTGAAAGCGTTGGCTGAGGAGGTGTTTTGTCTTAACGACATTATTTTTTCTCTAAATTAAGGCGATGAACTGAGCAAAAACAAGCGCATGCGATAATTTTTATAAACTATTTAGCATAACGTTAACCAACGTACCTGTTTATAAATGCTACAATTCACAAAGCAACACAATCCCAATCATACTACTTGAAAAGCCAAATGAAAAAAGAAGTCATTGTATTAAATTGCGGCAGTTCTTCTGTCAAGTTTGCCATTATAGACGCTGATACTGGTATTGCCGGTTTATCTGGTATTGCGGAAAGCCTCGGTAATATTGATGCGAGTTTGTCTTATAAAGTGAACGGTAAAAAGACAACGCTTTCGCTGAGCAAGAACGCGGGGCATACCGAAGCACTTAACGCCATTCAAGAGATCATTTCCAGCACAGGCGTTCAGCCCATCGCTATAGGGCATCGCGTCGTGCATGGCGGAGAGAAATTTAAGCAGGCCGCACTTGTTGATGACAGTGTTTTAAAAGCAATCGAAGATTACGCGAGCATGGCGCCGTTGCATAATATGGCGAACTTGAAGGGCATCGTCACCGCGCAAGCCGCTTACCCAGATTTGCCCCACGTCGCGGTGTTTGATACGTCCTTTTTTCAAACCCTTCCCAAGAAAGCCTTTATTTATGCTTTACCCATGTCGCTTTATCGCGAACATGGCATAAGACGCTATGGCTTCCACGGCACGAGCCATAAATTTATTCTTGATAGCATGGCAAAAATGCTAAATAAGCCTGTTTCAGACACTAGCATCATCAGTGCTCACTTAGGCAATGGCTGTAGTGTATCGGCTATCGAAAAAGGTCAAGCCGTTGACACAAGCCTTGGGTTTATTCCGCTTGAAGGGCTGGTGATGGGAACGCGCTGCGGCGATTTAGACCCAAGCTTACCTGGAACGCTACAGAAAAAACTGGGCAAAACGGCCGATGAAATCAGCGATTTGTTAAACAAACAGTCAGGACTTCTTGGTATTTCAGAACTAAGTAACGACTGTAGAACCCTTGAAGAAGCTGCACTTGAGGGGCACGAAGGGGCATTGCTGGCAATCGAGATATTCTGCTACCGCCTGGCTAAATACATTGCGGGCTATATGGTAGCCGTGCCTACGTTAGACGCAATTGTCTTTACCGGCGGCATTGGTGAGAACTCGTCGCTTATCAGAGAGACGACCATGGGATATTTCGCTCACTTTGGCATTACTTTAGATGCGCAAAGAAATACTGATGCGCGATTTGGGCAAGGTGGAAAAATTTCTACAGATACAGCGTCAACGGCTGTTTATGTCATACCTACCAATGAAGAATGGGTAATTGCGGCTGAAGCTGCAACCTTCGCGTAAATTCAACTAGCAACGCCAGCGCTTGTGCGTGGGCAATAGCAGGAGTAACTATGTCTCGTAGAATTATGTTGATCCCCGTAGGTACCAGTGTGGGCCTAACTACGGTCAGCATGGGCCTTGTTCGCGCCATTGAAGAACAAGGCATTAAGCTAAATTTTTTCAAGCCCGTGGCGCAGCCTCGAAGAGGTGATAACGGTGAAGAACGTTCAACCGCGATTATCGCTCATCATGCCAGCGTCTCGCCGATTGCGCCGTTTCAGCTTGACTATGTTGAGCGTATGATTAGCAATGACAGTACCGATGAATTGCTTGAAGAAATCATTGAGCGCTTTGAAGAAAATAGCGAGCAAGAAGCGGTAACGGTGATTGAAGGATTAGTGACAACGCGTCACCACCCTTATGCAGAGCGATTGAATTTGGAAATAAGCCGCGCACTTGATGCTGACATTGTTTTTGTTGCTGTGCCTGGGAATGATACCGTCACTGATATAAACCATCGCCTTGAAATCGTCGTGGATACCTATGGTGGCCATAAAGGGCAGAAAGTCGTGGGCTGTATTTTCAATAAAGTTAACGCGCCATTTGATGAGCATGGCCGACTTCGTGCCGATATTGGCGCCATAGAGGCCCCCGAGCACGATGAAGAGCGCACGCAGGCACTACGAGAGCTGCCAATATTCAAAAAGGGGTTAAGCTTACTTGGTACGATAGATTGGAGCGCTGATTTAGTGTCTCCTCGCGCAACCGATGTAGCTAAGCACCTTAAAGCGACTTTGCTTAACGAAGGTGAGCTATCGGAGCGTCGTTTGAGCAGTGTGACGTTTTGTGCCCGAGAAATTCATAACATGACACACACCCTTAAACCAGGCGCGTTACTTGTGATGTCTGGCGATCGCGGCGACGTGTTTGTGTCGTGCTGTCTAGCTGCGTTGAACGGAACCAAGTTAGGTGCACTATTGCTTACCGGTGGCTACCAGCCCGACGAGAATATCATGGCGCTATGCAGTCAAGCGATGGAGACAGGTTTGCCAGTTATGTTGGTCAACTCCAACACGTGGCAGACTGCACAAGCACTTCACGCGTTTAATCAAGAAGTACCGGTTGATGACAGTCAACGCATAGAAAAAGTAATGGTACATACTGCTGAAAGTTTAGATGCCAGTTGGGTTAATTCTCTTACTCAGAAAGTTTCCCGTCAGAAAAAGCTCTCTCCATCAGCGTTTCGTTTTTACCTGACAAATCGTGCACGACAAGTTAATAAGCGCATTGTATTGCCAGAAGGAAACGAACCCAGAACTGTGGTAGCAGCGTCTATTTGTGCTAAGCGCGGTCTTGCACGCCCTGTACTGTTAGGCGACGAAACCGAAATCAGACGGGTAGCGGAACAGCAAGGCGTAGTACTTAGCGATGGTGTGGAAATCCTATCGCCGTCGGCCATAAAGAAAGACTACGTTGAGGGCTTAGTGGCGTTACGTGGTCACAAAGGTGTGACCGAAGTGGTGGCTCAAGAGCTCCTACAAGATAACGTAACGCTTGGTACTATGATGCTTCAGCAAGACGATGTGGATGGATTGGTCTCTGGCGCGGTTAACACCACGGCTAATACTATTCGCCCCGCGCTGCAGTTAATTAAGACAGCTGAAAATGCCTCTTTGGTGTCATCCGTATTTTTCATGTTATTGCCTGACCAAGTTTTGGTCTACGGTGATTGTGCGATTAACCCTGACCCTAACGCTCAGCAGCTTGCCGATATTGCTATTCAATCTGCAGAGTCTGCACAAATGTTTGGCATTGAGCCCCGCGTTGCCATGATTAGCTACAGTACGGGGTCGTCTGGTGCAGGTAGCGATGTAGAAAAAGTGCGTGAAGCCACTAAAATTGCGCAACGTCTTCGCCCTGATTTACTGATAGATGGCCCGCTTCAATACGATGCCGCGGCCATTGAAAGTGTAGGTAAGAGCAAAGCGCCTAATAGCCCAGTAGCAGGGAAAGCAAACGTATTTGTATTCCCAGACCTAAACACAGGTAACACCACTTATAAAGCGGTACAGCGTAGCTTCGATTTAGTCTGTATTGGCCCGATGCTGCAAGGCATGAGAAAGCCAGTTAACGATTTAAGCCGCGGCGCGTTGGTGGATGATATCGTGTTTACCATAGCCCTCACGGCTATTCAGGCGGCGGGCAATTAATATATAGTTGGATTTCGCTCGAAGGTATTGATTTACGCAGCGTCTAATATTCAGGCGCTGCTCATTTCAACTTGCCAATTTGCTTTGCTTTTTTCTTGTCTCTAACCCACAACACAGAACCATTTGTTTTCTTCATTTCAAAAAGATCTATGGCTTGAAACAAATCACTCAATTTTTTAAATCCATAATTGCGTTGATCGAAGGATGCATGGTTTGAAATGTGTGTTCCAATGGGCCCTAACATCGCCCAACCTTCATCATCTTCCACAGCTTCAACTGCCTGTCTCAACAGGTTCATCAACCTAGTGTCGCTTTTAATATTCTTCGTATCTTTTTGAATAGGAGCCTCTTTCTCACTTTCTTTGTCCAAATAAAGGAAGCGAGAGCAACTATTAACAAAAGCTAAAGGTGCTTTTCTCTCGCCAACTATTAACAAAAGCTAAAGGTGCTTTTCTCTCGCCAAATCCTATTACAAACTTTCCATCGGCTAATGTACGGGTTACAAGTGGAGTGAAGTCACAATCTGACGATACGAGGCAAATAACGTCTATATCTTTTGTATATAATACATCCATGACATCAATGACTAGTGCCATGTCTGTCGCATTTTTGCCTTTCGTGAGATCAAATTGTTGAATGGGTTGAATTGCAAACTCGTGAAGAACATCTTCCCACGGCTTTAAATTCTGATTTTTCCAGTTTCCATATGCCTTTCTGATATTGACTACACCATAGCGTGCCAATTCAGAAAGGACCTTATCTATTTTCTGCGCAGGTGCATTATCAGCATCAATAAAAACTGCAATTGTCTCTTTGTCTCTCAAGTGTGCCTCCTTGCTACTAAACTTGTTCGTATTACTCTGTATTTATAATGTTACTGCGACTTATCAATCCTAACGTAGCCAACAGAAATTTTGGCTTTTTTCCCTTAGCTTCAGGACAAAAGTTGTCACAGTAAGGGTACATTAATGTTTCGGTCTTTCAATTACTATGGCAGCGAGCATCAGTGCAATGACCAATGTCCAAACGCCTAACTCTTGAAGGTGGTAATACGGCGTAAAACCGCGAGTTGCAACAACAGGCGCTGAAATATTACCGGCTATAAATTGAGGCAAGCGAGCTGTTACTTCACCTTTATGGTTTATAAAGGCGGTAATGCCATTGTTTGTCGCTCTCACAACAGGGCGGCCCAACTCAAGGGCGCGCATCCGTGCAATTTGTAAATGTTGAGCAGGGCCATGTGAGTGGCCAAACCACGCGTCGTTACTTACCGTTATGATCATATCAGTATCATCATAGACATTCGCCATGACCTGATGAGGAAACGCGATTTCAAAACAGATAGCAGGCGCTAGGTGTATGCCGTTTGCTTCAAGGTTCGTCTGCTGATAGTCACCACGAGAAAACGACGACATTGGCAAGTCGAACAAAGGAGCAAGCGGGCGAAGCCAATCTTCAAAAGGCACAAATTCGCCTACAGGCAATAGATGATGTTTCGAAAAACGGTTGTTATGAAAATATTGATAATCTGGGTAAGCAGCATCTGGTGTGCGTTTTCCAAGCACAATAAGGTTGTTCCAAGCCTCGTCGGTTTCCCAGTTATAATTAACGATGCCGGTAATAAGGGCCGTGTTCTCTTGAAAGGCTCTTTCGTTAACTTTAGCAAGATAAGGTTGAGCCAATGGCTCAAGCTTTGGAACGGCGGCTTCAGGCCAAATAATCAGGTCGTTATCCCATAGGCTTTCGGTTAAATTCCAATACGTGTCCATGGTTGGACCATCTTGCTCTGGCACCCATCGCAGGCTTTGGGCAATGTTGCCCTGCGCCATGCCTACTGAGTAGGTCTTTTCGGGTGCAACCCAAGTATGTTGCTTAAGTAAGTAGCCGCTAGTAAACAAGCACAGCGCAACCAGCACTGCATTGGCGAACGTTCGTTTATTATGTATTAACGCAAATAGTGTAGCGCTGATAACGATAAGCGCGCTTATTCCTGTTTCACCGATAATCGGCGCAAAGCCTGAAAGCGGACTATCTATCTGACTATAGCCTAACGATAGCCACGGAAAACCGCTTAGCATCCAGCTTCGTAGCCATTCGGTAACCACCCAGAAAAAAGGCAGCACCATGGGCCATAGCTGAGGCGAAAAATATTTTGCGGTAACTTTTGTGGCAAGGGCAGGGTATAACGCGAGGTAGCCGCAAAGTAACGCCATGAGTGCAACGGATGCAGCAAGCGGTAAGCCGCCAAAGTCAGCAATACTTACATGAACCCAGCTGATGCCCGCACCAAACCATCCTGCGCCAAATAGCCATCCAGCTAAAAATGGGCGATGTTTTAGCTTTATTACCTGGCGAAGCGCAAGTGCAAGGGCAGGAATCGTTAAAAGCCAAATATTAAAGGGAGCGAAGGCCAGCGTTAAACTTGCGCCGCTTAGTACAAGAAGAAGGTGGGGAGTAAACCGTTTCAGCATTGGCGTCATCTGATCGTGGTTAATAGAATTGTTAAATCAACACAGGGGAAGCACGAACAAATCGAGCAGCCCTGTGCTGAAACAGAAGCAAGTTTGCGCTACTTCACTATTCGAGTGAAGGCACTGAAACCTTAAGTTGAATAAGTCGACGTTTATCTGAGTTAGTCACTTTAAACTGAATATCGCCAATGGTGATTTCATCATTGGTTTCAGGCATATGACCAAACGCTTTAAGCACAATACCACCAATGGTATCGGCTTCTTCTTCACTGAACTTGGTTTCAAAAAACTCGTTAAAATCATCAACAGGCGTCAGCGCTTTTACCGAGTAGGTAGACTTGTTTAATGGGCGAATATCGTCGGTACCGTCTTCTTCAGTATCGTATTCGTCTTCGATTTCACCCACGATGATTTCTAAGATATCTTCAATGGTAACAAGGCCCGATACGCCGCCATACTCGTCTACCACAATGGCCATGTGATAGCGCTGTTGACGAAACTCTTTAAGCAAAACGTCTACACGTTTGCTTTCTGGCACAATGACCGCAGGGCGCAAAATATCTTTTAAGTTAAACTCTTTTTCTGCATTGAAAGCAAACGCAAGTAAATCTTTAGCAAGCAAGATGCCTTCAATGTGATCTTTGTCTTCGCTGATAACAGGAAAACGGGAGTGGGCAGATTCGAGCATGAGTGGTAGAAACTCTTCTACCTTTTTCTCTACATCTATAGTGGTCATTTGAGCGCGAGGGATCATGATGTCCCTCACTCGCATCTCATTGACGCCTATCACCCCTTCGATCATTTCGCGGGTTTGTGGGTCAATGATTTCGTTATGTTCCGCATCAGTAATCACTGATACCAACTCTTCTTTACTTCTCGGCTCGCCAGAAATTGAATTTTTTAGTTTATCTAACCAACTCTTGCCTGATGAGCCGTTGGTAGAGTGAGGATTATCGTCGCTCATAATATCCGTTTTATTGTTAGTTCAACGCCAACGTTAAAATGGTTCTTGCTGGCCGTCAATGGTTTATTGTTACTAAGTATTGAAGTGTTTATATAACAATTGTTTAAGATCAATATTCAATCGTTAACTTCGTAGGGATTATCAATGCCAAGGCGCGCAAGAATATCAATTTCCTTGCTTTCCATTTCCTCGGCTTCAGCATCATCAATATGGTCATATCCCATCAAATGCAATAGCCCATGAACCATCATGTGTGCGTAGTGATCGCTCACTTTTTTCTGCTGTTCGTCTGCTTCGCGGCTAATAACCGGGGCACAGATAACCAGGTCGCCTAATAAGTTAATTTCAATACCTGGAGGTGCCTCAAAAGGGAAAGACAAAACATTCGTTGGCTTGTCTTTCCCGCGGTATTCACTATTTAAACTTTGGCTTTCGGCTTCGTCAGTAAAGCGAATCGTCACTTCTTGCTCGCTTAATCCTTCGTATTGCAAAACAGCATTCGCCCAACGCTCGAGTTCGGAAGGTGAGGGGATGGCCGCTAAAATAGCTTCGTCACCTTCAAACGCTTGTTGCACATCAATAATGGCGGTCACGATGCGCTGTCGTCGTTCGTTTGCTCAGAGCTGTGAGCCGACTGTTCACGTTGAAGTCGCAATGCTTCTTCTTTACGTTCTTTGCGCAGTCGTTCTTGTTCGGCGTCATGCAGTTCATAAGCTCGAACAATACGTGCAACCACAGGGTGGCGAACCACGTCTTCAGCGTTGAAGAAGTTAAAAGAAATGTCATCCACTTCGCTCAACACTTCAATAGCGTGGCGTAGACCTGATTTGGCACCGCGAGGTAAGTCTACCTGTGTAATGTCACCGGTGATGACTGCTTTTGAATTAAAGCCAATACGGGTTAAGAACATTTTCATTTGCTCTACCGTTGTGTTTTGGCTTTCATCCAAGATGATAAAGGCGTCGTTTAGTGTACGACCACGCATGTAGGCAAGCGGCGCTACTTCAATAACATTGCGCTCCATCAGCTTTTCTACTTTCTCGAAGCCCAACATCTCAAACAGGGCGTCGTAAAGAGGGCGCAAATATGGGTCAACTTTTTGCGATAGATCCCCAGGCAAAAAGCCGAGCTTTTCACCTGCTTCCACCGCTGGTCGGGTAAGCAAGATACGGCGAATTTCTTGGCGCTCAAGTGCATCAACAGCAGCAGCCACAGCCAGATAGGTTTTACCTGTACCGGCGGGGCCAATACCAAAGGTGATATCGTGGTTAATAATATTCGCCACGTACTGCGCTTGATTTGGATTGCGCGGCTTAATAACACCGCGCTTCGTTTTGATGTTCACCTCTTTGCCATAGCCGCCTGTGGCGTCTTTTTCAATAACGCGGGCTTCTTGAATGGCAAGATGGACCTGTTCTGCCTCTAGCTCAGGAATTCGGCCCTTGATAGGCTGAGTTTCTATGTAAAGAAGCTTAAGTAATTCGCTAGCACTTTTTATTTGCTGCGGTTCACCCAACACTTTGAACGCGTTATTTCGGTAGGTAATTTCTACGCCTAACCTGCGCTCAATTTGTTTAATGTTGTCATCAAAGGGGCCACATAAACTCGACAGGCGTTTGCTATCTGCCGGTTCTAAATCAAATTCGTTACTAACCAATGTACTCAAGCTGCTTTTTTCCTCGCTTTAAAACGTAATTAGGCTGGGTTAAATTGACCCACGCCAAGATCGTCAGGCAAATCTGCCTGATGCTTTGCCATGATAGATTGGGGCGAAACGGCAACACGCAACCCCATTTCGCTTTCTCTGCGCACAACTTCACCACGAAGTGAATTGGTGAACACGTCTGTAATGTTGACATCAACGAATTCGCCAATCATGTCCGGCGTGCCTTCAAAGTTCACTACACGGTTATTCTCTGTACGTCCAGAAAGCTCCATTGGGTTTTTCTTAGACGGACCTTCAACCAGAATTCGCTGTTCCGTGCCAACCATATGGCGAGCAATACGAAGAGCTTGTTGTGTAATACGCTGTTGTAGTAGATGAAGGCGTTGTTTCTTCGTTTCTTCACTTACATCATCCACTGCGTCGGCAGCAGGCGTACCCGGGCGAGCGCTGTAAATAAAGCTGAAGCTAAGGTCGTAATCGACCGCCTGAATCAAATCCATGGTGGCTTCAAAATCGGCGTCGGTCTCACCTGGGAAACCAATAATGAAGTCGCTCGACAAGCTAATGTTCGGGCGAATTTTCTTCAGCTTACGCATTTTTGATTTGTATTCTAATGCCGTATGGCCACGCTTCATCAAGTTCAATATACGGTCAGAGCCACTTTGAACAGGCAAGTGCAGGTGGTCTACTAACTCTGGAATAGACGCGTATGCTTCAATAATATCGTCAGTAAATTCAACCGGGTGAGAGGTGGTATAGCGAATTCTGTCGATACCGTCGATAGCGGCAACTAATTCAAGTAGTTCAGAGAAACGACAAATTGTACCGTCGTAGTTTTCACCGCGGTATGCATTTACGTTTTGACCTAAGAGGTTTACCTCACGAACGCCTTGCCCAGCAAGCTGTGCTATTTCCAATAACACATCGTCAACAGGACGACTTACTTCTTCACCACGGGTGTATGGCACTACGCAGAATGTGCAGTATTTTGAACAGCCTTCCATAATTGAAACGAACGCTGTTGGGCCTTCAGCGCGTGGCTCAGGCAGGCGGTCAAATTTTTCAATTTCCGGGAAGCTTACGTCAATTACAGATTTTGCGCCGCCCTGAAGTTGATTAATCATTTCAGGCAAGCGGTGCAGTGTTTGGGGGCCAAATACCAAATCTACAAATGGCGCGCGTTGGCGAATAGTATCGCCTTCTTGAGAGGCTACACAGCCGCCCACGCCGATAATAAGTTCGGGTTTGTCTTGCTTAAGGTTTTTCCAACGGCCCAGCTGATGAAACACCTTTTCTTGTGCTTTTTCACGAATAGAGCAGGTGTTAAGCAAGATGACGTCAGCTTCTTCAGCGCTTTCTGCAGCACTGTAGCCATGCGTCGAGTCTAGTAAGTCTGCCATTTTCTCCGAGTCATACTCGTTCATTTGGCAGCCCCAGGTTTTGATATACAGCTTTTTAGTCATAACAACTATTCGATAACCTGTTAATGTTCCTGTAAGTGAAAGCAGTATTACCTGTGTTTAGCAAGGTGACTGGGCAGAATATGCGTTTACATATGGCGCTTAAGTCGCCCTTGCAAAAAACACCGGAAATGTCAGTTACAGGAAGATGTTCAAAATAGCCGCATATTTTACCTGTTATGCAAACATATTCCCAGTGTCTTACGACGATTCGTTAAGAATTGATCTAGGGCAAGCCAGTTCTACGTTTTACTTCACACTGCTTTGTGTTTTAAGACATAATGCAAGTGCGTGTTTTAAGGAGAGTAAATGGTCGATTTTTGTATAAATGGTGGCGGAATGGTGGGTGCTGCACTGGCACTCGGACTTGCGCAGCAGCATTTCAAGGTAGTGGTAATTGAGCCTTATTTACCGGCCCCATTTAACCCCGAGGATGGGCCTGACTTAAGAGTTTCAGCTATCAGCGAAGCGTCGGTCACGCTGCTAAAAGCCTTGGGTGCTTGGGACTACATTGCTGCTATGCGCGTTAAACCCTACACCGGTCTTAGCGTGTGGGACGACCCTTCCCATCGAACAGATTTCACTGCACAAAGTATCGACATGCCGCAATTGGGCTTTTTTGTGGAAAACCGATTGTTGCAGCTGGGATGCCATAAGGCACTCCAGCAGTGTGACAATGTTGAGCTTATCTCGGGTCAAATGGTGCAAGATATTCAGTTAGCGAATACGGCAAAGGTCATGCTCTCAAACGGCAGAACCATCGAAGCCAAGTGGCTCGTTGGCGCAGATGGCGCAAACTCTCAGGTAAGACAAGCAGCCGGTATTGGCACCACAGGTTGGCAGTATGCCCAACAGGCAATGGGTATCACAATCAAAATGCAAAAGCCTGTAGAGCCTGTGACCTGGCAGCAGTTCACATCGAGTGGCCCCAAAGCGTTTCTGCCTATGTTCGACAATTACGCCTCGCTTGTGTGGTACGACACGCCCGATGAACTTAAACGTCTAAAAAGCTTAAAAGCCAGCCAGCTTAAAAGTGAAATTCTTAAAACGTTTCCCAACGAATTAACTCAACATGGCAATAGCTTTTCAGTTATTGATAAAGCTATTTTTCCGCTTACCCGTTCTCATGCTAATCACTATGTCAAAGGTTGCTGTGCGTTAATTGGCGATGCAGCTCACACCATTAATCCACTTGCTGGGCAGGGTGTGAACTTAGGTTTTAAAGATGTGGAGACCTTTCTTTCGGTGTGTGCTGAATTTAAACCTATTGGTAACGGCAACCCTTCGTCGCTCACCGATAGCGTATTTTCGCAAAAACTCATCAGCACCTATGAAAGGCCTAGAAAGCGAGATAACTTGGTGATGATGACGGCAATGGACGGGTTTTATACCTTGTTTAGCAATGACGTTACCCCCATTAAATGGATAAGAAACAAGCTTCTTTCTGTGGCGCAGCGCATAGAGCCTGCTAAACAAGAAGTACTTAAATATGCGATAGGGATACGATAATGGAAGTATTAATTTTACTCGCCGTGTTGTTCGGTGCACTAGCATTAATAGTGCCGCTAATAGAACGTTCTAAAATGCGCATCAGCAATGAGGATGCAGCCAAATGGGCCAAGTGGATTTGGCCCTTAATGGGAATTTTGCTTATCGTGCAGTTGTTGCGTTTGCTGTTTTCATAAATTAACCTGACTAATGTGTGTTTAACGGCCATTGACCCTTAATATCTAACAGAACTTTATCTATCATTTGAGTGATAGGTTCATCGTCGTCTTGCACTACTGCAAACGCGCGTAAACCCACAAATTGATTTTGAAGCCACTCCGCAGCCAGTTTCGCTGGTGTCTGTTCAGGCAGTTCACCGTTTTCAATACAGGCTTCAATAATATCTCTAAAACCAGTCTTTAGGGTTTGCATACTCTCAAGTACTGCTTTTTTGGCTATATCACCGATGATATCTAATTCAGCAATAGACTTTACCAGTAAGCATTGGCGCATGTAGCGTTGCTCGTCGGGGCCAGTTAACGCTGTTTCAAAAAAATGATAAAGCGCGCCAAGCGGTGACTCAGCTTCTGCCACCTGCTTTAGGCGCTTTGCGCTGTTTTGAGCATAGTTTTCTACAACGAGCTTGAACAAACCTTCTTTACTTTGGAAGCGCGCATAGATACTGCCCGGGCGCATATCCAATGCCTGTTGAATATCGCGCATACCTGCTGCCTGAAAGCCTCGTTGCCAAAAAAGCTCAGTGGCTTTTTCAATAACGTCATCGTGGTCATATTTCATTGCTGCATACCTTATACGTGAATATTTTGAACAGGTGTTCAATTGTCGCTTGAACGATCGTTCAAGTAAACCTATTATTGCTGTCATAACGAGTTGTGAGAAGCGCATAGCGCTACTCAGGTTTTTGTTCACATCAATAGGAGAGTGACATGAGCGATTTTACTTTACATACGAAAGAAACTGCACCAGAAGCAGCAAAGCCACTCATTGATAATTCTGTAAGTGCATTTGGTATGTTGCCAAACTTACACGCGGTTATGGCAGAGGCACCAACGTTACTTGAAGGTTACCAAGTACTTCACAAGCTAGCGCAAGACACATCGTTTAATGCAGAAGAGCTAACGGTAGTATGGCAGGCCGTAAATGTTGAGCATGCCTGTCATTACTGTGTACCGGCGCATACCGGCATTGCGAAAAGCATGAAAGTGCGCGATGACTTAATTGAAGCGTTACGTAACGATGAAACTTTGTCTGATAGCAAGCTGAATACCCTTAAAGAGACTGTGCTTGCCCTTACTCGCGGCCGAGGCAATGTTGACAATGCGCAGTTAGATGCGTTTTATGCTGCTGGCTATAAACATCAGCAACTTCTTGAAATTATTCTTATTCTGGCGCAAAAAGTAATGAGTAACTATACCAATCACTTAGCCGAAACACCGGTAGATGAGCCTTTCAAACAATTTGAATGGTCACCCAAGTAATGTGAGTTCGACTCTATAGGAACGGAAGCATAGCTTCCGTTTTTCATTTTAAGCTAGCGTGCCGGTTTACCAATATTTTGAATCTAGATAACTGTGCGCTAATCAACGCAGCTTTTCAAAAGAACCGCGAGCGTTTTCAAAAGCTTAACGTTTAACCCTCATGAAGCCAAAGGCAGTTGGGGGCTTAATTCTGCTACGGTTTCAATTGCAACCAATTCTTCATAACCTTTCTGCTGCAGCAGCGCTTTCAAATCTTCGCGGCTGCTACATTTATTGTTCTTGGCGATAGCCACCGCTTCGATGAAACAAGAAAGATGAGTCATAGATTGTGCTTGTGTCATGGTCTACTTCACTTCTAGGTTGACTAAATTCGATATTGGCACTTTTAAAATAAAATATGGCTTAACCTGAAGTCACAATTGTGACAACGCTGTGATGTTTCTATGAAAAAACAAAGCGAAAGGTTCAATATTCCTTGTAATGTATATACATAAGATATACATTTTCAAATCGAATGAAGTAGCCTGACCTTGTTGAGAGTTAAAATGTCTGAGAAAAACAATAAGAAGAAAAAAAAGAATAGTCAGATGATTATTCGTATTAACGACGAAGAACGGGCGCAATTTATTGAACTGTGCGAAGCATTAGATACGTCTGCTGCTCGCGAAGTAAGACGCTTCATTCGAGAATACATCGCAAAACACAGCGAACAATAAACGCTTTACTAAACGTAACGTTCGTAAAATAAACATTGCTACTAATGCTAAGGATTGAAATCATGGCGAAGAAAAAAGAGCTAAAAAAAGAAATCAAAGCAACAAAAGCTAAAATTGCTAAGCAAGAGGGGAAGCTGAAAAAACTGAAGAAGAAGCTTAAAAAAGTCTAACTTCCTCACTGTAAAAAGGTATCAAACGCGTTCTTGATAGAGCGCTTTTTGTACGTTGTGGATTGTGTTTTCGTGAATGTGCGCAAGGCGCGCTTGTCCTTATTAAAACGCTTAATTTCACTGCAATAGATAATTCCGTCACTTCATCTTTAAAAATCTACCCGTCGTCGATATTAAGGCATAATTACGACTTTAGTATTGTGCGAGCGAATCTATTTGTGATTTACTCAGCCCGAAAGCACGCAATGCTTTTCATTTCTAATAACAATAAGTCTGATCAGACAATCTGGCGTTTAGCAGTACCCCAACAACAGAATTAACATGTTGCACTGAGCGTTAATCAACGATTTCAAGTGCAAAGTGACTCACTTCAATAAGCAAAATTTTTAAAAGAATTCAGGAACAACACAATGCAACAGGCAAAATTTAACGCTTCTGCTTTTAAGCTTTCCCTTATTGCTTCTGCGATAGCGGGAATGCCTTTTTCTACGTCGGTTCTTGCACAAGAGCAAGCTTCTGTTGATGAGCAAGATGTTGAGCAAATTCAAATTGTAGGTTCTCGTCGTGTTGGCCGCACTGTTAATGACTCTCCAGTGCCAATCGATATCATTGATGCATCCTCGATAGAAGCCACGGGCCTAACTGAAACCAATATGATTTTAAATCAGTTACTGCCAAGCTTTAACTTTCCTCAGCCTTCTATTACCGACGGTACCGACCACGTGCGTCCAGCCCAGCTAAGAGGTTTAGCACCTGACCACACCTTGGTATTGGTAAACGGTAAGCGTCGTCATACCTCAGCGCTTCTTAACCTGAACGGCTCGGTGGGTCGTGGTTCTTCGGCGGTAGATTTAAATGCAATTCCAGCCAATGCGATTAAACGCATTGAAGTATTGCGAGACGGTGCGGCGGCGCAATACGGTTCAGATGCTATTGCCGGCGTAATCAATATTGTCTTAAAAGATGCGGTTGAAGGCGGCGAAGTATCAGCGACTTACGGTGCTAACGTTACCTCAATGAACGGTGTACCAAATCTTGAGGGCGTAAGTGTTGGTGCCGACGGAAATTTAGCATTTGATGAGGGCGGTGACCGTGAAGTAACCGACGGTCAAACTATCACCCTTCGAGGCAATGTGGGCTTTGAGTGGGGCGACGACGGCTTTGTAAACGTGTCTGGTGAATATCGCGACCGCGGCCAAGCAAATCGCGCAGACTACGATCAGCGCGAAAACTATGCGCGGGATGCTGAGGGCAACATAGACCCGCGTGAACTTACGGTTAATCGCTATAACCACGTTTACGGCAACGGTGAAGTAGAGGACTACGCGCTGTTTATTAACGCGGGTAAAGCGCTAACTGACAGCGTTGAGTTTTACACTACAGCCGGCTATAGCACTCGAGACTCTCTTGGCAGTGGTTTTTATCGTCGTGC
Source organism: Alteromonas sp. KUL106 (assembly GCF_009811415.1). Lineage (GTDB taxonomy): Bacteria > Pseudomonadota > Gammaproteobacteria > Enterobacterales > Alteromonadaceae > Alteromonas. The sequence goes on along the minus strand of NZ_BLIG01000039.1, from coordinate 13,160 downwards.
GCAGGACTCGCGTAACATTGTTGAGATTTATCCAGATGGTTTCTTGCCTTCTATCCAAACCGATATTACCGATATGTCGCTTATCGCTGGCATTAAAGGTTATGGGGATGTCTGGAATTATGACCTGTCACTGACTCACGGTGGTAACGAGCTAGAATACGGCGTAGTAAACACATTAAATACGTCACTTGGCCCAACAAGCCAAACTGAGTTTGACGCAGGTACGCTTGAATACAACACGACGATTGTGAATGCAGACGCGTCACGATTGGTTGATACGGGTTTGTTCTATAGTGAAATGAACTTTGCAATGGGGGCCGAATACCGTCACGAAAGCTACGAAATAACTGCGGGTGAAGAAAACTCTTACATTCAAGGTACCTTTGGGCCTGGCGGCGCTGTTACAGACCCTGTGGACGGCCCATTTGGCGCAGCGGGTTCGCAAGTATTCCCTGGCTTTACCCCAGAGTCAGCAGGTGACAATAGCCGCCACAACTACAGCTTTTACGTTGATTTAGAAGCCGATGTTTTAGAAAACTGGAACGTGGCTGTAGCAGGACGCTTTGAAGATTATTCTGATTTTGGCAGTACATTTAACTGGAAGATGTCGCACCGAGTAACCCTCAGCGATGCATTTGCCCTTCGCGCGTCAGTGTCAACCGGTTTCAGAGCACCATCACTACAGCAGCAGTTCTTTACCTCTATTGCGACGGTATTCGTTGATGGCGAGCCTACCGAAACAGGCACGTTTGCGCCATCAAGTGATGTAGCACAAGTATTAGGTAGTCCAGGTTTAGATGCGGAAGAGTCGAATAACTACAGCGCAGGTTTTACTTACTCGCCGACCGCCGACTTCAACTTAACCGTAGATTTCTATCGTATTGATATTGATGATCGTATTGTGTTGTCTAACAACCTATCGGGCGATGCAATAGAGGCATTACTTGAGGGAACTGGCGCTAACCAAGCGCGTTTCTTCTTAAATGCTATCGATTCACGCACACAGGGTGTGGATATTGTCTCTACCTATACGCTAAATACCGCGGATTACGGTGCGTTTAACTTTAACGCAGGGGCTAACTTTAATGATAATGAAGTGACGAATATCATTGATGCGCCAGATGTTCTGCAAAACGCTGGCTTTGATCAAGATAACTTGTTCAGCGATGTGGAACTTCGTCGTTTTGAAACCGCTTCACCTGACAGCAAAGTGAACTTAGGTGTTACGTGGAATTACGACCGTTACACAACAACGCTGCGTACCACCCGTTACGGAGAAGTGGAAGACCCATCATCGGTTGAGGCACGAAACGAAATTATTCCATCTGAGTGGATCACAGACTTAGACGTTCGCATTGCGCTAACAGAAGGATTGACCGTGTCTGTGGGTGCCAACAACCTCTTTGATGTGTATCCTGAAACAACCCGCGAACTGGTTGATGATGTAACCACGTTCTCGCGCTTGTTCCCGTATTCAGGCTTCTCGCCTTACGGTTTTACTGGGCGTTTTGTTTACGGAAAAGTGTCTTATCGCTTTTAATTAAGCCATTGCAATACGGATAGCAGCAAGAATTTGCTGTAAAGGAAAAGCCCCAACAGTTGGACATCCCATCTGTCGGGGCTTTTTGTATTAATATTTGAAACGTTTAGTTCGCTGACAGCGCAACGTAGTCAAAATCGAAACCAAACGCTCTGGGAGATACTACCGCTAGGGCGCGTTCTGATTTATAAAACTTCGGGCATTCCACTGCAATAATCGCTACCCGCTGGCCATACTTAAGACGCTCTGCATTAATAGGTTCGCTGGTCTCAATATCTACAAGTACAATCAAGTCTGGAACACTTGCTAACACCTTGTCGTTTTGCTTGGCAATCAGGTATTCATTTTTAATGTTTATGGTCACTGGCGGTTCGCCATTAAAGCCTGCTACTGTAAGCTCACCTACGTCATAACCTCCCACAATAGCCACGCTTTTATCGATTATTTTACCTTCAAATAGTAGTTCACACTGCCCATAAACTGAATCTTTAAAACATGCTTTTAAATGTGGCATTATTTGCTGAACATGACCGCGATACTGCATAAGCACCTTGCCTAATTTAATAGCGAACGACACCGTGTGTGGGATAATAGCGGTTTTAATGAAGCCTCCCGACATTGGGTGTTCCGCTGTCGTTATCATGCCGCCAGCCGCCATCGCAAAACTTCTTATGTGGCGCTCATAAGTAAGTGTATCTGAAGTTGAAAACGCAGCCGTGTTTCCAGCATAGTCACGTGCCACCGCAGGTGTCGGCTTTGCACCAGCAATAGCGTAAGTCATCATTTGTGCTTCGGGTAGGGCGCGGCCCATACCATCGCCATCTATCATAGGTATGCCAGCACCGGCAGCCGCAACAAGTGGTAATAGCGAATTGCCCCCCCCAATTTCAAACGATGCAATGGCGTCTACTTTTTTGCCCGTGTGGTTTTCAAAGGCTTGAAGCGTATCGCCAGCTTCATCAATAGAGGGCAGAAGCTCTAAACTCACCGTAGGCGCACCCACCGCACCAAGAGCAACTACGTAGTCTTCGTTGCTTAACTCATCGGGCGCTACAAGGGTTACTGGGCCGTATTCCAACAGTGCCTGTTTAGCCAACAGCATTGGAAGGTAGGGGTCGCCACCACCACCGGTTGCCAGAAATACCGACCCCATGCTTAGCGCCTCTAAATCGTCTACCGTTACATATGAATTGCGCTGCATATTAGTAGCCTCCTGTGTGTTGCTTAGAGTTTCGTGTACTTTTGTTATCTGTGGTGATGTCACCTACAACTTTCACACGTACGCGTCGCATATCGCCTTCCATATAAGGTACCTCGGTTTCTTCTATGTCGATGGTGCGTACTGTCGTTTTGTCGGCACCAGCAGCAACGGCTTTGTCTTTGGCAAGCTGAGTCACGCTTTCTATTGCTTTGTCGCGTGACATAGCGCGGTACGACAACATGCTCTCTGCTTCTCCGCCAACTTGCGCAATAGCTGCGCCAATAGCATTGGCTACACCTGCGTTTTCTGGGCGAATAACTTCACTGGCAGCGGGTAAATCGCCTTGAATTAACACGGCGCCTCCTCCCACTAAAATTACTGGTACTGGCATGTCGTCGGGTTTCATCATTTCAATGTGGTGGTTAAGGGTTTCGCGCATGGTTTTCATGGCGCTTTGGATAACGTCAGTGCTGACATGCTTTACTTTTTCACTATCACCAATGTCTGCACTACCACTGGCAACAATAATATCGGTAGTCGTTAAGGTGTTGCCGTTAAATATCAATGCCTCGTTTACCAAATTATGCCCACAAGAATCTGGCCCAATGCGCTTGCCTTCATTGCGCACAACACTTCCTCCACCAAGTCCCACAGCATTAATATCAGGCATGCGGAAGTTCGTTCGTACTCCACCCACTTTTATTATTCGGTTTGATTCCCTCGGAAAACCGTTTTGTAAAACACCAATATCTGATGTGGTGCCGCCAATATCGACAACGATGGCGTTTTCTTGGCCGGTAAGTTTATAGGCGCCTCTAAGTGAGTTTGTGGGCCCAGATGCAAAGGTAAGGGCCGGATACGCTCGCACGAAATCCGCATTCATGAGTGTTCCGTCGTTTTGGCTTATGAAAAACGGGCAACTAAAGGCGTGTAGCGTTAATGCACGTTCAAATGCATTAACCACTGTTCGAGCAAATGGTCGCAGCGTTGCATTTAAGATGGCGGCATTTTCTCGTTCAAGCAGGCCAATACTACCAATTTGGTGAGACAATGTGATTTCACAGTCGGGAAGTGCTGTATGTATAAGTTTAGCTACCAGCAATTCTGGTTCAGCATTCATGGTCGAAAATGCCGAAGCAATCGCAACCGACTTAATATCTTTTCGTTTAATATCAGCAATAACGGCTTCTATTTCTTGAATATTGATATCAGCTACGGGGCTGCCATCATACAAGTAGCCGCCATGACATTCGTAAATATTGGGGTTTATAGCGTTAACTAAATCATCTGGCCAATCAATCATAGGAGGGCAGCCTTTTCCGCTAGGAAGGGCTAAGCGAATAACTGCAATATTAGATAACTGACGCCGTTCTATGATGGCGTTAGTAAACTGCGTTGTACCAATCATTACCGCATTAATATCACTTGCAGATATCGACGCCTTGTTAAGAAGTGCATTAAGGCTTTCTATAATTCCGCAAGCGACGTCTGAAGTGGTTAATGATTTATTGGTCGCTAAAATTGTCTCATTGTCTAGCAGTACGGCATCAGTATGTGTGCCGCCAACATCAATGCCTATACGCATGGTAGCGCCTCTTAATGGTTAGGTGAAATAAATAGTAAACAGGTCAGTGTGCGTGACAGCGGGCCAACTAAATTCATAGCGAAACTCATCTATCGGTAAACAAGCGCGATGCAGAACAAACGACTAAGTGCAATATCGCACTTACAACAATGGCATCTAATGCGGCAATACCTGAAATAAGAGAGAGCGGCTCAAACAAGTCATAGCCGGCAATTCCAGCACCTACTGCCCATGCGATTAACGCGCTTTTGTGATTAGAAGATAGGGGGCTCTGCACGCTGGTGGGGTATTGCTCAGAAGCAATAGCCTTATCAGAAAGCTGCCCAGACGTTGGGGGCGTACAAGTTATTCGCTTGAGCGAAACAGCAGTAGAGTATCCGCTTTTATTCAGTACAAAAAAGTCTACTGCGATAATGCCGGCTACTGGAATAAATACAGCCGTCAAGACGGATAAAAACAACACGAATATTTCGAGAATATTAGCAAAAGCCGCGAACATGCCCACCACACCTAAGCCAATAGCCACAAGGTTTTGCTTTAACCGGGGCAAACTTGCATTGACGGCAAGTTCCGCACTGTAAAGGTTTAGCGCATTTAAAATCCAGCTGCCCGCAATAACAATAAGTAGAGACCAGCTTCCTATTCCCAGTGCGAGTAACACATCAAGTATGTTATTCGCTTTAAGTGCAAACGCGGCGAAGCCAGCAATAACAATTACCGCGCTTTGGGCAATTAAGTACGACCAAAATGCGGTGTAAGCACCGCCTCTACGCTGACGGCTAAAGCGGGTGATATCGGGTAAAATAATGGCACCAATTATAATCACTCCCACAATCAGGCTAACCCCCTGACTAATAGAACCGTGGGCATGGCTCATAGCAGAGGTAAAGTGGTGAAAAGAGGTAACGGTAAGAGACTGATATAATAAAACCCCACTTACCACTAACATTAAAGGCACTAAGATAATCGACAAGCGGTTGATTACGTTAAACCCGTACATGGTGGTGAGTATCATCAGCATGCCAACAGTGGCTTCTATGCCTATGGTAAGAGTGTTGTTGGGGGCGTCATAATTTAAAATTGCGGCAACGGAAGATGAAAATAAGTCTAAATTCAAGCCAAACCAGCCCACCAGTGAAATGGCAAAAAGCAGGTTCAGAATTCGCGCACCTTGATCACCAAAGGCTACTTTAACCAGCATGTAAGAATTTTTGCGTGTTATAGCGCCAATAGAGCCCATCAATCCGCCGACTAGGGTTAGCAGCGCCCCTCCAATAAGTAGCGTTATCGCAATTTTTTCCCAAGGAAGTAATGAAAATAGCTCAATACCCGTCATAAATGTCGGTATCGAAAATGAGACCATAGCTGACACAGCAGCGACTCTGGGCCATGAAACTAGCGCGTTGTCTTCAATACTTTGTTGTGATGTGTCGTATGGTGATTCCATATCTTTTCTCTTAGTAAGTGAAAATTTAGTGTAAATGAGTTAATAGTGAATTTCTGACCGTTGTTTAGCGCTTTTAAAAAACTTTCTTTTTAAGTACAGTCGCAAAACAAAAGATAGTTTTGGAAGGAGACAGCACATCGCCAAAAAGACCATTAAGCTAGATGAATACAATAAAAAAATTCTAGCCACCATTCACAAGTACGCCGATCTCTCTAATCAAGAATTAGCAGATCGCGTTGGTTTGTCGGCAAGCGCCTGCTTTCAGCGCAAAAAAGCTTTGCAGGAAGCAGGGTACTTTTTTAATTTTCATACCGAGATGGATTTAGATCGTATCTGCGAACATGTGTTGGCATACGTAGAGTTCTATCTTAAAAGCAATACAGCGCAGCAGCGGCGGCAGTTTGAAAACGCATTGCAAGACATCCCCGAGTTTATGGACTGCTTAAGAATGAGCGGTGACGTGGATTATATTTCATTCACCTGTTTCCCTAACTACAATGCGCTAAAACAAATGTGCGACAGTTTATCTGACAACCCAAGTTTAGGGATAAACAGAATTGTTATCCGCCCAGTGTTAGAGCGAACTAAGTGGTACCTAGGGTACCCTTTAGAAAAGCTGAAGTGGATTGAGTAACTTACTTAGTGAATTTTAGTTTCACAACGGGTTCAATGTTTTTCTATTTATCTTCAGCATTTTGCCTAGCTGGCACTTTATCCCGTTCAAAGCTAACGGTACATCGATGCTCATCTAGCAGCGCAAAATCTTCTTGAGGAATAAATGCGTCATAATCACGCTGAAGCTTAACTTGGGCTTCCTTACGAATTTTGCTGCGGCGAATGGCTGTCACAAAATTGCGCATCTCATGATGATTAGTGAGTTCAAGCTCAGGAACGGCGACAGGGGTTCCGCCATCATCTTTGGCAACCATAGTAAAGAAGCTATTATTGGTGTGCTTTACCTCATTGGTTTTGATGTTTTCTGTAGTGACTTTTATTCCCACAACCAAGGATGTGTTGCCCACAAAATGAACGGTCGCATCTAAATGAAGTAAATCGCCAACCTCAACAGGCTGCAGAAATTCAACGCCATCAACAGTAACAGTTACGCAATAGGCTCCCGCGTGTTTACTTGCGCAGGCATAGGCGACCTTATCCATTAACGATAAAATGACACCGCCATGTACCTTACCACCAAAATTAGCAAAAGAAGGCACCATTAATTCAGTGAGTCTTGTTCGTGAAAAAGCGACACTACGTGCAGTCATAAACACCCTTATTGTTATTAATCTTGAAAACGGTGGGGAGCGTAGCTATATAAACGCTAGTTTTTAAACTAACACACTTTTTAAGGAATGGTTTTGTCACAAACGCATTTTTATCAACCAAAAGAAGGTCATGGCCTGGCTCACGACCCTTTCAACGCGATAATCGCGCCACGTCCTATCGGGTGGATTTCTACAAAATCAAAAGCGGGTGTGTTAAATCTTGCCCCGTATAGCTTTTTTAATGCTTTAAACTACACGCCACCGATTATTGGTTTCTCGGTGGTGGGCAGTAAAAAAGATTCGCTGGTAAACGTTCAGGAAACGGGTGAGTTTTGCTGGAATCTTGTATCGGAAGATTTGGTTGATGCGATGAATACAACAAGCAAGCCGCTAGCGCCAGAGGAGAGCGAATTCGACCATGCCGGGCTTCAAACCGTAGACAGTGAAATTGTGCAGGTTCCCCGCGTAAAAGCGAGTAAGGTGAGCATGGAATGTAAACTTACCGACGTAGTACAGCTAAAGTCAGCCTCAGGTGAGGCAGTGAATAGTTGGTTTATTATGGGCGAAGTCGTAGGCGTACACATTGATAAGGCTCTTATCAATAACGGTGTTTACAGTACGCTTAAAAGTGCGCCAGTGAGTCGTGGCGGTGGTCGTGGTGACTACTACACTCTATCCCAAGACAACTTTTTTGAAATGTTAAGGCCAGAATAGCGGTCTTTAATAAGCGGGCGACAACGCGCCATTACCAACCGGTGATCTAGATGTTAAATATGAATTTTGATGAACGCCTTGCTATTAATACGCAGGTGCAAGAGTGGCAAGCATCACCTTCGTCAACCGTGTGGCGTAAACCTCTGGAGCGTGAAGCGAAAGAGTCGGGCCACACTACTAGCGTGGTGAAGTATGAACCTGGCGCTAGCTTTAAGCAGCATAGCCATCCGTATGGTGAAGAAATTTTTGTACTTGAGGGCGTGTTTTCCGATGAGCACGGAGATTACCCCGCAGGTACTTACCTACGTAACCCTCCAGGCAGCAAGCATAGCCCGTTCAGCAAAGAAGGCTGTGTGATTTTAGTGAAGCTGAATCAGTTTGATAAGCGCGATTTGGCTGAGGTTAGGGTAAACACGAACACTGTGGGATGGCTGCAAGGGCAGGGTGGTTTACAAGTGATGCCGCTACACAGCTTCGAGCACGAGCACGTAGCGCTTGTTAAGTGGCCAAGGGGCGAAGTATTTAAACCCCATAAACACTTCGGTGGCGAAGAGATTTTTGTACTATCAGGTACGTTTAAAGATGAACACGGCGAATACCCTAAAGGTACATGGATTCGAAGCCCGCATATGAGCCAGCATCATCCTTACGTTGACGAAGAGACAGTGATATGGGTAAAGACCGGGCATTTGCCAGTGTCGTAGTAAGTACAATGATAAAATAGGGCTTGAAAAGAGGGGGATTACTAGGTAACTTTTCGAGCTGATTACTAACAGAGAGAGCCGAGCATTCTTACCGTTTAAAAACATGGATAGTTTTAGTCGTCGTGTATTGGATACAGTTAAGTAAATTTACCTCTCTATAGCAGTACCCCTTCTATTTTTTCCGATGTTCTTAAAAAGTATGCTCATAACTACGAGTGTAATATGAACAGCTTAGTTAACCTATTCAAACATGGTGCGGTAGCTATCGTCACTTTATCTGCATTAACTGCGTGCGGCGGCGGAGGCGGAGATTCCTCACCCCCTCCACCTACCCCAACCCCTGTAACACCTACTAATCCTCCTCCAAGCGGACTTTTTAGCAAGTATGAGGGGCTTAAGAATGAAGCAGTTGTCGACAGCACTTCTGCTTATGATATTGCCTATTATGTAACGTCGGCTTTAGATACGTCTGTAATGTTAGTGCATGCTGACGAATTCCCTTATGCCCGTTTTGACCGAGTGTTAACGGATCACGAGCAACCGTCTGGATTAGACTGTGAGTCTGGGGAATTAATTGTTGGCGAGTTAAAAAATGATACCTCTGAGGTTGAATACATAAACTGCGCTTTGGGGCCCTATACCTTTGATGGTAAAGGTACGTTATCTGTATCGTCTGTGTCTTCTAATGGCGAGTCGTTTGAGGGGGCCCTGTCATTTGATAGCCTAACCATCGACAATTCACGAATGGTTGCAAACTTCGAGGGTACGATTGAAGCATCTGTTGGTGAACAATACACAGAGTCAGCCACCGTAAACGGGCTGCTTACTTATGCGTCATCCGGTGTTACAGTATTTATTGATGACGTAGACATCGACACGACGATTTCCGAAAATAACCCAGTGCTAGTGCCCGAAGGCAGAATCTACATTTCTCCTTATGGTTACGTTGATATCACGACTTTGAGACCAGGCTCATTCACTTCACCGTCTCTTGCTCTAGCTATATCGGGTTCAAGCACGCTTATAATCAAAGAAAAGGAAGAAGGGCTTGTCTCTGTTGGCCTTTTCAGCGATATCAATAATGCTGAAGAGCCTACGCTTGTTATTCCCTTTTCTTTTATCGGTAACCAAGACTATTTAAGTGCTGAAAATACGGCGCCACTTGTTAGTGTGGCCTCTACGTCACTTGAAGCTGACCGTAACGTGTTTATGTTATTAGACACAAGCGAAAGTAGTGATGTTGATGATGACCTTCTTACTTTCCAGTGGAACGTGTTATCGGCCCCTGAAGGTGCTAACGTTACATTTCAAAATAACGGCTTTAACAATACTCGCGTAAGCTTTACTCAGTCGGGCCAATATCAGCTTCAGGTTATTGCTTTTGATGGAAAGGTTGAGTCAGACCCTGTGACGGTGTCGGTTTATGTTAAACAAAGCCAGCCACAAATAGAGCTCGCGAGCGTAGCGAGTAACCTTCAGGTGGGTGAAGTATATTCAAATAATATAGAGATATTAAACCCAGAGGGTAACGGTCCTTTTGAATTTAGGTTAGTTACCTCGCCGCTAGATATGCAAATATCCGATGACGGAACCATTGAGTGGGAAGCATTTGTGCCTAATTTTGGCTACCCGCTAAACGTTCACTTTGAAATAGAGGTGAGAAATCGCGATTATGCAACAAGGCTCAAACACACCCTTACAGTAGCTGGCAACAGCACACCTGACCCTGTTGTAGAGAATTTAATTTCAGACGCCGACTATTACGAGGTTCTGGGAAACATTGCTGCAACACGAGACGGCTATGCGGTGGGTAGTTTAAAAGGGGTGTTTAGTTTAAATGAAGATAGAAGTACTTTGTTTACTGAAAAAGCGGCTGGCGAGCTAGAGCCTACATTTGTTTCTTTATCGACCACTTCTCTTGATATTTACGGTTGGGAGGTATTTGACTCTTCGTTAGTAAGAAAAAGTTTTAACAGTAATGCAGTGTCAGAATACGCGATTAATGTGAATGGTAGCCCTCCAGAATTTGATTTTGTTAACGTGGCTGGTGTTGACTATATCCTCGTAAGAGTAAACAGAGAGCTCTTCATTGTTGAACAAGACAGCATGCAGGAAGTGGCGCAACTAACCTTATGGGGCCTTGAAGGAAGCGGACGAATCAGAGGGCTGAGTAGTTATACATGGCAAGAGAAACACTATATTGCAATGATTGTCGACGATCATCTCGTTATTGTACAAAAGACACCAGAAAGCTTTGAAGTCTTTAGAAAAGTTAAATACCCAACGGAGCAAGAGGTGTATCTTATCTCCGATGAGCCCGCTATTGTGAACTCATACTATGACGATAGCCCCTTTGTATCCATCATGGTTAGGGAGAGAATTAACGTTAATAGCACCAACCCACAAGAGCTTCTTTTCAATCACATTTATAATGTTGTTGATGACAGCTTTGTTTCTGTTTACTCTGATTCGAGCATTGAAATCTCCAGAGTGACATCAGCAAATCGCCTTGACTATTGTAGCGAGTTTTCCGATACGAAAGCCCAAGGTGTGGCATATGTCATTACCCCAGAATTTAACTTAACCGATGATTTGCAATATGATTCTAGCCAAGCTAAATCAAAAGTGTACGCATTAGATATGCGTTCAGGCGAGCTTATATGGGAGTCTGATTTCTTATTTGCAGATTCAGAAAGAGAAGCCAGTTTGAATAACAACATTTACTGTGACGAAGATAGTAACGGTAATGCCAGGTTAACCTTTGCTACCGGCAAAGTACTTTATCAAACTCATTAAAATTGCTTTAAAGAAACAAGAAGGGGCATCAATGATGCCCCTTCTTGTTTACACTTAAAATGTTGGGTTAATCCCACACACCATCTTCTGACTTCCCTTGTATTTCGCAGTCACCCACTTTGTATTCCATGTTGGCGCCACTGTCTTTTTTCTTAAAGTAGTCTTTGCTGATAGACACAATGGTTGGGGTCATCCATACGATAGCGATAATGTTAATTACCGTCATCAAACCTAACGCCATATCGGCCATGGCCCATACCTGAGGAAGTGCTGCCTGTGCACCCCAGTAGATCATGCCTAAATAACCAATGGTGTAGACTGCACGGCCTATTTTGTTATCCAGCTTGAACATGTGTAGGTTACTTTCGCCATAAGCGTAGTTTGCTACTACAGATGTGAATGCAAATAAGCTGATGGCGGCTGCCACAAAGTCAGTACCGCCTTCGCCTAGGTGGCTACTCATGGCATCTTGGGTTAGGCGTATTCCTTCCATTTGATCAGAGCTTGAGCCGCCGGCAAGTAGAATGATAAACGCAGTAGATGTACACAGCACCAGTGTATCTAAGAAAACACCTAGCATCTGAATGTAACCTTGCGATACTGGGTGATTAGGATTTGGAACGGCGCTTGCCGCGGCGTGGGGTACAGAGCCGCTTCCTGCTTCATTTGAATACAGGCCGCGCTGGATACCATTTTTAATGGCCGCGCCCAGCGCACCAGCGCCCGCCTCTTGTAAACCAAATGCTGATTTAACAATGTCGAGCAGCATAGCGGGAAGCTCTGAAATATTAATAAACGTGATAGCCAGTGCCACAAGCACATAGCCTATGCCCATGAAGGGCACCACAAACTCGGCAAAGCGGGCAATGCTCTTAAGGCCGCCCACTACAATCAATGCCGCTAACGCAATAATGGCTAGCCCTACATATTCGCTTGGGAACGCGTATGCGTTGTTTAATGCATCGGTGATAGTGTTGGCTTGAACGGCACTGAAGACAAAACCATAGCCAAAGAATAAACAAAGTGAAAACGCCACTGCAAGCCAAGTTTTATTCAGACCTTGTTTGATGTAGTAAGCTGGGCCGCCACGAAACTCGCCGTTTTCGTCACGTACTTTGTATAGCTGGCCTAACACGCTTTCAGCAAAGCCGGTCGCCATGCCTAATAGAGCAATCATCCACATCCAAAAAATAGCGCCAGAACCACCTAGCGATATAGCAACGGCCACGCCCGCGAGGTTACCGGTGCCCACGCGCGCTGATAAGCTCGTGCATAAGGCCTGGAATGAACTGATCCCGTCTTTTGTTGAGGTGTTGCTGCCTTTAAGCAGGCTGAACATATGGCCGAAGTGTCTGAGCTGTACACCGCCAAGTTTCACTGTGAACCAAATACCACATGCCAGCAGCATGATGATAAGTACTTGGCCGTCTCCCCAAAGAATATTATTAACTAATGAAACGAATTCGTTTATCACGCACTTTCCTTCGTTATTGTTTTAATGGCTGCTCGGTGTGTAAAAATGAACTGAACATGACAGGTGCGTTGTCAGAACAAATGCTTCGGCTTGAGCAAACACGTATTTGCTAAACCTTAGAATAAGCCGAGCTTTATCGATAAAGCACCAATACTAGCACGACAATTAAATGATTGGACAATGAAAACGTACTGAAACTATGACGTTTTATGCTCGTATATAGCAAATTTATTCATTAATACCAATCCGCATAGATAATTGCCCACTCAGAAGGCGCTGGCAAGTTTCCTAGCGAAGCGTGGGAATGCAGGAATGGCTGTTCCCTTTTAAATTCCCAGAATGAAGCTAGGAAGCTTGCCAGACCTTCCCGTAGGGCGAGTTTAAAATGTCCGTACTCTTTGTTGTGTCACCTTGATGTAGAACGACTATACCTG
>NZ_BLIG01000038.1 GCF_009811415.1 Alteromonas sp. KUL106 | reverse complement strand
AGTATGTCTCCTAATGGTTCGTCATCACATTGTAGCAATGCGCTACAGGTGTGGCAAATTGCGCACAACAAACGCTTTAACACTCGCTGCGCTTGGTATTGTAGCCTGCGTATTTTGCCAGTTATGAAATTTTTACACGAAAAAGTGAAAAACTAGAGAATCACTGTTAGTTTTAAAACTCTAATGAAATAAGGAAGTTCTATGAAAAGCCGTACAAAGACAGTTTTATCAACTATCGCTTTCACTACCGTAATTAGCTTGCAGTCGTTCATCCTATACCAACAAAACCAAGCCAATAATACTCTTAAGGTCAAAGTAGATAGGCTTCAGAGCCGGATCGAGCAAACAAGCAAAGCCAATCAAGATCTCCTTTCAAAAATAGAAAGGTTGGAAAACAACTTAGAGCTAAAACCTCGTAGCCTTCTTTCCATGAATTAACTGGCTATTTACTCTATGAAACACTTTTAGCATTACGCAAAATTATAGAGCCCCATAGCGGGTGCTATGTCTCAGGCGAATAAGAGATTGACTACCTTATGAAAATAGCGTTTGTGCCAAGTACAAACTTGCAGCGCGCTGCAGCGTTTACCTTTGAAAACATGCGCGACTATTACGCTCATTTTGCTCCCGACTGGGACGCAGCAAAAGTACTTGCCGTTACCGTGAATCTGATGAATTACGATATTTTACTGGGTGACGACACAGTAGGCGTAATACGCCTTCAATTTGAAGAGAATAACTGCATTTTACGTGATCTCCAGGTTATACCGAGCGCACAAAACAAAGGCATAGGCAGGGCTGCCATTAAAGAAACCGAAAGGCTTGCGCTGGAAGCCAAAGCAAGCTCACTGACGTTACGGGTTTTTAAAATCAGTCCCGCAGTATCCCTTTATAAAAGCGCGGGCTTTGTAATTGAAAGCGAGGACGATCGCTTTTTCAACATGACGAAACCCATAAACAGGTAACTCGATTTGTTATCTGCCGCTTGATCTACATGTACCTAAAGGACAAAAGCATATGAAGATTATTATAGATGATCTCACCAGCGGAGAAGTGCTCGCGCTTTTAGAGGAGCACTTGTCAGATATGTATGCTACGTCGCCCCCAGAAAGCGTGCATGCGCTAGATGTTGATGCACTCAAAGCTTCGAATATTACCTTCTTTAGTGCTTGGCGCGGGAGAGCGCTTGCAGGCTGTGTTGCAATAAAAGAACTTGATGCCACGCATGCCGAACTGAAGTCGATGCGAACTGCTCAACGTTTTAGAGGAAAAGGCGTCGCTTCTGAGTTGTTACTTTTTGCTCTTGAACATGCGAAAATGCACGGGTTTACTTCTGTTAGTTTAGAAACAGGGACCCAGGATTACTTTTTCCCAGCGAGAACACTGTATAAAAAGTTTGGATTTATTGACTGTGGACCCTTTGCTAGTTACTCACACGATCCCAATAGTCATTTTATGACTCTAGCACTTTAATTTTGTATTTTAAGAGAATTCCACATGTCATTACCTCCATGTCCGCATTGCCAATCAGAATATGTATACGAAGATCACCCTCTATTTATTTGCCCTGAATGTGGACACGAGTGGAATCCAAATGATGTTGAAGAGGAAGTATCGGCTAAAGATTTTAACGGTACACCTTTAGTTGCTGGAGACAAAATAACTCTAGCGAAAGATTTAAAGGTAAAAGGGAGTTCATTGGTTTTAAAAATTGGTACTAAGGCAGTCATTCGTCATGTGAAAGATGCCAAGGACCACCAGCTCGATTGCAAAGTGGACGGAGCTGGAGAAATGATGCTCACCGCCCAATTCGTGAAAAAAGCATAACGCGCATTCCGTCTAGCTCTGCCTTTTATTAAGCGAAACTCGACACCCAGCTTAACGTCGCGTTACTTGTATTGGTAACGCGATGACTCTATTCATCTAACTGGCCGCTATGTAATTTTGCTATATTTTGTCGGATCCTAGACTTAGAAGTTAGCGACCTCATTAACAATAGTGTCGGTGAGTAAACTAATCGCTTTAGAAGACACATTTTGCGGGTTAACCAAGCATACGCCAACGTGACCAAGCTCGGGTAGATGTTCTGAATTAGGCAATATATGTAGCCCTGAAGGCACCGAGCTTTTTGCTAACACAGTGATACCCAGCCCCTCGTTAATAGCCGTTTGAATACCGTTTAAATCTGCAATGGTGTATACCACCTGCCACGGTTTTTTGATTGCTGACAAAAGGTTTGTTGCGCGCTTGCGATAAATACACGGTGACGGCGCTGCAATAATCGGGAGCTTGGCAGGCACACTGTTGACAAAACGCTGGCTACCCACCCAGACAAGGTGATCGGTAATAATATAGCCGTCTTGCTCGGGGTTTGGGGTCTCTTGCAGCGAAAGAATTAAGTCGAACTGACTTTTAAGTGGCTCACTAAGTAAATCTTTACTTAGCGCACAATGCACCTCTAATGATATTTCCGGGTAGGTTTGTGTGAAACGTCGAATGATTTTGGGCATGAGAGTGGTACTAAACTCACTAGGAATGCCTAACTTGATATTCCCCGTTACCTGAGGCTTTCCGAATTCAGCCATGGCCTGATCGTTAAGCGCCACAATTTTTTCACCATAGGACAATAGACGACTGCCCGCCCCTGTGAGCGCTAAACGATTCTTGTCACGAGAAAATAGCTTTTCCCCTATCATTTCTTCTAGTTTTTTTATCTGTAAACTAATAGCAGGCTGTGTACGCTGAAGCTGCTCGGCACATTGTGTGTAGCTCCCCGTCTGTGCAATAAGCACAAATGAGCGTAGAAAATCTATCGACAAATTCTTCATTACTTTGCCTATACCTTAATTATAGTTTCAACCTAAAACAGACCACTCGCTAAAATAGTTTGGACGGTCGTTGCAATACTCACGGGCTTATTGTGCCAAAAGCCCACGCCAAGTCATTTAATAAAATTATAATGCCATATTTTTTATTAATTTTATTTATTCTTTTAGCGCTCCTAATATCGAATAAAGAACAATGACAATAAGGAGCCAGCATGAATACGCTAAACCGCCCACTAGAACAACAAGACCCCGATATCGCCCAATGGATTGCGCAAGAAAATAAACGCCAAGAACATCACATTGAGCTGATAGCATCAGAAAACTACACCAGCAAAGCCGTTATGCAAGCACAGGGTAGCCAATTAACGAATAAGTATGCAGAAGGCTATCCCGGTAAGCGTTACTACGGCGGCTGCGAAGCAGTAGATAAGATTGAACAGCTTGCAATTGATAGAGCAAAAGCGCTGTTTGATGCTGACTACGTCAACGTGCAGCCGCACTCTGGCTCTCAGGCAAATACCGCAGTTTACATGGCGCTATTAAGCCCTGGTGATACCATTCTTGGTTTAAGCCTGGACCACGGTGGTCATTTAACCCACGGTGCTAAACCCAATTTTTCAGGTAAGCTATATAATGCTGTTCAATACGGATTGAACACTGAGACCGGTGAGATTGATTACAACCAGGTTGAAACTTTAGCCAAGGCGCACCAACCGAAAATGATTGTGGCAGGGTTTTCTGCTTATTCCCGCGTGGTTGATTGGCAGAAATTTAGAGATATTGCCGACAGTATAGGCGCGTATTTGCTAGTAGACATGGCACACGTGGCTGGTCTTGTCGCCGCGGGTGTCTATCCTTCACCTATCAATGCAGCGCACGTGGTGACTACCACTACACACAAAACACTGCGCGGCCCTCGGGGAGGGCTTATCATGTGCAAGTCCAACCCCGAGCTTGAAAAGAAATTTAATTCTCTTATTTTCCCCGGGATTCAGGGCGGCCCACTTATGCACGTTATTGCGGCCAAAGCCGTGGCGTTTAAAGAAGCGATGACTGCAGAGTTCAAAACCTATCAAACTCAGGTTATAACTAATGCACGTGCTATGGCTGACGTATTCATTAAGCGTGGCTTTGATGTTGTCTCAAAAGGTACCGATAACCATATGTTCTTGCTGAGCTTAGTCAATAAGGGGTTGACCGGTAAAGAAGCCGACGCCATTCTAAATAGCGTGAATATTACGGTTAACAAGAATACCGTACCCAACGACCCGCAGTCTCCCTTTGTAACCAGCGGTATTCGTATTGGAACACCTGCTGTTACCTCTCGGCATTTCACTGAAGAAGACTGCGCCCAGTTAGCAAACTGGATGTGCGACGTGCTCGCCTCGCCGAATGACAATGCGGTAATCGAGCGGGTTAAAGACAATGTTGCAACACTGACCGCTGCTCGCCCCGTTTATACTCAATAACGGGTTTTATACCAGTCCGCATAGCGTAATCTCATGTACCGCCTATGATAATCATTATCTTGTGCATGAGTTTCGCGCGTGCCCTTTTTACACAGACGGTTTTAATGCGCGCTTAGCCAAGCCACTTCCACCAAATAAATACCATCAGAAAGCCAAATAAGTAAACAAGCCCGACATAGCTAAGTAGCCTGACAATACGATTCGGTGCAGCATCTTGGTGAAGCTGAGTTTGCGCAACAAGCTTATGATTAAGCCATGCAAACATTGGGGTTGTAATAAAGGCTAAGGTCATCGCAAAGCCTAGCATTGCCAACAAAGCAGATTTGAAAAAAAGTACAATAACAAAACTCGCCACCGACATGATCAACAGCACTGGCGTGACAAGTGTATTTCGGGTTCCCTTGTCGCGTTTAAATAACAAAGTGATAGCTTCGGCAACAACCCGAGCATAGCCATCATATACCGTGAGCGCCGACCCAAATATACACAAGAAAGCCACAACGGCAATAAGCCAATGCGCCCACTCCCCAATGGTGGATGAATACATACTGATAAGCTGATGGGAGAAACCAATACCACTTGCACTAAGCTCTGTGCCACTGCCGTATAGAATTAGTGCACCCAACCCAAGAAACAAGAGCGCTAAAAGAACGGTCACTGCATAACCCAAATTAAAATCGAACAACGCTGATTTCGGGGTTACCGCCTGACCTTTGCATTGACGTTTTAGCCACAGCGAAGTAATTGAAGATATTTCAATAGGTGCAGGCATCCACCCCATTGTGACGACCAGAAAACCCAACGTGGCAAGTGTCCATGGCGACGGTTGCGCCTCTGATGGCATGTCTTGCCCAGTATAATTACTTAGCGCAACAATAAACACCGCTAAGGTTGCCACCACCAGTACGCCCATAATGCCTTTGGCGATGTTGTCCAAACCTTCGAAGTGCCCCGCCAACAAAATCAATAGTATCAGCGCAAGTACAATAGAAGATGAGAGTGTTATCGCGATATCAAAAGGAACAAAATAGGACAGTAAACTTGCAGCAAACAGCAGCAGTGCAGCGGCATTTACCACCGACGCAATCGTGTTTAGAAAGAGGGCGACAGCCAAGTAGCGCCTTCCCATTGCCAAATAGCCTTGCTGCAACGTTTGCTTAGTGCTGATAGTGTAGCTAACACCCGCTCTGAAAAACGGGTATTTGAGCAGGTTAACAACTAAGATGAGAAGCGCCAACTGCCAGCCGAACCTCGCACCGGCCTGGGTTGAAGCAACGAGGTGGCTGCCACCTACCGCTGCCGTT
Source organism: Alteromonas sp. KUL106 (assembly GCF_009811415.1). GTDB lineage: Bacteria > Pseudomonadota > Gammaproteobacteria > Enterobacterales > Alteromonadaceae > Alteromonas. The sequence goes on along the minus strand of NZ_BLIG01000038.1, from coordinate 57,052 downwards.
GCCATTAGCACACCCGGACCCAGTAGTTTCAATAACGCAGTTAAGCGAGAAAAGAACGATGTTTCAGCTGTGTACAACAAGGCAACCTCTAAGTAGGCGTGTCAAAATATCCGTTTACCTTAGCAGCTAAACTTAAAGCAGAAAAGAGTGTTCACGTTAAGCTGCACAACACGTGGTGTGTGCAGCTTAATTCAAAAAGGTCGCGCGTTAAAAGCACTATCGCCTGTCGTAGTGCACCTTCTTTTGCGGGTGCTGATAATAACCCTCTTTAAGAAGGCGTTTAAAGCGAGTGAGTTTGCCTTCTAGGGTGAGTTCTTCTAGCCCTTTGTTAAATAGAGAAAGAACTAATTGGCTATTGGCTGTGCCTTTAGGCACCAGCAGGTGAGTTGTGACTGTTGAAATAAATGGCTCTATTGGCATTACATCACGGCGCTCTCCGCGAGTAAATTCCCGCTGAAGCAAGTACCACCCCGTAAGCTCGTCGATGGGAAAGATATCTATTTCACCATCAATCAAGGCCTGTAGGTTTTCCTTATCGGTAGCACGTTTTAACACATTGTCATTATCTTTGATGAACGCCGCTATTTCGTCGTTATATAAGTAACCTTCTGTTGTGCCGATTTTTAAACCTTTCAAATCATTGAGTTCAGACCAGGTCTCAGGGCCTTTTTCGGCATTCACGTAAAACACTAAGCTTTCCGCGCTAATCGGGCTACTGTGATGAAATTCGTTTTCCCTCGATCGAACAAAGTTTCCGTAGGAAAGTGCATCGTACTCGCCATTTAGTGTTGCTTTTAATGCTTCTTCCCAAGGCAAAGAAACAAATTCAACTTCTACGCCGGTTTCTAAAAACGCATCTGCAATGATGTGATTGATATAACCGTCTTGCTGCATGTCTGTTGAGGTATACGGCGCATATTCTGTGGTCGCTATTCGCAGTTTCATCCACGCGTGGGCAAAACTTTGCATTGGTATAAGCGCAAGTATTAATGTCGCTATAAAGAGTAATCGCATGTCAAAGTCCTGTTGGGTTTTAGAAGTAAATACCAAGATTAATATTCAAACGATGGGTTGTTTCTTGTCTGCCACCTAAGTCTAGCCCAACACCTGGGCCGCCTGAAAACCACATATTCTTACCTTGGATACTATCTACATATACAAACAGTTTATCCCAGCCAAAGCTACACCCGTTTGTCCACAGCGATGAATTTTTCCCTTCGGCTCCCTCACCTTTCGCCACACTGTATTCTGAATAACAGGTAAGCGATTCTATGTGGGAAAACTTATACGGGACTGAATAGACAAGGTTCGCTGAATAGGTTTTACCATCAGCAGCAGCTAAGAATGGAAAGGTGAAAGACGAAAGTGCAATACGATCGTCAGCCTGTCCTTCTGGCGCAGCCAAGTTGTATTCGTAATCGATGTACTGTAATTCCACCTTCACGTCACCCTGGGTATGACGCACGTGAACGGCATAGGCATTCATATCCCCATCATCTAGGGTATCGAGGTTTAATATATTGCCGTGTTGGTACGACACACCAATATCGGTCGTCGCACCGCGAATGAAGTTTGCCGAATAGTTAGCGCGAAGATTATATTGGCCATCTTCTTTATTTCGATACTCACCGTCGTCTGCCACGTCGAACGAATAACGGCCAAACTCGGCAGCATCATTATATTCATCGTTCATGAAATAGGCGGCTTGAAAATCCCAGTTGCTCCAGTTGTGGTTTATTTTTACGCCGGCATCATAATCATCCTCGAAGCCCAGGTAATAATTTACCGAAAACCAAAAGTTATTACTGGCAAATGGCTGTAGGCCAAATGGAGTTTGGGTTATACCTGCCGTTATCTCGGTTTGATCATCGAAGTGATAAGTAAGATCGGCGAAACGCACGGTATCGAAATCAGTGTTCTCGTACCAGCGGTATTCGGCCTTATAGCTAAATTGGTCTGATTCACCGGATACCCCAAGCTTGAATGACTCGAATTCAAAACCGTCTCTAAACTGGGGAATTTGCCAGTCTTGATGCCCGTAATTTACCCTAACGTGACCGCTCAAATTAAAGGGAAGCTCGTCGGCATAGACGAAGCCTGTGTTACACGCGGCTAGTGAAACTAAAGAAAATGCGGATAGTAGCTTGTTCATTACTGTTCCTGTATTGAATTTTTGGCGGGAACCCTTTGCTAAATTTGGCCTCTAAAAAAGCAAACGGGCGTTTAAGCGCTTGGGTGTATTGCGCACCAAAATAAATCCTTCAGTACTAGCAATACTGAGAAAACCTTAAAAAAAGATCATTTGTTAAGGTCTAACTTCTGTGATCTGAGATAATGGAGGATATGTGAACATCCCCTGCCAACTATACGACTTCATAGAAATAGCCTGTATGTATAAACTTGAGGTTACCGCTGTTTTAGATAACGGTGAAAAGAGAAGCGGCAAGGCACTGACGACGGTGATTGATAGAGGTGGCAGCGTGCCAACAGAGTGTATACAAATACATATTGACGGCATTGTGCAAAATATTGCGCTTAATGAAATCGCTCAGTTCCATGCTATCACTGACAATCCGCATTTCAGCTCAGTCAGCTTTTAGGTAGTATGTGCTTAACTTTTTAAACTGAATCCTATTCATGACACAACACTTCTCGGCGATTACCTTTTTTGTAGACGACTATGACAGCGCCATTAAATATTTCACTCGGGTGTTAAATTTTAATTTAACCGAAGACAAAGTAACCGGAGAGAACGCGCGTTTTGTGTTAGTCACTCCACCACACGGCACAACAAGTTTGCTCTTAGCACAAGCTAAAAGTGACGTTGAAAAAGCACTTATTGGTAACCAAGCTGCCGACAAAGTATTTTTAATTTTGAATACCAACGACTTTTGGCGCGACTTTAACGATATGCAAAGCAAGGGCGTGCTGTTTATGGAAACCCCGCGTGAGGAAGTGTATGGTACGGTCGCTATTTTTAAAGATAAGTTTGGTAACAAATGGGATTTGATCCAAACCCCCTAATAGCACTTTATATAAGTGCGCCTGATCGTTGCGACACTCCCAGCTGCAAGGGTTGGGCTAACAATCTAAAGAAGTAGAGGAGAAGTAACACGTGCAGGCCATGAAGCGTTCTATTATTGCTGATGTTGTTGCAATAGCGGCGATAGCACTGTTGATCACGACTACGTTTTACTGGATTGAGGCAAGGCGCGAAGTTATCATTCTTTGCGATAACTTTACGCCAGGTGTGTCTAAAAAGAGCGTTGAACGTCAGCTTGATACGGCAAATTTGTTGCTCTGGGATACAGAATTTGTTGCAAATGGCAGCAAGATTGAAGCCTATAGCCCGCTGCACTTGGGCATAATGAAGTGCAGCATAGAGTTTAACAAGCAAGATATTGTGGTGTTTTCCATTGTAGAGTGACAACACATCTCGCCATTTATTAGCAATTTCACATTTCAACTGAACCACCTTGGTGCAGCGTTTACATCGGCGCAACACCCTATTCACCGGTGCGCTAAAAGTCGTAAAGGCAAACTTACCTTCTGTAATTTATCGCACATCGTTATCTTTCCACCTCGCTGTTACCTGTAGAGATGTAAACGTATAATTACGCTGTCTTTTCTTAACGCAAGTTTCTTCTTATGCAAAAAACAAAACACAGTGTCATCGAGGATGTATTCGCCCTGATAAGCGCCGGCTTGTTTGTTGCTTTTGGCGTATACCTATTTCAATCTCAAGACTTAATGGTAGGTGGAGCTGCGGGTCTTGCGCTGTTGGGCACCTATGCTTTCGACATGGACTTCGGTTTATTATTTTTTTTAGTTAACCTTCCTTTTTACACGCTGGCATGGACGCAAATTAGCAAGCGTTTCACGATAAACACCTTTATTTCGGTTACCACGGTTTCTGTATTAACCGAGCAAATTCCGGCGTTTGTAGATATTAGTCACGTAAACCCATTTTTTGCCGCGGTATTTGGCGGCATTTTAATTGGTGTGGGCATGCTGATGATGTTTCGTCATAGCTCAAGCCTTGGTGGCGTCGGCATTATGGCGTTTTACCTACAGCAACGCTTTAATATCAGAGCCGGTACATTTCAACTCACCGTTGATAGCTGTATCCTGCTTAGCGCATTGATGTTCATAGATTGGCCATTGGTACTGATTTCAATTTTAGCGGCTTTTTGTTTGAACATGGTGATTTCGCTTAACCATAGACCAGAGCGCTACTTCCCTGCACAAAGCGAAGCAGGCTCGAGACAAAGTGAAAGGGAATCAAAAAAAGCGGAAGCGAAGCGCGCACAGATCATTGAAGATGGCGTTGTCAAAAGTCATTTAAACAATACCTTAAATGACCGCTTAAATAACAATTTAGACAGCAAGCTGAGCGCACAAAACAGTTAATTTTCATCGGTAGTGCGAACCGTTCTTCGATAAAACTTTTACGCTTTTATCAGTAATTTTCGACGTAGATGCGTTTATACCTGCGGCAAAACGGCGCGATTGCGAACATTTTAAATTTCGCTGAGTGAGTATTTATCTATGCGGACTGGTATCATATAAGCATCGAATAAAAAGCCCGGTTAGGCACAACCTAACCGGGCTTTTTTGTAACTCTAATTTGTATCCTTATTCGCCTAAAACAAACCTATTGCTTCTTTTGAACAGGCCTTGACGGTCGACTTACTACTCCACGGTTTACTCTTGGACGAGAAAACGAAGTACGCATACAAACCTCACTTATGAGCATTACTCAACACAGTTGGAGGCGAAACATTCACCGCAATCCTGTGACCGAGTAGTTACAGTATAGACTCAAAATAGGGATAAAAGTCTCATTCTTTTAATGAATAGTGCGTTATTAAAACTTATATAAAGATGAGTCAAATTGGCACTGCGTTGAAAATTATAGGTATTTTACTATACGTGGCACGCGCTGAGAGATTCGTGTCATAAGTTCATAGTCGATAGTATCAGCCCACGCTGCCACTTCCTGAATAGATACGTTTTGCCCCCATAACTCAACTTCGTCACCCACGTTCACATTGTCAATATGCGTAACGTCAATCGTGATCATGTCCATGGAAACGCGTCCTGCTAAATAGGCACGTTTTCCTCGCACCATCACTGGCGTGCCGTTTTTACAGTGCCTTGGATACCCGTCGGCATAGCCAATGCCTACTGTAGCTATTTTACTAGGTTTGTCAGCTACCCACGTTTGACCATAGCCAACGCCTTCTCCTGCGGCAATATTTCGCACAGCAAGTACGCTTGAACGAAGGGTCATCGTGGAATAAATCTCTATATCAACGTCATTTGAGGTAGAAACAGCGCCGCCGTATACTCCAACACCTAATCGATTCCACGCATTTCGACTCTCCGGAAAGTTAACCGTTGCGGGTGAGTTTGCCACGCTAGTTGGAAAGCCTAGTTTATCTGCAACTTGCTTAAATGCCCTTAGCTGGGTTCCAGTAAAGCGATTGTCGACGTCATCTGCACAGGCAAAATGGGTCGCAATGACCGTTTGCTCGCTCAATAAGTGGCGATATTTTTTCGCAATGGCTTCAATGTCAGACATCGCAAACCCCAAACGATGCATGCCACTGTCTACCTTGAGCCACACGTGAGGTCGACTATCTTCTGGACATTTGTCTAACCAATCAAGCTGTTCCTGGCAATGCATAACCAAAATACAGTTATTTTGATATGCCATCTTGCACTCTTTTACTTGGTGCGCCCCTTCTAAAACAATGATTGGCGCCGTGATCCCCGCATCCCGGAGCGCTATAGCTTCTTCGATAATAGCAACGGCGAAACGCGAAGAAACATGCTGAAGGATACGCGCAACGTTTACCGCTCCATGACCATAAGCATCGGCTTTTACCACCGCCATTGATTGGCTTGTCGGCGCCAGTGCGGCAAGGGCTTTGAAGTTATGTAAAAGGGCGTCAGCATGAATGATAGCTTGCGTTTGTCGACTCACGGAAAAACACGTTCCTTAAATGTTTAATGTCATGAACATTGAAAACCCAAAGTGTAACACGAGAAGCGTATTTGGGGCGCAGGATTAACGCCGAAAAAAAGCGCCACCTAACGCAAGGTTTCTTCTAATTTAAAATACCGCTATGCTTTGCGCTTGCTTAATATCACAATTTCGATGCGTCAAGGTTTTCCATGTCTTCCCATAGCCCTTCTGATTTAGAGTCGTCCACAGCCGTCAATATTGACAATAACGTCAGCGTTGAGAACAAGGCGGTTAAAAAACCTACCGTTAACGAATTAGCCCAGTCGCTCAATAAAATTGTATCTGAGGGCAGAAATCCCGATACCCTTGATATCGATACCTTGAGTACCGAAGACATCCTTAAACGCCTGAATAATGAAGACGCCAAAGTGGCAAACGCCGTTGCCTTGCAAATTGAGCAAATTGGGAAAGCGGTGGATGCTGCAACACTTAGCATTAAAAGCGGCGGTAGACTTATTTATGTCGGCGCAGGCACGAGCGGCAGATTAGGCATACTTGACGCAGTGGAGTGCAGACCTACGTTTAGCGTACCTGATGGGCTCGTCGTTGGTGTAATTGCTGGCGGAGAAAAAGCGATTCAGCATGCTGTCGAGGGCGCTGAAGATGACGTTGACGCAGGGCGCACTGATCTTGAACGTCTTTTACTTAACAAACACGATACGGTTATTGGCATTTCAGCAAGCGGCCGCACGCCTTATGTAACTGGTGCTTTGGAATACGCACAATCCCTTGGCTGCTTTACAGGCGCGATTGCATGTAGCCCTAATGCCGCTATCTTTGCAAATGCTGATGTAACCATATGTCCAATAGTTGGTCCCGAAGCACTGACTGGCAGCACGCGCATGAAGTCGGGCACTGCCCAAAAGCTCATATTAAACATGATAAGCACCAGCACCATGATCAAGCTCGGAAAAACCTATCAAAATTTAATGGTAGACGTGAACGCCACCAACGAAAAACTGAAAGCCCGTGCCCTTCGCATTGTAATGCAGGCTACCGACTGCAGTGAAGACGTGGCATTGGCAGCGCTTAGTGCGTGCAGTAACAAGGCTAAAGTTGCCATTTTGATGGTATTAACGGGTCAAACTGCCGAGCAGGCAGTCGCTCAGTTAAATGCCAACGGCGGGTATTTACGTGCAGCGGTCAATAAAAGCGAATAACTACGGTTAATCACTTCTATAAGGTTTTGAGGGTAGCTCAAATGAACAAGGTGATAAGACGCCTTACGTCTGGCGTATTTATGGCAACACTCTCTTTGACGGTTATCTGCGGATTACTGAACGGGTGCGCGCAAGAAAGCTCATCTACACATGTATATACAAGCTTAAATTATAATAGTGAAACCGAATCTATCACGTCTACCTATCCACAAGGTCTTTCAACAACGACTGAGCACGCGACGGCAAACAACCTTGATGCTGACACGGAGCAACCCGTTTTAGGCGCCGAGCGATTTGCGCAGTACTTACCATTGCTAAAAGGTAAGCGGGTTAGTTTGGTAGTGAATCAAAGTGCTTTGGTTCACCGCCGGAACTTCCTGCGTTCCTCTTCCTCAACTGTGCTTGAAAAAGACAATCTAGGTAACAGCTTTGCTACCCTTTCGAATAGCACAAACGTAAATCAGCACTATCACCATCTCCTTGATGCATTGCTACAGCGCAATGTTAACGTGGTAAGTGTCATGTCACCTGAGCACGGCTTTAGGGGGGATAAAGGCGCAGGCGAAAAGATAAACAGCGACGTTGACGCGAAAACGGGCTTGCCAGTTCATTCTCTTTACGGCGCCACTAAAAAGCCAACGCCTGAGATGCTGCAAGGTGTCGATGTCATCGTCTTCGATATTCAGGATGTGGGCGTACGCTTTTACACCTATTTAAGTACGTTACATTATGTAATGGAAGCGGCGTTCGCACAGGGTATTCACGTCATTGTTCTTGATAGGCCGAACCCTAATGGCCGCTATGTTGATGGACCCGTATTGCAGCCAGAGTTTGCGTCTTTCATAGGCATGCACCCCATTCCCGTACTGCACGGCATGACTTTGGGCGAACTTGCGCAAATGATGGTGGGAGAGCGGTGGTTGGATATTGAAGCGAACAGCTATGATAATGCCAAACTTACCGTTGTGCCCATTAAAGATTATAGACGCGACGCCCCTTACTCATTGCCAGTAGCGCCAAGCCCTAATTTACCCAATGACTTGTCGATACGTCTTTACCCTACCCTATGTTTTTTTGAAGGCACTGATGTCAGCATAGGTCGCGGCACGGACTTTCCTTTTCAGCTGATTGGTCACCCTAAGGTAGAGTTCGGCAATACCCCAATTCAGGTAAAAGCGAATAGTGCAGCCCCTCACCCTAAACATGAAAATTCGATACTGCAGGCAAGTGTGCTTGCGCAAGCCGGTTTTACAACTCCGGAGCTTACAGGCGCTGAAGTTAGCAAACCAGATACCTCTAACGCAAAGGTAGCAGAAAAAGGATTCTCACCTATTCGCGGTTTAGATGTCGCAACATTGCTAGACGCGTATTCCCGTTTTTCACAATACAATGACCGCGCACGCACTAATGACATGGCTGAAGAAATCTTCTTTACTCGGCCTGAGTTCTTCGACAAATTGGCTGGAACTGATGAATTAAGAGCTCAAATTCAGGCAGGTAAAACACCTGCAGAAATTAAACAAAGCTGGCAACAGGATTTAGATATCTTCAAGAAGAAAAGAAGAGCCTATCTTCTATACGAAGACATTTATTGAGGCTAGCCCTGACTCATTTGCGTAGATATTTGGAGAAGCCTCACACCGGAGAGTGGAGATAATTACTGGACGTTGGAGTCACAAACCCAATCCGTTAGTAACCACTCACATACAACCTAACACTCCATTTAAAAAGAAACTTAAAAGTTAGCAAATACTAACCTTCTTCTGTTTTAGTTTGTACTAGCGTGGCAAGCTGAGATTCGGCAGTAGCTTTTTGATGCTTAAGCTTCTCTTTAACATCACCATCAGTTTCTGCGATTTTTGCATCGATATCTGCAATAGTCTGCATTAGTGTTTCCTTGCTTTTCTCTTTCTGTTCAGCTTCTTCTGCCTTGTCAAAAATAACGTCCTCTGGTGTTGACTCCTCTTGAGAGGTTTTGCCTGGTGATTTAGCAATCATTTTCAAACCATCCGGCTGAGGTCGTTGATTCATGAAGCTTGGAGAAACAATTTCAATATCGGCATTGTGCAATGCGTCCAACACAGCTTTGTGAAGCCGTGAACGAGCACTTAATAAGCTTTTCACTTCAGTAAGTAAACCTGAAATGCGGTAGCTCACTGAAAAGTCACCTAACCCAATAACCTGTACAAACGGCTCTGTCAGCTCTGCATTCTCTGCTGCAATAAGCAGATGCTTTTCAATGACACTGTGGTGAAGATCATAGCCTAAACTAATGTCCACACTCACAATTGCACCAGAAGCGCGGGTAACTGTAACGGGCGAGTTCACCATCAAGGTATTGGCGAACGCTATGAGTTCTCTGCTCTCGGTTTGCAATTCAACATCAAGTAGGCCCATTTCGGTAACACGTCCGCTGTAACCTTCTACCTTAATGAAGTCACCCACTTTAAATGGGCGATTTACACGAAGCACGATACCCGCCATTAAATTGCCTACCATTGTGGTGGAAGAAAACGCAATTACACCTGAAACTAATACCCCAATAAGCGCAATAACCTGATTGCGTGTGCTTTCACTCACTGGTAAAGCCATTGCAATTACTACCGCGCCTACGATAGTAAGTACCAACATGCCTACTTGACGAGGCAATTTCTGTTCACTGGTAAGATGGCTTTGCTTGGCTAACAACAGGTAGTGCAGCGCGGTAAGGGTACCTATCACTAACACCACGGCAATAAGGAGTGGTGCAAGAGGTAGAAGCGCAATTATTACAGTATCTATAAATGGTACTTGCGCTGATCCTAGTGAGTTTTCTGTGTCCACCTTGCTTCCCTTTTATTTTTTATCATTTTTGCTTTAATGACACGGGTGAGCGCCCTTCTGCAAGTGCGTTACCGGTTAGTATGTCAACCAATGCGTTTAAACTATAACTCGTAACTTGCTGATTTTCTTCATTGCCTTGAGCATCTAAGCTAACTGCGTAATTGAATGTAGCAATAGCAATGTCTGCAAACGCTTCCACCTTATTTACGTCATAGGGCATACGCAATGGTGCAAAAACCACGGTTTTATTTTGTGCCTTCGCCGCCACCATAACCTTTTTGCTAAAGACCATTACCTCAGACTCACTGGCGCGGCGCTTTACATGCTCTGGTAAATCAAACCCACCTAGTTCGTAATTTGCATGGAGCGGGCTGATATTGCCAACCACAAGCACATCGGCTTGTTTTAATAAGTTCATCGCTAATTGGGTTTTCGGCAACGCGGTTAACGGCAAACACGCAAACTCTAAAGGCTTATCCGCAACGTTACGTTTAGAACGAGTAAGTGCACTCTCAAATGCCAAACACCTTGCCGCATCCGCCATTAGTGCCAACCAACGCGTTGACGTTATCGGTAACTTTTCTTTGCCAAAAAGTAGCGAAACTGACGCCCTGGAAAGCGCTTTCTCTATTTGAATTCCTCTGTTTTTCAGGCTGTTAGCATTGTCTACTGACGCGTTTTCTTTTGCTTCTTTAAGCCACCACGTTATCGGTTTAGAAGTAAAGCTTTGCAACGCAAACCTTTGTTTTGCCTTGATAATACGGTTATAAGATGATTTGAAGAAAGCGCTTTCCAAAATCGTATTGGTGGAACTATTTATTGGCTTTTCTGATGCGCCTTTAGCCATTCGCGTAGCGGCATTATCGAGGAAGTCTGCAAACGCTTTTATATCGGCGTAATTTCTTATGGTAAAAGGCATAAGCGCAATATCTGCTCCCGCGCTGAATGCTCGAACCAAAGCTTCTTCGTTTGAAAAAAATTGCGAAATACCCGCCATGTCTAATGCGTCAGTAACGATGAGGCCTTGATAGCCCAATTGGTTGCGAAGCAAATTAGTTAATATTTTCTTTGACAACGTAGCAGGAACAATTTGCGGCTTTCCGTGTTTGTCTATTATCGTAGTGTCATCTAATGACGGGTATTGAATGTGTGCACTCATTACCATTGCTGGCGGCGTTTCGCTATTAATAATATTAGCAAAAGGAAGGATGTCGCCGGCCATGGCCTGCGCTTTGCTATGTGTTACCTGAGGCAAGCCACTGTGGCTGTCTACATGTGTGTCACCATGGCCTGGGAAGTGTTTAATAGCCCCTATAACGCCCTCACTTTGCATGGCCCCCACAAATGCTTGTCCAAGTGCGGCCACCTGCTCAGGAGTTTCTGAAAAGCTGCGAACATTTATAACTGGGTTCTTTGGCTCGCTATTTACATCAACCGAGGGCGCGAAATTAGTGTTAATTCCTAACGGCAGCAGTGTTTGACCGATGTGTGACGCAACGCTTTGGGCAAATGCACTGCCCCGCTGATAAAAGGTGGCGCCAATAGCCATGTTACCCGCAAACGGCGAGAGCATATCTGAAGGCAACCTTGCAACTCTGCCCCCCTCTTGGTCGACTGCAATGAACAAGGGCTGTCGACCCGCTTTTACCATATGCTGCTGCATAGTGTAATTGAGCGTAATTAGCTGTTCAGTATTTAAAATGTTTTCAGAAAACAAAATAACGCCACCAATATTGTGCGTACTTAGCACATTTAAAAGTGACGGCGGAATAACGGTCATGGGTGTGCGGCAGCGGGATGACGGCGTGTTGTCTTCACAGAAATAGCGAAAATCCAAAATGATTTTTTGCCCCAGCATGCCTTTTATTGCGCTAACAGTTTCGGCATCAACCTTTGCCTCAGCCGCTTTTGTCGTGCTTGCCCTTGAGGACTGCGCTGTTGCGGTAGCATTACCAATGAACAAACAAGCACTGAACAATATGAATAGGCCTGACAAGATAGAACTCAGACCTAATTTGGAGGCACGCTTTTTATAAATAACTTGCTGGAATAACAATGTTTATCTAATCCTTGGTAACACGAAGCACAATACGGTACGCTAGCATAAATGAGAGAATTATGTTCGCCAACTTTGAACTGCAATTACACATTCTCTTGCGCGTTTTCTTACGCAACGACACATCTTTAGGGCATGCCCACCTTCGCTTCATGGCGAAGAACACGCGCCCTAGACACATATAAATTTAAGTTTGGATAGAAGTATGGATTGGATGTCAGTCATCCCCCCTCTTGTGGCTATTGCCGTCGTTTTTTGGAAGAAAGAAGTCATATTAGCGCTGGCTTTAGCCGTACTATGCGCAGAAACATTGATTCTCGTGAATGCCGATATCGCAACCAGCTATATGGCGCCGATTAATGCTATCGAGCGTGTGGTTGACACTGCAGCGAGTCCAGGTAACACAAGGGTGCTTATTTTCTCTGTGCTGGTAGGCGCGCTACTCGCATTTATCCGTGATTCCGGCGGCGTAACGGCAACGGTTAACTTTCTTGTGAACAAGGGCGTGGCTAAAAGCCGCAAACAAGTGGGCGGTTTAACCATGTTCACTGGTATAGCGGTATTTATTGAGTCGAACTTAAGCGTACTCACTGCGGGTATTTTTGCTCGAGGGCTATTTGATCGTTTTGGCATGAGCCGCGCGCGCTTAGCCTATATTATCGACTCCACTAGCGCGCCGGTTTGTATACTAATTCTTTTAAACGGCTGGGGTGCTTTTATACTCAGTCTTCTAGACGCGTATGAGCTGCCTGCCTCATCAGCGTCCATTCTCTGGGGCAGCGTGTTCTTTAACTTCTATGCTATCTTCACCCTGCTTATTGTGGCCTACACTATTTCAGCTGACAAAGTGCACGGCCCAATGGCTGAAGAAGAAAAAGCCCTAACTCACGTAGAGGTAGACCAAACCACACAGCCAGCTACTAAAGCCCGATTCATGTTGGTACCACTTATAGTGATGGTATTAAGCATGGTTGGTTTTATGTTCTGGACAGGCAACGGCGTATTATCTGAGGGTAGCGGAAGTAAATCTGTTCTTTATGCCACTGCCCTTGCCACCGCTATTGCTTACGGTTTACTTTTAATCCACAAACGTTTTACCCACAAAGAAGCGGTAGAAATTGGTTTTAAAGGGATGGGTGAACTACTTCCACTGGTTACCATAGTGTTACTGTCGTTAACCTTAGGCAATAGCCTTAAGGTACTTGGAACAGGTGTATTTGTTGCGGGTATAGTCGGTGAGTATCTTCCACTGGTACTGATTGTTCCTATGTTGTTTATCGCCGGTGCGATCATGTCGTTTACCACCGGCACCTCATGGGGCACCTTCGCTATTCTTATTCCTATTGGTGTACCGCTTATTCAAAGCTTGGGGTTACCCCCAGCACTAGTGATTGGCGCAATATTAGGTGGTGGTATATTTGGCGATCACTGCTCGCCTATATCCGACACCACCGCCGTGTCTTCATTGGCCGCGGGTACTGACGTACTAACACACGTTAAGACACAGTTCCCTTACGCACTATTTGCAGGCGCACTTACGCTTATTGCCTATTTTGTCGCAAGCTTGGTCATGCTTGGTTAATACCGTTGATTAAAGCTTATTGGTAGCCAGTTGCTAATTACGAAGGGTTAGCAACGTCTGTAGCAAGGAGTTTTGTAATGAAAAGACGGATAGCGAACGTCGGGTTTATCTCGGCCGTCGTAGCATTTATTTTAGTGGTCACAGCGTGTTCTCATGCGCCAAGTAACCCCGTTGATAATTCCAGCAACACTTCTGTAGGGCTTAGTCAGCAGGCGGTTGCTATGCCTGACAGCTACAGTGCCGACGCGGCTATGCAGGTACTTCAAGAAGGCGGCAACGCTATTGATGCTGCAATTACCGCACAGTTTGTTTTGGCCGTCACTCTGCCAGAGGCGGGTAATGTCGGTGGTGGTGGCTTTATGACAATAAAGTTTGAAGATAGCACCGACTTTCTTGATTACCGCGAAATGGCACCTGAAAACGCCCATCGTGATATGTATCTAGATGAACAAGGTAACGTTAAGCCTTACGAATCTTTATTTGGCGCTAAAGCGTCGGGCATTCCCGGTACCGTTGCTGGCATGTGGGCCGCGCACAAGAAGTACGGCACATTAGAATGGGAGCGTCTTCTTGCCCCCGCAGTAGATTTAGCCGAGCAAGGTTTCGTGGTTCACGAAAAGCTGGCTAACAACATTGCTCGTTATATTGAACGCACTAAAGAAGCGGGAATTAACAATAACTTTAGCGAGTATTTTGCAAAGGCCAAAGCAGGTACTACCTTCAAACAGCCTGAACTGGCGAGAACACTAAAAGTTATTCAGCAACAGGGAAAGGATGGCTTTTATAAAGGGGAAGTAGCAAGGCATATTGTTGATTTTATGCAGCAAAATGGCGGCCTCATTACCTATGAAGATTTGCTGGCGTACAAAGCTGTATGGCGCAAACCTCTTCACTTAAATTGGCAGGGCTTTGAGCTGGTGACGGCGCCTCCGCCAAGTTCTGGTGGTGTTGCGGTAGCCCAGTGGATTGGCATGCTCGAAGCCTATGATTCAACGCATGATTTGCCAGCTCAAAACAGCACGGAATACATTCACGTCATGTCAGAGATTGGTAAGCGCGTGTTTGCTGATCGCGCAGAGTACATGGGCGATCCGGACTTTGTGAGCGTTCCGGTGAAAGCCCTTACGGACGCTGACTATATAAGCGAACGTGCCGCAGACATTCAGCCTACCAGCATTTCTGATACCCCAAGCGTTAAGCCTGGGTTAAAGGAAAGCGAAGACACAACACACTTCTCGATCATGGACAGATGGGGGAATGCCGTTGCTAATACCACAACCATCAACCTGACTTTTGGTAGTGGTGTTGTTGTCACTGGCGCTGGCTTTTTGTTGAATGACGAAATGGACGATTTTAGCGCTAAGCCTGGCGTACCCAATTTCTTTGGCGCTGTAGGGGGTGATGCGAATGCTATTGAGCCTTACAAGCGCATGCTGTCTTCTATGACACCCACACTTGTTACTAAAGATAACCAAGTGGTTCTGGTAACAGGCTCTCCCGGCGGCACCACCATTATTTCATCAGTGACTCAGTCGCTACTGAATGCCCTGCTTTACGATATGAGTGCTGAAGAAGCTGTGAACTCACCGCGTTTTCACCACCAGCTATTGCCTAAAGACACCATTCGCATGCACGACGGGTTTACAGAGGCAACCGTCAATGAGCTTAAAGCGATGGGCTACACCATTGATAACCGCCGCTTTGGTGATGTGCATTTAATTAAGCGCACTAAAGAGGGGGTGGAAGCCGCGTCGGAAAAAAGCGGACGGGGTAAAAGCCTAATACAACCTTATTAGTACAACTGTTTTAGCGCTTCTATTCACTCAACAAGTATCAATAGGGTGTACTCCCCCTTTATTAAACATCAGTCGCTGCGGGGAATTCCGCAGCTAGCTGTTCCAAATAGGCGTACTAACATAAAGGCACTCATTTGACTTATCTGCCGCCCCAGTTTTCTTCGAGTTTTGCTGCCTTTAAGTAATATTTAATAACTACAACAAAAGCCCAGTATCGATAGGAACATACTTAGACGCCACTTTTTGAATACTCTCAGCGGTCAATGCAGGCACGCCATACACTGTTACCGTTTTCCCTTTCCCCTTAAGCGCATTGACGAGAATATCGAAATCGCCGTCGCCCGACACCAGAATTACTTCATCAACATCATCGGCATGTTCTAGCGCATCAACCGTAATACCTACGTCCCAGTCGCCTTTTGCCGACCCGTCAGCACGTTGAATAAAGGGCTTTAGTTTTACTTCAAACCCAATAGCGCGAAGTATGTTTTGAAATTCACGTTGCTTGCTGTCTCCTTTGTCAATGGCGTATGCAAAGGCATGAGCTATCTCCATTTTATAGCTAAGTTCGCGCCAAAACTGGTTGTAGTTAAAGTTGCGTTTGTACGCCTGACGACAGGTGTAATACACGTTTTGTACATCTACCAGCACTAATGCTTTATTCAAAACTACTCTCTTTATTAATTTACTCTGTGCGTGTTTTCTGATGTTATAGCCTTTTGAAAATAAAACCAAAAAACCTGATGATGAAATTTATGCGTAAAGCGCACAATTACTTGGGCTTAATTCTTTTTGTACAAATAGGGCTCTGGTTTTTAAGCGGTTTCGTCATGGCTTGGTTACCCATTGATGAAGTAAGAGGTAACCATTTACGGAACAAAGTGACCACTTCGTGGCACAGCGCTACGGTGCCCCCTTCTGACATTTTAAGTAATCACAGCAACGCAGCCGTACTGTCATTCACTCACCGTTTAAATAAAGTAGGCAATACAAAGCTAGACTCGAACCATACTACTCCTGTTTATCGCGTAGTAGATAACGATGCTATCTATCGCTATAGCGCACTGACAGGCGAACCTTTGCCCCCCTTACAAGAGAGCAATATTCGTGAAGCGGCAATGCAGCAATATGCAGGTAGTGGTGATATCGTTGACGCAACATTATTGGATGCATCACCTCTGGAAGTAAAAAACCTGCCTGCACCTTTGTGGCGTGTAAGCTTTAATGATGAGCTCAATACACAATTTTACGTCGACCCAAATACAGGCAGTGTGTTGCGCGTACGCACCGATACTTGGCGACTCTTTGATTTTATGTGGATGCTTCACATCATGGACTACAAAGACAGAAGCAACTTCAATACGCCGTGGTTGATTGTGTTTTCGGGCAGCGCTTTTTTATTTACCCTTACAGGCGTTGCGCTGTTATATCAGCGCTTTAAACCGAAACGGAAAAAGCGCTAGCTTTGGGCCTGTTATACCAGTCCGCACAGGCCCTCACTATTATTTAGCGAAAAGCTGAGAAATATCTGCGAATGCTTTGAACTCCAACGCATTGCCGAAAGGGTCTTTAAAAAATAGGGTGGCTTGTTCGCCTGGCTTCCCTTTGAAGCGAATGTAAGGCGCAATGATAAACTCGGTACTAGCAGCCTCTAATTTACTGGCCAGTGCCTGCCAATCGTTCATAGTAAGCACAACGCCAAAATGGGGCACCGGCACAGCATGATCGTCTACCCCGTTATGGGCTGGCGGCGATGGCATGGTTTCTACGCAGTGCGTCACTAATTGATGGCCGAAGAAATTCCAGTCTATCCACTGGGTATCGCTACGACCTTTTTCACAACCCAACAACTCACCGTAAAACGCTTCAGCGTCGGTTAAATTAGTGACCGGTATGGCAAGATGAAAGGGCTGAACCATGAAAACTCCTGTTATAAAAACTTTTTAAGTAAAGACAATTTAAACTTGGAAAACGGCGCATAGCGAAAGAACACGTCTAGCGCGAAAGAGCGCTTCATCACCGTCTTAATATGACTGAATGTATCAAAGCCTGCTTGTCCGTGGTAGCTACCCATACCGCTATTTCCCACACCACCAAACGGCAACTCAGGATTAGTCATAAACAACATTGTGTCGTTAGTGCACACGCTGCCTGAACTGGTTTTGCTGATAATATTGTCTAACACGTAGTCTTTGTCGCTAAATGCATAAAGCGCAAGTGGCTTAGGTCTGCTGTTTACGAACTTAATGCCCGCGTCCATGTTGTCGAAAGTGATAATGGGTAAGATAGGCCCGAATATTTCTTCTTTCATCAGCGGGCTATCCAGCGGCGGTTCCAGCACGAGGGTGGGCGCCATCGCGGGGCGGGACATATCGAGTTCACCGCCATATACCACATTTACTTTTTCAAGGTAGCTTTCAAGGCGTTTCAGGTGACGGTGATTGATAATATTGCCATAGTCCCGTGATTGCAGCGGCGCTTTGCCGTATTGTTTTTTCAGCTCTTTTTTAACGGCTTCAATAAGCTTTTGCTCAAAGCCCTTTTCTACAATCACATAGTCGGGCGCAATACAGGTTTGCCCCGCATTCATCCATTTACCCCACACCAAACGTCGTGCGGTTACAGCAAGATTAGTGTTTTTATCAACAAAGCATGGACTTTTTCCACCGAGTTCGAGCGTTACTGGCGTTAGATGTTTAGCCGCAGCGCTCATTACAATCTTGCCCACCACGTCACCACCGGTGTAAAAAATATGGTCCCACTTGCAGGCAAGCAGGGCCGTCGCTTCGTCTTTACCGCCTTCTATTACTGTAACGCAAGACGTGTCCATATATTGAGGAATAAGCTTGGCCACCAGCGACGAGGTCTCTTCTGCAAGTTCTGAAGGTTTGAGTACCGCACAGTTGCCCGCTGCAATAGCGGCGATATAAGGGGCAAGTAACAATTGGAGCGGATAGTTCCACGCCCCCATGATAAGCACCGTGCCAAGCGGCTCAGGTTTTCGAAAACTTTTACCCGGCCAAGCCACCATGGGCGTCGACACCTTACGGGGTTTTACCCACTTATCCAGATGCTTAAGAGTATGCTTAATATCAGAAAGCAAGAAACCTTGTTCAGCGACCATGGCTTCGGTTTTACATTTGCCTAAGTCATTTTTAAGTGCCTGCAAGATATCGTGCTGATTATCTTTAAGTAAGGTTTCTAATGCCTTTAACTGATTTTTACGCCATTCGAGGGACTGGGTTTTCCCCGTATCGAAACTGTCGTTAAGTTTATGAACAACGTCAACGAAACACACGCCCGTTTCCACTGCATGAAGAGAAGGTCTATTTGGCATAAGAAGGCTCCGATAGCATAACACCCATCACAACAATTCGGTGACACACTTCACTATTGTTTCAGGGTAAAGCAGCGTAATAATTTACTGATACTATCTTATATTAATAGGGATGTTCGAAAACAACGCAACTAAATTGTTAATTAATGTTTAATACCAGTCCACATAGATAATACCCGCCCGCACAGTCGAAGGGTGATGAAAGCATAAACAGAGAACCAAAAAGAGAGAGAAACAAAAAAGCCCGGTGAGTACCGGGCCTTTGAATGTGATTAACGAGGCTCTATTATGCGTCGTATGGGCTACGTAAAACGATTGTTTCGTTTCTGTCAGGACCTGTTGAAACGATATCAACCGGCACACCCGTTAGTTCTTCAAGACGCTTAATATAGTTTTTCGCAGCTTGTGGAAGCGCTTCAAACTCAGTGACACCAAAAGTGTTGTCTGTCCAGCCCGGCATTTCTTCATAAACTGGTGTTACTTTATCGTAACCATCAGCTGCCATCGGCGGTACATCTTTCACGTTGCCGTCTGCATCTTTGTAACCAACACAAATTTGAAGGCTTTCAAGACCGTCTAGTACGTCAAGTTTGGTTAAGCAGAAGCCTGTAATAGAGTTGATTTGTACTGCGCGTTTCATTGCAACTGCATCGAACCAGCCAGTGCGTCGCTTACGACCTGTGGTAGCGCCAAACTCGTGACCTTTAACACCCAAGTGTTCACCTACTTCACAATCTAATTCAGTAGGAAACGGACCTGAGCCCACACGGGTGGTGTACGCTTTTACGATACCAAGTACATAATCAAGCTTGAGCGGGCCGAAACCGGCACCTGTTGCAACGCCACCAACAGTAGTGTTTGATGATGTAACATAAGGATAGGTACCATGGTCAATGTCTAATAGTGTGCCTTGCGCACCTTCAAACATGATCGGTAAGCCAGCTTTGTCGGCTTTATCTAGCTCATCGGTAACATCAACGACCATTGCTTTCAGAATATCAGCAACTTCCATTGCACCTTTTAAGGTTTCATCAAAGTCTACTGCTTCCGCGCCATAGTATTGTGTAAGCGTGAAGTTATGTACGTCTAGCACTTCTTTCAGCTTAGCCGCGAAGTCTTCAGCATGAAATAAGTCGCCAACACGCAATCCACGACGGGCTACTTTATCTTCATAAGCAGGACCGATACCACGACCGGTTGTACCAATTGCTTTAGCGCCACGGGCTTTTTCGCGCGCAACGTCCAATGCAATGTGATAAGGAAGAATAAGCGGACAAGCTTCACTAATCTTCAATCGCTCGCGCACAGGAACGCCACGCTCTTCAAGCATAGTCATTTCTTTCATAAGTGCGTCTGGGCTCAGCACGACACCGTTACCAATGATACAGGTAACATTATCGCGAAGGATGCCTGATGGGATTAAGTGAAGTACGGTTTTTTCACCGTCGATTACTAGAGTGTGACCTGCATTGTGCCCGCCTTGGTAGCGAACAACATATTTTGCGCGATCAGTGAGTAGGTCTACGACCTTGCCTTTACCCTCGTCACCCCATTGAGTGCCGAGTACCACAACGTTCTTTGCCATGAATCATATGTGTAAGAAAATTAGGCGGGGATTCTACAAAATTCTAGAGCAAGGATCATCCCTTTTTCGAACAAAAATACCACTATTTTATTTTTGCTTTTAAAAACCAGCGGATGCGAGCTGTTGCTATACCGTTATTTATTGATGGGCACGTAATTTTCTGGCGACAAAGCGTTAGCGGTGCGTCACATCAGCCCTTTTTTCCGCGAGGGAATAAAAACAAATAGGATGAGACGACAGGTTTCGGGATACCTCAGCTAAAGTAAAACAATAACAACGCCCCTATAATAACAAGCGTTCCGCCAATTTGACGAAGCTGATTAGTAGGCTGCTGACTAATTTCAAACAAATAGTTACGCCATTTATTAGGAAAGAGCAGTGGTCCAACTCCCTCGATAATTAGAACCAGTGCGATTGCGGGCAAAAGCCACTCCATGCGTTGTTCCTTTCTGATTGTGTGTTAAACGATTTAAGTGATGTCAGAAAGCGCAGCGAGGTCAATGTAATCTGGCGTATGATAAAGGCCAAAACCAAATCGCAAACGGTTTCCTCTGAAGTCGGTGAGAATATGGTGCGCTTTGAGTGCTAAAGCACATTTTTTTGTCACGTCGGCATTATCTAACTCGAATGTCAGAAAATGACCTCTTTTTTGGGCATCGGTCACCGCCAGATGACGTGCGTTAAGCAATGGATGGTCATAGGCAGCTAACTTATCAAGAAATATTCGCTGCATGTCCATTACATAGTCATTAACGGTTTCTACGCTGATGTTATTTTGTTCGAACATCCGAAGTACTGCGCGTAGACGGTAGAGCGCCGTAAAATCCATCGTCGCACCTGCAAACCGCATTCCGTCTAAGCTGTAGGGCACCCCTTCTTTTTTACCGTCAATGCGAGGCTTATCTAATTCTCCAAACTCAGCGAACCAGCCTGTATACATAGGCCTCAAATTACAACCTATAGGCACATGGGCAAAACACGCGCCCTCTCCTGCTTGGGCATATTTATAACTCCCAGACAAATAAAAGGCACGATGTGCAATATTGGCCAAGTCGGTAGGCTTTGCCATAAATCCATGATAACCGTCGACCACAACTAAGGTGTTGTCGTTGGTAATGCTATTTACAATGGCGTCAACATCATCAACCACATAACCAGAATTGAAGAACACGTGGCTAAAGAAGACCAATTCAGGGTCATTCTCGGCTATTGCCGCAATAAAACGTGAAGAGAAAGTACTGTAGGGTTTCGTAGGCACAGTAATGAGTTCTATCGCCCCTTGCTCTTGTAGTCTGCTGGCTTGGCGATGAAAACTGTGAAATTCACTGTCTGTTGATACCACCTTATAAGGCGTCGACACATCAATACAGCTCATAATACGGTACAGCAATTCATGGGTATTGGGTGCAAAGACGATTTGCTCTGGGGCGTGAGTGTTGAGTATATCGCTTATGCGCTGCTGTAACTCAGGTACTAAGGTTTCAAAAAAGTACCCCCACTTTTCGTCCACATATTTTGCACTGTCGTCCCAGTATTCCAACATAGCATCGCGGGTACAGTCTGGCCAAAAGTAATGGCTATGGCAGGCATAGTGCTGTTTATTTTTGTTCGCGTTAAGAAAACCCGTGTAAAACTTTTGATATGACATGCCCATCACCAATGTAAAAAAACCACGAAATACGTAACAACGTCAACAGTATCAAAGTTCTACCTTGTGCGCATGGTCTTGACCAAAGTGCATAACATTTATTTACAAATTAAGTGTAAATACTTTTGCCCAATTTAGTTAGCTTATGTCTTTAAGGCACGTGTCGTTTCCGGGACAGCCGTTGACGTTTTAAAACGCATTTGTGTTTTTCCGTTAAATGGTTAGTCTTATATAAGTGAAACTATGAAAAGGTTTTTTATGCGTTTTCCCAAATATGGAAATTACTCGCTGGATATATCAGGTAACGTACTTGAGGTATTTGCAACAGGTGCATGGAACTTAAAAACCACTGAATTCTTCGTAGAGGAAATGCACGACATTATTAGTGTGCTGGATAACAAGCCTTGGGCTGCATTAATGGATGCTCGCCGATGGGTACTTTCCACGCCTGAGTGTCAAACACGGTTAACTGAAGCAATAAAAGTAAATATTACCCGTGGCCTGACTCGCTCAGCTTATGTACTTGATGTAGGGATGGTAAAGCGCGCTCAGCTAGAACGTACCCACCCCTCAAAACATCGAGACTTCATCAGTGATAATTACGAACGTGAATATTTTCACAAATATTTTGAAGCGCTTAACTGGCTACACCAAGAGGGGTTTTCGCCTTTGGTGCAAAGATAGTTCTTCGTGTAGCCTGCCGAGTTTAATGCTTTCTACCTGTGCAAAATACTCTCTAATATAAAAGGCTATAGACCTTTCGACGGTATTCAGATTTAAGCGGATCACCATCTGCTAATGCATTCATCATATCCATCATGAGCTTTCTTGCATCACCAAAGCCGAGCTCTTTTTTCAACACACTGTAAAGAAGCGCTAGTGCATCCTGCGCTTTGTTCGCCTGGTGTAACTGTACGGCCAAGTCTACCTTCAGCTGAAGATCGTCCGGGTTAGCCTCCACCGCAGCTTGAAGCTGGCGAATTTCAGGCGTGTCAGCGGCCTGTTCTGCTAACTCAATTTTACCCGCCAAGCTTTTGTAACGGGAGTCTTGGTCGACCAATTTAATTTCTTCAAGCAAGGCTTTTGCTGTATCAATTGATCCTGTCTCTATGTAGCAATCAATCAGCATATATCTGGCGTTTACGTTATCAGGATTCAGCGACAATGCTTCTTTAGCCGCGGGAAGTGCCTCTGCGTATTCACCTTGCTGAATTGCTTTGCCTGCAGTAGCGAGCAGTTCGTCTTCTGGGTTCGGAAGGTACTTAGCAAGCATTTCGCGAATTTGCTGCTCAGGCTGGACGCCTGCGAAGCCGTCGACAGGCTGCCCATTTTGCACCACCATTACCGTTGGTAAACTTCTAATACCAAACTGCGCTGCGACTTCTTGCTGCGCTTCACAGTCAACTTTTGCCAGGATTAAATGCTGACTATATTCACCTGCCAACTTCTCTAGAATAGGCATTAAATCTTTGCATGGCTCACACCAATCAGCCCAGAAATCAATTAGCACCAGCTTTTCTTGGGATGCTTCAACAATAATTTGCTGAAAGTTTTCTACCGTAATATCAACAATAGTTGCTTGGCTATTCGCAACGAGGTTTTCCATAATGCAGGCCTTTTATATCTTGTGTTGTCAGGAATATGGGGCAGTAATCAGCAAATTACAAGGTTAGCATGACGTGATTAAAGCCTTTACCTTTGTCGTGTTGACGACTATTCGTTTAAGGGTTAAATGTTAACGTGGCGTAAAGCCAAGCTGATACATTGGAATAATGAGGGGTTTATGACTACACAGAACAACGAAAACAAACAGTTTACTTCTTTTAATGCGTTTTACCCTTTTTATCTGCATGAACACAGAAACAGTACATGCCGTACACTTCACTTCATTGGCTCGTGGTTAGTGTTAGGCATTATTGCCACAGCCGTCTTCACCTCTAGCTGGGTATTGCTATGGCTCATTCCGTTGGTGGGTTATGGTTTCGCTTGGGTTGGCCACTTCTTTTTCGAAAAAAATCGCCCAGCTACCTTCAAACATCCCATTTATAGCTTAATGGGGGATTGGGTCATGTTTAAAGATATCCTCACGGGAAAGGTAAGTTTAAAAGGTGAACAAGAATAGCGTAAACATCTCTTTAACACGTTATTTCGCATCTTTAACGCACTTTCTTTACATACAAGAAACGAAAGCGATATGTTTAAGGCAAGACGTCCTGCCTTTGTTGATTCGTAAGTCAAGCACTGGCAGCAAACGCCAAATCTATCGCGCACTGCGCCAGAACAATAAAAAGGAACCACCATGTCTGCGTTTCGTTTCGCTTCCCGGTCTGTCCGAACAGGTTTTTGTCTAACATCAACTGCGTTATTCGTGCTCACTGTAGGTGCTAGTCAAGCCCACCCGCAGCAAGAGCACAAAGACCGTGATTTACCATTACCCTCCAATACCCTTGTTTATGATGATACCTTTAACTTAGAGTTCGTCGCTAACCCCCAATTTATTAACGAGGAAACGGTTATTTATGCTCGACAGAGCATGGATATCATGACCGACAGTCGTCAAAGCAGGTTGTGGCAGGTAGACATAAAATCAGGTGAACACCGACCATTTATTAGTTTGGATGAAAACCTATCTCAGGCTACCTTATCGCCCAATGGTAAAATAATGGCCTACACCAAAGCTGTTAACGGTAGATCTCAGCTTCATATTTACTACCTCGATACAATGCAGTCGGTGCGCCTTACGAATACTGACGAAACCCCTCGCCAACTGACATGGTCTAAAGACAGTAAAGCGCTAGCGTTTACGCTGTTTACTGAAGAAAAGCAAAAACCTTTGTTTACGGCTATGCCAAACAAACCAAAGGGGGCTCAATGGGCAGAGCAAGCGACTTACATTGACGCGGTACAATATCGAGGCGATGGCAGGGGCTATCTTCGGGAAGGCTTTGACCAAATTTACGTATTACCAGTAGAAGGCGGTACACCACGTCAATTGACAACAGGAGAATTTCCAAGTGGCGGCTCTCTTGCTTTCTCCAATGACAGCGATTGGATTTACTTCGCAACGCCTTATCGAGAAGATTATGCATTAAATCCGTTGTCTAGTGACATTTATAAAGTAAACGTCAGCACAGGAGAAATAGAGCAAGTAACCAATATTGAGGGCCCTGAAAGTAGTCCTTCTCTAAGCCCGGACGGCAAGTACCTTGCTTTTACTCAGCTCAATGACAGAAAACTATCCTATCAGAATGGCGACTTGGTCGTCCTTGAGCTTAAAAGTGGCAACATTACGCGCTTAACTACATCGTTAGATAGAAGTTTAGGTAAGTTTGAATGGCGCAGAGACAGCCGTGGTTTAATATTCTCCTACCTTGATCACGGAGAAACCAAGCTTGCCTCGGTAAACTTAAAAGGCGACGTCAAACCTATTGATGTAACCCTTGGTGGTCAAGCCTTTGGGCGACCCTATACTTCAGGAGATTTCGCCGTCAGTGATAACGGCGACATTGTCTACACTACCGCAAACCGCGCTACGCCAGGTGACCTTGCTCTTTTCAGAAAAGGCAAAGAAGATACACAGCTCACTGACTTAAACCGCGACGCGTTGAGTCACAAAGCGCTGGCGCAAGTGCAAGACCTTGCTGTTGTTTCAAGTTTTGATGAGCGTGCAATTGACGCTTGGATTGCCCTGCCTCCTGGTTTTGATAGCAGCAAGAAGTACCCGCTTATTCTGGAGATTCACGGCGGTCCTCATGCAGCCTATGGTCCTCACTTCGCGATGGAAATACAGCTAATGGCGGCACAAGGCTATGTGGTAGTGTGGTCGAACCCTAGAGGCAGTAGCTCCTATGGCGAAGATTTTGGCAATCTCATTCACCACAACTACCCTTCTGAAGACTATAACGACCTGATGGATGTAGTGGATGCAGTAATAGAGAAAGGTTATGTCGATACTGACAACCTATTCATTACCGGAGGCTCGGGTGGCGGCGTGCTCACTGCTTGGTCTATTGGTAAAACCGACCGTTTCAGAGCGGCGGTGGTCGCCAAGCCAGTTATCAATTGGATGAGCTTTGCTCTTACTGCTGACGCCTACCCCTTCTTCAGCCAGTATTGGATGGCTGATAAGCCTTGGAATATTGCAGATAAGCTGTGGAAACGCAGCCCGCTCAGCCTAGTAGGAAATGTGAAAACGCCAACAATGCTGCTAACGGGCGAAGCCGATTACCGTACACCTATTAGTGAGTCTGAGCAGTATTACCAGGCGCTTAAGCTACAGGGCGTTGATGCCGCCATGGTGCGTATCCCTGGTGCTTCCCACGGTATCGCAAGCCGTCCTTCTCGTTTAATTCAAAAAGTGGGAAATATTATGGCGTGGTTTGAACGCTATAGAAAAGAGCAAGACGGAGAATAGGTTCGGATTACGGTAAAATGGCGCCATTTCGTTTTGGCGCCATTTTATTTTCGATGTTTCAGTTACTTAGTCAGCTTTAAAATTTTACCATTAGGCGCATCTGTTAATAGATAAATTGCGCCATCGGGACCGACCTCAACATCGCGAATACGGGCCTGATTTTCCCGTAAGTATTCAAACTGCTCACCCGCTTGACCGTTCTCTACGTCTATACGGCGAAGGTGGGTGAATTTTAAAGAGCCAACAAGAACATCGCCGTTCCACTCATTGAACATTTCCCCTTGATAAAAGGTTAAACCGCTCGGCGCTATGGAAGGATCCCAGTAAACCCAAGGCTGCTTCATGCCATCCATGTGTGTTTTGTCGCTGATTATTTCGCCGCTATAGTCAATACCGTATGTAATTGAAGGCCAGCCATAATTCGCACCATTTTCAAGAATATTTATCTCATCACCGCCTTTAGGGCCATGCTCCATTGCCCATACCGCGCCCGTTTCAGGGTGAATGGTTATGCCCTGCACATTGCGATGGCCATAACTGAATACTTCAGGCGCATCTCCCGTTGTGAACGGATTGCTCTTAGGAACGCTACCGTCGGCGTTAATGCGCACGATTTTACCAAAGTGATTATTCGTATTTTGCGCTTCCTTCATGTACTTGTAGCGGTCGCCCATGGCAACATAAAGTGCCTGTTCGGCATCGAAGGTAAGACGGCAGCCAAAATGAAATCCGTTATCAACTATTGAGTCGGCGCTGAATATCACTTTTACGTCTTCAAGCCCTTTATGTGAAAGGGTCGCTTTCGCAACGCTACTGCTGCTTCCTGGCTTATCTTCATCCTCACTCGCTTTGCTGTAGCAAAAATAAATGGTGTTATTGGTGGCAAAATTTGGGTCAATCGCAATATCAAGCATTCCGCCTTGATTCTGGGCCACGACCTCAGGTACGTTTTCAAGTCGTCCAGACAATTTTCCGTCTTTTGATAAACGTCTAATCCCCCCAGCGCGCTCTGTAACCAATAGGTCACCGTTCGGCAAAAACGCCATTCCCCACGGATGAACCAGCCCCTCTGCAAGTGTCGTCACTGTGATCTCGACATCGTTCACGTCATGATCGTGATCGCCGTGAGCTAACGCCAAAGAGCTCAGGGATAAAGCCGAGGCACACGCAAGCGCGTTGGTTATTTTGCTTACCCTTATAGAGTGTGCAGACAGAGTAATATTCGTTTTCATTTAAAAAAGCCTCAATATTTAAAACGCGTTGGTACTTTTGCGCACACGCATTTTTTGTCGTTTTTGTTTTTCTTAAAGCCAGTATACAAAAAAGGGTACAGCCCTGCTGTACCCTTTCTGATAGATTCCCCCGTAGACGGGATTAATCAACGTAACTCATTGCCTACCGTGGTAAGGTTGCACGAAGCATCCATGCGGTTTTCTCGTGCACACGCATACGGTCGCCAATTAATGCAGCCGAAGATTCGTCATCCGCATCTTGCGCCAACTTCAATGACTCTCTGCAGGTCTTAACCACTTGCTCATGACCGTGTGTTAACAGGCGAACCATTTCCGTCGCCTCTGGCACACCTTCCACTTCTTCAATCGAGCTTAGCGCTGCAAACGATTTGTACGTGCCCGGCGCCGCTATACCAAGAGTACGAATGCGCTCTGCAATTTCGTCCACGGCTTCAGCGAGTTCGGTGTAGTGTTCTTCAAACATCAAATGTAGTTCACGGAATTGTGGGCCTTCCACATTCCAATGAAAGTTATGTGTTTGTAGATACAATGTGTAAGAGTCTGCCAGCAACTTTTTAAGACCTTCTGCTACTGCATTGCGATCGCGTTCAGATATACCAATATCAATCTTGCTCATTTCACACTCCTTAATGTACAACTCTATTAAATTTTGCTTTGGCTAATTCGTTAAGCCTCAACAATGTAACTTAATAGTACTACACAAATTTTGATTTAGATTAATGATTAAATTGATTGCCCTTATCGTCTTTTTAGATGGCAGAGTTCACAGTACAGAAATTTAATCAATGATGGTTATGATGACTTTTTGCCTCATCTTTTTTGACGGGCAGTACAATGTTGAGTTCGTCGCTATTTTCAAACCGTAAGGTAAGCGTAACTTCGCTCCCTTCAACTAACCCTTTGCGCAAACCTAACAGCATAATGTGATGACCGCCTGATTCGAATGCGACTTTCTCGCCAGCACCGATTGTCACGCCATCTTCAAGCTCACGCATCTTCATAACGTCGCCATCCATAACAGTCGTATGTATTTGTGCTTCGCTGGCTGTTGCTTCAGAAACGGATACACCGATCAGCGTTTTGGCTGTATCACCTTGGTTATGCAGAGTGAAGTAAGCCGCGCCAGTTTTAGCGAGCGGAAACGTCGCTCTCGCATAGCCGTTTATCACTGACATATCGGACGCTTGGTTTACGTGATGCTCTTGGTGGCCGTGGGCATAAGCCGACGAAAATGCAAATAGGCTTAGCATGACCAAACACGAAGCAACGAGTAATTGATTGATTGATTTGAATAGACTGAGCATACATCAGGTTCCGTGATAATGATTGGAACAAGTGTACGTAAGAATGGCCTAGGAAAAAAGAAAAATGGTGCCGACTGCCGGAATCGAACTGGCGACCTACTGATTACAAGTCAGTTGCTCTACCAACTGAGCTAAGTCGGCACACTTTAAAAACCGCTGCCTAGACAGCGGATGCGTATTCTAGCGATAAAAGCGTGGGTGTCAACCTTTTAATCGCTTTGCTTCACCAACTAATTTAGGGAAGTATTCAAGCGGCAGATATTTGCTCAACGCCATCAGCTTCTCACCTAAGTTTTCATAGCTGTTAGTGGTCACGTTTATGTGTCCCATCTTACGTTTTTCACGCACAGATTTTCCATACCAATGAAGGTGGCTGCCATCAATGCTTAGCAAGTCTCGTGAAAAACTGCTGCAACCAATAATATTGACCATCGCGCTTGGACCGATAGCGGAGGTGTCGCCTAGCGGCAAACCACAAACCGCACGCAGGTGATTCTCGAACTGGCTTGTAACCGCACCAGACTGACTCCAATGGCCGGAGTTATGCACACGAGGCGCAAGCTCATTGACCAACAGCTTATCGCCTACTTGGAATAACTCCACGGCCAGTACGCCCACATAACCCATACCTTCTGCTAGTTTGACAAATATGTCATGGGCTTGAGTTTGCAATGCGTCATCAACATTTGTTGCAGGTGCTACGGACACGTGCAGCTGCCCTTGATGATGAAGGTTTTCAGCCAGTGGATAGGTTCTGACGTCGCCGTTTGCGTTGCGCACGCCGATGAGCGACAACTCTCTATCAAAGTTCACCATTTTCTCAACAACAAGGGGAACGTTTTCTAAGTCTAACCCCTGAAGTGAATTTTTTAGCGCTGGCAAATCAGCATCATCACCTAATCGCCATTGACCGTAGCCGTCGTAACCGTCACGGCTGGCCTTGAGAATCAATTTGCTACCAAGCTCTTTAACGCAATCATCCAGCTGTGAAAGGTCAGTGACTATCATATGCTCACAATTGGCCACCTGCATATTCTGTAGTAGCTTCTTCTCGCGGACGCGATCGGCACCTACAAGAATACTGTCGATGTTGGGCATCAACTTATTCGTCTTAGCGGCATCTTCGAGCAACCTTTCAGGCACGTGCTCGAATTCAACCGTTAGCGCATCTGCATCTTCTAATGCTTGAGCAAGCGATAAATCTAATGGTGTTTTGCTAACTGGATGTACAACGGTATCGTTGTTTACGTCCACAGCTTGAACCTCAATACCCAGGGGACTTCCCGCAAGATACATCATTTGAGCAAGTTGGCCTGCGCCGTAAACGACTACCCTCATTCATCTAACTCCAATGTATTGCTTGACGCAAGAACGGTGTCAGTTTGCGATTTTCTGAAGGCGATAACCGCATTTCGTACAGTTTCGTCCTGCAAGGCAACGACTTGCGCGGCCAATAAGCCCGCATTGGCAGCCCCTGCCTCACCGATAGCTAAAGTGCCTACCGCAACGCCCTTAGGCATTTGTACAATGGAAAGAAGTGAATCTAATCCGTTGAGTGCTTTTGATTTAACAGGGCAACCAAACACAGGTAAATGTGTATGGGCAGCAATCATACCGGGTAAATGTGCGGCGCCGCCTGCGCCAGCAATAATTGCGCTGAAACCTTCATCAGCAGCGCTTTCTGCAAACTCTACTAGCAAGTTAGGTGTGCGATGTGCCGACACCACCTTCGCTTCAAATTCAACACCAAACGACTTCAGCATTTTTGCGGCCTGCTGCATGGTAGGCCAGTCTGAAGTTGAACCCATTACAATCGCGACTTTTGCCATCTAGAGATCCTCGAGGTAGGTAAAATGGTCAACCTTGGAAAGCCCGCGATTGTAGCGTAAAAATGTTTAAAATCCCACCGCAAATGCCGGCAAGCAGTGTGCTGATAACAAAACGGTTAGGCTTGCTTCAAATCTACGGAATTGATCTTTCATTCCCAGACCTCCCGTATTAACTATTATTAATTTACACGCTTAACTAGCCGACGTTGCCTGTGTTTAGAATTCACAAAACCTTTTTAATTTTTAAACCCAGTTGCAAGGCGTTAGAGGTTATCAATGACAGATAAGCATGAACACGATGTACTCGACGATGTCATAGAAGAGGTACAAGATGTGGTATCTGACTTTCTAAATCGAGAAGCAGCCCCTGGTATTCTGCTTATGGTAGCTACCGTGTTGGCGCTCATCATAGCTAACACTCCCTTGGATTCTTTTTACGATCAGCTAATTAGTATGCCTGTGCAAATTTCTGCTGGAAGCTGGGCCATCGACAAGCCGCTATTACTTTGGATCAACGACGGTTTAATGGCCATATTCTTTTTCCATGTGGGCCTAGAGCTCAAACGGGAAGTGTGTGAGGGTGAATTAGCTAACCCAAAAGACATCATATTACCCGCAGCGGGAGCTATCGGTGGAATGGCCCTGCCTGCGCTTATTTACGTGGGCATCAATTGGGATAACCCTGTTGCGATAGCGGGCTGGGCAATTCCTGCTGCTACCGATATCGCCTTTGCATTAGGTATTTTGGCGCTATTGGGTAGCCGAGTGCCCACGAGTCTTAAAGTATTTCTAGTAACGCTGGCGATTATCGACGATATCGGCGCTATTGTGATTATTGCGTTATTTTACACTGAAAATATTACCACTGGTGCGCTCATGGTGGCAGCGGGTTGTTTGCTGCTGTTATGGCAAATGAATAGACGAAACGTGATCGATATACCCGCTTATGTTCTTGTCGGTATTATCTTATGGGTGGCCATGCTTAAATCTGGTGTCCACGCCACTCTTGCTGGTGTGGTACTCGCTGGGTTCATTCCTATGCGAGACGTAAAGGATAGCTCTTACTCTCCGGTTACCCGATTAGAGCACAGCCTAAATGGCACTGTCAGCTTTGCAATACTCCCTCTATTTGCCTTTGCCAATGCAGGAATAAGCTTTGGCAATATCAGTCCAGAAGGTATTTTTCACCCGGTAACATTCGGCATATTTTTGGGATTGGTAGTAGGAAAGCAAATTGGGGTATTTGGATTCTGTTATTTGATGGTTAAGCTCAACTTGGCTAAATTGCCGCAAGATCTTAACTTTAAACACATTTATGGCTGCGCGTTGCTTTGTGGTGTAGGTTTTACCATGAGTTTGTTTATTGGGGGCCTTGCCTTTGAACAAACCGGTATAAACCAAATTTTTGACGAACGTGTGGGTATCCTCAGCGGCTCAATAGTGTCAGCATTGCTTGGCTATATTGTGCTACGCATGGTAAGTGATGCGCATAATGATAATGTTAACGTTGCCTCAAATGCGAGCAAGCTCACTGGAAATACAGTCAAATAGCACCTGTTTGCGAATAGGTTTGCTTAAATGCGCATTCATGCCTGCCGCTAGGCAGGCATTTTTGTCTTCGGTAAAGACGTTTGCCGTGAGTGCAATAATGATTAACCTATCTTTGTTTCTGCCATCTCGCCTGATGGCCCGAGCCGCGGCATACCCATCCATTACAGGCATCTGGCAATCCATTAAAATAACGTCAAAGTCGTACTTGCGCTCTGCGTTGACGGCTTCTTCACCGTTTCTCGCTCTGATACATTTTACCTTTGCAGCTTTCAGCATATCTAACACGATCTCTGCATTGATATCGTTATCTTCCGCAAGAAGTACGCGTAACCCTGGCGGAAGCGCAAGCGTCGATGTTTGACTACTTTTCGCGGGGGTACACAATTCCTTATCGTCAATCGAAGCAGGAATCACTAACTGAAACGAAGTACCTTTACCCACTTCGCTTTGTACAATAAGTTCTCCCTGCAGCAGTTCAACAAGCCCTTTAGTGATAGGAAGGCCCAGCCCAGTACCACCAAAGTGCCGGGTTGTCGACGTATCGGCTTGTTCAAACTGTTCAAAAATGAGATTTACTTTTTCTGGAGGAATACCAATTCCGGTGTCGCTAACTGAGATTGATAGCCTGTTATTTTCATAACTTACGCTTACTAATACCTTACCCTCTCGGGTAAATTTAATTGCATTACTTAGTAAATTATTCAATATTTGGCTTAGCTTGCCCGTATCAACGTTTAGCACAGCCGGTACATTTTCTTTTACCTGTAGGTGTACATCGTATCCTTTTGCTAATGCTGTAGACCGGTACAGCTCGCAGGATGCTTCAAGAAGCTCGCGCAAAACGCAGCTTTGTATATCAATCCTCATTTTACCCGAGTCGATTTTTGACCAGTCTAATATGCTATCCAGAATCATCAATAAATTACTTGCTGAGCGCGAAATCACCTTAGCGCGGGCTCGGACGTGTTCCGGCAACTCACTGTCGAGCATAAGTTCACACGAACCAATAATCCCGTTCATCGGCGTTCTAATTTCGTGGCTCATATTCGCAAGGAATTGCGTTTTAGCCACGTTAGCGGCCTCTGCTTTTTTGAGCGCCTGCTCTAGATGTTCTGTTTTTTCGGTTATTCGAGATTCTAACGATTGATTTAACTCACCTAGCTCTACATTGAGCGTCTGCTCCGCTTTTCTTGCATCTTTAAGCGCTGCAAACGCGTCTCTTAGACGCGACTCTAAACTCGTAAATTCATCGTTTAAAGATGATAGTTCTTTGATGTATAAAGCGCGCTGGGGCGTTTTCACAATATCCTTGTTCGCAGGGTCGAACTCGGCAATGTAATGCACGAGACGACGAATGGGAGTTCCAACCATTTTCGCCACGACGTAACCCGTGAAGGTGCCAAATGCGGATAGCACTAACAGCAATAACAAATCCTTTAGTAGGTAGCCGCTCATCAATATAAGTAGAAGTCGTTGGTCGAAGTAATAGCTCACTCTCCAATTTGCAAACGACAGAGTCTCAGTAAACCTCAACCACGTTTTTTCTTGCAAACCGTTTTCAATCTCAATACCACATTGTGGGTCACAGGAATAGACAGGCGCCTTAGACAGTGGTTTTAGACCAAGTGCTTTGGACGCATAAATAACCTCACCTTTTTGGTCTTCAATAAGCATTGAAAAGCCATTAAGGCTTAAACGGTCAATGGCAGCAAAGCTCTTTAGGGAAAGTGACCCCTCTACTATTCCGATAGGTATACCCGCTTTGTCTAATATGGGTGCCGAAAGTGCGACGATGGGGTCGTTACCAAACCCTCTTCCCTGAAACACGTTGGATAAATAAGTCTTACCCGACTGCATAACTTCATAAAAATAAGGGCGATAAGCAACGTTGGGCACACCGTTTTGGCGTGCTCTTTCAAGCATGCCAGATGGGTAGGCATGGGTAATATCACCACTTTTTTCAGCAATAAGAAACGTTAAGAATTCAGGGTTGTTAGTCGCTAAGACTTGAAGGCTCATCGACGCCGCTTCATCAAAGCTTTGCTCGACAGCGTCACTTGAAAGAAATTGAGCAGCACTGGTGATGGCGTTTTGATGTTGGCGAATAAAGTTGGAAAGCTGAAATTCTAATACATTGACTCGCTGGGCCATATAGCTATGAATTTGTTGCTCTTGTTGCTGCTGGAACAAGCTTACCGACAAATAAATTACCGCCATTGAGGCCACAAAAAAACAGCCAGAGAAGAAGTAGCTAAAAAGAAAATGGAGCGTCACTCGCTCGGATTTACTCGATGTATGCCGCTTTAGTCCATGAATAGCTAAGTAGGCAAAGTGACCCGTGATCAATCCGAATACACCACTTACCCATGTAACCAGCACCCCGGAAAACAACATATTGATGTTGTTGTCGTCATGAAGTGAGTGCTCAAGAAATAAAATGGGTAAAAAAACAATGGACCAAAAGCCTGCACCGACTTTTATTACTTGTTTAATTGATTTGTCGTACCCAAAGAAACTAATAACAATGGGCAATAACGTAAGGCACTCTTTTCCAACGATGCTGCCGTGATTCAGCCACAATGGTAAACTAATAATAACGCCAAGGGGGATTGAAAAAATGGGGGCAAACCGAAGTGAAGCATAGACTGCAACACCCACTCCGAAAACGGCTATCCCCGCACTGTCAAAAGGTGCAGAAAGGGTATTTAAACCAAACCCCAATGCACAAGTAATGATTGCCTGAAAGGCCAGAGACCATGACATAGAGTGTGAATAACTACTGCCCAAATTCAACGCATGTCTCCGGCCGTTATACTTAATGTTGTGACATATAATCGAGTGTAAAGTTGGTTAACAGTTTTACACCTAACTTCATACCTGCATCATCAACGTAGAATTCAGGGGTATGATGAGCAGGGCTGTCTTTCTCTGACACATCAAGTGGCTTACCCCCTACCCACACGTATAAACCAGGTACTTGTTCCTGGAAAAAAGAAAAATCTTCAGCGCCGGTAACCGGCTTTGAAAGCAACGTATTTTCTTCACCCGCTGTGCGCTGCATTGTAGGCAGCATCGCCTGTGTCAATTCAGGATCGTTGAACGTTATAGGGTACGAATAATCTAATGGCAACGTCAGCTCTGCCTCAGCGCCCATACTTTCTGCAATCGCTTTTACTTTGCGAGGAAGTGATTCATAGATATGTTCTCGGGCCGCTTTATTTAACGTACGAATAGTCCCCACCATCTCTACCTCATTGGGGATGATATTAGAGCGGTTACCACCATGAATAGAGCCAATCGAAACGACAGCAGCGTCATCAATTAACTTTAGCTCACGACTGACAATGGTTTGAATAGACATGATCATCTGCGCAGCAGTGACCACTGGGTCGACGCTCTTCCAAGGGTAAGCACCGTGAGCTTGCTTGCCATGGATAACAATTTTGAAAGGATCAACAGCAGCCATGGTGCCACCGGCATTATAGCGAACCTTACCTACATCGGTATTGGCGTTAATGTGAAGCCCAAAGATGGCGTCAACATCAGGATTTTTAAGCACACCTTCGGCTACCATAACTTCAGCACCGCCCTTTTCTCCAGCAGGTGCCCCCTCTTCAGCAGGCTGAAAGATAAATTTCACTTTTCCTTTCAGATCGCCTTTTATGTCAGTAAGAATTTTCGCAGCTCCCATTAGCATGGCCATGTGCGTATCGTGGCCACACGCGTGCATAACTGGTACCTCTTTACCGTTATACTCGCCGATTTGGTTAGAGCGATAAGACAAATCATTTTGTTCTTTAACAGGAAGTCCGTCCATATCTGCGCGCAGCGCAACAACAGGACCAGGCTTTCCAGAGTCTAAAATGGCAACGACACCCGTTTTCGCAACGCCTGTTTGAACGTCTAACCCCAAGCTTTTGAGGTAGTTGGCCACATACTCCGCGGTTTTGAATTCACGGTTTGATAGTTCAGGAAATTCATGGAAGTGATGGCGCCATTTGATAACGTCAGGTTCAACGTTATCCGCTAGCTTATCAACATTGATTTGGCTGGTTGCAGTGGCTGGTACTGATATCATTCCAACAAAAGCGAGTGACAACAATTTACGATACATAATTATTTCCCTTGGTGTTTTTAGGTAGAGTAATTCATCTCATCTACAAAGAGAACATACCATTGGAATTACTGATGTTGGAGTAAGTAGGGCTTTGAAATTACCCGATTCAATAGATTGAAGATATTAGACTGAAGTCTAATTAGTAAAAAATTGTGAAATCTAAGAATGAAAAAGGCGCCATTTGGCGCCTTCTATTTATTTATCAATTAATTGACTAGCTCTTTTGTCTGCGCATGGCATCGAAAAACTCATTATTTGTTTTTGTCATAGACAATTTACTAATGAGGAAGTCCATCGCGTCAATCTCTGACATTTCATGGACAATCTTGCGTAAGATCCACATTTTCTGAAGCTCATCTTGCGTAGTAAGCAATTCTTCGCGACGTGTGCCTGAGCGGTTAAAATCAATCGCTGGGAATACGCGTTTTTCTGCAATCTTGCGGTTCAGGTGTAATTCCATATTACCCGTACCTTTAAACTCTTCGTAGATAACTTCATCCATTTTAGAGCCAGTATCGATAAGTGCCGTTGCGATAATGGTTAAACTACCACCTTCTTCAACGTTACGCGCTGCACCAAAGAAACGCTTAGGTTTATGTAACGCGTTAGCATCCACACCACCGGTAAGTACTTTACCTGATGAAGGAATTACCGTGTTATAGGCACGAGCTAAACGAGTAATTGAGTCTAATAAGATAACAACATCTTTCTTGTGCTCAACTAAGCGCTTTGCCTTTTCGATAACCATTTCAGCAACTTGTACGTGGCGACTTGCGGGCTCATCAAAGGTTGATGCCACGACTTCACCTTGAACGAGGCGGTGCATCTCTGTTACTTCTTCCGGGCGCTCATCGATAAGCAAAACCATCAGTTCACAGTCTGGGTGGTTAGCAGCAATTGACTGGGCAATGTTTTGAAGTAAAAGCGTTTTACCCGCTTTTGGAGGCGCTACGATTAGTCCACGCTGGCCTTTACCAATAGGAGAAGCCAAATCAAGTACACGGGCAGTGATATCTTCGGTCGAACCATTGCCACGCTCCATGCGCAAACGGTCTGCAGCATGTAATGGAGTAAGGTTTTCAAAAAGAATTTTATTACGTGAATTTTCCGGCTTGTCGAAGTTTACTTCACGGATTTTTAAGAGCGCAAAATAACGTTCGCTGTCTTTAGGAGGACGTATTTTTCCTGCAATCGTATCACCGGTACGCAGGTTAAAGCGTCGGATTTGACTTGGCGACACGTAAATGTCGTCAGGTCCTGCTAGATACGATGAATCAGCTGAGCGTAAAAAGCCGAAACCGTCCTGTAAAATTTCTAGTACCCCGTCCCCAAAGATGTCTTCACCGCTTTTAGCGTGTGTCTTCAAGATCGAGAAAATGATGTCTTGTTTTCTGGCGCGCGCCATGTTTTCCAGGCCCATTTCCTCGGCCAGGTTAACCAACTCGCTTATTGGTTTGTTCTTTAATTCAGTTAAATTCATACTGGTGGGTCTTTGTGCTTGAACTTCGCTTACAGGACTTATTGTCACTCTGTTCTAGTTTAGATTTGATATCACCCGGATATGGGCGTAAGCAGAATGCTGCTCGGAGATGAGCGCTGGTAAAAAGTTAGCACTATATTTAAACAACGTCCAGCGTTTTACTACCGAAATGTTAAATAAGTTGCAACTTTCTGTCCTAGAATGGCGCTTTTGAACCTGTTGCTAGAATAAAAACCGGCGCTACACGAGCACCGGCTTTTTATTTATTCTCAATTAAAGATTTTCGTTTAGAAATTCTGTTAATTGTGTTTTTGATAATGCACCAACTTTCGTTGCGGCAACGTTACCATTTTTGAAAAGCAGCAATGTAGGAATACCACGAATACCATATTTAGGTGGAGTTTCGTTATTTTCATCGACATTCAACTTGCCAACTGTTAACTTGCCTTCAAACTCGTTCGCAACTTCTTCTAAGATTGGTGCGATCATTTTACACGGGCCACACCATTCGGCCCAGAAGTCAACCAGTACAGGACCTTCAGCATTGATAACATCTGCTTCGAATTTATCGTCAGATAACTGGATAATTTTGTCGCTCATTCTTTTCTCCATTATTGGTCTGTCGCTGATTTGTCTCAGCCCGACCATAAGTGTTATATAGAAACTGTTTTTTAATGCAAGCACTGATAAGCTATAAGCTATGCCTACTCACTTAACTGATACTCATTTTTCCGACCTGCCGATAAACGGCAAGGTTGTTGACGCCTTAACGGCAGCTAATTTTTCACATTGTACACCAATTCAAGCACTTGCGCTGCCTCCACTATTGGAAGGTCACGATATTGCAGGTCAGGCTCAAACAGGAACCGGTAAAACCATTGCCTTTTTGGTGGCTACATTTCACTATTTGCTAAGCAAAGCAGAAAATGTAGATAACAGCAAATCAAGTGGCCCGCGCGCTATTATTATGGCGCCAACCCGAGAACTCGCCGTTCAAATTTATAACGACGCCAAGCTCCTTAGTGAGCATACCGGACTGTCGCTTGGTTTGATTTATGGGGGCGAAGGTTACCAAAGTCAACGAGAAACTTTGGAAGAAGGGGTGGATATTATTATTGGTACGACGGGACGCATTCTGGACTACTACAAACAGAACGTGTTCACCCTGAAAAATATTCAGGTTGCCGTACTTGACGAAGCCGACCGCATGTTCGATTTAGGCTTCATCAAAGATATCCGCTTTTTATTCCGCCGCATGCCGCCTGCAGGCGAACGCTTAAGCATGTTATTTTCAGCTACGCTCAGCTACCGCGTACAAGAACTTGCTTACGAGCATATGAATAACCCTACTCACGTTCAAGTGGCACCTGAACAAACTACGGCGACAAGAGTGTCGCAAGAACTGTTCTACCCATCTGACGATGACAAAATGTTGTTGCTTCTTACGCTTCTAGAAGAAGAATGGCCAGAAAAAGCGATTGTCTTTGCTAATACCAAAAATAGCTGTGAAAAAGTGACTGACTGGCTGACTGCAGATGGTCATCGAGTGGGCTTGCTGAGCGGTGATGTACCGCAGAAGAAACGCTTGGGCATTCTAGAAGATTTCACTAAGGGTAACTTAGACATTCTGGTTGCTACAGACGTTGCCGCCCGAGGCCTTCACATCGATGCGGTTACCCATGTGTTCAACTATGATTTACCCGATGACGCTGAAGATTATGTTCAC
This sequence comes from Alteromonas sp. KUL106, assembly GCF_009811415.1. Classification (GTDB taxonomy): domain Bacteria; phylum Pseudomonadota; class Gammaproteobacteria; order Enterobacterales; family Alteromonadaceae; genus Alteromonas. Next base: position 17,360 of record NZ_BLIG01000038.1, on the reverse strand, counting down.
CGTATAGGTCGCACGGGACGTGCGGGGCAAAGTGGTATCGCCATTAGTTTTGCATGTGAGAAATACGCCCTTAATTTACCTGCGATTGAACAGTACATTAATCAAACTATACCTGTGACCGATTATGATCGCAGCGCGCTTCTTGAGGATATTACCCCGCCGAAGCCGCGCAGAAGACGTGCACCAAGCAACCGGAACACGTCACGTCGTGGCAACAGCCGGGGCCGAGGCAAGCCACAGCAGCGCAATCACAAGGCGTAAAGATTATTTAATAAGAATCGAGATATTATGCAGGCAGAACTCCAGCACAGTGCACAAACTTACGGTGAATATTATGCAGCCGTAGACCTAGGCTCAAACAGCTTTCATATGGTTATTGTTCATGTGGTTAACGGTAGTGTGCAGATCATTGGGAAAATAAAGCAAAAAGTTCGTTTAGCGGCAGGTTTAGACGATGACCTAGCACTTGATGACGTTAGCATGGAACGCGGCTGGCAATGCCTGCAAGTATTTTCGGAACGCTTACAAGACATCCCTCCTTCGAATATCAAAATCGTTGCGACAGCCACTCTAAGGCTCGCAACGAATGCCCATTTGTTTATTACCAAAGCAGAAGAAATTCTCAATCACAAACTTGAAGTGATAAGTGGTGAAGAAGAGGCACGGCAAATTTACCTCGGTGTAGCCTACACCTCAGCGAACCAAGGAAATAGCCTGGTCATTGATATCGGTGGTGCTAGCACTGAAATCATTATTGGTAATGACATGCAGCCTATCCATCTAAAAAGCTTGGATATGGGGTGCGTAACTTTCATGGAGCGATATTTTACCAACGGCGAAATATCAAAAAGCTGTTTTGATAAAGCGAAATCTGCCGCTCATGAACTGATAGCGCAGGTAGCTGACGCGTTTTTGTGTTTTGATTGGGAAAATTGTCTTGGCGCGTCAGGCACACCGCAAGCAATTACTGAAATTTTAGTTGCCCAAGGTATTAGTGACGCCATTCGCTTAGACTATTTGTATCACCTAGAAAAACAATGTATCGACTGTGGCGACGTAAAGTCACTTAATATCGATGGTCTTGAAGACAGTAGAAAAGCGATTTTTCCATCCGGGCTCGCCATATTAATCAGCTTGTTTGAAGCGCTGCATATCGAACACATGAATATTTCTGGTGGCGCGCTTCGCGAAGGGCTCATCTATGGCATGCTGGATAATGTCACTGAAAATGACCGTCGTCAGCAAACCATTAATCAAACTAAACAGCGCTATCACATTGATAAAAATCACGCGAACTCAGTAAGACACGTTGCTTTGAACTTGTGCCACCAGTTATGTGCGCAACAAAATATTTGTCATCTTGATACTGAAACTATCTTAGGTGCGGCTGCGCAGCTACATGAAATCGGCCTGCATATTGAATATAAGCGTCATCACGAGCATGGTGAGTACATACTTACTTACATTGACCTACCTGGATTTACACGCCTTCAGCGAGCCGCAATCCGTGATTTAGTCGCTCAGCATCGCTTAACAATGGGCGTAGAGGTTTTTGAGAAATACCACGAAGATTATCGCCCTATGTTAAAAGGACTGCTTCGCGTTCTGCGTGTTGCTGTAGTGTTATGCTTACGTCGTCAGAACAAACACATTCCCGAGGTAAAGCTTCTCTGTGAAGATAGTAAGTGGACACTAACATTCCCAGAAGGCTGGCTTAAAGCCCACCCGCTGATTAACGCAGAGTTAGCGAATGAATGCTGGCTTCAGCACAAGGCTGGTTTCGAGCTAGTATGTAAGTAATTACTATTTATACCAGTCCGCATAGATAAATAAGCATTTCTGAACTTATATGATCAAAAAAGCGTGCCCATGCACGCTTTTTTTAACTTCTATGTCATACCTGAGAAAAACGAGCTGAACTCGCTTCAGTGTTACTTCGCAAGCAGCGCTGCCGCTCTAGGAGCAAAATACGTTAAAATACCGTCTGCACCAGCACGCTTAAACGCAAGGAGTGATTCAAGAACCACCGCTTCTTCGTTTAGCCAGCCATTGGCAAAAGCGGCTTGATGCATGGCATACTCACCGCTCACTTGATAAGCGAAGGTCGGTACTTTAAATTCATCTTTGCAGCGGCGCACAACGTCAAGGTAAGGCATACCTGGCTTGACCATAACCATGTCTGCACCTTCTTCAATATCAAGAGCGATCTCATGGAGCGCTTCGTCCGTGTTGGCAGGGTCCATTTGATAGGTTTTCTTGTTGCCGCCTTTTATATTTGCAGCCGAGCCCACCGCATCTCTGAATGGACCATAATACGCTGATGCGTACTTTGCAGAGTAAGCCATAATGCAGGTGTTAATGTGCCCCGCATCTTCTAGTGCTTTTCGGATACTACCAATACGGCCGTCCATCATATCGGACGGTGCAACAATATCGGCCCCAGCTTCTGCGTGTGACAGCGCTTGTTTAATTAATACCTTAACGGTTTCATCATTCATCACGTAGCCACTCTCGTCCAGCAGACCATCTTGACCGTGAGATGTAAATGGATCTAATGCAATATCAGACATAAGCATGACATCAGGAAACGCCTTTTTAAGCGCTCTCATTGCTTGTTGTGCAAGACCTTCTGGGTTAAAAGCTTCGCTGGCGCATTCTGTCTTAAGTTCCATGGGTGTAACAGGAAATAGAGCGAGCGTCTTAATCCCCAGCTTCACCCAGTTTGCCGCCTCTTCGACAAGTAGGTCGATAGACAGTCTTTCAACGCCAGGCATCGATGGCACCGCTTCCCGGCTCTGTTTTCCAGGTAACACAAATACTGGGTAAATAAGATCGTCGGTTGTTAAGCGATGCTCGGCAACGAGTCCCCGCAATGCATCTTTTGCTCGAAGTCTACGCATTCTGCGGTGAGGGAAAGAAGAAGATGTCATAGTTTTTCCTGTAATTTTTTGTGGACGACTTTATTGCGGCCTGTCGCTTTCGCTTGGTATAAAAGTTCATCAGCAAACTTAAACAAGTTTTGAGCATGGTCTTCATCTACGATGACAGTGGTAGACAGGCCCGCGCTAGCCGTTAAACGAATAGTTTCGCCCCCGTACTCAAAAGTCGATAATTCGAGGCCGCGTCGCATACTCTGAGCAACGTGAAGCGCACCTTCAATATCGGTATTAGGCAATATAACAGCAAACTCTTCACCCCCAATGCGACACAAGTCATCAGTAGGGCGATGAATGTGAGCTTGAAACATTTTTGTTACGTGAATAAGGCACTCGTCACCACCATCGTGCCCATACTTGTCGTTTATAGTTTTAAAATGGTCAACATCGATAATAATAAGGGAAAGTGGCGTTTGTTCACGACGACTACGTCGGCCCTCTGAGCGCAATTTTTTGTCGAAATGCCGTCTATTATGTGCGCCGGTTAACGGGTCGATGGCATTCAATCTTTCCAGTTCCTGATTAACTTCCGATAGCTCACGTAACGTGACTTCTAATTCGAGCGTGCGCTCTTCAACTTTATATTCAAGATCGTCTTGATGGCGCTTCTGCGCTTCGATAAGCCTTTCTTTTGCAATGTTTGCTTGCTTCTCTTGTTCTAGGGCAAACTGCTTCGCATCGACTAAATCATCACGACTAGCACTGTAATTAATAGCAAGTATCAGCGCCAGAATTAACGTTTCTACTGCACCGCCGATAATCAACAAACTATTCGATGGTATCGGAAGCTCTATAAGGTTCACATTGTCTAAGCTCGCGCTTAAGCCGCTCACTAACAAGAACCCCCATGCTATAGAAAAATAACGGGCTACCACGACCCCCTTTAATGTCAACCAAACGCCTAGCCACATGGTAAAAATCACAGTGATGCTAAGTAAAAACAAGAACACCTTTATCATCAGTGAGTATGGAAGAAAGAGGCTGGCGACAATATTAATCGCATAAATCCAGGCATTCGCCCTTACCAAAGCATCTACTTTGCCACTGTAATCGCTGATGGGTAAAAGACTTCTGGTAAACAGAGTGGCAAACAAGATGGTAGCGTTTGAAAATAAGAGAATAGCTTTGGATTGGAACAAAGCACTGTCTGCCCATATATATGCAAAACCATAACCGTGGAGCGTAGCCAGCGTAAGCGCCAGGTTGATAATGTAGCCCGAATAGTACAGAAACGATACGTTACCCGTTGTAACGGTAAGAAAAGCGTTGCTGACCCCCATTGCCACCAATATTCCAAAGAAAATACCGAGCGCAAGGTTTCTGCTTGAAGTAAATGAAATAAACTCAGCCTCTTCCCATATCCTGATAGGCAAGCGGATTGTCCCAGAGGTTTGAACCCGAACGATAACACGCTGTGATTGTGCGCTTTCAGGCAGCGGAAAAAGCGGCTTCACGTGCAGAATGGGGCGTTCATTAAAAGGTTTAGCATCACCGCTTGAATAAGTTACCACAGGAGCGCTACCTACCTGGCTGAAAACGGCAACATCCAGATGGTCTATCAACGAATAATCAATGTGCAGTAAATAACGACTCCCTGTACTTTGGGTGGGAGACACCATCATAGAGAACCAATGCACACTGGTATCCATGCCCAAATTCACCGGCGACGAAACGGACTTCCATTCACCTAACGACTTTTTTGACACGCTCACGAAGTCCAGCGCTTCACCGTCGCTCTCTTTCAAGTGGCTTAACTGCGTGTATTTGGGCGTAACCTTGGTAATGGGAGAAAGATTCAGCAATACAGAAATAAAGCCAACAGCAGCAATGAGAGTGACAAATATGAGACCTGCATCATATTTGCGCATAGCTTTACGGTTTGTTTGCATATGAACCTAGGGTAAGCGTAGTGAAAACAACTCACACGTATTAGCATAGCTGCTAGTACGTAACATTTCAGTTTCTATCTGCAAATACTCTGCTAACTGTTGCCCTATGTGAGGTAAAAAAGCCGGCTCATTATTGCGTTTTCGTGGTCGCAGAGTTTTAGGAAAAAGATAAGGAGCGTCTGTCTCCAAGATAAGGCGGTCCATTGGTATATGCTTTACGGCTTCACGCAGTTCTTCACCACGTTTTTCATCACATACCCAACCGGTAATCCCAATATAAAGGCCTAACGATAAATATTGCTTTATCTGCTCGGCGGTGCCGGTAAAGCAATGCGCGATGCCGCCTTTTAAACGCGGCATATAACGGCTTAAAAGAGACAGCTGCTCACTAAATGCATCTCTCTCGTGCAGATAAACGGGCAAATGAATGTCCGCCGCTATTTTTAACTGTTCTTCGAATACCTCACGCTGAACGGATTGAGGAGAGAAGTTTCGATTAAAATCCAGTCCGCACTCACCGATAGCGACGCATCCTTCATGCTGCGCGAATTCACGTAAAAGAACATAGTCTTCAGCGAACACGTCTTTTGCATTATGGGGATGCACGCCAATGGTATAACAGCATTCATTAGGATATTGCTTGTAGAGGGCAACAGCCTTTTCCCACTCATCGGGGTGAGTGGTAATGATGCATAGCTTATCGACGCCAGCATCCTTAGCCCGCAGCATTATCTCGTCAGCGTCAAATCGCCTATCGAGTAAATTAACGCCACCATCGAACCAAGGCATTTACTTAACGCGTTTTACTTTCATGCGTTTGTTAAGGCCTTCCACGCTGAGGAAGAAAGCGCCAAACAAGCCGCGTTCAATAGAAACAACTTGTCCTTCCTGCAGCTTCAAGTAGGTATCGTCAGTCTGACGCCATATCGAACCATCGCTGAAAGTAATCGTGTGCTTATCGCGCGAATTTTTGTCAAACGAACTAATAGTCACTGTTATTTCAGACGCTTCGCTTGCCAAGTCACGCTTATGCTCTAAACCAAATTCATTCGCTGGTTTTGCTGGTTTTGCAGGCTTTGCTGGCAAGTCTGGCCGCTTCGAGGGTGCCTGCTGTCGAGAATTTCCAGCGTTCGTTTTAGCCATTTTATATTCTGAAAGCTGATTAACTTGTGCATCAACGCCATCGAACTGGTTTAAAGATTTCGCTACCTTGTCGTAACATATCAGACGCTTCAAGCTGTCGTCAGTATTCCGACATTTCTCCAGCGCATCGCCTATTGATTCAGCAAAAACGTTAAACGTGCTAAAAGCACAGAGTAAAGTAGCAACAGAAAGCAGTTGAGTTTTCATTTTTATTCCTTTCTTTTTATGAACTTTATGTGTTGTCCGACGTTTCGCTAGAAGTTTCATCGCTAGGTTTATTACCTGCATAGAACCCACCTACAATAACGCCAACTTCAAACAGTAGCCACATTGGAATGGCTAAAAGTGTTTGAGAGATAATATCTGGCGGAGTCAGTAACATGCCCACCACGAACGCTCCGACCACAACATAAGGACGTTTCGCTCGAAGTGATTTGGCATCCGTAACGCCAGTCCAACACATCAAAATAATGGCTATTGGTATCTCGAATGAGACCCCAAATGCAAAAAACAGTTTCAATACGAAGTTCAAATAGCTCGATATATCAGTACTGACTGTTACACCTTCTGGCGCGACACTGGTAAAGAATGCGAACGCAATGGGGAATACAACGAAATAAGCGAATGCCATGCCGGCGTAAAACAATAGCGTACTCGAAAGCAGCAGCGGCGCGACTAAGCGCTTTTCGTTTCTATACAGCCCTGGCGCTACAAACCCCCACACCTGATAGAGCACGTAAGGGATGGCAATAAAAAATGATAATACCAACGTAAGCTTAAAAGGTGCGAAAAAGGGCGACGCAACGTCGGTTGCAATCATGCTCGAATTTTCAGGTAGGGCGTCAAGTAGCGGCATTGCTAAGATTTGATACAAGTCTTGTGCAAATGCAGCAAGACAAAGAAACACAATAAGTACACTCAACAGCGCTTTGAGAATACGACTGCGCAGTTCAATTAAATGCGAAATTAGGTTGTTAGCGTCAGACATCTATTGCTTTTTATAAGGTTCTTGAACCGATTCTGCTGCCTTTTTAAGCTCATCGACACTCTGTTCAAGTTCTGGTGAAAGATTTTTAAGCCCTTGTTGCTCGGCTTTTTTCAAGTTTTCATGCAATTCATGCACGCGCAACTGATGCTCAACTTCTTGCTTAAAGCCTGTTGCTACATTTCGTACACTACGAATTGTATTAATAGTAGAGCGCATCGCACCTGGTAATCTCTCTGGCCCAAGAATGAGAAGGGCCAAGACACCAACTACCAAAAGCTCCCAAAAGCCAATATCGAACATTAGGATTTTTCTTTAACGTCGCTCTTTGTCTGTGTTGTAACAGGCTCTGAGGCTGACTTTTCTTCAACTTGCTTCTTTTGCTCGAAGTCCGCGTCTTTTTCTTCTTCGCTGACCGCCTTTTTAAAACCTTTGATTGCGCCGCCTAGGTCAGTGCCTATGCCTTTAAGTCGCTTCGTACCAAACAAAAGCACCACGATAACCAGTATGATCAGCAACTGCCAAATACTAATACCACCCATATAATTCTTCTCCCTAACAACGATTGATACAGTATGCCACTGCACGCCATCGCTTTCACCTGAATATTTATCCCAATGAATAAAGATTGACGTTTTGACTACGACAATTCATTCTCTGATTATACTTAACACGAATAGAAAAACATTCAACTATTCTAATTTTTACAAGGAGTTAGTGAGTAATGCTTTGTCTTACTGTGGCCTACTGCTATTTGCTGCTCACTGCCCCTATACCATCCGCGCCCCTAAATAGTACGGTGAAAGCCACTGCTGATGCGACCAGCGCCCCCGAAACATATAACAACACTACTCCTATGAATCCCCAACGTGCTACAACGCAGAACGTTACTAACCTTAACACGTCGCACTCTTCAACACTTGAAAGTGAAGAAGCGTGGTTCGATATTTGGCAACGCAGTTTTACCGACACAATGGACTTTACGGTAAAACAACTCGACGGCTTGTTTGAAAGCGAGGAGCACACTTACGTTAAGGGGGAAAAACAAGCAAGAGCAGAAGGGCGTATTCAACTGGCGTGGGAACCAAGAAGTGGAATGCTGTCTGATACAGATTTACGGTTTCGCATACGAGTACGGCTACCGGCGTTGAAAGAGCGAGTCGATTTACTGCTTAGCGATAACGAGGACGAGACACAAACCAATACCATTCGCGCAGCCCGAGATACGGGAAACAATAATAGAGACAGAACGACTATTGCGCTTCGCTTTCGTCCTGAGCAAAACTCTCACTACTCGTTTCGAATTGGCGCAGGCCGTCGCGACCAGCTTTATGGCATGGCGAGATACAAAGATGCCTTCGCTTTTTCGAAACAATGGGCCATGCTCTATGACACCGAGCTTTATTACTACACACGCGATCGTTTCGGCGCAGAGTTGGGCGTAGCAATTCAATATGAAATAAGTAAAAAACATCTGGTGCGGCAAAACAACCGTTTCTTCTTTCGTGACGAAACTAACGACTGGCTGTGGCGCCACGAAATCCACCATTTGTTTTCTGTAGATAAAAATAACGCCGTTGTACCTCACTTAACCGTAGAGGGCTTAAGTCAGCCTAATTATCGTGTTGAAGAAGTCTATACAGGCTTCAGATGGCGTAATAATTCACTGCGTGACTGGTTATTTTTTGAAGTTGAACCTTTCGTTTTATGGCTACGTGATGAAGATTTCAAAACGTCATACGGCGTAGCCTTGCGCGTTGAAGCCTACTACGGAAACCACAATTAAGTTCGACAATCTTGCCTGTTCCCTCTTTCTGCCATAACTGCGTTATTACACGCGCCTAGTAACTGTCTGCACAAAAAAAGGCTGTCTAAAAGACAGCCTTTTTGGTCACTCTTTGCTTTTTATATCGTATCACCTATGGACGAAGCGCCCTATCACCTCGTGCAAGACCACACACACCGGTGCGCGATGATTCGATAATTTCAGCACATTGCCCCATTGTTGTAGCAAATGCGTCTAATTTATCGGTGGTTCCCGTGATCTCAATGGTGTAATTGTTTACGTTCACATCCACGATGCGCGCACGGAAGATATCGGCATTACGCTTTACTTCGGCACGAACGGATTCAGTACGCGTGGCTACTTTGATCAACATAAGCTCGCGCTCAATGTGTGTACCTTCGGTGAGATCGACCACTTTAAGCACATCAATAAGCTTATTCACTTGCTTAGTAATTTGCTCGATAACCTTGTCATCGCCATGTGTAATGATGGTAAGGCGTGAAAGGCTCGCATCATCAGTCGGTGCCACACATAGTGAGTCAACGTTGTAACCACGTTGGGAAAACACACCCACGATACGAGATAGTGCGCCCGGGGCATTTTCCATTAATACAGAGATAATTCGTTTCATCAGGTTCGCTCCGTCTTGCTTAAGCGCATGTCATCCATTGCGCCAAACTTAATTTGCATTGGATATACGTGTTCGTTTTGGTCTACTGCTATGTCCATAAACACTAAGCGATCTGTGTAGCTGAAACATTTCTCCATTGCTGCGTCGAGCTCGTCGAGCTTGTCTACTTTTATACCCACATGTCCGTAGGCTTCTGCCAACTTCACAAAGTCAGGCATTGAATCCATGTATGAATGTGAGTGACGCCCTTTATAAATCATATCCTGCCATTGACGCACCATACCCAACGCACGGTTGTTCAATGAGATAATCTTGATAGGCAAGTTGTACTGCAAACAGGTCGATAGCTCTTGAATATTCATTTGAATACTACCGTCACCGGTTACGACCACAGACGTTGAGCCTGGGTGTGCGAACTGCACGCCCATTGCAGCCGGTAAACCAAAGCCCATGGTGCCAAGACCACCTGAGTTAATCCACTGACGCGGTTTATCATAAGGATAATAAAGCGCCGCAAACATTTGGTGCTGACCTACGTCGGAACTTACATAGGCTTTACCGTCTGTGTGTTTATACAGGGCTTCGATAACGCGCTGGGGTTTAATGACCTCTTCGCCTTGTGCGTAGTTTAAGCACTGACGAGAACGCCAAGTTTCAATTTGCTGCCACCAGTCGGCTAGCTTCTCGCTTTGGCCTGATAAATCTTTTTTATTTACCTGACTCAAGATCTGATCAAGTACCTTATCGACCGAACCTACCACAGGAATGTGAGCATTTACGGTCTTAGATATAGACGCTGGGTCAATATCAACGTGGATAATATCAGCATGGGGGCAGAACTTATCAACGTTATTGGTAACACGGTCGTCAAAACGTGCCCCTAACGCAATGATGCAGTCGGCATTATGCATGGTTTTGTTCGCTTCCAGCGTACCGTGCATACCTAGCATACCGATAAATTGTTTGTGTGTACCCGGCATAGCACCAAGGCCCATTAACGTACAAGTTACCGGTGCATTTAGCTTTTCAGCTAACTCAATGACTTTTTCTGACGCATCGCAGGCTACCGCGCCGCCACCAACATAAAGAACAGGACGCTCCGCTTTAAGTAGTGACTCAACCGCCTTTTTGACCTGCTTAGGGTGACCTTTTTCGGTTGGGTTGTAAGAACGCATAGTCACATCAGTTGGGAACACGTATGGGTGCTCTTCTGCTACGTTCACAATGTCTTTTGGCAAATCTACTACCACCGGACCAGGACGACCTGTGTTCGCAATGTAGTAAGCTTTAGCAATCGCTTCTGGAATATCTACCGCGCGCTTTACCAAAAAGCTGTGCTTAACGATGGGGCGTGAGCACCCTACCATGTCAGTTTCTTGGAATGCGTCTTCACCAATGTGCTTGGAAGGCACTTGTCCCGACAAAACAACCATCGGGATAGAGTCCATGTACGCAGTAGCTATACCTGTAATAGTGTTGGTAGCGCCTGGACCTGACGTGACGAGCACTGTGCCGGTTTTGCCAGTTGAACGTGCATAACCATCCGCCATATGAGCGGCTGCCTGTTCATGACGTACGAGGACGTGTTTGACATCATCTTGCGCAAATAATGCGTCATAAATGTCTAGTACGGCACCACCTGGGTAACCGAACACGTGTGTCACTCCTACATCTTTTAGCGCTTCAACCACCATGGCTGCGCCCGACATCATTTTCACAGTGCTTTTCTCCTGTAATGGGTTGGGGGGTTTGTCAGCGTACGTTGACGATGCCCCGACTATATCTAAGGTAATAGGAAGATAAAACACCAAATTGCGTAAAAGTGAGATATATATCCCAATATTCGTAATAATTAGGATAAATATTTCGATATGCAGATTATTTTCACGAAAAATAGGATGGGAATTTACATTAATTTAACAGAAAAGAAAAAACAGGACCTCTCGCTTTGCCTTTGTGCAACAATCAAGCGCACAAAGGCTATCGCTTAGTCATCAAGGTCAATATCTAAATCACTGTTATCGCTCATGTCCGTATCATCGTCTACGTCGTCAACAGCAGGTTTTTTAGAACCGTAAATACTTGCCGTTTTTGGCCTATTAATTCGCGCTTGGTATTTTAGCCACGCTTTTTCTTGCGGTGTCGCAGGTTCACGGTGTCCGAGTGCCGACTCTAAATACGCCTGTTCTTCATCATTCTCTGGCGTTATTTTTCCATCGACTAAGGCAGCAAACAAGCCTCCATAAGATTGAAGCAGTTTACTCTCATTGATAGAAAAATCGCCTGAACGGGCAAAACCGTAAGGATAGTGTTTCTTATCTGCAAAGGGTTTACTGGTAACTTGCTCTTTTGTGATCACAGACATCTTAACCTCTTCAATCGTGACAACCTGAGATAATTCGCCAGGACTTTGCCACAAAAAATAGTTGAATGAAATAAACTACCGATTTAGCGCCTCAATCGTTTGCTCTGTTATTCTTAGTTGGATAATGTTTTTCTGTCAAATACAAAACGCCGTGTAGTAAATACGTAATAATCAGCAGCTGGAAAAAACAAAAAAGGCCGCTGATGCGGCCGCCTTAGCACACGTTTACGTGTTAACGTTTTTCACTTACCCAAACGGTTATAGTGCCGTCGACAACCACATTGCCTGACGCGTTGTACGCTTTTACTACAATGGGTAGATCACCCGGCTTCCACGCATCGGCAGGCACTTCAGCGACACAGCGAATGTCTGAGTCTGCCTTTGCCGGATACTTTACTTCCATGCCTTTGGGGATCCACCTAAGATTTTTAGGAATCGATGCTTCGCACATGAAACCCATAGCCATCTCTAAGCCATTGCATATAGCAATAACGTGAACCGTGCCGATGTGATTTTCTACCCCTTTGCGCTTTTTAATAAGCACTTCACAGTAGTTAGGTTTAATGTCAGTAATAAGCGGGGAGACGGTTGAAAAATAAGGCGCTCTGCGTGCTGAATACCAGCTAAACAGTTTTTTGCCAAAGGGCAGTTTTAGAAATTTATTATAGGTATTAAGTACGTAGTTGTTTGACATCGTGTTCACGCTGACTTTCTATAAGCTCAAAAAATGAATTACTGCTTTACTTTTAAAAAAGAAAGCCCCACCTGGTTAGACCAGTCACATAATGACTAACATAATCTTTACTAGGTGACGTTTCAACTAAGAATGTACACTTTGCCATTCCTTAGTAAGTCTAGTGTATGAGATGCACAAATAAAAAAACCCAACATGAGAAAACGCATGTTGGGTTTTAATGTTTACTGATTGACCTTACATGGTGTAGTTAACACCAACGAAGTAGAATCTCCCGCGCGGACCAGCTGGGCGAGAAAGTGTACCAAGGTACGGGTCTTCTTCGAATGCATTGTTAATACCGCCATAAACTTCTAGGTTATCTTTGAAGTTATAAGATAGCGAGAAGTCATGCACCACCGCAGACCCAGTATGCGTCTGACTGATAAAGTCAGGGTTGTTTTCAATATCTTGATTTTCTAGGCCAGGAAGTAATTGACTTCCTTCGTAACGACCACGCCAACCAATAACGAAATCACCAATAAGGTAATCAACGTTCATGTTAACAATCCACTCAGGACGGGTGAACGTACCAAGCACATCTGTAACTTCATTTGGTGCGCTGACATCACGCACTTCATCGTTCTTCAAGAAGTTAGTACCGTTGATACTAAACTCAAGTCTGCCATCGGTCTCAGCAAATTTAGATAAATCAAAACCGTAGTCAACACGGAAATCAATACCTGACGTTTCTACTGCTGCTAGGTTGATAAAGCCTGAACGGAAGTTAGTAATAAAACCATTACTTGCATCCCTGTCTACTGCATCACAGAATTGGTTGTTGATAGTTGGCGCATCAACACAGTTAGATGCAATATCAAAACCTGTCAGGCTATCAATCAGGCCATCTATTTGGATGTTGTAATAATCAAGCGTCACTACAAGGCCATCAAATAAACCGTCAAATTCACCCTCTGGTCTCCAAACAGTACCCACTGTTAGCGTCTCGGCTTCTTCCGGGTCCAAATCAGGGTTACCACCTGTCGTACCTGCGACAAACGCGGATAGGAAGTTGGTTGAGTCATAGCTACCGTCAGCCACTGCGTCACCAATTAGTGCAATACAGTTTGCTTCACGGAATTCAGAACCTGCATCAATGAAGTTTTGGTTACAAGGGTCACTACCAGCACCCAAGGTTGCCGCAAATGTTGGAGCAAACGCCTCATTGATGTTTGGAACACGCACCGCTTCTGAATAGGTGGCTCTTACGCTGAATGTATCCACCGGCGACCACATAGAACCAACAGTCCATGCGTCATGAGTGCCATATGGATCGTAGTCAGAGCTTCTGTAAGCTGCGCGAAGCTCAAGTCTTTCCGCAAACTCCATTCCCTCTAGTAGAGGAATTGTTGCCTCCATGAAATATTCCGATACGTCGTATTCACCATTAGATGGATTTGTTGGGCCTGCTCGAGAGTCCAACTCACCGAATGTTAGGCCTAAAGCTGAGAAGGTGTTTGGTGTATACTCGCTCGACTCTCTGCGCCACTCATAACCTAAAGCAAAAGCTATTGGACCTGCTGGTAACTCAAACAAGTCGGCGGACGTACCAGAAACGACGGCAAGGAAGTTCTCTTGCACGATATCGTTTTGATCTGTACCCGGCTGGAAAATGAAGTTAGCAGCTTCTGCACTAATCGAATCTTTACCAAATAGGTTAACTGGTACACACGAACCATCACCCGGTTGGAACGTTAAAAAGCCAAAGTTACCGTTTACTGTAGGAAATGGTGACGTTGGTGGCAACGCACTGCTATCTAAGTCTGAACGACACACTGTGTTGCCTGTAGAGGGATCGACAACTGCATCAATTGCTGCAAAATAACGATCTTCGATACGTTGACGACTTGTGATGTCTGCATCTGTACGACCGTAGTTATAGAACACTTCATATTCAAGTTCAGTGTTTGGAATGTAACCGTCAAAGCCTGTTACCACTCTGAAGGTTTTACGCTGTGCTTCTGGGTTTGATGTTGCATTAAAATCCAGAACATCACGAGACATGACCAAGCTTACGCTCTCACCCTCTGCTTCCAATTGATTAATTTGTGATAGTAGTTCCGCTGGAATGAACGGGTTATCCAGTGAAATAGGGATATCATCGTTGAAACCGTTTACCTGATTAGTCTCTTTGGTTTCACTTTGAACAAACTTGGTGTCGATAAAGAAGTTAATATATTCATTAACCTCGTAATTTGCGATGGCTTGAACAAGGATGCGTTTTGACTCAGGGAGGATAAGTTCACTGTCTGGGCTTCCTGGAACACCGTCACCACCGCTGGCGTCAAACGGCCCGATATACACATCACCCGGGTTATAGGCTCTCAGACCGTTGTCGCCAATAACTTGACAAGCAGGGATCATCGCAGAGCCAAGGGTTGAACACCCTGCTGCACCGCCAGAGCCTAACACGTCGAAGAACGCACTTCCTGTTAACGAGATTACGCCGCGATCGCTAGAAATTGGCAGACGATAATCAGGAACCCACGTGTTAGCAAAACGAGAGTCGACGCCAAAAGCCGCTTGCGTAGCAGAAGTATTGGCGACTTGAGTGTAGAGGCCTGAACCAGCAAAATCTCTGTCGCGCGCGAAAACTGGACTGGTTTCTTGATACTCAACAGCAAAAACTAGCTCGCCTTTATCGGACGAGAAACCATTTGCCAATGAGATGAAGAATTCATTAGCATCCATCTCATCACTTACGCCCGACTGTGTACGCAACTCCAAGCCGTCAAAAGACGCGCCATTTCGCATATTGAAGTTAACAACACCGGTCACAGCGTCGGCACCATAAACCGCTGATGCACCGCCAGTAAGCACCTCGACATTTCGCATTAGTGCTGTTGAAATCGTGTTTACGTCAACAGAACCCGTGCCTTCAATGCCCGACACATGGCGACGCCCATTTTCCATCACAAGGGTACGTTCACTGCCCAAGTTTCTCAGGTTCAGTAAGCTCGCACCAAGTGGTGTGCCATTAAACGCAGAAAATGACCCCGGCAATGAAGCTTGAAGCTGTGGCGATTCACGAAGCATAGCACCTAAGTCGATTTGACCTGATGTTTTGATATCACCCGCGTTAATTGCTAGTACTGGACTGGCGGCTTCTAAAGAAGAGTCTTGCGCCACACGAGAACCTGTAACGACAACTTTCTCGACATCTTTTTCTTCAATAGTAGTCTCTTCTTGAGCGTTAACTACGCTCGAATTAAGCGCGAGCGCTGAAGCGACTGCACAAGCAAGTACAGTCATCTTATTTTGCTTCGATAAATCAAAAGCCATGTGTGTTTCTCCGAGTATACTTTCTCTCCGTTGCGCTCTTTTTGGCGCTTATTAGGGAGTTTGAAAGCGATAGTTGTTTTTAATATGTTTGAGGTATGCGTTTTACACTGCCTCTTTTTTGCAAACTATTTCTGCAAACAATGTGCCTATCAAAATACGAGTAATTAGCAAAATTACCGCTAAAAAACGGCGCATTATGCATATTTACCCACCAAAATCTATTTAATATTCAAATAGACTTGTTAATACCCTATCGAGTGCACATTTATTGTGCAGAAGTACTTCCAAAACGTAGATTTAACGAGAAATGGGTTGAAATCAAGGCAGTAACGCACTAAATGAGTGCAAATCAGGATGAATAAGGATTCATTACAGTGCGTAAATGCAGATAGAATCAGTAATAGAGAATGAGATAACGCAAGGCTTACACTTTAGTATAACTTCAAAAATAGCGGCTATTGTAGCTTGTTTAAATACTTATCAATGTGTGTTTGAAAACGTTTGTGATCTCGACACTTCACCGTACCCTGAACTGACTTTTTTGCGTCGCCCGCTAAAGTGGGAAAATCACGTTCTTTAATCGTGACGCCCTTATTTTTACTGAGGGCGCTAAATAACTTTCCTTTAAAAGTGCTGCAGTCTACAACAATTTCTATGCTTTCGAGAAAATCTTCGTTTTCGGTATTGTAGGGATTAGAAAGTTTTAGGTTTCTTTTTACATTTGAATGGGTTTTCTTTGAAGGTGATTGATTAGCGATGTCTTGCAAACGTAGTGCGTTTAAACGATTGATATAGTTTTTCGTCGCATCTTGAATTCTCAGCCTGACATCTTTTGTCCTTAGCAAAGATTGTGCAGAAACTTCTTTTTCCAAAGTCGCTTGTGACCCTTCAGATTCATTTTTCGGTCTACTAGCGATTAAGGGGGTTTCCTTCTTTTTTGCTTCTATGAGTACAACACCACCCTCTACCTCGGCATTAGTCTTATGTACTAATTTTGGCTTAGTCTCGGTTTTTTGCGTAATAGTTGGCGGCTGTAATAAAACTGCTTTTAGCAAAAGTGGAGGCAAAGGTTGCTGACCAGCAGGTTTGTTAGCGGTGGTGAATGCCAACGCTAGTAACAATCCCCCATTAATACCAAGTGAAAGCAAAAGTGCATGAAGCGCAGAAGAACTAGGCAGGCGTATTTGAGCGAAACAGTACCACTCAAGCCCATATCTATTAACCCTTCCTTCTACCATTAATGCATCCATCCATAAAAGCACCTAGTAGTTGAGCACTAATAAACCAGAAAGTTCAGATAGCTTTCACGTAGAAAATAACAGTGACTATGGAATATGAATTCGGGTGTAAGAGAGTTTAAATTTTCGTGTTATCTGGAAAATTTGGAGTGGGAAACAGATTTGAACTCGTTGCGAAGCAATGGCCGACACTCGGTCGCGGACCCATCAAGGGGTCGCATCAATACATCTGCAAATATTTAGATTTTCGTGATGTTTGAAAATTTGGAGCGGGAAACGAGATTCGCCAACTGGCCGACACTCGGTCGCGGACCCTTTAAGGGGTCGCACTTAAAAACTGGATAAGTTTTAATTTTTGAGGTGTCTGAAAAA
>NZ_BLIG01000037.1 GCF_009811415.1 Alteromonas sp. KUL106 | reverse complement strand
GGAGCGGGAAACGAGATTCGAACTCGCGACCCCGACCTTGGCAAGGTCGTGCTCTACCAACTGAGCTATTCCCGCATAGAGTCGATGCTGTGCATCTTATAGGCAATCTAGAGACCTAGATTAAAATTTGGAGCGGGAAACGAGATTCGCTAACTGGCCGACACTCGGTCGCGGGCCCACTAGGGGTCGCGCTTTTCACGCTCACTGAAAGTAAAATTTACTATCAGGTTTAAAATTTGGAGCGGGAAACGAGATTCGAACTCGCGACCCCGACCTTGGCAAGGTCGTGCTCTACCAACTGAGCTATTCCCGCAACAAAAGAGGTACTTCGTTTGAAGTGGTGCGCATTTTACAAAAATTTTGGGGTAACGCAACCTTTAATTCTACTTTTTTTGCACCTCAATGTTTGAATGCTTAAATCGTAAACACTTTCTCACGATAATAGCGCATTTCTTCAATAGACTCGCGAATATCGTCTAGCGCTAGGTGTACGCCTTTCTTTTCGAAACCGTCTAAAATTTCAGGTTTCCAGCGACGCGCAAGCTCTTTGATGGTGCTTACATCAATATTTCTATAGTGAAAGTAAGCCTCAAGTTCTGGCATATACTTCACCATAAAGCGTCTGTCTTGCCCGATTGTGTTTCCACATAACGGTGATTTACCTGCATCCACCCACTGCTCTAAAAAAGCAATGGTCTGGGCAGATGCTTCATCTACACTTATTTTACTGTCTCGGCAACGGGCGGTTAACCCACTTTCTCCGTGAACGCGAGTGCACCACTCGTCCATATTATTTAATATCTCATCACTTTGATGCACTGCTATTACTGGGCCTTCGGCCAAAATATTTAGCTGCGCATCAGTGACGATAGTAGCAATTTCCATTACTACACAAGTCTCAGGATCCAGTCCCGTCATCTCCATGTCTATCCAGACAAGATTAGTATCGTGTTTACTCATTACTTTCCTCTTTGCGCTACAGACATGGCAACCATGCCCTACAAACGGTATTATTGTCACAGTATACGTCAAACTAGAAAAGAATCGTGGCGAAAAAACCAAAACTTACACAAAGACAGAAACGGCAAGTTGCGGCCAACAGAAGCAAACGCTTGCTTGAAAAGCACGCATCTAAGGGCGCAGCAAATCTAGATGAAAGTACGCTTGAGAGCGGGACTGTTATTGGTCGGTTCGGAAAACATGCTGATGTTGAAGATATCAGCGGCGTTGTGTCTCGCTGCCATATTCGCCGCACGGTAGACTCTGTCGTATGTGGCGACAAGGTATTTTTCAGTAAAGGGGATGACGCTGAATCGGGTGTAAGTGGAGTTATTGAAATTGTTAAAGACAGGCACTCTGTCCTTACCCGCCCAGATTATTACGATGGTATTAAACCTATAGCGGCGAATATCGACCGTATTATTGTTGTAAGCGCTATTTTACCTACCTTGTCTCTGAATATTATCGACCGCTATTTGGTGGCCTGTGAAGACATAGGCATCACGCCACTTATTGTACTGAATAAAGTAGAGCTGCTTAGCGAAGATGAACGGGCAACCGTCACAACGCAGCTTAGAACCTACGAAAACTTAGGCTACGAAGTGCTATTCACCAGCTGTAAAACCGGCGAAGGCATCGACAAACTCAATGAATATCTTAACGATAGCATCAGTGTTTTCGTAGGCCAGTCTGGCGTAGGTAAATCAAGCCTTATTAACCAAGTACTTCCTGACGCCGATGAATTAACCGGTGATATTTCTGATAACTCAGGGCTAGGCCAACACACAACCACCGCCGCAAAATTGCTTCACCTCCCCGCTGGCGGTGATTTAATTGATTCTCCCGGAGTACGTGAATTTGGCTTATGGCATATTCCCACCGAACGAATTACATGGGGTTTTATTGAGTTCAGAGATTATCTAGGCGGCTGTAAATTTAGAGACTGCAAACACCTCAACGACCCCGGCTGTTTACTAAGAGAAGCGGTAGAAGAAGGGAAAATCAGCGCTGAACGCTTCGACAGCTACCATCGAATTTTAACAACGATGGAAGAGCAGCGTCCCAGCCACAGTCAGCCACCTGGGGCTTAATAACCGCCTTTGGCATATAACCTCGTGTAGCACCAAATTCATTAGCGGGCTAACAATGTAGTTCACGCGCTTTATGTACTACATTGTTGGCACGGTGACGAAATATTGCAGCTTGAACCATGTGCTTATGCTTTTGTGTAAGCACTCATAACCCTAAAGTTGCTCTTAATACCACGACTTACGATACAATAACGCCATGTATGCAATGCGTTATGACTTGCATAAAAGAATCGGAGATATTTTGTGTTAGATTGGCTTAAAGTTAATTTACAATACGTAACACCAAAGCACCTGCTTTCACGACTTGTAGGCAAGCTTGCCGAAGCGGAAATGGGTAGCGTAACCACTTTTTTCATCAAGCTGTTTATCAAGCAATACAATGTTGATATGACTGAAGCGCTGCATGAAAAACCAGAGCATTATCGCAGCTTTAATAAATTCTTCACGCGCCCGCTTAAACCTGAAGCGCGAACTATTGATGAAAACGATGACGTACTTATCCACGCCGTTGACGGAACAGTAAGCCAATTTGGCGACATTCATAGCGACAGCATTTTTCAAGCGAAGGGGCACGACTTTAGCCTGACCACATTATTAGGCGGAAAGCCTGACGTAGCTGCGCCGTTTAAAAATGGTAAATTTGCTACGATTTATCTTGCCCCTCGCGACTATCACAGAATTCATATGCCTGTTGAAGGCACGCTTACTGACATGTTGTATGTGCCAGGCGAACTGTTTTCGGTAAACCCACTTACAGCACAAAATATTCCGGGTCTGTTTGCACGTAATGAACGTGTAGTAGCGCTGTTCGACACCCCTGTAGGCAAAATGGCGATGGTACTTGTTGGCGCGACTATTGTGGCAAGCATCGAGACTGTTTGGGCAGGTACGGTTACCCCACCTGCTGGCAAAAATGTTCAGCACTGGTCGTATGAAAAAGACAGCGAAGCAGCGGTTTTTCTAAAGAAGGGAGCTGAACTTGGCCGCTTTAAACTAGGCTCTACCATTGTGGTATGTTTCGAAAAAGACATGATTGACTTTGAAGATCTTGCTCCTGGTATGGTCACTCGTCTTGGCGAACCCATGGCGCTAAAGTCAACGGAGCTAGCCGCAGATGAAACGGGCATTGAAGAAGATAATGAGAATCCGTCAGAGGGCGCTGACAGCTAACTTATGGATGCTGTTAAAAAAAGCCTGATATCACTTCATTTCACGGTAATTTTACTTGGTGGTACCGCCCTTTTCTCTCGGCTTGTACCACTTAGTGCCAGTGACATTACTCTTGTTCGGTCGGTATTTGCCTGCATAGCGTTATTTGCCTTTTTGAAGCTGGCAAAGAACAAAATAAAGCTAAATTCCAGAAAAGACTACGGCGTTGCCCTTGGCTTAGGCGTGATAATGGCGCTGCATTGGGTCACCTATTTTGCCGCTATGCAGTATGCCGGCGTGTCTGTTGGCATGATTGCCTTGTTTACATTTCCCGTTATCACGGTACTTATCGAGCCCTTTTTCGAACGTGTAAGGCTGGTTTGGCAAGACATCGTTTCTACCCTTACTGTGGTCATTGGCGTCTATTTAATCGTGCCTGAAACGTCACTGGAAAATGATGTGACTCTTGGTGTGTTAATCGGTATTGCTTCGGCCGTGTTGTATTCGTTTAGAAATTTGATTCATCGCAAGCATTTCAAGCACTACAGCGGCGCGCAGGCTATGGCATGGCAGACACTGGTTATCAGTGTATTAATGTTACCGGTAGGAAGTGAAGCCATTGCCTCTGCTTCAGTTGACGCGTGGATAATGCTAATACTATTGGGTACGGTTTTCACTGCCCTTCCTCATGCATTAATTGCCGCAAGTCTTCGACACCTTAGGGCAAAAACGTTTTCTCTTATTGCTTGTATGCAGCCACTCTATGGCGTTTTTCTCGCAATAATTTTGCTAAATGAAAAGCCCGGATGGAGTGCGTTGATTGGCGGAATACTTATAACGTCAGCATCAATTTATGAAACGCTCAACACCCATAAGTTGCACAACGCTAATAATTCGTAGCGCTCGATATTACACGTAAGGATAGTGTTACCTATGCTAATTTTTGCGCACCGTGGGGCCAGTAAAGTCGCCCCCGAAAACTCAATCAAAGCGTTTAATCTTGCCTTTAAACAAAATGCTGACGGCATTGAATTTGATACCTATCAGCACGAAAGTGGCATTATTGTGTTTCACGATAGAACGCTTGCGCGCAGAGCCCGCGAGCCAGGCTATTTGTTGGACGTGACATGGGAAGCGCTAAAAAAAATGGACATCGGTGAGGGAGAACATATACCAACCCTGACTGAAACGCTTGACTGTGTCCCGTGTGATAAATGGTGCAATATTGAAATTAAACATTTACATGACGTTGATAGCTGGGTTAAAGACGTTAAAACGGCGGTGCAGGAAAGCGGCATTAGTATTGATAAGCTTCTTATCTCGTCGTTCAACCATCATTGGTTACAGGCTATTACACACCAGTGGCCGGAAATAAAGATTGGTGCCTTGTCTGCCAGTTACGAACTAGACTGTACAGCAAGCGCAAGAACGCTTAACGCATATTCGGTAAATATAGCGTTAGATGCGGTTGATAAGCAGTTTGTTAAAACAGCCCAACAAGATGGATTTGACGTTTTCGTTTATACCGTTGACGAGCCCAGAGACATGCTAATGCTTAGGGAATGGGGTGTGACAGGTATATTTACCAATGTACCTGATACGGCTCGTAAAGTACTGTTCTAGGACAAGCGCCGACAAATAAGAAAAACGAGCCGTTGGCTCGTTTTTTATTTATAAACAACGGGCACTGATTATTTGAGTTCAGTAGACAGGTGTTCCGAAAAAACGGTGCGCTTACAGCACTTACACTGCCTACACAAACGCATATTTACCCAGTGCCCTGCTACGATTAAGAATGCACCAATAGCTATGGTAAAGGGCTCATAGTGATGCCCAAAAATATCTTTATGCCAGTAGATAGCACCACCTGTGAATAGCAATGCGAGTGGGTAGTATTTGCCGTGGTAACGAATAGCGCCACTCAGCAAAGCGACGGACCCAACAATCAGAGAAAAGGTGAGAATAGTTCGTTCGAACCACACTTGTGCAAAAAAGCTTGAGCCAATGAGCGGTAGTAGAGGCACCAAAACAGGCAGCGCGAGACAATGCAGCGCACACAAACTCGACACCCAAATGCCAAGTTTGTCTAGTTTTGTTGGATTCTCGTCAATTGGAGTCATTACTCTAATTACCACCATTCAATAATTTGTTCGCGATAAAATCGCCAGAGACGTTATATTATAACAGACTCTTAAAAATACGAAACGTTCCCGCATTAAATTTTGATCTTAACGAGATTAAAATAGACTAATTGGGGAGGAATAAGACTGAAGTGCTAAGCGTCTGGGCTCACAATCAATGCCACTGACGTACCTTTTGAAGTCACACTCTCTGCAAGCTCAGTGTTTAACGACGATGTCTCGCCTTGCTCCTCAACCTGACCACTTTCAGTACTTACAGCGTCAAACAGCGCTGCAGTATCCACATATTTTTGCGGAAACTGTTTGGCCACTTTAGGTGCATGTGAGAAGTAGTCGGCCACCGAGGTTAGGGTGAAGCCTTCTTTTTCAAGTGAGGGTAAATAGGTTTTCAAGAAATCGACGGTTTCTGGATGAGGGTGACCGATAACCACAACGTGCCCATTCTTTTTGGCAATGCGTTTCATCTGGTTAAACTGCTTAAGCAAAAATGCTGGCTCTAGCTTATGATCCAGAAAAACCTGTCGGCTAGCGTTAGGTACACCAAGTCGCTCAGCTATTTCTTCACCTTTAGTGAGTACCGTAGTCCGACTATCTACAAAAAATAACCCTTGCCGCTTCACTTCTTTTAAAAGCGCTTCCATGGCTTTTGGCTGCCCAGTGAATGCGCTTCCCATATGATTATTAACGCCCACGGCGTTAGGCACACTTTTTATCGCTTTTCGCAGGTTATGAGTAATGGCTCCTGCGAACATATCAGTGGTTAGTCCGAGGGGCCCCATATTCTTTCCGTTTTGCGCTTGCATAGGCATGTGCAGCATGACAGCTCTGCCCTCTTTATCGGCGCGTTGCGCAATTTCAGACGCTAAAGGTGTTTGCGGAAGAATAGAGAATGTAATTTCTTTAGGAAGAGAGAAAGCAGCGACATCGGACGGCCTGTAACCCAGGTCATCTAAAATTATGATTATGTCTGACTTTGCTTTTACTTTAGGGCTAACTAGCCCGCATAAAACAAAGATTAAACAAGGCATTAGCAGACGCAAAAGCATCTAAGTCACATCCGTTTTTCATCATTATTATTTAAGCGCACACTACACAATGCTGTGTTTTTTCTAGAATACCAACAACTGACTCAGTTTCAACTTAGTTTGAGGATATTCTTAAATAGCAAAATCAGGCCGTATTGGTCTTTTCTGTGCATTTTTGCAGCAAAGATCAACACGCCCTAGTCTAACCAAGCTCTTGGATTAAGTGCTTTACCTTTGTGGCGAATTTCAAAGTAGAGATTAGGATATTCCTGACCTCCGCTTCGCCCGACAAGAGCGATGCGTTCACCTTGCCTTACATCATCTCCAGCTTGTTTAAGTAAGGCTTGGTTGTGGCCGTAAACGCTCATGTAGCCTTCGCCGTGATCAACGATAGCAACCAAACCGAACCCGCGAAGCCAATCCGCATATAATACCCTACCTGGCGCAATACTATTCACCGGGTCGCCTTCTGCGCCATCAATTACGATGCCTTTCCACGAGACCTGTCCCTGGCGACGGCTTCCAAAAAGATTGCGGATCCTGCCTTTTACCGGAGCGCTCATTTTACCCTTTAATTTGACCAGTCCGTTCATGCTGACCTCGGCCTCACGCGCAGCCCGTTCTGCAGCAATTTGCGCAGCTTCAATAGCCTCTTTGAGCGCTTGCTCGTCAGCCTGCAATGACGCAATTTTCTGATTTTCAGACGCAATAGTTTTGTTTATCTTTTTAAGCGTGGTCTTCCTATCGTCCTGACGCGTGATTAAAACAGCACGCTGGCCTTCCTGTTCTTCTCTAAGCGCTAAAAGCGACTGAGCCTTTTCATCAAGTTCGGCGTTCACTTCTTCTAATCGCGCTACGTTACTTCTAAAACTTTCAATTTCCTCTTGGCGGGCTTTTGCAACGTATTGATAATAGGTAATTATTCGTTCAAATGTGCGAGCATCATCTTGATAGAATAACATTTTCGCATAGTCGTAATGCCCTGCCATAAATGCGCTTTTAAGCTGACTGGACAACAACGACTGCTGATTTCGAATCGCGGCTTTCAGGCCTTCCTGCTCTTCTTCAAGTTTACTTTGCTCTTGCTCAACGTTTTGAAGCGCCTGTCGTGTGGTAGACAAAGCCTTCGCTACTTTTGCAATCTCAAGCTCCGATTTTTTTAGAACATTCTCGAGTTCCTGAGCACTGGCCTTGTTATTTTCTAGTACCTGTTGGCGAGCGCGAAGTTCAGCCTGAAGTTCAGCCAGCTTCTCTTTTTGCGCTGTTGCAGTATTTAACTGTGCATGAGCACCGCTTCCAATCGGCAGAATAAAAAGGGCTATGATGCACCCAATGATTGAAAGTAATGACCGTGCTGACATAACGTGCGCTTAGAACCTCAACTAAAAGTCAATAATGAAATACCGAATGTCCATCATTGCTGCTAATACTCAAATCAAGTGTATCTGACGACTATCCATAAGCCCAGTGCAATTTATTCGTAATATCAATCATCTAAAGTATTTGCCAAAGATACATTAGGTCTTACACGCATCTTACGCGAAGGTAGGCTGGTTTCTCGCCCAGTTTTCTATATACTTTGCACACTTTTCATGGTCTGTAGACAGGGTTAGAGGTAATGGATCAACTAATTGAATTTGCTAGCAACAATTTTATTCTTGCTGGTATTTGGGTTGCACTTGTGGCGATGTTGATATTTAGCTATATCAGCGCATGGACATCGCCAGTTAAAGAATTAAGTACACACGAAGCAACACTTTTAATAAACAAAAATGATGCAATAGTGTTAGACATACGCCCCGCAAAAGAGTTTAAGGCTGGTCACATTTTAGGAGCCAGACAAATTAAACCTGAAGAGTTGCGTGAGAAAAACTTCAAGAAACTTGAAAACAGTAAAGACACACCCATTATCGTAGTATGCGCTATGGGTAATCAGGCTCGTGGTACGGCAAATGCGATGCAGAAAGATGGCTTCGCTAATGTGAATGTATTAAAAGGCGGAATGAACGCATGGCAAAGCGCCAGCCTTCCCGTTTCTAAATAACAGGTAACCTTTATGAGCAAAGTAGAACTTTACACCAAGGGACATTGTCCTTATTGCCACCGTGCAAAAGCACTGTTAACGCAAAAAGGTGTAGAATTTATTGAATATCCGATAGATGTAAAGCCTGAACTTCGCGACGAAATGATCGAGCGCGCTAACGGCGGCTGGACTGTTCCGCAAATTTTCATAGACGACCAGCACATTGGTGGCTGTGATGATATGATGGCGTTAGAAGCCCAAAGCAAACTAAACCCCATGTTAGGTTTAGCGTAAGCGTCAGCGCATACAGCAACGCACTACATTAAATTAAAACGACAATTAAATAGGAAATACCATGGCTGACGAAAATCAGACAAACAACGGTGAAGCAACAGGCGCACAGGCACAGCAGGGTGCTCAGTTCAATGTTCAGCGTATCTATACAAAAGACATCTCTTTTGAATCTCCAAACGCACCGGCTATATTCACAAAAGAGTGGAAGCCAGAAATTAAACTTGATATCGACACTAGCACGAACAAGCTAGACGAGAATGTATTTGAAGTTGTGCTTTCAGTAACCGTAACGGCGACGCTAGGTGAAGAGACCGCGTTCCTTTGTGAAGTTCAACAAGCAGGTATATTTGCCATTGGTGAAATGCCTGACCAGAACAAAGCACACACGTTAGGTTCGTTCTGCCCGAACATGCTTTTCCCGTATGCGCGTGAAGCGATTTCTAACTTGGTTAACCGTGGAACTTTCCCTCCACTTAACTTAGCACCTGTAAACTTTGACGCTATTTTTGCCGCTTACGTTCAAAAACGTGCACAGCAAGCGCAAGGCGAAGCGCCAAAGATGGACGCCTAATTAGGTGAACATGAAGTCGAATCAGGTTTCAGCACCAGTTTCAGTATTAGGGGCGGGGTCTTACGGCACCGCCCTTGCTTTTTGTCTGGCCAGAAACGGCAACCCAACGCTCCTTTGGGGGCGTGATGAAAATCACATTGCTGAAATGGATGCGAGCCGAGAAAATGCCCGTTACCTTCCAGGCGCAACGTTTCCCGATGCGTTAGTGGTCAATGCCAATCTTGAAGAAGTGGTAGCGGCTAGCAAAGACATTCTAGTCGTTGTCCCTAGTCATGCATTTTCGACAATGCTTCACAGCTTAAAGCCTTTACTTAAACCGCATCATCGTATTATTTGGGCGACCAAAGGGCTTGAACCCAAAACCGGTCGTTTGCTGCGTGATGTAGCAGAGGAAATATTGGGAACCGATTACCCCCTAGCCGTGTTATCGGGCCCCACCTTTGCTAAAGAAATGGTGGCCGGTTTACCTACCGCTATTTCACTCTCTTCCACAGACGATACGCTAAGCGACGAGTTTGCGGAAAAGCTCCACTGCGCAAAGTCGTTCCGCGTTTACAAAAACGCTGATTTCACTGGTGTTCAACTAGGCGGCGCGGTCAAAAACGTCATCGCGATTGGCGCAGGCTTGGCAGATGGCCTTGGTTTTGGTGCGAATGCGCGTACTGCTTTGATCACCCGAGGCTTAGCAGAACTCACTCGTTTGGGGGTGAAGCTAGGTGCAAACCCAGAAACGTTTATGGGTATGGCGGGCCTTGGTGATTTAGTATTAACCTGCACAGACAATCAATCGCGCAATCGTCGCTTTGGTTTGGCATTAGGCCAAGGTAAAAGCGTAGATGTAGCCATGGAAGAAATTGGTCAGGTTGTTGAAGGGTACCGCAATACGGAAGAAGTGCATGTATTATCTGAAAAAGTGGGCGTAGAAATGCCGATTTGTGAACAGATATACGCTGTGCTTTATCATGGTAAATCACCTAAAGAAGCGGCTTTAACCCTGCTTGGTCGAGATCTCAAAAAAGAAGCGTAATCAAATTACGCTTCTTTTTTATCTTGCTAATTCAGCGAGCAATTAGCGACCTTCCCTCACCACAATAACTTTTGAATTGTCCCTGTAGCTTTGATGATTGCGTTTATGCCGTTTAACTTTTTTCGCCTTTTTGTAGGGTGAGTCGACCACCACATAACGGTTGCCATGTTTTCGATAATAATGATCATTGGCAACGTAGTAACGATGATTATCGATAACCTCAACCCTATGCGCGCCGGGTAACACGTTAACGTAAAGCCCAATTTCAGGAATGCTAATTGCTACATCGACGAGAGCGCGAACAGGCTGCGTAATCACCGTCACACCGTCACTTATTCCTCTTTGAGCGTGAGAATGATGACCCGAATGCGCGCTTGCTTGCCCCGCAACCAGTAAACAAACGCCAGTAATAATACCCAGTGTCATGCGTTTCATAGTGCTACTCCTAACTCATTTGTACATGTTCACAGGCTATATTAATGAGTGAAGCTGAACGAAAGCTGACTCTCTGGCGCTTTACGAAGTCTTTACGTTAAGTAACATGAGTCCCTGATGACAAGTCGTAGAGAAAAACGATGGTTTCAAAGCCGCTAGCGCGCTCCTTCATATCCCATCTGACGCCAGCTTTCGTACACGAACACAGAGACCGCATTAGACAAGTTCATACTGCGACTGTCTGGCAACATAGGAATGCGAACACGCTGCTCGGGAGGAAGAGATTGAATGTAGTCATCCGGTAAACCTCGCGTTTCTGGCCCAAAGATAAGCGCATCGCCTTTTTGATACGCTACATCGCTATGAAACGCTTTCCCCTTCGTTGTGCAAGCAAAGACACGCTTAGGTTTCGCCTCTTCAAGGTATGCGTCTAAACTCGCGTGGCGCTTGACGTGTGCAAATTCGTGATAGTCTAAGCCAGCGCGACGTACCCGCTTGTCGTCCCATTCAAACCCTAAAGGTTCAATCAGGTGTAAGGTGAAGCCACTGTTTGCGCATAAACGGATGATATTTCCAGTATTCGGCGGAATCTCTGGCTGATAAAGTACGATATCGAGCATGCTTTACTAAACTACCTTAATAATTGATAACCGGTTTATTTTATAACGAAACACTGCGATTCATCACCTTTACACCCGCTTTTTATAACGAGTGAACATAAAAAAGCGGCCTTAAACGCTTAGCGAGCAGCAGCTAATTTACTCGTCTGAGTCTGAGGCGACGATGCACGCAAGAACTACAGGTCCTGCTCATTTGCCAAAAAGTCGAGAATACGAGAAAGCGAACGCTCACGAATTTCGTCAGACTCTGTAAACAGCTCATGATACGCTCGAGGCACAATTTCTAATGTGGCATTTGGCATCTGTTGCGCAACACGGCGCTGGCGTTTGTTATCTATTATTGCGTCATCATCTGCGCTTAACACTAGCGTTGGTGTTGTTATGGCTCGCGCACTACTTTCAATCTTGTTCATTGCTTGGTGCGCGGCGGCTAGCCACTCTGTGGTTACGCCGCCAAGCTGGATATCTTGCTCTTCATCATAGAGCTCTCGAAATAACGCATAGCGTGTTTTGCTGTGGGTGAGCTTATTCAATGAAAAAGGAAACGCGATATACGGGGTTTGGCCAAAAAAGTAACCGGCGTCTTTCTTTGCCATCCTGTTAACGGCGAGGCCTGTGCGAATTAAACCGTTTGCTAACCAATTTGGTAACGAAGGTTTTATACCAAACATTGGAGAGGCAAGTACTGCTTTGGAAAACAGATTAGGCAGACGCAATAATGTAAGCGCGCCAATCGCTCCCCCCATTGAATGACAAACCAAAAACAAAGGTCCTTGCTGCAAAGGCTTAACGATTGAGTCTACAAACATGACGAAGTCGTCAACATAGTCATCAAAATGCTCAACGTAGCCGTGCTGTGGATCGCTTGTCATTCTATCTGACAGGCCCTGCCCTCTATGATCTAAGATAAATACGGCAAAGCCATTTTGATATAAATCGTAAATAAACTCTTTGTATTTCAGATACGATTCAATGCGCCCCGAGCAAATAACAATGGTTGCCCTCGGCGATTCGGGAATGCAGTGAGCGAAACGCACCTTAATGTTTCCTTTGCCAAGGAAATGCCCCTCAGTAACACGGTCGAGCCAAAAAGGATTGATATGTGAGGCAAAGGTGCTTGCTAAGTTATTTTCAGACGTAAGCGTCCAGTTCATAAATATCCTTTATACAATCACGGCGCGCTCATAGATGGCCATTGTCCCTGTCATTCATCATCTAAAGACTTTGGAAAAGACAAGGTAACACGCAGCCCACCGCGCTCAGCAGGTTCAGCAATAATGCGCCCATGATGCAACTCAACTGCCGCTTTTGCAATGGATAAACCCAGGCCGACACCGCCGGACTCTCGTTCCCGAGCAAGGGTTGCGCGATAAAATGGGGAAAATATCCGTTCGCATTCTTCAGCCGTGAGCCCATCACCATCGTCTGTGATATGAATACACCAGTGCTTATTATTTTCGCTAAACGATATATGTGTCATGAACTTACTATGGCGGATGGCGTTGCGCAGAACATTCTCAACGGCGCGACAAAACATCATACTGTCAATAAGTACGGTCATTTTAGGTATTTCGTCTATTTGTAACTGCTTGTTTCTGTTAGCCGCTTCAAAGTTCGCATCGGTGAGCACATCGTTTAGCACAAGCGTTAATGCTTGCTTTTGGATAGTTGCCTCACCAGATTCAGCGCGGCTTAAGGTGAGCAACTGCGCAATGAGTGCTTCCATGCGGTCAGCTTCTCGCTCAACCCGTGATAACGTATCAGGGTCTACATTTTGCTGATAAGCAAGGCCTAACGCCATCTGCAGGCGAGCAAGCGGCGAACGCAGCTCGTGGGATACATCGGCCAACAGTCGCTTTTGCGCCCCCCACATCGTCTCTAACTGTTCTGCCATTTTGTTAAAGTCGCGAGCGAGTTGCCCTAGCTCATCCTGACGCCTCGCAGCGCTGCCCACTCGAGATTGCCAGTCTCCACCCGCAATGCGCCTTGCCGAGCTTTGAATATGCAAGATAGGCGTTGTGAGTGACTTAGCAAACAGCCAGCTTAAGAGAATAGTGGTAATAACAGCGATAGACAGAAAAAGTAATACAGGAGGCGTTCTCTTCTCAGGCATATCAAACTTTACTGAGAAAAGTGCATATCGCTTGCCATTACGTTCAAAGAATAAAGGGCCTATAATTTTAAACGCCCCGCGCTCAACAGCAATAGGTGACGTTTGGCCTATTAAACGTAACAAATCGTCTTTGTCGTTATTACGCAGTGGTGGTCCCCCGCCTGAAATTAAACGATTATCCAACACATCGATCGCAATGAGCCTTCCTCTTATTCCCCGTGAACTTCGATCCAGCGCTTCCTCGAATGGCATATTTTGAAAACGCTCACGTTCCATGCGTTCAATGGCCTGATTTAAATCAGCAACTTCACGGGGCTTTATTTGCACAACTTGAAGATCTTCGAAAAAAAGACGACTTCCCCATATCGCCAAAAGTGAGGTAACCATAAAGGTCGCCCAAAACCAAAGAAACAGCCGGCCCATAATAGCTCGTGTAGGGTTTAAACTGCGTAAGATTTTTACCATTATCGGTTTCCAACAATTAACATATACCCTACCCCTCGAATGGTTTTGATTTTTTCATCAACGGCCACTGCACTGATTTTCTTGCGTAAATTACTCACATGCATATCAATACTTCTGTCAAACGCTTGTAGCGGCTTACCGAGTACCTTTAAACTTATTTCTTCTTTGGTCACTCGCTGCGCAGCATTGAGCATAAGCAGACGTAAAATTAAAAACTCTGTCGTGGTGAGGGTTAACTCTACATCGTCTACTTTGGCCAGTTGGCTACTCGGGCTTAAGAAAACGCCATTTACATATAAGTCTTGCTCAACAGCCCCTCCCGACGCTGACAGGTTATGACGACGAACAATGGCTTTTATGCGGGCCACCAATTCTCTGTGATTAAATGGTTTAGGCAAATAATCATCCGCGCCCATTTCAAGGCCTAAAATGCGGTCGTAATCATCGCCTCGTGCGGTAAGCATAAGCACCGGTGTGCTGTGGCTTGCTCTGAGCTTTTTCAATACATCAAAGCCGTCCATTTTAGGCATCATCACATCCAGAAGGATAAGGTCGTAATGACGCCCTGATACAGCCTCCGACAAGCCATCATATCCATCATTTTGCACCTGTACCTGATAGCCCATACCCGACAAGTAAGTAGAAAGCATGTCGGTTAACTCAAGGTCATCATCAATAACAAGGATAGACTGCAAGTGAAAATCTGAACTCATGGTATTAAACTCTTTAGCTGCTAGATTCATGAAAGTGCCTGTAAACGAAATAAACTTCAACCCACGCTTGAAGCGAGTCTTTCAAGAGTTATCGAAAGCCATATTCAAACGCATACTATATCTTTTCAGACCGTTACCATCACGAAACGGCATCACCTTTACATAAGCTTTACAGTGTGTTGACAGCTTTCTTTTTGATGAGCGCTACTATTATCGTGTCCGAACAACAAGGAGACGATAATGAAAAAGTTATTAATTGCTAGTGCAACGGTAGCGGCGATTAGCTTAAGTGGCCTTACGTGGGCCAAGCCTTCGGGCCTTGGTATGCGTCACCACGAACCGATTAAAGAAATGGTTAAACACCTTCGCGGCCTTGAATTAAGTGACCTCCAGCGTGAAGAGATAAAAACACTCGTGAGTGCCTTCAAAGACGCTCACCCTCGACCTGAGCGCGGTGCTTTTGAGAAGCCAAACTTCGATTTTGAGAACGCCACTGAAAGCCAAATCAGTACCTTTGTTCACTCTCAAATTGAAAACCGTGAGTCGAAACATTTTGCGCTGGCGCAACTGCGCCACGATATTTTTAACGTGCTAAATGAAGAGCAGCAAGCCAAAGTGGTAGCGCGAGAGAAAAGTAGGGAAGAAAAAAAAGCAGCGAGAGGCAATAAGCGTCGCGACGCATCTGACGAGCAAAAATCACAATTTGCGAAACGTATGAATAGCGAGGGCAAAAGCAAAAAATTCCACGGTCACGGAAAAGGTGAAAGCAGCGGCAAAGAACACGAGCGCAATAGTATGCCGTTTAGAGGCATAGCGCTGACCGATGATCAACTGGCCTATCTTGCTGAGCTTCGTGAATCATTCAAGGAAACATCGAAAGCGAATAGAGAAACACTTCGTAGCTTCAAGGATGCCCAACGCGACCTCATTAGGAGCTCGTCTTTCTCACAAGACGCGTGGAACGCGCTTATCGCTCAATACAAAGATCGCCTTGTCAGTGCTGGAGTAGAGAAAGCCAAACAGCGCCAAGCCATGTTTGCCATACTCACGCCCCAGCAGCAAGCTGAGTTAAAAGCACAGCGTGAAGATGCTAGAAAACTGCGTGATTTACTGCGTTCATAACAGTCAATAATACCCCAACTCACTGTACTAAAGGCTGGCCTTTGCCAGCCTTTTTTATCGCTGGTTTTCAAACAAATTCCGTTTCGTCAATCATAGTTGTTGCGACCCAGTTTGAGATGAACGCCGACGCTAAAAATTCGGTTTTACCGGCTTGTAGTCTGGTGACAAGAAAAGCGGCGACGTTATTATCAGATCAGCTGTTGCTGGTGTGCAGGCCACCGGTACATTCCATACCGAACACAGACGCAACAGCGCTTTCACGTCAGGGTCGTGAGGGGCTGGATTCAGCGGATCCCAAAAGAAGAAAAGTGCATCTAACTTGTTTTCAGCAATAAGCGCTCCTATTTGCTGATCACCGCCAAGTGGGCCACTTTTATAGCGTGTGACTTCTAGTCCGGTTTCGCTGGCAATCAAACCGCCTGTGGTTCCTGTACCAACTAAATTGCACTGTTTTAACACATCAATGTGCTGCTTAACCCATGCTAGCAATTCAGGTTTTTTATGATCATGCGCGACAAGCGCCAAGGTTAATTTGCCCATTTGATTTCCATTTATCCCAAAAAAAATTCTCAGCCCGTCTTTGTCACGCCATCCACTCATAGCAAGTTCAATAGTTTAGCTAAATGCATAGCTAAAAACTCAACGTAAACAAACGAAACGTTTATACGCTCATTGATTGTGCGGACTGGTATAAATATTCAGTTCTCTTGCAAACGTTGTCAACAGACTGTCATAACTATAGAGGTATTATTGCTGAAATTGTTAATAGCAAATCAAATAAACAATAAAAACAAAATATTTATACATTTTTATTGAATAAAAATTCAATAACGTTAAACTAGTCAACGGTTAAAGCATCCAACCCGAAAATGTGGGTTGTAACACGATAGGAATTGATGATGACACAACCAACTCGCGTTGTTGGTTCAACCACTAACAGCGATAAAGAGTTTACCTCTCCCCTGGCTGGCTACTCCCTGCATAGCGCACGACGATGCGTGTGCACATCTATGCTTATTCGGTAGCACACTTTTTACCTTTGTAATGTGGTCGCGGTTGGGCAAGGATATTCGCCAAACCAGTTTACAAAGGTAAAAAGTGATTTTTTTCTCCTTTTATTGAATTTTTAAATTATGTACAGCGTTTCAATTATTGGTGCCAGTGGTTACACAGGGGCACAACTTGTTCAGTTGGTTATTCAACACCCTAAACTCGCGTTGGCTGGTACTTATGTATCTGAAAATAGTAGCGATGCTGGTAGAAATATTGCTGAGCTTCACGGCAACTTGGCTCACGTGAACGCCACGCTTACGCCTATTTCAGACGCAGCGCTTAAAGAAATGGCCAATGGCGTCGACTTTATTTTTCTGGCTACGCCTCACGAGGCCAGCCACGACTGGATGCCTATCTTGTCTTCAGGTAAAGCTAAAGTGCTCGATTTATCGGGCGCGTTTAGGCTAAAAGACACCCAAGTCTTCGAGCAATTTTATGGTTTTCCTCATACGCAGGGACAAAGCTTGGCTCAGGCTGTGTATGGTCTTGCCGAATGGCACGAAGAGCAGATCGCAAACGCAGACGTTATAGCTGTGCCGGGTTGTTATCCCACGGCGAGTCTTAGTGCGCTTAAACCCCTTGCGACCCATAATTTGCTGGATGACAGCGTGCGCCCTGTAATTAACGCCGTGTCTGGTGTATCGGGTGCAGGCCGAAAAGCAAGCCTAACTACCAGCTTTTTTGAGGTGAGCCTGCAGGCCTATGGCGTGCTCGGCCACCGTCATACCCCTGAAATTGAAGCTTACTTAGGTACGCCTGTTATTTTTACGCCGCACTTAGGTAATTTTAAACGCGGGATATTGGCAACCGTGACCGTGAAAGTTAAAGCTGGTACCACCAGCGAGCAACTTGAACAAGCGTACACTGACGCCTATGCTGATAAGCCTATTGTGCGTTTGCGCAAGAGTTTTCCAAAAATTGACGACGTTGCTCATACTCCATTTGTTGATCTTCATTGGAAGCTAGACGAAGCGTCTGGATACGCAGTGGTAACAGCAGCAATAGATAACGTAATGAAAGGTGCAGCCTCTCAGGCTATTCAGTGCCTTAATATAATGACGAAACAACCAGTAGAGACAGGGTTAGTGCTATGAGTGTTTCACCAATTGTAATTAAAGTTGGCGGTGCATTGCTTGACGATGCAGCGGCAATGACCCGTTTATTTCTAAGCGTTAAAGACGTACAAGCCACACGCCCCGTTGTTGTCGTGCATGGCGGTGGTCCATTAGTGGAAACACTTATGGCCAGTCTTGGTTTACAAAGTACAAAAATTGATGGCCTTCGGGTTACACCGGATGAGCACATGCCCTACATCTGCGGTGCACTCGCAGGCTCTGCAAACAAACAGCTTTGCGCAGCGGCGCTTGCTGCTGGTATTACTCCAGTTGGTTTATCGTTACTAGACGGCAATATGGTGGTGTGCGAGCCATTGGCTGACCAGTATGGCGCCGTTGGCGTGCCGTCAACAGCAGATGCATCGTTTCTAAAAAGCGTGTTAGCTCAATCAACGCTGCCGATTATCAGTTCTATTGGCTCTAGCCCGCAAGGCAGGCTGCTGAATGTCAATGCCGATCAGGCCGCTACGGTTATCGCAGAACTTCTTAATGCTGAGCTTTTACTTCTTTCCAATGTTGACGGTGTGCTAGACGGTGACAAATTGCTAATTAGCGAACTTAACGCTGCAAGCATATCGAAGTACGCAGATGAAGGCGTGATCACCGACGGAATGAAAGTGAAAGTAGATGCCGCACTGGCGTCTGCTGAAAGCCTAGATCGCGCGGTTTACATCGCGAGTTGGGCCGCCGATATCAACGACATTTTAAATAAGAAAACGGGCACGCAAATACTGCCCTCAGCCCTGACAAATACAAAGTCAACAAACACGGACTTAATAAAAGGCAATGCCGGAGAAGTACAATGAAACAGGACCTACTCACCTTTGCAGACTGGACACCCGACGCAATGAAAAACTTGCTGCAATTGGCTGTAGAAATTAAACAAGCTCCCGCAAGTTACAGTAACGTGCTAGCGGGAAAATCCATTGTTGCCCTGTTTGAAAAGCCGTCTCTGCGCACCCGCGTAAGCTTTGATATTGGTATTAACAAGCTTGGCGGCCATATGGTGTATTTAGATGTGCAGTCAGGTAAATTGGCTGGTCGTGAAGACGCTGTAGATACTGCGGCTAACCTAGCGTGTTGGGCTGATGCAATTGTGGCTCGTGTGTTTTCTCATAGCACTCTTGAAACCTTTTCTAAGGCAGCCAACGTGCCTGTTATTAATGCTCTGTGTGATAAATACCACCCGTGCCAAGGCCTTGCCGACTACCTCACGATGTTTGAGCGATTTGGCAAAACCGAAGGTCTTACCATGGCTTATGTAGGCGACGGCAATAATGTCACCCATTCGCTGTTAATTGTTGGCGCGCTTCTAGGTTGCAACCAAGTTGTAGTGACGCCAGAAGGTCATGAAGCCGTACCGGAAATTGTGGCGCAAGCGAAAGCGATAGCGGAGAAAACGGGCGTATCGATTGTTGAAAGTACAGATCTTAGTGCCGCTAATGGTGCAGACGTTATTTATGCCGATACATGGCTTTCAATGGGTGACGACACGCCACTTGAAGTGATCAAAGAAAAATTCATGCCTTATCAGGTAAATGAAGCGCTGATGGAGGCAACCGGTGCACGTTACGTAATGCATTGCCAACCTGCCCATCGCGATTTAGAAATTACAGGCTCGTTAATTGATAGCGACAAGTCGCTATTAATGCAGCAAGCCGAAAATAGAATGCATGGCCAAAACGCCATCCTTACTCAATTACTTAATGCCTAAACGGGCGCCTAAGGAGTCTACTTAGATGCAAAACGTTAAAAAAATCGTGCTGGCCTATTCAGGCGGGCTTGATACATCAGCCATCATTCCATGGCTAAAAGAAAACTATGGCTGTGAAGTTGTCGCATTTGCGGCCGACGTAGGCCAAGGTGATGAAGAGCTTGAAGGTCTTCACGAAAAAGCTATCGCATCTGGCGCAAGCGAGTGCCACATTGTTGATTTGAAAGAAGAATTCGTAAGCGAATACATTTTCCCTACTATCACTACTGGTGCGGTTTACGAAGGTGAATACCTATTAGGTACGTCAATGGCGCGCCCAGTTATCGCCAAAGCGCAAGTTGAGATTGCCCGTAAAGTAGGTGCGGACGCGCTATGCCACGGTTGTACCGGTAAAGGTAACGACCAAGTGCGCTTTGAAAGCACCTTTGCTGCTCTTGCCCCAGATCTTACCGTTATTGCCCCATGGCGCGAGTGGGACATGGTAAGCCGTGAAGACTTATTGGCTTATCTAGCTGAGCGCAATATTCCAACTACCGCGTCAGCCACAAAAATTTACAGCCGCGATGCTAACGCGTGGCACATTTCACACGAAGGTGGCGAGCTAGAAGATCCATGGCAAGAGCCTACCAAGCAAGTGTGGACGCTAACGGTAGATCCAGAAGATGCACCGGATACCCCTGAGCGCGTAACGCTGTCGTTTGACGAAGGTAAGCTGACTCAT
Organism: Alteromonas sp. KUL106; assembly: GCF_009811415.1. Lineage (GTDB taxonomy): Bacteria > Pseudomonadota > Gammaproteobacteria > Enterobacterales > Alteromonadaceae > Alteromonas. The sequence continues at coordinate 95,503 of NZ_BLIG01000037.1, read as the reverse complement.
GTTGACGGTGAAGCATTATCGCCGTATCAAGCGCTGGTCAAACTCAATACCGTAGCAGCGGCCCATGGTGTCGGACGCATCGACATTGTTGAAAACCGCCTTGTCGGTATGAAGTCCCGTGGCTGTTATGAAACGCCAGGAGGCACCGTACTGCTTAAAGCATATAAAGCCCTAGAAACCATGGTGCTAGACAAAGCAGCCCTTAAGTACCGTGAGCAAATTGGTCTTGAGTTCTCTCACGTCATGTACGATGGCCGTTGGTTTACTGCGCTTAACGACGCGCTACTTGCAGGTGCCGCTTCCTTTGCCAAGAAAGTCACCGGCGATATCGTGGTTAAACTGTACAAAGGTCAAGCTACGGTTACACAACGCCGCTCACCTAACAGCCTTTACTCTGAAGACTTTGCTACCTTTGGTGCTGATGATGTTTACGACCAGAAGCACGCTGAAGGCTTTATCCGCCTATTCAGCCTTTCAAGTCGTATCGAAGCACTAAAAAAACAAAGCGAACAGTAAACGTAACGTTTAGGTAAGAACAGCATTTAAGGAGCATCACATGGCGTTGTGGGGTGGCCGGTTTGAATCCGGTGCAAGTAGTATGTTTAAACAGGTTAACGACTCACTGCCGTTTGACCAAGTTATGGCAAGCCAAGATATTCAAGGCTCTATCAGCTGGTCGCGCGCACTGCAAAAAGCAGGCGTATTGACCACTGACGAACAAGCCCAGCTTGAAGCGGCACTTAGTGAGTTGAAAGCCAAGGCTGATGCGGGTGAATTAGACTTTAACGCGTCTAGTGAAGAAGACATTCACAGCTTCGTTGAAGCCGCGCTTATCGAGAAGCTGGGTGACATTGGTCGTAAGCTTCACACGGGGCGTAGCCGTAACGATCAGGTTGCCACTGACTTTCGCCTGTGGGTACGAGAACATATTGCCTCACTTCGCAGTGATGTATTAGGTGTTATTAAGTCGCTTCTTAATGCCGCAAGCCGTCATCAAGAAGCGATTATTCCCGGTTATACGCACTTACAGCGCGCACAGCCTATTCACTTTGCACACTGGTGCTTAGCGTATGTTGAAATGCTTAAGCGCGACTTGAGTCGTCTAGACGACTTAAAAGTGCGCATGAACCAGTGCCCTTTAGGCTCAGGCGCGCTAGCAGGCACCACGTTTCCAGTGGACCGCCATGCTATTGCAGAAGAACTCGGCTTTGATTCACCATGCCTAAACAGCTTAGATGCTGTGTCAGACCGAGACTTTGTACTTGAGCTTTTATTTGTGGCCAGTACCAGCATGATGCACTTATCACGTCTTGCCGAAGACATGATTTTCTACAACTCTGGTGAAGCGGGATTCTTACAGCTTGGTGATAGCGTGACCTCAGGCTCATCACTTATGCCACAGAAGAAAAACCCTGATGCGCTCGAGTTAATGCGCGGTAAATGCGGCCGTGTGTTTGGCTCTTTGCAAGCCCTGCTAGTTACCATGAAAGGCCTTCCTCTTGCGTACAATAAAGATATGCAGGAAGACAAAGAAGGCGCTATCGATACAGTAAATCAGTGGCACATCTGTTTGTGCATTGCCAGCGAAGTGCTTGACTCGCTGCAGCTTAACGAAGAACGCTGCCGTGTTGCCGCAACCCAAGGCTTTTCTAACGCAACTGAGCTTGCCGATTACTTGGTTGGTAAAGGTGTACCGTTTAGAACAGGTCATGATATTGCAGGGCGCGTTGTGCTTCAAGCCATCGAAAAAGGCTGTGCCATAGAAGACTTGCCACTGAGCGACATGCAAGCAATTTGCGACAAAATCGAAGATGATGTTTACCCAGTACTACAGCTAGAGTATGGCGTTAACCAACGCAATATCTTGGGCGGCACCAGCAAAGAAACCGTGACGAAAGCACTGTATCAAGAGCTGGAAGACTTGGATAAGCAAGGGTAGCGACAAGGAACTGCTTAGATGGTATTAGCGCATCATGACGGCATAAAACTGTTTCGCAGTTCACTGCCCTATATTAATGCTCACCAGGGAAAAACCTTCGTATTGATGTTCGGTGGCGAAGCCATTGAACATCCTAATTTCCCCAATATTATTCACGACATTGCCCTGCTTAACAGCTTGGGCGTGCGCGTTGTTGTGGTACACGGTGCCCGCCCCCAAATCGATCAGCGCGTTGCCCTTCGCAACATCGAAGGTCGCTTTGAAAGTGGCGTACGCATTACCGACAAACAAACCCTTGAGTGCGTGAAAGATGCGGCTGGCTCAGTGCGCTCTCAGGTAGAAGCCCTGCTCACTATGGGGCTTCCCAACTCGCCTATGCACGGTTCACAGATACGCGTGTGTTCAGGCAACTTGGTTGTTGCAAAGCCGATGGGCGTAAGAGGCGGTGTTGACTTTGAAAACACCGGTTTAGTGCGTCGCATCGATACCACCGGCATTAACGATCATTTAAACGATGGCTCAATTGTGCTGCTTTCGCCTATGGGCTACTCATCAACGGGAGAAGTGTTTAACTTATCCCATGAAGATGTAGCTACCCAAGCGGCAATTGCCTTAAAAGCAGATAAACTTATCGTATTTTCGAACTTTGATGGCATCTATAACCGCGAGGGTCGACTGCTTCGTACTATAGAACGCCCTCAGCTTGAACAACTGATCATGGCAGGTGACATTACCACAGAAGATACCGTATTAAGCGCCCTTACCACCAGCGTCGCCGCTGGGGTTCCTCGCGCTCACTGTATCAGCTATGAGAAAGACGGCGCATTGCTACAAGAACTGTTTACTCGAGACGGTACAGGCTCACTGGTAATGGAACACCATTATGAACAACTGCGTGCAGCCACTATTGAAGATGTGGGCGGTATCTTAAAACTAATAAAACCACTAGAAGAAAGCGGCGTATTAGTGAAGCGTTCTCGTGAGCGCTTAGAAAGTGAAATAAACCAGTTTATTGTTATCGTGCGTGACGGCATGATCATCGCCTGTGCTGCCTTGTATTTATACCCGGAAGACGGCTGTGCCGAACTGGCCTGCGTAGCAACTCATCAAGATTATCGAGGCAAAAACCGTGGAGAACGGATTTTAGATGAAGTGCGTGCACGGGCAAAAGAAGCTGAGATTAACCGCATTTTTGTATTGACCACTGTTACCGCACACTGGTTCTTAGAACAAGGCTTTGAGCCTGCAGACATTAGCGCGCTGCCGGCCGTGAAAAAAGAGCTATATAACTTCCAGCGCAACTCTAAAGTGTTTACTTTGGCAGTGTAATTTCTCCTTCCTTATAAACAGCGAAACACTTTTTTTGTTAATAGAGAAAGTGTTTCGTGTGCCGTCGTAACGCGCTGTAAAAAATAAGCTAATTTCTAATTATTGCCTATCACTCTCTTTGCTAAACGGTTATATTAACTCACGTGTAAATGCGAATTAGTCTCAATACACTCACTTTGGGCTAATACAACACTCAGCAGTTAATAGTGATGTCTTGGGCAATGAAAATAATAAAAAACTATCTTCTCCTAAACGAAGAAAATCTTAAAACCACTGACGCTAACATATGGCGGCTTAGCGTACTGCGCTCAATATTACTCATGGCGGTCGTTCTCACCTCTGCCATCGTTTTACACTCTTCCTATACTGCCTATGTACAAGAGCTTTATTATGTTCTTTACATAATAATAGGTTTTGCTCCATTCCTTTTTACGGCCTTAGCTGTCGGCATAAAACACATCAAAATCGCTTCAGCCCTTTTAGTTGCGATAGTGCTCGCAGCCTCTTTATGCATTATGTCTTTTACTATCGATTTACCGTCAGCCCAATACGGCTTACTTTTCCTTTTCACCCTTCCCATTATTGTTCGCGTTGTGTACGGTGTAAAAGCCTCTATTGCTGCCATGCTTTTCAACCTTGTTCCTTATTATTTACTGATAAACAATGTCAAGCTTTCGCCTTTATTTGGTATCGATATTACGTTGCCGTATACGCACACTTACCTTGCGTCGCTACTCTTCCTATTCTTTAATTTCTGCGTTCCAATGGCTGTGTTGCGTGTTATGTCCTCGTTGGAAAAACAGTCGGAACATAATCAGTTACAAAGCCGAAAGCTAAATAAACTGGTGAAAGGATACCAAGAGATATTTAATAACGGCGGGACCCCTTCATTCTTTTGTGATGAGCAGGGCCGAATTCTACAAGCAAATAAAGCTGCCAGAGCGTTAGTCAAAAAATTTCGCCCCAACAGCGAATACATTCAAGATTTGTTTACGTTAACGCTTCCTATTACACGGGGGGTGAACCAAACCGCCTCAATTTATGATAATCCAGAGCAAGAGTTTGAAATCCAGCCAGCGAGTTTAATGCACCATAAAAAACAGCTTATTCATTGCCACGATTTATCTGCTAATAAAAAGAGCCTGATGGAACTCGATGCTTTCAAAAAGCAACAGTACGAAAAGCATTACTTTAATGAGCTTACAGGCTTGAAGAATCATCACTTTTGGAAAAAGGCAGAGTCTAGCGATAGCATTTTCAATCGCCACATAATACTTTTAAAACTTTCCAACCTTCGTGAAATAAATCTTCAGTATGGTTATAGCCAAGGTAATAAGCTCATCGTGAACGTAGCAGCTCTGCTACAGAATGAATTCGCCAGTAACGTAAAGATTTATCAGTTCCCTGGCGCTAAGTTCTTGATTATCCTTAATGCTAATCAGCTATCTTCACACACCATTGAACACTATTTAAACCGTAAACTACCCGCTACTATCGCCATTAATTTGGGCAACAGCGAGGTAGATCATACGCTAAAATGGCGAGCGGGCCATTATCATGTGAGTCGAGATGTCAGTGTTGATGCCGCAGCGGAATGTTGCTCAATAGCATTGAGTCAAAGCACTGAATTACTACCCTATATGTCGTTTAGTGCAAATACAGTGAAGTCCATTAGGGAAAATACTCAGCAAAAGGACAGAGTGAAAGCGCTGCTTGATAATGGCTGCCTTGCAATATATTTGCAGCCTCAAGTGTCTATAGACGAAACGATAATTGGGTATGAAGTACTCGCTCGTTTGAAAGAACCGTCATCTGGGTCAATATTGCAACCACATCAGTTTCTTCCATTGGTAGAAGTGAATCAATGGGAAGTGCTGTTCACTCAAAAAATTATTGACGCTACCCTCTCTCTTCTGGATACATGGCCTTCGAACTTGCCGCGAGTGCCTGTTGCTATCAACCTATCTGGCCCAGAACTACTCAACGACCTTTTCTATGAAAAGCTTTTACGACGCTTTTCTGAAAGCCCTAAACTGTGCCAGAGCTTAAAATTAGAGCTCACTGAAACCTCGGTTTTGGCCAGCCACAATGAAACAAAACGGCGTTTAACATCGTTAGCTAATGTAGGGGCGACAATCATAATTGATGATTTTGGCACGGGCCACGCATCACTCTCTCAGCTAATAGATATGTCGGCTAGCGTTATAAAAGTTGATAGAGAATTTATTGATCGCGTTGAGACGTCTGAAAGGCATCGAAAAATTGTCAAGATGACATTAGATCTCGCTAAGAGTTTAGAAATGCAAACCATCGCAGAGGGTGTAGAGACACCTGCTCAATTGTCGGTACTCAAAGAGATGGGCTTTAAACATTTTCAAGGTTTCCTGTTTGGTAAGCCTGCGCCCATTGAATATTGGTCTAACGCGATAAAAGCGCAAGCATAGAAAACTAACGAAAAGCCGAGCCATACCAAGCGCGATCTCCCTATTCTTATGGCATCGCCAATGCAAAGCGCATTGAACAACGCTCTGCGCATTCGGCAGTACTGGAGACGATAAAAACATAAAAAAGTACAGTCAGTTGCGCAACTCGCCGATTCTTAATCTATAGTTATAACTGCGTTATAGACCATTACTTCTACTTGATAAAATCATATGGAAAACAAAGAAAAAATACTGCAGTCGGCATCAGAACTCTTTACTGAAAAAGGGTACGATGCGTTGAGCGTACGTAACATTGCAAAGCGCGCTAATTTATCTACCATCGGCATTTACAGTCACTTTAAAGGCAAACAGGGTATCCTTAACGCTTTATGTCAAAGAGCGTGCGAAGAACTGACCGACAGCATTCTTCGAGCAAGCGGAAATACGGCTTCCGATAAAGTTTTAGATGCCTGCGAGAATATACTGCGCTACGCCGAAGTTAGCACCGCACATTATCAGTTGATATTTGGTGCCACGCCCACTTTTTTCACGATGTCTGAGGACACTATCACTGCTAAAGCAAAATTAGTCGAAGCTATGGCAGGCTTGTGCAAAGCGCTTCCGAAAAATCAGGCATCAGATGACAAAGCAATGACGATAGCCACCCAAGTAATGGCCCTAACTCATGGGTTTATCCATTTCCATCAAAGCAATCATACGCCCCTACTCAATCAGGACAATTGGAAAGATAAAGCAATTCAGTCAGTGCGGCTTCATGTTTACGCGATAGTCGCTACCCAATAGCGTCAAATCGAGACAACCGTTATAAGAACTTGCCATACCGTTTTCTAGCGATTGAGTAGTAGCGGCTAATTGTATTTTTACCCATCGAACACGCTCAGCATTACTTTTTTGCAATAAAGGTCTAGTGACCGCTTAAAAACGTAGAAGCAAATAAATTACTTCGCATGATGACAATGACTAAGCCGCTAATCTATATAACAGGGGCTACGATGCTTTTCATTATTGCCATAGCATCGTGGAATACCTTTCGCTTTTTAATTCAGGTAGAGGATAAAAACCTTGAGCTTACGTTTATGGGGAGCTCCGGTTGGCAGTGGCATGATAAGTCACAAGGACTTCAAATAAAGAAAGTGGAGGGCCATTTGCCTGCGATGAGAAAAGTTTCAGAGAATAAAGAATATGCATCGCTTGTTACCATTACACAAAACGGCGACTATCGCGGCTTTGTGTTTTTTGACCAAGATTGCGAAGAAGGCGCTATTGTCTCTGAGAGAGTAATTTATAACGATGCGGAACACGCAAAACTTGAAGTTTTGCACTGCCTACACGGAAAGCTGGTGTATATGAAAAGCTGGTCAACGGTACCTACTGAGCGTTGGCAAGGCCGCGTGGGCAACTTTGAATTTAATGAAGCCTTAAGTGAATGGGATTTCACCCCGCTTCAACAAGCCTATTTAAAGAGTGTGGCAGAGCTTATCTAAAAATTTGGGTCAGAGTACTTTTTAGCGTAGGGAGAAGCGTGATTTCTGGCACCGCTTTTTGTTGATGCCCTTCGCTAGCCATGCTGATGCTAAAAAGGCGATTAACACAGCTAATGTACTCTGCCCCCATTGTCTAGGCGTTGGCGAGTGCGTCGTCAATATCTTTCGCACTATGGCGGTTTTCTAACTGGCCATCATCGCCCCAGGTCTTATTAACAATACGACCGCGTTTAACGCCCTCTCGCTGCTCTAGTTGCTTAGCCCAACGGACCAAGTTCGTGTACTCGTGAACCTGAAGGAACGTTGCCGCGTCGTATAAATTTCCCAGCACAAGGTTGCCGTACCATGGCCATATCGCGATATCGGCAATGCTATACTCACTCCCCGCCATGAACGCATTGTTTGCTAAATGCTTGTCTAGCACATCTAGCTGGCGCTTTGTTTCCATGGTGAAGCGATTGATAGGGTACTCCATCGGATAAGGCGCATAGCTATAGAAATGCCCAAAGCCACCGCCTAAGTATGGCGCTGAACCCACCTGCCAGAACAGCCAGTTGAAGCATTCCGCCTTGGCGTGAGCATCTTGTGGAATAAATTTACCGAACTTCTCGGCTAGATAAACCAAGATAGAGCCCGACTCAAAAAGCTTGGTTTCTGGCGACGTTGTTGTATCGACCATGGCAGGAATTTTACTATTCGGATTAACGTCGACAAAACCAGAAGAGAACTGATCGCCCTCACCAATGTTTATTAACCAGGCGTCGTACTCTGCCTCGCTAACCCCAGCAGCCAGTAACTCTTCCAACATGATAGTCACTTTCTGACCATTAGGTGTGGCTAACGAATAAAGTTGCAAACCATGCTCACCCTTTGGCCGCGCCTTCTCATGGGTAGCGCCCGACACAGGACGATTTATACTGGCCCACTTGTTGCCGTCATCTTCTGCCTGAGTCCATACTTCTGGTGGTGTGTAATTACTTTCTGTCGACATAGCAATTCCTTTGAATAGTTTCATGTTTTAAGTTAGTACAATAAGAACTGCTTTCAAAGACTTATGGCTCAACGCTGTCGACTAACAAACGTTGATATACGTTTACTGACATAAAAAAGCCGCGCTACATAAAAATATAAAGCACGGCTTGATGTATAAAAGGCGAGCAGTCCTTTGCCCGCAAACTGTTACTATTCAATAGTCACTGTGGTGGTTTCACCCGCAACAACAGTGGTGCTATCGATAGTTTGTAAAAATTTGGATTGGATTTTCGTTTTTTTCATTTTTACCACCTACATGTCATCTCTTATTTTACGGTCTTGACTTCAATGTTTATGCCAAAACGAAATAAACCATACTTATCAATAATTTATCTTATTTAAAGTGATATGCAGGGTGCACTAAGGGAAGAAGTTGTTGCGCATAAGCAACACCTTTTTACATAAAGCAGCTGTGAATATTCAACTTGGGTAATATTCAAGCAATTTTGCAGTGATTTAGTGAATCGATGAGCGGTTCTAATACCATTAATCCACATAGATAATTCCCCACTCAGAAGGTGCTGGGTAGTTATCTATGCGGACTGGTATAAAACGCGACACGCAAAAAAAAGCAGGCTGAGCCTGCTTTTCAAAAACGTCAATTTCAGTTAAATGCTGACGCGCTTATAAGGGCGATATTCAGCTTTCCAGAAGTTGCGCTCGATACTGGCGCGCAATGCGTCGTCAGACCTTTCAAGGGCAAGACCCTGTTCCATCGCAACTCTCCCCACTTCAAAAGCGATCTCTCGGCTAATCTCAGCAATCGCAGAAAGAGGAGGTAACAGTGAGCCTTGCCCTGTGTTGACTAATGGCGACGCTGAAGCAAGAGCGTTACTTGCTGCCATCAGCATTTCATCGCTAATGAGCTTCGCTTTTGACGCGACAACGCCAAGACCAATGCCAGGGAAGATATATGAGTTATTACACTGCGCGATGGGGAATATTTTTCCTTCGTACTCAACAGGTTTAAACGGACTACCTGTAGCAATGATCACTTCACCGTTTGTCCATTCAATAACTTGCTCAGGTCGTGCTTCAACTTGGCGAGAAGGATTACTCAACGGGAAAATAATAGGCAATTCACAGCCTTGCTTCATTGCGCGAATAACTTGCTCGGTAAATAAGCCTGGCTGGCCTGACACGCCAATCAGTACGTCTGGCTGCGCACAGTGCATCACATCTAACAGTGACGCATAGTCTCCACTGAACGTCCAATCCGCCAAGTCTGCATTTTTCTGCTGAAGCTTTTGCTGGAAGTCACGCAGTCCTTCCATACCTTCGGAGACCAAACCAAAACGGTCAACCATGAAGACTTGCCTGCGGGCTTGCTCGTCGGTAAGGCCTTCAAACACCATTTGCTGAATTAGCATTTCGGCGATGCCGCAGCCAGCGGAACCCGCGCCTACGAAGACAACTTTCATATCGCTAAGCTTTTGCTGCTTCGTTTTACACGCCGCGAGTATAGTACCGAGTGTAACCGCTGCGGTACCTTGAATATCATCGTTAAAGCAGCATACGTTGTGACGATAGCGATTCAATAGCGGCATTGCGTTTGGCTGGGCAAAATCTTCAAACTGAATCATGACTTCAGGCCAGCGTCGCTTCACAGCGTTAATGAACATATCTACAAATTCATCGTATTCTTCTTGGCCAATACGGGGATGACGTGCTCCCATGTACATAGGGTCATTCAGTAACTTTTCGTTGTTGGTACCCACATCGAGCATGACGGGCAAGGTATACGCAGGACTAATGCCGCCACATGCGGTATACAATGAAAGCTTACCTATAGGAATGCCCATACCGCCAATACCTTGGTCTCCCAAGCCCAAAATACGTTCACCATCAGTCACTACAATCACTTTCACTTTGCGCTTGGTGGCATTGCGTACAATATCATCTAGCTGATGCCGTTCTTCATACGACACGAACAAACCGCGTGAACTGCGGTAGATATCGGAAAACTGTTCACATGCATCACCCACGGTAGGGGTGTAAATAATTGGCATCATCTCATCGATATGCTTTTGAATGAGGCGATAGAACAAGGTTTCGTTGTTGTCTTGAATAGCTCGAAGATAAATATGTTTATTGAGCGTTTCATCAAAGCTGCTGTATTGCATATAAGCACGCTCAACCTGCTCTTCGATGGTTTCATATCTTGGTGGTACTAAACCTGTTAAGTTGAACGCCGCACGTTCCCGTGCCGTAAAGGCACTACCTTTATTCAGTAGGGGGGTTTCCAGCAATGAAGGGCCGGCATGAGGAATATAAAGATATCGCTGTGAATCTTCTGACATTAGTTTTCCGATAATGTGTTCAGGCAAATACATGGCCTCGAGCCTGAAGCGGCACGCCAGTGGCGTGCCTTTAGTAACTAGAATATTTCTTCTGGCTCTGGCGCGGTAATCTTATCCTGTGTGGCAGGGTCCAGTACTTCATCGTCACGCACGTAAGTCGTTGGCTCAGTGCCTTGCAGGAAGTACTCAAATAGTGTCGTATGATCTGTCCGTCGGGTCAACTTTCCACTGGTACGATCAATGCGTACACGCACTATATTTTCAGGAACGGGCATAGGTGTATGCGGTTTACTTTCAAGCGCATACTGCATAAATCTGATCCAAGCAGGCTGCGCCGCTTTCGCCCCATCCTCAATACCTATCATAGCGTTGCCTATCCAATTAAACTTCTCAGGGTCTTTGTTAATGAGGTTCTGATTGCGTGTGGCGCGGCCCAATTGTCTCCCCATATTGTCAAAGCCCACCCAAGCCGTAGCAACGATATCTTTGTGAAAACCACTGAACCACGTATCACGTGAATCATTGGTTGTACCTGTTTTACCTGCAATATCAGTGCGCTGGAGAATATTACGGGCACGCCATCCCGTACCTAACCAGTAGGTTTTTTTATTCCAATCACCGTTTGCCCGAACGGCAGTACGCATCATTTCACCCACGAGAAAGGCATTTTGTGCGCTGATAACCTGAGGCGCGATGACCTTTTCGGCATGTTCGTCCTCACTTGAATCACCTAACACGATATCTTGATTGAGCTCTGCGGCTAACAATGCCTCAATATCCGCGTCCTCATCTTCTGGCAACATGTCAGCCTCACTTTGACTTTCACAGCGATGACATGCCCAAACGGGGTTCGCTTTCCAAAGTTCATCGCCATTTTCGTCTAGCACTTTACTTATGAAATGCGGGTTTACCAGATACCCACCGTTGGCGATAACCGACATTCCTCTCACTACCTCTAACGGAGTATGCGAGCTCGAACCTAACGACACCGTTTCATCAAGCGGAATATCGTCTTTGTTGAAACCAAACCGGGTCAAATAGTCAGCCGTTTCTCTTAATCCAACACCACGCAGCAGCCTGACTGACACAACGTTCTTTGATTTACCAAGAGCTTTGCGCATTCTAATTGGGCCATCATACTCAGCAGGCGAATTTTGAGGACGCCACGCTACCCCCGTTGCTGCGTTCCACTGGTTTATAGGAGCATCGTTAATGATAGATGCCAGCGTATAGCCACTGTCTAGCGCTGCAGAATAAATGAAAGGTTTGATGTTAGAACCAACTTGACGCTTCGCCTGTGTTGCTCTGTTGAATTGACTTTGATAGAAGCTGTATCCTCCCACCACTGCTTCAACAGCGCCGTTTTGAGGATTGATAGCTATAAACGCCCCGCTTACTTCAGGAATTTGCGAAATACGCCATTGACCGTCTTGCTCCCTGATATAAACCACTGCACCTTCCTGAGTAACATCAGTGGCTGTTTGGGGATCGCTGCCTTGTCTGAAGTCAGTAATGTAACGGCGGGCCCAATCAAGACCTCCCCATTCCACGGTTCGCATTTTACCATCAACGGACAACACTTCTATTGACTGTTCATTGACCTTAGTTACCACAGAGGGTAGTAAAGGTTTGATGTAAGGGATCTCCTCTAGCACTTTGAGCATTGACGCTTTGTCCCACTGGTCTTTTGAGGTTTTATTGCTGACGTCAAAACTTAATGCCAGTTGAGGAATAGCATCGTCTTTTGTTTCGGATTCGGGAATATCCCATAGATAGCCGAGTGCACCTTTATATCCGTGGCGTTCATCGTAATCATGAAGATTTCTTACCACGGCTCTTTGAGCGGCTAGCTGCATGTCTGACGTAGCGGTTGCAAAAACTTGATAACCGCCAGTTTCCGCTTCTTCCTTACCGTAGATTTCCACCATCTCATTGTAAATGGTATCTGCTAGATAAGGCGCATCGACTTCAATTTCCGCACCGTGTTTTCTGGCTGTCACCGGCGCACTCACGGCTTCGTCAAATTGGGCCTTAGTAATATATTCTTCGTCAAGCATACGAAGTAACACCACTCTTCTGCGCTCTACGGAACGCTCGGGTCCACTCACTGGGTTTAACACCGAAGGCGCTTTAGGAAGACCAGCAATGGTTGCAATTTGTGCCAGCGTGAGCTCGTTAAGCTCTTTTCCGTAATACACTTGAGCTGCGGCGCCAAAACCAAACGCTCTATGGCCTAACTCGATTTTGTTTAAGTACAGCTCTAAGATTTCTTGCTTTGACAGCTCTTGCTCCATATGCAGAGCGATAAAAATTTCTTTTACCTTTCTCACATAGGTTTTTTCACGGCTTAAAAAGAAGCCTCGCGCTAGCTGCATGGTAAGCGTACTTGCCCCTTGTCGTTTCTCGCCGGTCAGCACAAGGCTCACCGCCGCTCGAACGATGCCGATGGGATCAATTCCGTGATGTTCGTAAAAACGACTGTCCTCGGTGGCGAGTATGGCGTCGATTAATTCTTGCGGAACTTCCTCAAGTTTTACTGGGATCCGCCGTTTAACTCCATACTGTGAAATAAGTTTTCCATCTTTGGTATATATCTGCATTGGCGTTTGCAGCCGTACATCCTTAAGTACAGTAACACTTGGTAGGTCAGGTTTGATATAAAAGTAAATACCTACCAGCGCAGCGAAACCAATAAGGCCTGATAGGAAACTAAATAAAATTAATGGTTTGATGTACTTCACTGTAACGGATACCAAGACATTGTGTTGAAATGACGTATATTTATACGTATGTGCTTACATTAGAACCATACGCATTATACTAATAGAGTAATATTGTACTTTAGAGCAACTACCTTTGAAACTGGACACTTACACATGAAATCGCTGTTCAAGAAAAAGCTGCCACCCATTGTGGGCTTAGACATAGGCACGCGTCAAATAAAAGCGGTGTGGTTAGAGCAATCAAAAGACGGATTCATCCTTCAAGGGTATGCCTGTGAACCGATAAGTAAGATTGCATTTTCAGAGCGTGATATTAAAGACTATGAGTCAATCAGTATTGCGCTGAAAAAGATCCGTAAATCGCTAAAAACGAAAATAAAGCTGGCTAATGTCGCCGTTGCAGGCACGTCGGTAATTAGCAAAATCGTTTATATGGACCCTGAGCAAAACGATTATGATTTAGAAAATCAAATCGAAATAGAAGCAGACAGTCTTATCCCTTACCCGCTCGAGGAAGTGTATTTAGACTTTGAAGAACTGGGGCCTAGCGCTACCCATACAGGGAAAGTAAACGTACTTTTAACGGCGGCTCACAAGGATTTGGTGGACAGCAGACTACTGTTAGCTAGAGAAGCTAACTTTGAGCCCAAAATTGTCGATATGGAAAATTTTGCCTTAGGCAATGCCCTTGACTTCTTTTCTTCCGCCCATGAAGAGGACACGCCGCTTTGCTGTATTAACGTTGGAGCGTCACTGCTGCAAATATGCGTTATTAAAAATGGCGACGTTGTATACACCAAGGAACACGCATTCGGCCTCAACCAACTCATCAATGATATCAGCGCCATTCACATGGTAGAGCGGGAAAGCGCAGAGAGACAGCTTCTAGACGGCACGCTTTCAGGCAATTGGGTTGAGGATACACTCCCCATATTCGCGGCAAACCTACAGCAAAACATTAATCGTGCGATACAGATGTATATGAGTACACTGCATGCTGAGCGACCCACGAATATACTGTTCTGCGGCGGTGCAGCGACAATTGAACCTCTTGTCGATATTTTAAAACAAGACCTGGGACTAGATGTTAATTGCTTTAATCCCTTTAGTAATATGACAATTAACCCTAAACTTGATGTCACAAGACTTAATAAAATAGCGCCTCAACTTGCGATTGCTGCAGGACTGGCTAGCCGGAGCTTTACGCCATGGCACATGTAAACTTATTGCCTTGGCGTGAAAAGCAGCGTCAACATCAAAAACAACAATATCTTGCTGGCTTGGTGGCCGTTGCCGCCATCGTAGGTCTCATTTTCTGGTTTATCGGTCAAGCCATCGATCAACAGATCAGCAACCAAAACTCCCGCAACCAATTTCTCGAACGTGAAATCGCCATTCTCGATGCCCAGATTGGTGAGATTAAGAAAGTAAAAGAAAGAAAAAGTGCGGTGGAGCAACGAATGGCATTAATCGAACAGCTCCAGGCCAGCCGCAATATTGCACCTATTGTGTTCGATGAGCTCGCCAAGTTAGTCCCGCCAGGTGTTGCTTTCGAAACAATGACACGTAGCAACAATCGCATTGAGATAGAAGGTATCAGCGATTCCAATAATCGTCTGTCTGACTTCATGCGCGCTTTAGACAACTCGAAGGTGTTCGTTTCTGCAGAACTCTCTACGATTAAGTCTGACAGCAGCGCAGCCAGAGCAATCAGCAATTTCACGCTTACCTTCTCAATTAATCCGAATGTTGCTCCTGTGGAACGTGAAGATAGTGAGGCGCAAAAATAATGAAGTTTGACGTTTCAAAACTAAAAGAATTAAACGAACTCGATTTCGAACAGATAGCGATATGGCCAAACGAAGTGCGCATTGTTGTGGCAGCGTTTGTGGCTATTTTGGTGGGTGCGATAAGTTACTACATGTTAGTGAGTCCTAAGCTACCCATAAAAGATGCGGTCGAGTTGAAAGAGCAAGAACTGAAGCTTCAATTTGAAGCAAAGTATCGCATCGCAGCGAATTTAGAGGCCTATGAAGCGCAGTTAAAACAGATAAGAGAAGACTTTTCTTCCATGCTGAAAAGCCTGCCTACCAGCAATGAAACCCCAGGGCTACTCGATGACATTACTTATGTAGGTACGGCTTCAGGCCTTACATTTGAACTGCTCAACTGGCAGCAAGAGGTTCCGAAGGAATTTTACACCGAGCTCCCCATCGAAATGGAAGTAAGCGGTGGCTACCATAATTTTGGCGAATTTGTTTCAAAGGTGGCTGATTTACCACGCATTGTGACGCTTCACGACTTTGAAATAAAGCGTCAGGCTAATACCTTATCGCTCAAGCTGCAGGCTAAAACCTATCGCTCTGAAAGCGCATCAGAACTTGAAGGAGACGAAAAATGATCCGTTCGTTTTTACCTTTTATCGTTCTGCTCTTAGTGACAGGTTGCTCACCTAAACTTGACGACTTGCAAGCGTATACGCAAAGCGTAAAAGAGCGTGCCCAGCCGAAGGTTGAGCCCTATCCGGAATTTAAGAGTCATCCACCTTTTAACTATTCAGCAAGTGAACTGCGCAGCCCGTTTGACCGACTTCGCAACGAAGCGGCCCCCGTCGCATCGCCCCGCGTTGAAAACTGTCTACAACCTGAATTTCAACGTCGTAAAGAGGCATTGGAGGCCTATGGCGTAGATGCCCTCGCTCTGTCTGGTAGTTTTGTGGTGAAGGGAGACAAGTGGGCGCTTTTGAAAAGTAACGATGGCGTTTTACATAAAGCTAAAGTAGGGAGTCGTATCGGCTTGTTTTATGGCAAAATTACACAAATTGGCGCCGACTCGATTACTATTGAACAATTATTACCTGATGGTGCAGGCTGCTGGCAAAGGAAAACAACAACAATGACTACAGCATCGAAGGCGGGAGAGTAAGCATGGCCGAACGATACATATTCAATAAGTCTCTGAATCGTAGAGCTACAAAATGGTATTGGCTAGCCTTAACGGCAACGGCTGTACTTTCACTCACTGTGCTTATCTCGCCAGTTAAAGCGCAAGAGCCGCTATTGGTAGACCCAAACAGTAAGCGCAATGCTGCTACATTCGGCACAACGATCACCAATATCGACTTTACCCAAGCTGCGAACAACACAGCGGTAACGGTCGTCAATTTTGATGGCCAGGCACCAAAAGTGCAGTTGATAGAATCACAGGGGAAGGTAACACTCACCCTTCCTGATACTGCGTTGGGCGAAGATCAATTATTAGAGCTGAACGTTGCTGACTTTGGCACCATGGTTTCTACTATAGAAACCTTCGAGGAAAAGAATGGCGCGCGAATAGAAGTCAATTACACCGGTCAGGTCACGGTGAGAAACACGGTTAAAGAGGGTGTGTTGAGCGTGACCATTTCACCTATGGACAGCGCGCAGCAAGAAGCCCTTGAAGCAGAGAAAGTCTATACGGGCGACCCTATTTCTCTCGACTTCCAAGACGTACCCGTTAGACAAGTTTTACAGATAATTGCGCAGGTTAATGGTTTTAACCTCGTCACTACAGATACGGTGTCAGGAAACGTAACAATTAGTTTATCTGGTGTGCCATGGGATCAAGCCTTAGATATGATTCTGCGAGTCAAAGGGCTAGATAAGCGTTTAGAAGGGAATATTTTGTTGATTGCGCCTGCGGAAGAACTTGCCGCTCGAGAGACCCAAGCACTTCAGTCTAAAAAACAAGTGTCAGACCTTGCGCCACTTCACACCGTCAATATCTCGGTTAATTACGCTAAAGCTGCGGCTCTTGCTACGATTTTAAAATCAACTGAGGGCGGGATTTTGTCTGAAAGAGGAGGCGTTACAGTAGACGAGCGCACCAACACCTTGCTCATTCGTGACACTCTCGCATCCATTGACGAAGCACGAAAAACCATTGAAGCGTTAGATATTCCTGTTAAACAAGTTCTTATCGAAAGCCGCATGGTTACAGTGCTAGACGATGTAGACGAGCAGCTAGGTGTGCGCTGGGGCTTCAGTGACCGCCAAGATGATAACGGTGTTTCTGGTAGCATTGAAGGGGCAGACACCATTGCTGGCGGCGTAGTACCTAGTATTGAGAATCGCTTGAATGTGAATCTCCCTGTAAGCAGCGCTGCTGGCAGCATTGGTTTTCAAATTGCCAGTTTAGTCGATGGCACCATACTCGATTTGGAGCTTTCTGCTTTAGAATCGGAAAATAAAGGTGAAATTATCGCAAGCCCGCGCATTACCGTTGCGAACCAGCACGAGGCTTACATTGAGCAAGGTACCGAAATCCCCTATGTACAGGCGACGTCAAGTGGTGCCACGTCAGTGGAATTTAAAAAAGCGGTATTGTCACTCAAAGTAACGCCTCATATCACGCCTGATAATCGCATTATTCTTGACTTGGTTGTTACACAGGATACGCGCGGTGAGACAGTGTCAACCTCAACAGGTGATGCTGTTGCTATTGATACTCAAGAAATCAAAACGCAGGTGTTAGTGGAAAATGGGGAAACCATCGTGCTAGGCGGAATATTCCAACAAACCAGTTCTGATGGCGTTTCTAAAGTTCCTCTATTTGGAGACCTACCCGTTGTAGGGGCTCTTTTTAGAAATTCATCACAGTTGCAGCAAAAACGAGAGCTTCTTATCTTTGTTACGCCCAAGATTGTGACTGAAAGACCCTAACTGTTAGTTTTTTAGAAAAGAAAATGCGCTTTTAACGGCGCATTTTTTATTTTAAGGTCTTTTTTGTAACTAAATTTACAGGTATACACTATTTGTTAGTAACAAAACTTGCAACGCCTTGCATGAAACTGAGATAATCCCCGCCTCGAAATTTAAGCGAGGTTTAAGGAGTGGTGCTTATTGGACACTAAATAGGCACGAGTCAATGGGTAGGCTGGTAAGGCAACAGTGCACTGCCCCTAACATGATTAAGTTGTGATATAAGCAAATATGGCTGAAAAACGTAATATCTTTTTAGTTGGCCCAATGGGTGCTGGCAAAAGTACCATCGGTAGACATCTAGCAGACGAACTTCACCTAGACTTTTTTGATTCTGATCAGGAAATTGAGCGCCGAACAGGTGCTGACATCGCTTGGATCTTTGATCTTGAAGGCGAAGACGGCTTTCGTGTACGCGAAGAGAACGTCATCAATGATTTGACAGATAAGCAAGGGATCGTACTGGCCACTGGTGGCGGTTCTATTGTGACCAAAGCTGTGCGCAATCGTTTATCTGCCCGTGGCATCGTGGTTTACTTACAAACTACGATAGACAAGCAAGTTGCCCGTACACAACGCGACAAGCGTCGCCCTTTGCTACAAAACGATGATCCAGAGCAAGTACTTCGCGAGCTTGCAGAGATGCGCAACCCGCTTTATGAAGAGGTTGCTGACTACATTGTTGATACAGACGACCAAAGCGCGCGTGCTGTAGCAAATCAAATCATTAGTAAAATCGGTTTATAAATTAAATATGTAATAGGAGGTGCTGCGCCAATGTCAACCTTAACTGTGGAACTTGGAGAACGTAGCTATCCTATACAGATAGAGGCTGGGCTGCTTTCGCAACCCGGCCTTTTTAGTGCCTACATAAAAGGCCCGCTCGCCGTTATTGTTACTAACGAAACCGTTGCTCCACTGTATTTAGAAACCGCTAAAGCGGCGTGTGGCAACGTTCAGGTTGAAACAATAGTTTTGCCAGACGGTGAGCAGTACAAGAATTTAGCGCAATTTGAAGTCGTTATGACACGGCTTCTCGAACTTAACGCTGCGCGAGACACCACGCTTATCGCATTAGGTGGCGGTGTTATCGGCGATCTCACTGGCTTTGTCGCTGCAACCTATCAACGCGGCGTCCCGTTTATTCAAGTTCCGACGACGTTATTGTCTCAGGTAGATTCTTCGGTGGGTGGAAAAACCGCTGTGAACCATCCGCTTGGCAAAAACATGATTGGCGCGTTTTATCAACCCGTTTATGTAGCTATCGACACTGACTCACTTGCGACTTTACCCCCACGGGAATTCGCAGCAGGGATGGCTGAAGTCATCAAATACGGCATTATCTACGACGCCGAGTTTTTTACGTGGCTCGAAAACAACGTTGATGCGCTTACCTCACTCAATACCCACATTCTTACCCAAGCGATATCGCGTTGCTGTGAAATCAAGGCTGAAGTGGTAGCAAAAGATGAACGAGAGGGTGGCCTGCGCGCTATCCTTAATCTCGGCCATACCTTTGGTCACGCTATTGAAGCCGAACAAGGTTATGGAAACTGGCTGCACGGTGAAGCAGTAGCAGCTGGTACTATTATTGCTTGTATAGCAGCTGAACGTTTATCGTGGTTTACGGCGTCAGAAACACGTCGCGTGTCTGCATTATTTGAGGCATTTGCGTTGCCTATTAAAGGGCCAACTAGTATGACGAAGGATGACTACGTTAAACATATGAAGCGCGATAAAAAAGTGGAAGCAGGCAGCATTCGATTTGTACTTCCTCAGGGTATTGGCAAAGCGGTGGTTACTAAGGATGTTACCGACAACATCCTTACCGACATCCTTTCCTAGTTAATCAATCGCGAAACATTGTCAAAGAACGTTTTCGCTGCATCTGCGGTTGTTTGGCTCTGGTATTGATTACGACTTGAGCCACCCCGTTTGAATCTTCGGATACAACGCAGCGTTCGGTCGTCAATAAGTTGAATAGCAACGGTTTATAAGGGCAAACTCCCATGCAAAGCGAACTGCATGATCGTTTGGAATACTTGGTCAATTACTCATCTCAACTGATTTTTGTCAGCGGTGACTCTATTGCTCAACAGCAAAAAACCTTAGAAGCCTTTGTTTTTCAACAACACGACGATACTGAAATTGCATACTTGACCGCACAAGATAATATGGAGCCGTCAGATTACCGTCGGCAGCTCTGTAGACAGCTACTCGGTCAAGTAGTAGGTAGTTTTGTCAGACCGCTCAATGAACTCCTTTCCGACTTAAATAACCATGAAGGGCCTATTCTTTTAGCGATAACCCAGGCGCACAATCTCCCAGACGTTTTACTGCAAGAATTGTGGGACCTGGTACTGCAGAGTCGATTTGCAGGCAATAAACAACATTTAAATGTATTACTATTTGCTAACAATGATTGGGCAGAGCGCGCTAAACAATGGCTTCCCGCTAAAAATACCGAAACACCGCTTATTATAAGCAGCCAGTCGGTCATGAGTGAGCAACCAAGCTTTGCGTCTGACCTCGACAAAATGATTGCCTCAAGGCGGGAAGCATTTCAAGCACATCTAGAAAATAGACAGCGTGATAATACGCCGTCCTTTAGCAATCCACTGAAAACTACTTGGTTTTACGTGGTAGTCGCTTGCCTTTTCCTTATGACTTTTTCAGGGTTAATTTATTGGCAGTATGGTGACAAGCTAGCGAGCCTATTCTCTCCAATAGACAAGCAAAGAGCAGCGTCTGAGACAGCGCAGGTTGAACCAGGTTCTGCTTACGACACTTTGCTTAGTGGCACTTATTCACAAATTAATGATTCCGCCAGTAATGACAATCCAATGACCGTCGCACCAGTGGATAAAACGACTAACGTGGACGCTCTCTTAGCAGAGCAAGGTAGAGAAAAAACAACAACGGTGACGACTGAATCTGATCCTCTTGTCACCGGTTGGAATGACGCAGTGTCTGCACTCCCATCAGCCTCTGACGCACCAGAGCAACAAGACGACGCCCAAGCCACAACAGATGGCATTGCTACCGAGAGCAATGAGCGTGACCAAGAAAAGGCGTTCAAGCACCAAGAAGTTATAAGCGATAATTCAAAAGAAATCGCACAATCGAACTCCCTAAGTCCTAATACCCAAACAACGATCAACCGGGGTGAACTCACCTCATCTGAGAAAGTCGACTGGATAACGGATAATGATTACGCTATTCAAATGCTCGCCATGAAGGATGAATCTGTGCTTAACGCTTTCCTTAGCGAAAATGACTTACTAAAACGCACAAGAATATACAAGACCGTGCGTTATGGCGGTGACTGGTTTGTGGTTGTAGATAAGCAGATTTATTCATCAGCCTCTCAAGCTCAGAAGGGCCGCGCTGCCTTACCGAACTACCCAGGCCAACAAAATGCATTTGTGAAAAGTGGCCGCCAAATCCGTTCAGAAATAAACAAAGTAGAAAATTAAATCGTTTCTTATGATTATCGACGGTTCTACGCGCTAAATACGCAAAAATCGGTTCTGGCGACACTTGTTGGTTGTCCGTTTTACTGATGAAAGTTACAATCTACTTTTAGCGTGGTGATATCTGATACTGTTCAGCATAAAAGTATAAAGACGACCCTTTCCCTTGGAACGGCGGCGCACGGAAAAACCACCGTCTTCATTCCGTCTAGGTAGTAACGTTTAAGCATGATGCAGAAAAAAAACCGGGCCTTTTTAAAATGGGCCGGTGGCAAATACAGCTTGGTTGAGCATATTCAGGCCAGATTACCGCAAGCTAACAAACTCATCGAACCGTTTGTTGGTGCAGGCTCTGTATTTTTGAATACCCAATACAAACGCTACCTGCTAAATGACATCAACCCCGACCTCATTAACCTGTATAACTTCTTAAAAGCGCAACCAGACGCGCTTATTAACGACGCGCGCACCTTTTTTGACGGCAAGCGTAATGAAGAGAAAATGTACTATGACTTGCGAGAAGAATTCAACGCAACGCAAGACGAATACTATCGCGCGATCCTTTTTCTTTATTTGAACCGACACGGGTATAACGGTTTGTGTCGCTATAGCCTTCAAGGCCGTTTCAACGTCCCCTTTGGTCGTTACAAGAAACCTTACTTTCCCGAAGACGAAATGTTTGTTTTTGCTGAGAAGTCACAAAAAGCCACGTTTACCTGTTTGCCTTTTGAAAAGGTGTTTTCTCGAGCCAGACGCGGCAACGTCATTTATTGCGACCCACCCTATGCACCGATAAGTAAAACGGCGGCATTTACAAGTTATGCAGCTCGCAGCTTTGGCCAAGAATCTCAAGAAAAGCTCGCTGAACTTGCCTCGCGGGCATCGAAAAAGCGCGGTATTCCAGTGCTGGTGTCGAATCATGACTTGCCTGTTACTCGTGCGCTATATCAAGGTGCCGATTTTAGTATGCTGTCCGTGAAACGTTCTATTAGCCAAAATGGCGCCAAGCGACAACCGGTAGACGAAATATTGGCTTATTTCCCCCCTTCTGACGTTAGGGCGCACAAACTGCTGAAAAAGCGAACAAAAAAGAGCAACACGCCCTAGTTTAAAGAGAAAATCACGTAAGAAAAAAACGGAGCCGCACCCTTGCGTCTAATAAGCGATGATAGGGAAATGTGCTACCCGCTTAATCCGGTATACCACTTCACAAACATGAAAAGTGAAACAACGAACAAGCCAACCAAAATAACGCCAATAATCGCAAAGCTAATAAACGTGCCTTTAGTGAAATCGCGTTCATAATTTTTCTGGCTTTGAACACCAAACAAGCTGGCCACTACACTACCTAGAACTGACCAAAAACCAGTACCAGATTGCATAATGCCCCCTTACGCGTCGTTTGAGGGTGAGGTGAAATCTCGATTACTTTCGTCGCTGTGCAACAACTCAAGTAGATCTAAAAAGTGGAACTGAAAAGAAAATGACTTACCAGCTATCCATGAAAGCCAGCTTACTTCTTCAACACCCTCTTGATAACGGGCGCATTGATTTTGAATGTGGCTTGCGGGAAGTTTGGGGTTAAACTCAGTGACAGGTTGAAATTCGCAAACAGACGAGTGTGACTTCGGCGCACTAGTAACAGCAACGCTAGCTAGCGCTACGGCTCCACATACCGCGAAAAAAGGAAGAATTTTCATCCCTATGACCCCTTACACTCGTTTAAAATTTAAACTCATTATAGACAAAAGTAGGTTACGAACAAGCTAAAATTGCATTGCCTTAAAAAAATGAAAAGCCTAATGAAAATACATTAGGCTCTTACTACTCAACGTTCTTATTAAGAGGCCTGTCTAGCGGCCCCTATCAACCATTAAAGTTCGAAATCAACTGAATAAGCAACGGTGAATTTCAACTCGTCGTTATCTAGTGCGTCAGCACCAACATCGTCAACGTCTGTACCTGTTATCGCGAAACTAAATCCGTCTTTGGCAATTGAAACGCCGTAATCAACATAACCTTCAACACCATTGAACGCTTCAGCAAAATCACCTTCGTGGTAACCGACATGGAAACCGAGTTCGGTGCCATTCAATACTTCCATGCTGTAATCAAGTGATGTGTAAGATGCTTGTGCAAAACCAAAGTCTTGTCCTTCACCTTCGTCAGCTTCCGTGTGCGCTAGTAGGTAAACCGTCAGGCTTAAACCACCCATGCCTACTGAGCCGTAGACTTCTGCAAAATCAAATTCTGCTTCTGCGTCGTAGTTGTAGTAAAGGTAACCGAAATCGTATGAAATGCCGTCAGACTCACCAGAGAAACCAAAATACATATCGTGCTCATATGAATAAATGTCATCTGATGCGTAGCTCACGTTTGACGCCCAAGTACCTGCATAGAAGCCACTTTCGTGCGCGTAATCGATACCGCCCTGAACAGCCGCTTCGTTAACGGTTTGTGTTAAACCACGCCAAATGTAGTTACTGGTCGCGCTAGCATTCGCTGTGAATGAACCTTCTGCGTAGCTAGGCATTGCAGTTAGTAAACACGCTGAAGATATAGCAGCGGCAAGTAGAGTTCTTTTTGTAGATGTTTTCATGTGTGTTCTCCAGTCAAATTCAAACTTGTTGTAATTCGTTTTTTCTGTCTGTGTTTTCTTTTTGGACTGGATAACGCAAAGTTGGTGCCCATTTATGGTTCATCAAAAAAAATCACAAAAAATATTTTAAATCATTGTATTTAAAGGATTTATAAATGCTTATTTTATTGTCAGCGAATTTTAAATAACGTGTAAGACGATCGTGGTCGCACCAATTAAACGCACCCTCACCAAAGTAGGGCAATTTTTCGTTTGTGCTGTCCTCGTTTTATTATTCGTCTTAATTTCTTGTGAGTTTAACGTTGATGAGTCCTTTACATAGTAAAGAAGGACGGTTTTGGGTAAACTTTCACTACCTTAAACGTAAGTGTCAACGCACCTTGTTATTTTTGATTTAAAGGACATGCAATGAAACCGTTTTTAATTGCACCATCAATACTCTCTGCAGACTTCGCAAGGCTTGGTGAAGACGTAGAGAAAGTACTAGACGCTGGCGCCGATGTGGTGCATTTCGATGTAATGGATAACCACTATGTGCCAAACCTTACGTTTGGGCCGATGATTTGCGAGGCATTACGAAAATACGGTATTACCGCGCCCATTGATGTTCACCTTATGGTTAAGCCGGTAGATGATCTTATTGAGAAGTTTGCTGATGCCGGTGCAAGCTATATTAGTTTTCACCCGGAAGCGTCTGAGCATATCGACCGTTCTCTTCAGCTAATTATTGATTCAGGCTGCAAACCGGGTTTGGTGTTTAACCCTGCCACGTCATTACATTATCTTGACCATGTCATGGATAAGCTGCACCACATTCTTGTTATGTCGGTGAACCCTGGCTTTGGCGGGCAGAAGTTTATTCCTACTACCCTAGATAAAGTGCGCGCAGTTAAACAGCGCGTATTGGATAGTGGCTATGATATTCGAATTGAAATTGACGGTGGCGTAAAAGTCGATAACATTCGCGAAATAGCAGAGGCTGGTGCAGATATGTTCGTGGCTGGGTCAGCCATTTTTTCTCAAGACAATTACGACGATGTCATTGCACAAATGCGCAGTGAACTTTCATCACTCTCTAAAGCATAGTTTTTAACAGAATTTAACGTATTACAGGTAAAAAGAAATGAGTAATAAACCCGTTGTATTAAGTGGCTGTCAGCCTTCAGGACAACTTACCCTTGGTAATTATATGGGTGCACTTAAACAGTGGGTTTCCATGCAAGACGATCACGACTGTTTATATATGATTGTAGATTTGCATGCGATAACCGTCAGACAAGATCCGAAGCAGCTAGCCGAAGCTTGCTTAGATGGCCTTTCTCTTTATCTGGCCTGTGGCATTGACCCGCAAAAAAGTACGCTATTTTTACAATCGCACGTGCCAGAGCATGCGCAGCTGTCGTGGGTATTAAATTGCTATGCTCAAATGGGTGAGCTAAACCGCATGACCCAGTTCAAAGATAAGTCTGCAAAAAACGAGAACAACATTAACGTCGGCTTATATAGCTATCCAGTGCTTCAAGCGGCGGACATCTTGCTTTATCAAGCGGATAAAGTGCCAGTGGGTGAGGACCAAAAGCAGCACCTTGAGTTAACGCGCGACATTGCAACACGCGTCAATAATTTATACGGCGACGTTTTCCGCTTACCAGACCCTTATATTCCAGAGTTTGGCGCTCGCATCATGAGCCTGCAAGAACCAGAAAAGAAGATGTCTAAATCAGACAGCAATCCGAATAACTTTATCGGCCTATTAGAAGAGCCTAAGAAGCTGGCTAAGAAAATTAAACGTGCGGTGACTGACTCTGACGAACAGGCCAATATTTATTTTAATCCAGCAGAAAAACCAGGCGTATCGAACTTACTTACCCTGCTTTCTCTTGCCACAGGTAAATCAGTGAAAGATCTTGAACCTGAATATACCGATAAAATGTACGGCCACCTTAAAGGCGATGTTGCAGACGCTGTGGTTGCGTTACTTGAACCCATTCAAACCCGCTACGCTGAAATTCGCGCCGACAGAGCGTACCTTGATGATGTAATGCGCCAAGGTGCTGAAAAAGCCTCTGCACGCGCGGCTGAAACACTAGCGAAAGTTTACAACGCTGTTGGCTTTATTCCAAAGCCATAACCGTAAGATCGTAACGCATATGTACACGCTGTGAAGGGTTTGCGTTTCCCTTCACACGCCTGCGCATCGCACATGAGAAATACCAAGGATTAGCGCTGCTGTGTTGCTGTTAATTGATAACTTCGATTCATTTACCCATAACCTCGCCCGTTACTTCACAGAGCTTGGCGCTAGCGTAGAAGTGGTTCGAAATAATGCGCTAACCCTCAGTGATATCGAGCGCTTAGCCCCTTCTCAGCTTGTTATCTCGCCGGGCCCCTGTACACCCAATGAAGCGGGGATCAGTTTATCTGCTATCTCACACTTTGCCGGCAAAATTCCTATTCTCGGTGTTTGCTTAGGTCATCAAGCCATTGGGCAGGTGTTCGGTGCTAATGTGGTTGGCGCACAAGAAATTAAACATGGAAAAGTCTCGTCTTTAACCCATAGCAATACCGGTCTATTCAAAGGACTCCCCACAACGTTTAACGTCACACGCTATCATTCATTGGTATTAGAGCCAGCGACGCTGCCCTTATCACTTCGTGTTGATGCATGGTGTGAAACCGCTCATGGTACAAAGGAAATTATGGCAGTTTCACATAAGCTCCACCCTATTTGGGGGGTGCAGTACCATCCTGAGTCTCTGCTCACTGAGCATGGCCACAGTGTATTAGACGCTTTTTTACAGTTCAAAACCCCTTAAGATATTTGGAGTTGGGCCGATACGCTCTTATAGTGTAAAGGGTGATGCTTCCCGAGCAGTACTGCTCGCAATTTACTGATTTTTCGTTTAACTTTCTTCAATCTGTTTTGTATTGGCAGTTCAGATAAAAAATGAAATGTAGAGCGTACGGGTAATCAATGATTGCAAGGGACTGTATTGTCCTTGAAGTTAACCATCAGTTAATGCATTGCTGATAAGAAAACGATAAGGCCCCTGATGTACGATAATATTGCCGTTCACCAAAAAGTTATGAGCAGGAGAGCTTTTACTATGACAATGGGTGCAACGACATCGCCCACTATTGATGATCGTTTTGAAAATATGCTCATTTCGCCCGAGCGGGTACTCGAAATGCTAGGGAAACGTCGCGTTGGTGAAGTCACTTTTGAACAATCTGAACAAGGCGATGCGCGCAGATTGCTTCTCAACGTCGAAAAAATCGCGATCGAAAATAAACGACTGCAGGCAAAAACAGAGGCATCTTACCTTGAATCAGTTAGCCACCAGCTTCATGAAGTGCTGCTAGAAGAACTGACTGAACAATTAAGCGCTACCGATGAACTGGTTCAAAACATTCTTAATTTACCTGAAAATGTAGGTGAGCTGCTTGACGCGCTCTCTGTAAGAGCGTGCTCTGTTTCCAAATTGGAACCTATTGCGGCGACGATGCCGTGGCTCTTTGATGAACTTATTGTCATCGTCAATACTCCTCAGTTCCGACGCAAAGACTCTCGCGGTCGCATCATAATTGTGGAAACTCTGCGAACAGCACTTAGCTTTTTAGGTATTGAAAACCTTCGTACATTAATTCCTTCGCTTATTTTAAAACGCGCCATTCCGCAAATTACAGATCCTCACCCTCTGATCAAACAGAAGCTCGTCCAGTACGCTACGGGTGTAGCGCTTACGGCAAAACGATTAGCGGCCATGAGTGACATCAATAAAAATGAAGCCTACACACTAGGCGTTCTTAGTAACTTAGGTCGCTGTGCGGTAACCCGGCTTTACTTCAAGTTATTTGACAAAATTCAGCTTCACCTTTTACAAGAATGTCAAAAAGATAAAGAGCAAAAGCGACACGATGCTCTGCTAAAAATCGTCCCATCCGCCAATCACCTTATTGCAATGCAACAAGAGTTTGCTGACGCAGTGAGTGCTGACATATTGGAATCGATGCAATTAAAACGTCTTCCAATAGCGGCTCCTATGCGTGCGTGTGCTAACAAGGCGCCCGCGGAACGAGGAACGCTTTGCAAAGTTCTACATCAATCGCGTACATACACGCAGGTAAGAATGTTGCACCAACTTAAACTGGTTGAAAAGAAGGAAGTAACGCCGCTTTTTAACGAGCAAAAGTTCCCTACTGGCGCCCTCGAAAAACTTAAATCTGTCGATATTTTCACCCTTCCATTGGTGAAAAATGAATAAAATCATTAAAAATTTAGTGGATATTCATGCATCTATTATGCAAGTTGCCAAACATCAGCACTGAGCAAAATCGAAATCCGCGTTTTCTCGTGCTATCGCCGTCTCGACGCTCATTGGTTACAATGTTGTTTTGTCCCTTCCCCCTTTTATAAGGGCGCCCAACAGAGCACTCAATACCACCGCCGTGCCTTTTTACGTGCGTGTTAACAACTATTACTAAATGATATAGCCCAGTAGTTAATAGTTATTCACTTTTCCTGCAAAATAAGCCACAGTCCTTGTAAATAAAGGGCTGCAGCCTTTTTGAAAGAAGACAAATGTTAAAAAAAATGGCATACTGTCAATCAATTCCGATTAGTTTTTATGCGCTGAAATAGCGTTTCGTGAAAGGGTCAAGATCGATATAAACCCGCCTTCTCGATACGCATGTCCACATAGTGTGATTAAGCGCCCAATGCAGAGGTAACAAAGATGAACGTAACTCGCGCTACATTTGATGATGTAATGGTTCCTAACTATAACCCGGCAGATATGGTTCCTGTGCGCGGTGAAGGTTCTCGTGTATGGGACCAAGATGGGGCTGAGTACATCGACTTTGCAGGCGGTATTGCAGTTAACGTTTTAGGTCACTGCCACCCAGAGCTTGTGAAAGCACTTAATGACCAAGGGAACAAACTTTGGCATTTGAGCAACGTATTCACAAATGAACCTGCGCTTCGTCTTGCCAAAAAGCTTAACGATGCCACTTTCTCTGACAAGGTTTATTTTGCTAACTCTGGTGCGGAAGCCAACGAAGCTGCGTTAAAGCTGGCACGCCGCTGGGCATTAGATAAGCATGGTGAGGATAAAAACCAAATCATTGCCTTTAACAAAGGTTTTCACGGCCGTACTTTCTTTACTGTGACAGTAGGAGGCCAAGCAGCCTACTCTGATGGATTTGGTCCAAAACCAGGCGCGATTGAACACTGTGACTACAATGACCTTGCTGCATTTGAAGCACTTATCTCTGATAAAACATGTGCAGTAATGATGGAACCTCTTCAGGGCGAAGGGGGTATTATCCCGCCTGATGTTGATTTCGTAAAAGGCGTGCGTGAACTGTGTGACAAATACAATGCACTTCTCATTTTTGACGAGGTACAGTCAGGCGTAGGTCGTACTGGTCATTTATATGCTTATATGGGTCTAGGCGTAACCCCAGATATCTTAACAACAGCGAAATCCCTTGGTGGCGGCTTCCCAATTGGTGCAATGTTAACCACGGCCGATATTGCGGCACACTTGAAGCCTGGTACGCACGGCAGTACGTACGGTGGTAACCCACTCGCTTGTGCGGTAGCAGAAAAAGCGTTAGATATCATTAATCAGCCTGAAGTACTTCAAGGAGTACTGAAAAAAGAAGCGCTTTTCCGTGAGCTATTAGGTGCGATCAACGAGAAGTACAACGTGTTTGAGGAAATTCGTGGTCAAGGCATGCTGCTTGGCTGCGCGCTAAATGAAAAATACCAGGGCCGTGCCCGTGACTTCATGATGGCAGCGACCAAAGAGCATCTTATGTGTCTGATAGCCGGTATGAATGTGATTCGTTTTGCGCCTTCACTCGTCATCCCTGATGAAGACATCAAAGAAGGTCTTGCACGTTTTGAGCGCGCCGTTGCCGCCGTTGTAAACGCCGAATAATTACAACACGAGTAGCGAACATGAATATCATTCGCCCTATCACAAAGGCCGACTACAACGCGTTAAAAGAAATTGCCGTTGAATCGGGCATTGGCTTTACGTCTTTGCCCGTTAACGACGAGCTTTTACAGCGTAAAATTGATCGTGCAGAAACCGCGTTCAACAAACCAAACGTTACTGAACCTGGCGATGAGTCGTACTTGTTTGTTATGGAAGATACTACGACCGGTACGGTCGTAGGTACAACCGGTATTGAAGCTGCTGTCGGCATTGAAGATGCGTTCTATCACTACCACCTGAGTAAAGTTGTGCATGCGTCGCGTGAGCTCAACATTCACAATACAGTGGACATCCTAACGTTTTGCAATGACTACACAGGCGTCACCGAGATATGCACGCTATTTCTTCGTGAGCAAGCCCGTGGCGGCATAAACGGCCGCTTCCTTTCTAAGGTTCGCTTCTTGTTTATGATGGAGCATCGCGAGCGGTTCTCGGAAACAGTGATTGCAGAAATGCGCGGTGTGAGCGATGAAAAAGGCCGCTCACCGTTTTGGGAGTGGCTAGAAACCCATTTCTTCTCAATGGACTTCCCAACAGCAGATTACTTGACCGGTATTGGTAATAAAGTCTTTATTGCCGAACTTATGCCGAAATATCCTATTTACGTAAATTTGCTTAGCAAAGAAGCACAAGAGGTTATTGGCGAGGTACACGAAAAAACCCGTCCTGCACTTCAGCTTTTAGAGGAAGAAGGCTTTTCATGTCGCGGATACGTAGATATTTTCGATGCAGGCCCGACGGTAGAAGCAAACCTTAGCCATATCCGCACCGCTCAGGCAAGTTTAAAACTTCCTGTTGTCATTGATGATACTGCGGCGGCTCAAGGTCAAACACACTACATCATCAATACATCAGTATCTGATTTTCGTGCAGTCGCCACCGAAATGACGGTAAGCGAAGAAAAGCAAGTTGCCGTGCTTTCTCGCCAAGCTGCTGCTGCATTGAATGTCAAAGAGGGCGAGCACGTTCGCTTCGCCCCCGTTACATTCAGAGATTAAAAAGGACACCCGCTATGCTACATACACATTTTATAAACGGTGAATGGGTTGCCGGACAAGGTCACGACTTAACGTCAGTTGACCCTGCAAAAAACGAAGTGATTTGGGAAGGTAAGTCTGCAACGGCTTCTCAAATTGATGAGGCTATCAGCGCCGCTCGCACAGCACTTGTAGCGTGGAGCATGAAAACCGTTGAAGAACGCCTTGAAATTATAAAGGTTTACGGCACCAAGCTAGAAGAATCCAAAGCGCATCTCGCAAAGGTAATGGCAAAAGAAACCGGTAAGCCAGAATGGGAAACCGCCACTGAAGTGGGTGCCATGATGGGTAAAATCGGCATCTCGGAAAAAGCTTACTTTGAGCGAACTGGCAATGTTGAAAACCCGATGCCTGTAGGTAAAGCGTTTATTCGCCACAAGCCTCACGGTGTTGTGGCGGTATTCGGTCCATACAATTTCCCAGGGCACCTTCCTAATGGACACATTGTTCCAGCACTTATTGCCGGCAATACTGTTGTGTTCAAGCCTAGCGATTTAACGCCTATGGTTGCACAAGAAATGGTGAAGTTATGGGACGCTGCAGGTTTACCCGCTGGTGTACTTAACCTGGTGCAAGGTGAAGTGGAAACAGGCAAAGCATTAGCTTCGCACAATGACATCGATGGCCTTTTCTTTACGGGTAGTTCACGTACAGGAAAAATCTTACATGAGCAGTTTGCTGGGCACCCCGGTAAAATATTGGCCCTTGAAATGGGGGGGAACAATCCACTCATCGTAAAAGATGTGGCTGACATTGATGCTGCGGTACATGACATCGTTCAATCAGCTTTTATTACATCAGGTCAGCGCTGCACCTGTGCTCGCCGCCTGTTCTTGCCCGCCGATGCACAAGGTGATGCCATTCTCGCTCGTTTAATCGAAGTGACCAATAATATTAAAGTTGGCGATTACGATGCGGAAGAACAGCCATTTATGGGGGCGATGATCTCAAGCAACGCTGCAGCGCTTATGGTTAAAGCGCAGCAAGAACTAGAAAATTTAGGCGGGAAGGTGTTAGTTCGTCTTCAGCAGAAAGACGAAAACAAAGGCTTTGTGACCCCAGGCATTATCGATGTCACCGACATGCTGTCGTCATTGCCAGACGAAGAGCACTTTGGGCCTTTGCTCAAAGTTATCCGCTACAGCGACTTCGATGCGGCTATTGAGGAAGCTAACAACACCAGCTTTGGCTTATCAGCCGGATTATTAGGCGACAACGAAGAAGATTATCGCTACTTCTTCGCACGCATTCGCGCGGGCATTGTTAACTGGAACAGGCCTATTACCGGTGCAAGCAGCGCTGCGCCATTTGGTGGCATAGGCGACAGCGGTAACCACAGAGCAAGCGCGTTTTATGCGGCAGATTACTGTGCCTATCCCGTTGCATCCGTTGAACTTGAGAAAGTGACGTTGCCGGGTCAATTGAGCCCAGGCTTGTCGATGTAGCCAAGACGTATTCCGTCAGATAAAGGCCGATACGAATGACGTGTCGGCCAATTTAGTACAACCCTATACGAACTATTGTTTCTAAAATAGTCAACGACAGAAAGGACCCTACCGCTATGCATAGCAACATTGATACGTTGTTTAGCAACATGTGGGACGATTACGTGACCATCACCCCGTCTGCGCATAAAATTCATGCACTACTTGCGGGTGAAGAAAATACGAACGACATCGTCAATGACCATGTAGCTTTTCGAACTTTTGCTCTTGATAAAACACGCTTAGACAAACTTGCTGCGCACTTCTTAGCGCTTGGTTACGAAGCGAAAGGCGACTATGACTTTGAAGCGAAAAAGCTTACGGCGAAACACTACGAGCACCCTGACGATACAAAGCCTAAGGTATTCATCAGTGAGCTTCGCGTAAACGAGCTTTCTGAGACAGCCCAAACCATTATCAAGAAGCTTGTTGATCAAATGCCTGAATCCGTAGTGGAAGCGGATAACTTCTTATACTCAGGTAAGCACTGGGAAGTGACCAAGGCAGAATACGACACCTTGCTCAATGAATCAGAATACGCTGCGTGGATGGCAGCTTGGGGATTTCGAGCAAACCACTTCACTGTGAGTGTAAATCACTTAAGCCGCACCGACGAGCTTACCGACGTGAATACATTGCTTAAAGAAGCGGGCTTTGTGCTAAACACCTCAGGCGGCGAAATCAAAGGCGGGCCCGACGTATTCTTAGCGCAGTCTTCAACCATGGCTGACCGTGCCGATGTAGCGTTCAGCGACGAGACAATCGCGATCCCCAGCTGCTTCTATGAATTTGCGCAACGTTATGAAATGCCTAATGGCAAGCTTTACACCGGTTTTGTTGCTGCATCAGCGGATAAAATCTTTGAAAGTACTAATGCGAAATAGCAACAGTATCTAGGTAAGAAAAAGCCCATTATTGGGCTTTTTTTAACTTAGCGATGTCAACGGTTCGGTTCTGTCGTGTGCCTTGCTAAAAACTGGTCATAGGGCATAGGCTTATCGAAATAGAAACCCTGCATCAGTTGAATTTCTGCTTGTTCCATGAAGGGAAGATAAGACTCTAATTCTATTCCCTCAGCGACTATATCTATCTTGAGGCTTCTTAACATCGCCACTAACCCCATGAATAGGGCATTGGCTTTGCTATCTTGGTGAATGCCTTGCACCAAGCTTTTATCCACTTTAACCACTTCAAACTGAAAACTTCTCAAATAACTCAGTGAAGAAAAGCCGCAGCCGAAATCGTCGAGAGAAAGCCTAAAACCGTAACCTCGTAAACGATTTAATGCTCTAAATGCTGCTTTTTCATCTTTTAGAAATACAGATTCTGTGAGCTCCAGTTCGATATATTCAGGAGATACATGATTACTTTCACAAATAGAAGCCGCTTGTTCTGGAAAATGCGGATCGAGTATCTGATTAGCACTCACATTCACAGATAGCGGAATTGCCTCACCTTGTTGCGATTCCATAATAGAAATGTAGTCACAGGCCGCTTCTAAAGCCTGTAAGCCTATCTCACCATCTAATTTATGTTCCTCAGCGATGGGGATAAAGATCGCAGGCGACACAACACCATGCAGACCGGATATCCATCTGCATAGCACTTCTCCCCCTTTCAGTTCTCCACGCAGGTCGTATTTTCCTTGGATATAAAAATCTAACAGGTGATTTTCTACTGTCCTGCGCAAATCATTCACCATACTCACTTGTCGGGTCATACTTTCATATAACCCCGCTTCGTAAATAAATGCCTGTCCTTTACCCAGCTCTTTTGCTCTATACATGGCGGCATCTGCACACTGTATCAGGCTTTCTATATTGTCGCCGTGTTCAGGAAACTCAGCAATGCCTATGCTTGCTGATAGCCTGAGCTGTGAAGACTGTGTGCGTATTACGTTTTCTTCAATTTTCTGAATAAGCTGCGTAGATTTTTCTGCCACATTCTCAACTTTTTGGCGAGGTAGCACGGCTATAAACTCATCGCCTCCCCATCGGCCTACGCTGCCAATAGGTTCAAATAGATTCATCAGCACTGTACCAACGCGCTTTAACTCGGCATCACCTTGTTCGTGTCCCGCAGCGTCATTGATCGCTTTAAAGCCATCTAAATCAATAAACGCTAAAGTAAATTGTTGCTTATTTTTTACTAATTGAGAGATAGACTCGCGCAGGGCATTTCTATTTGAAAGACCGGTTAACTCGTCGTTAAGCGCGAGTTGGCGCAGCTTCGCTTCGTTGCGTTTTCTATCGGTAATGTCGCGCATTGTAGCGATTAAGTAAGAGGACGTTTGCTGATAAGTTTCAAATAAAGCAATGGAAACATCGACGCTCTTTACTTTGCCGTTTTGTACCTTTATTGACGATTCAAAACGTGCTTGTTTATTTGTTGCAAGCACTGCTTCGTCAACTTTTTCTGCAAGAAATATCTGATTGAAGTCCATCCCAATACATTGCTCTTTAACAGAGGCGCCAAGTAATTGGATGAACGCTTCATTACACTCTGTAATGACAAGTTGAGGCGATAGCACAAGCATAGGCTCTCGTGAGCTAGCAAAGGCCGAGGCCATTAAATGAAAAGATTGCTCGGCCTGGCGTTGAGCGGTGATATCTTTGGTGGTGCCAACAATATGTAGGGCTTCATCAGTCTGCCCACGCTTCAGCACCCTTCCCCTTAACCTCACCCACTGATACTCACGTGTGAGTCTCAACCGAAATGAAAACTCAATGCGATCGCGGTTTCCGTGCAATGCCATAGTCCAGTGAAATTGTAGGCCATCAAGGTCATCTTCATGCACTCGCTCCATCATTTGGATTAGGGTGCCTGACCAGGTCGACTCGCTTTCACTGTGCAGTGAAAAAGAGCGAATCTCCATGACGTCGGTATCCGCTTTCCAGCTCCAGAACGACTCTTGGGAAGCCCATAGCGCAAGCTCTAAATCCTTTTGGGCACCTTGGCTTTCTTTGAGCGCCTCATACAAGCTCTGTGTTTTTTCTCGTAGTAATTGTTCTGCCTGCTCCCTCGCCCGTCGCTCGCGTTTTAAACGCCGCTCCATTACCTCAGTGCGAGCTTTGTGTTCAGCCGAGTCGTACGAAGTGTCCTGTGCCATTGCGCCTCCAGTTACACGATAGAAATACTGAACTCGTATGTATGTGGGATATCGAGTTGATGCGTTTCTCTCTCTAACTTACAGTTATAGTACTCTGCAGCTGCGTCCATTAAGCCTTCGGCTAGCGGATATAATTCTCTTTCAGAGTAATACTGTAAACGCATGGTATTATCGGTGCGAGATAGAACTTTAAATCGCGGTAGGTCTGCATCGGGATAAAGTTTCTTTACCTGAACGTGAATATCTCCATCAAGATGCTCTAACATTCCTAATATATCGTTGGTGTTTGCAAGGACATCTCCATGTACCGCACCAAGCTTTCCAAACAGGTAATAGCCAAAGTCGTAAAGCAACGTATTGGCTGACTTACCCGTTTTTTCAACTAAAACACCTATCAGGCGCTCCATTTGCTCAAACGGGTAGTATCCAACAGCGGTATAAGCGCCGTCATTTTCTAGTTCAGCTTCCATGATAACGTCGTCAGCGAAATCGGGAGACACTTTCTCCTCTAACATATCGATTAACGACGTAAAAACGATTCCTAGCATACATAATCCTCAACAAATCCTTCGTTGAGTTTAGTCCACCTAAGCATAAGAACAAACAAAACTTTGTGCCTAGGGCATGTTGAACTTTGCCGTGCACTTTTGCAGCGAAGATCAACACGCCCTAGTTTTCTGTTTCCTCATCCTTGCTTGCTATCACGACTTCAACAAAGTCGACGCGCTGAAGTCCTCGCGGTAACTTATTGCCTCGTCGCCCTCTTTCACCGTGATAATGGGTAAGATCAGCGGCGCTGAGTGTCATACTCCGTTTACCTGCACCCACTTTTATCGCCGCACCATCAGGTACCACAGCGAGCACTTTCACATACTCTTCGCGCGACTGAGATTTTGCAGATGGGATATTGATAAGTTTATTCCCCTTACCTTTGCCTAGGCTTGGTAAATCGCGTAGCGGAAACATCAACATGCGCCCTTCGTTAGAGATACTGAGGCACCAGTCGGAGTCAGGGTTAGTGACAAGCGTTGGCTTCATCACTTTCGCCGCGGTAGGTAACGACAAATACGCTTTACCCGCTTTGTTCTTACTGACCATGTCTTTAAACGTACCGACAAAGCCATAGCCTGCATCGGAACCAACCAAGAACTTGCTTTCGTCATGCGCCATGATGACATGCTGGAATGACTCACCACCGACAAGACTAAACCGCCCGGTCAATGGCTCTCCTTGACTGCGCGCAGAAGGCAGTCCATGGGCATCACAGGAGAAAGTGCGGCCGGAGCTATCCATGAAGACAGCTGGCTGATTGCTTTTTCCTTCAGCACTAGAGAGATAACCGTCACCCGCTTTGTAGCTCAGTCCTTCTGCATCTATATCGTGGCCTTTGGCGCAGCGAGCCCAGCCTTTTTCTGACAGCACCACGGTGACAGACTCAGCTGGAACCAGTTCTTTTTCAGATAAGGCTTTAGCCTCCCCACGTTCAACGATGGGTGAACGTCTGTCATCGCCATACTTTTCAGCGTCAGCAAGAATTTCTTTTTTGATCAGCGTTTTTAAGCGGCGGTCTGAGCCCAGAAGCTGTTGAAGCTTATCGCGCTCTTCGGCAAGCTCATCCTGCTCACCCTTTATTTTGATTTCTTCTAACTTCGCTAAATGCCGTAGCTTTAATTCTAAAATCGCTTCCGCTTGCTTATCGCTCAACCCGAATCTCGACATCAATTCCAGTTTGGGCTTGTCGTAGGTTCGGATAATTTCAATAACTTCATCGATATTTAAAAAAGCAATCAGCAAACCTTCAAGTATATGAAGGCGCGCGAGCACTTTGTCGAGTCGGTATTGCAATCGGCGGGTCACTGTATCTTTTCGATACTGCAACCACTCAGATAAGATAGTGCGCAGGTCTTTAACCTGAGGTCGACCGTCCAAACCAATCATGTTTAAATTAACGCGATAGTTTTTCTCAAGATCTGTGGTGGCGAATAAATGCTGCATCAATTGAGTAACATCAATTCGATTTGAACGCGGAGTAATGACCAGACGCGTTGGATTTTCATGGTCAGATTCATCGCGAAGGTCACTCACCATGGGCAACTTCTTCGCCTGCATTTGCGCGGCAATTTGCTCTAGGATCTTGGCCCCTGACGCCTGATGAGGCAGCGCAGTAATCACCACATCACCATTCTCTTCCGTATAAACCGCGCGCATTTTGATTGAACCACGCCCAGTCTCGTACAGTTTTTGAATATCAGCTTTTGGCGTTATAATTTCCGCCTCGGTGGGGTAATCCGGTCCATTCACGTGCTCTAGCACATCACTGAGCTCAGCTTTGCTGTTATCTAACAACATGGCGCACGCATTAGCCAATTCTCTTACATTGTGAGGCGGAATATCTGTGGCCATACCCACCGCAATGCCAGTCACGCCATTAAGCAGAATATGCGGCAAGCGCGCGGGAAGTACGCTGGGCTCTTCCAAGGTTCCATCGAAATTTGGTACCCAATCGACAGTACCTTGACCCAGTTCATTGAGCAGCACTTCAGCGAAACGAGAAAGTTTTGCTTCGGTATAACGCATAGCAGCAAACGACTTAGGATCATCTGGCGCGCCCCAGTTTCCCTGACCGTCAACAAGTGGATATCGGTAAGAGAACGGCTGCGCCATAAGAACCATCGCTTCGTAACACGCTGAATCGCCGTGGGGATGAAATTTACCCAAAACGTCACCCACGGTTCTTGCAGACTTTTTATATTTGGCGTTAGCGCTTAATCCTAAGTCAGACATCGCATAAATAATACGACGCTGCACCGGCTTTAAACCGTCTGAAATGTGCGGCAGTGCGCGGTCCATGATGACGTACATGGAATAGTTAAGATAAGCGTCTTCGGTGAAACGTCGAAGAGGAAGTTGCTCTACCCCATCGCGATTAATAATGATCTCGTCACTCATGATAATTTTTTCGTTTTGTTATTAATACCAATTCGCTCGTGATAGTACGGCAGTCGTTTGTCTATGTTTTAGCGCACGACTTAAGAAAGCACGTGAACGTTACAAGCTATTGTGGGGGAAACCGCAATTGTGTGCAATCTTTGAAAACTATTGTGATAGCTTTGTTTAGTGTCTTCAGTGTTTGCTTTGTTATTCTCTAAAGAGAGTGGTTAAATAGAGTCGATGAGTATTACCGCTTATTATTCAGTTGCGATAAACATAATAGACCTTACAAAAACGATAAAAAGTACAAATAAACATGGCTATCTTTCGCGTATTCATTTTTCTGTTTCTCTTATTCGCTGGCTGCGCAGCATCCAGTGCTCACGCTCAACATATTGAGCAGCTTTTCGATGAGACAAATACGTTAGATTTATCTGATTCCCTGTTCTTTTTATTTGAAACCGATTATCAACTTACTATCAGTGATGTAGCCAGAAGGCGAAACGACTTTCTTTTGCACCCTCATAACAACCCCAATTTTGGTTTTCGCAACAACGGCATGTGGCTATTAACGAGTATCGCGAATGTATCTAACGAAAGGAATTGGGTATTTTCGATAAACTTTAGTCAGCTCGATAGCGTCGATTTTTACTTGGTTCAAGACGGCAAAGTGTTAGCGCAAAGTCATCAAGGGAAAGCACAAAAAGAACAGCGTTTTCGCGTACCTACCTTTCGTGCTGAACTCCTAAACAGCAGGCCAGTAGATCTCTACGTTCGCATAGAGAGTCGGTCATCCAGTCTGATAGCCCCGCTGCGTATTCAAGCAGAGCCATTGCATGCCGTCTCCTATCAAATTGATAGCCTTTTATGGGGCTTTTTTTACGGTGGTCTACTTATTCTCGCCATTTACAATCTAGTGTTGTTTTTTGGTGTTAAAGAAAACAGTCTTCTTGCTTATGTGGGCTACATTTTCGCGGTGATTTTATGGCAGTTTGTATGGGGCGGTCATACCCATCTAGTATTCAGTCAGGGGCTCCCAGGGTGGATAATTGGTCACTCGGAGCTTATTTTTGTCATCATTGGTCTTTCCTCGGGTTTCTTTACCATTACGTTTCTAGAGACAAAGAAAAATTCGCCGACCGCACACCCCATTATTAAATTACTTATGATTGGCCAAGGGCTCATCGCCTTTATCTGTTTTACTGATGTGATGCCATCAATCTGGAAAAACAATCTCGTGTATGGCCTGGGGCTAGTGGCCATTTTGAGTTACATTTACGCCGGCTTTGAAGCGTTCTTTAACAAGTTTAAGCCCGCACGATACTTTATTGTTGCTTGGACCATGCTCGCCAGTGGCGCTATCGTGGGAATGCTTAGCTTAGTCGGGGTATTGCCCTCCAATGATTTCACCACATACTGTTTCCAAGTAGGCGTTTTTCTCGAAGCCGGACTCTTTTCTTTTGCGCTTATGGAGAAAAGTAGAAGACAGCTAGAAAGTGAAGTTGAACAAGCCACTAATGATCTGCGCAACAATGTTGAGCTTATTGAGGAACAAAACGCACGCTTAGATATTGCGAGAAAAGATGCGATTAAAGCGAGTAACGTAAAATCTCAGTTTCTAGCAAACATGAGCCATGAAATTCGTACCCCACTCAACGCTATCTTAGGTTTTAGTAGAGAGCTCAATAACGCTTCATTGCCAAGTGATCAGCAAGAACAGGTTAGAATAGTCAATACCGCGGCAGATAACTTGCTCACCATTGTTAACGACATTCTGGACTTTTCAAAGATAGAAGCAGGCAAGCTGCAAATCAATAACCAGCCCTTTTCACCCAACAAGCTGTTGGAGGAAATGGTCACTATAATGGCGAAATCGTCACACAGTAAGCGCATTGAATTTGTTTTCGATTTAAATCCATTGCCTGAAAAATTAATTGGTGACGTGTTTCGTATCAAGCAAGTCTTAAATAACCTGCTTAGCAATGCGTTAAAGTTCACATCAAGCGGTACCATTACGCTTTCGGTGAGTGGTCGCTCTCTTTCTCACGGTATCCACGAGTTTAATATCACGGTTGAAGATACGGGTATTGGTATTAGCCGACATGATAGAAAAAAACTCTTTAATGCGTTTTCTCAGGTAGATGATGCACTCAACCGTAACTATCAAGGAACAGGATTAGGGCTTGTTATTAGCCGCGAATTAGTGCGGTTAATGAATGGTGATTTATCACTTAAAAGTGTGCTGGGCCAGGGGTCAACATTTAACGTGTCCTTGCGAATGAATCAGTTAAGCCAAAAATTTTCACTGTCCCATTCTGAAGCTTGGGCGGGGAAAAAAGTGGTTATTTTTGACCCGGTTCCAACAACGCGACGCTCAAGTGCAAAAATTCTATCTGGGTTGGGCGCGACCGTGACGTCTGTAGAATCACTAGCGTATCTCGCCACACTGTCGGAACAATACGACTTCTTTATGGCGACTGTACCTGTGAGTAAAATGACACTGCGAGACACCTTTCTCGGTCAATTTGTGCAGTTTCCAGCTAAGAAGCGGATTCTCTGGTACTCAGGTCCCGAACCCTTTGCACAATACCCGAGCCTGTCACAACATTTTCATTCGCAAATACGTATGCCCATGACGCTGACTAAGCTTGATAGCTTGGTACACCATCAACTTAAGCCCGTAAAAAATGCAATACACGAAAAAATAGTCAGCCTGCCAAAGGCGAACGTATTAGCCGTTGATGATATGGAAATGAACCTTAAGCTAATACACACTTGGCTTGACCACTCTCCTGTGAATCTGACTACGACAATAAGTGGTCAAGACGCCGTCAATCAATGCCAAACTCAAGAATTCGACCTGATCCTGATGGACGTGCAAATGCCAGGTATGGACGGCTTGCAGGCCACAAGAGAAATCCGCAAATCGCCACTAAATATGGGCACCCCCATCGTTGCTGTCACCGCTCATGCTTTCAAAGAAGAACAAGAGCGACTGCTTGCTTCGGGTATGGACGACTATCTCCCTAAACCGATTGAAGTTGAGCAGCTGATTAATTTGATTAAGTCTTGGTGTATCAATATTGAGCCTGGAGAAATCGTATTTCCTTCCATTGATTGGCAGCTTGCACTTAAACGGGCTAATCAAAACCAAAATACGGCAAAAGAGATGCTTGATAGCTTCGTAGACTTGCTGCCGGAAACGATTGAGCTTCTGACTACGCTTTGGGCGTTAAAAGATTACAATGAGCTCAAATCTGAAGTGCATAAACTACATGGCGCCAGTTGTTATACGGGCTTACCAAGATTGCAGCATTTGGCCAACGAAACAGAAAGCGCACTTAAACTAGGTCAACACGAACGCGTACAGGAACACTTACCCGCGCTTATCGAAGAAGCGAAAAAAGTGCTAAAAGAAAGTAAAGATGAGCGCTGACAGCGCCTTTCGTTACACGTCTTCTGCCTGTCGAGCTCGTTGGCATTGTGATATGAAGGCAGCGAATTCGCCGGCATCGCGATCAAGTTCCGAGCTAGCAATGAAAATGTCATAGCCAAGTCGTTTTCTCAACTCTACCATGCGATGGGCTAACATTGCTTTAATGCCCCTTATAACGGTGCCATCTTCCATAACGTATTGCCTGTC
Organism: Alteromonas sp. KUL106; assembly: GCF_009811415.1. GTDB lineage: Bacteria > Pseudomonadota > Gammaproteobacteria > Enterobacterales > Alteromonadaceae > Alteromonas. The sequence continues at coordinate 53,232 of NZ_BLIG01000037.1, read as the reverse complement.
GTCGAACATGGATTGCTCATAACAGCTACCAGAAGCACAATTTCCCTCTGTGTTTTGCATTAGCAAAGGGCGCTGTTCCATTAATAAGTGTGTGGCCAGCCGCGGCGAAATAGTGTGCAGAAAATCCGTATAACTTTTTAGCTTAAAACCCACCGTTTCAAGGGGAACATGGTCTAATCCAAGGCGAACGCGGGGACAGTCTACCCGTTGAAGATTATCCCAGTGTATACGCCAACTGCCCAGGCGGTGGCGGTAAGTGATAAAGTCTTTGGCAATCTCTAAGCTATAGTCCGGTTCGCGAATTTTGAAATAGCCTACTAACAAGCAAACGAGCGCGGCGCTTGTTAAAAAAATGCCGGCCAAAAATAGCCATTCGGGTAGAAACGCGAGCCATAGAGCAGAAGTGACGAGCCCAATGCACCCCAATACTACACTGGTTATGCCATTACTTTTTGACGCTGCACGAATAAAGATAGGTTCAACACTAGTGCCAGACATAGAGATACACCACCAACATAATTATGGCCCAAACAATATAAAGTCGCGTGCGTTTACACGTTACGCAGTCAGTGTGCCACCAGCGCAATATTGGATTTGTTTTTCGCATACGCTAACTAGCTCAATTAATACGGTTATTAAAAAGAGATAGTTTAACCTTAAAATGATGTCGCTGCGTGATTTCTATATCGATATCGTTGAAACGCCGCTACCAACGTGGGTGTAAAGACCAGAGAAAGTATGACAGAGAAACCCACCCCACCAGCCAGCACGACTGCCAACGGAGGCCAGAAACTCCCTTCGCTAAAGAGAAGTAGCGGAATTAATCCTCCTACCGTTGTGAAGGTTGTTGACAAGATATGACGACTACAGCTCATGGTTTCTTCAACGATGGACTTGGTATCACCCTGTTTTGCTTTAGGATTTGCATTGATTGCTGCAATCACAACAATAGAGCCGTTGATAGCTACTCCAATAAGCCCTGCACAGCCGAGTAAAGGGTTAAAGCCTACTGGCAATCCAGAAATCCACAAGCTCATCATTCCCAACCCTACCGAAAGAATGGCGACAAGACCAATAACGCCAGCCATGCGTAAACTCGAAAAGGTAAGAATTAACGTTGTTATCATTAAAACCAGTAACACCGGCGCATAAGTAGCAAGTTGACCCAGCGCCTGTTGCTGCTCATCAGCATCACCGGCTAGGTGAATGCGGTAGCCTTCAGGTAAAATCAAGCGGCTTTCCAGTAAATCTCTCAGGTGATTACTGGCATCTATCGGCGGCACGCCTGGCAGTAAAAAAGCCTGTATTCGATTCAGTCTTTCCCCATCAACACGTGTAATACTGCTTGTTGCAGGCTCAAGCGTTAAATGCGTCACCGCAGCAAGCGGTGACCATGAAATGGCGTGGTCACCCGCAACCGGTATGGGCATGGCGTCGACACCTATCACATTTTGCCTAAACGCTTCATCTAGTCTCACTCGAACCTGAATTTCCTCTGTGCTTTCTAATACCGAGCCCCCTGTTATGCCAGAAAAATTAATTTGCATTTGGTTGGCGAGCTCTGAAAGGGACAAACCCAGATAGGAAAGGCTGTCACTGTCCGCATTAATTTTTAACTCTGCTTCTCCCATAGAAACACTGCTGATTGACTGTGAGATTCCGTCAACTTCAGACATCAACATGCGCACTTTATCGCCAAGGTCGTTTAAGGTGTTTAAATCTGGACCAAAAATTTCTACTTCTACAGGGGCGGCAACAGGTGGGCCTTGGCCAAACGCACGCACCACGATTTGCACATCTGGATAATCAACATCAAGTTCGCGCTGAAGCTTTCCTACAAGGGAGGCTGCGTCTTCTACCGTTGCCGTCGATACGACAGCATTGGCGAAGTAAGGCATATTGTCACGGGTCATCATTTGATTGTAATACACCGAAGGAGCAGAGCCTCCAACCAGCCAGCTTACTTGTTCTACCCCTTCTTCGCTTCGTATAGCGCGATCAATTTCTCGCACATAAAAGGCGGTATTGTCGATACTGCTTCCTTCCTTGGTCCATAGATAGACTTCGAATTGATCTCTGTCCGCACTCGGGAAAAACACGTTAGCGAGGGTCGTTGATAAAACAAAGCCTGATAAGCAAAGTAGTGTGATAACCGGCAACACTAGAACAGGTTGTTTAATCCATCGACCTAGCTGCTTTTTGAATGCCAAGCTAACACTTGGCGCTTGAATACCAACTTGCCACCATGGTTGAAACGTTGATTTTTCCTTCGTAGCACTGTCATTTTTAGGTAAAAAGCGAGCCGCTAGAGCAGCAATGATAGTAAGAGATATGAATAACGAACCAATTAGCGCCATGACAACACTTATTGCTATCGGACCCACAAAATCACCGATATTGCCGTTCAAAAGAAAAATCGGCATAAAACCTAAAATTGTCGTCAATGTTGATGCCAAGAGCGGAGCGAATAGATGAGAGACACTCTTAGCCATAGCACCCACGCGCGTTAAATTTGGGTCTTGCAGGTTTATTCGAATTTCATCAGTGATAACAATTGCGTTGTCTATGAGCAAACCAATGGCGATGATCATGCCAAAAATGGACATTTGATGAATTTGCTCATTATAAAAACTTAGGGAAAACAATGCGAAAGCGGCACATAAGGGTAAAGCCAAGCCCACAATCCACGCTGCACGAAACCCCATAAAAAGTAAGATAACCAGCATGACCACGGCGCAACCCATTAACAGGTTCATGGATAAATCGTTTAGTCGTGTGGTGGTATATTCATCCTGCTCAAACGCGATGGTTGCCGTCAACGTACCACTGAAATCTTGATTGAATTGCTCAACCACCTCACGTGCATTTTTTGTCCATACGTCAGAGCGAAGCGATGGCTGCATGCGAGCTGCTACAAAAATAGACTCTTCGCCGTTTAGGTACGCCACTTCAGTTCGTGGTGTTGTGAAGCTTCGTTCGACCCTAGCAACGTCTTCTACGCGTAAGTAGCGGCCCTGCGAGTTTACTAACGGAATGGACGCGATCATATTGACACCGGTAAGCCCTTCACCAACCGTAAAACGAAGGTTGCTTTGCTTTGAATTCAACATTCCTGCTGGTAATTTGGGGTCCGATTGACTAATTAGCGCACTGACCTGCTGCAAAGTAAGGCCAGTAGCCGCCAGTTTTACGGGATCGATATTAACGCTGATTTCTTCCTGCGGTGCGCCGTATACACGCACGAGTTCAGTTCCATTAACGTTGCGAAGGCGGTCTGTCAGTTCTTGGGCCAATCGAGCAGTTAGCGTAATAGGGGTATTTTCAAAGTGGTCGGCACGTACAGAAAGCAACAAGGTGAAGGCGGTTGCCCCGCGCTTTTCATCGAAAATAGGTGCCATTGCGCCTTCTGGAAATGACTCTGCTGCCGCACCTATGGCGTCGCGTATCTCGCTAAAAAGCTGCTCATTCGTGGTGTTATCAATCCAATCTTGCGTCTCAATGAGAATAATAGATATACCGGCTCGGGACGTTGACTTCACCTCTTTAATTTCGAAAATTTCTCTTAGCCTGTCCTCCAGTACATCACTGACTAGCGCCTCCACCCTCTCAGCCGAGGCCCCCGGGTACTGAGTAATAATGAGCGCATTGCGAGTATCTATACGCGGATCTTCTATTCTTGGTAATGAGCCTAAAGCAGAAAGACCCGCAGTAATAAGAATGAGCAGGCTTAATATCAGTAAGTGCCCTCTTCGATAGAAGAGCGTATACCAAGGATAAGGCTTGTCATGGTCAAAATTGAACGTCTTCACTAGCGTGCTCCGGCTTGGTGCTGGCTAGGAACAGATACCATTTGTCCAGGTGCTAGTTTATGCGTTCCCTCGTTTACGTACATATCACCATCTTTGAGCGCACCACGAACAAATGCTTTGTTTCCATCGGTGTAAACCACTTCAACTACACGCGCCTCAAGCGTAGGCGTCTGCTGGTTGGTCAACACAAACACTCGCCACAAGCCTCGCAACCCGTTGCTAAGCGCGTTGATAGGAAGCCAGGCACCAGTCTCGGAATGAGAGCGAAAACCAGATAAAATGGCCATATCGCCCGGTCGAACACGCTCGTTACTGTTCAACGTGATAAGAATATCAATGGTTCGAGTTTGTACATTGCGAACAGGCAAACGCTGGGTAACCGTGCCCGCTACGTCTACATCCCCAACTTTAACGAGTACAGGTTCGTTAATATCAAACTGCTCAACTACGTCTGCGGGCACCGCAAAACGCGCCTGATAGTTTTCTATACCGGTAATGCCAAATACTGGACTGCCTGCATTTACCACGCTCCCTTCATCAAAGAAGCGTCGATTTACTACACCATCAAATGGAGAGACCAGTGTGGTTTTTTCAATTTCCACATCAAGGGAATGCAGTGCGGCCTCAATTTCACTTACCCGGGCTTTCGCCACATTTAGACTTGCTCTTACTTCGTCTAATCGTTGTGCTGACTCTAGCTTTTTTTCTACCAATGACGTGGTTCTATCACTATTCACCTTGGCAAGAGCAAGGTCCGCATTGGCGCGTTCAAGAGAAGCCTGCAGCTCGCGCTGTCGCGCATTAAGTCTAGTGACATCCTGACGGGCAAGTTTGTCTCCTTGACTCACCACGTCTCCCTCTTCAACAAAAAGGGCGGTCACCTGCCCTGCCACATCAAAAGAAAGCGTCGTGGCTTTAGGCGATTCAATTAAGCCAAATACATTTACCGGTGTTTCAAAGCCCGACTGTATGCTAACCGTACTTGTTGATACAGCGACAGGGACTCTCGCTTCAGGGGACTGTGTCGCATTGCCGAGACCTGCGGTCATTAATAGAACAACTAAGGCCGCTGTAAAACCAACAATAGAAACGATAAGCGTGAGTTTGCCACCTTCTGAGGGCGAAGCTGAAGCAGTCATAACAAGTCCCTTAACCATTCTAGAGCATGCTCTAGGCTATATTTGCATACTTATTGTGCTATGCTAGTATATAAATACTAGACCGTCCAGTTTGATATATCAGTTTTAAGCGAGAAGTTATTTGGCTACTTTAAAAAAGCAAGGTCGACCAAAAAGTGAAGAGAAATATCACATGATCTTGCATGCAGCGTCTTGTCTTTTCTTGAAAGAAGGGTTTGCTAACACTTCCATGGATACTGTTGCAAAAGAATCCGGTGTCTCCAAACAAACCGTCTATTCACACTTCGATAGCAAAGATGCCCTGTTTAAAGCGGCAATAACTTCGAAATGTCAATCATATCAGTTAGATACTCAACAACTTGTTAGCTCAACGGCCAATTCTCTTTCACTGACTGAATGCTTAATTAAAGTCGGCAGCCAATTTATACGCTTACTGCAAGACCCTGAAACTATCGCTATTTTTCGGGTTATCATTGCAGAGGCTGTGCATAGTCCTCACGTCGCAACGCTTTTTTACCAAGCGGGCCCTGAAGCATCTCTTGAAACATTAAGTAGCGTAATTGAACAATTCGGCCAAGGTAGCGCAGACCGACATCTAGCAAGGCAACTTGCGAGAGATTATTGCGCGCTGTTAAGGGGCGAATTCCACACTATGATGCTCTGTGGTATCCACGCGCCGCTCTCCGATGTAGAAATTGAAAAACATGTGGTTCGTGCCGCAGAAAAGATTATTGTACTCTTCAATCATTACACACAAAAATAATGGTCGCTAAACATTAAAACGTGTTTCACGCTTTTACTCAGTTAGCGCGTTACCCGCTTATTCCAGTCCGCATAGATAATTACAGAAATAAACGCAAACTCACGGAGGAAGAGAACGACTTTTTCCCCGTTAATCTCTTCGGAAACCTTACAAAAACGTAGTGCAAAGATCACCTTGCCCTAATGACTTAAATGAAGCGATATAATAAACTAGCGGCGTTTTCGTTGATGATTGAGAAGCGCATGTCTGACTTTACCGGTAACCACATTCTTTCGGTTAATCAATTCGATCGCGACGCCATTGAGAGAGTGTTCTCAGTCGCCAATTCCATGCAACCTTACGCCAAACGGCAAAAGCGTACCACCGTACTTGATGGCGCAATTCTCGGTAACCTTTTCTTTGAACCCAGTACCCGCACGCGAGTGAGTTTCGGTACCGCCTTCAACTTATTAGGCGGTGAAGTAAGAGAAACTACGGGCATGTCGAGCTCTGCCCTGGCTAAAGGTGAATCCTTGTATGACACGGCCCGTGTGTTAAGTGGCTACTCAGATATTATTGCCATGCGACACCCGGCGGCGGGTTCAGTGGCAGAGTTTGCAGAAGGCAGTCGTGTCCCCGTAATAAACGGTGGGGACGGCGCGAACGAACACCCCACGCAAGCACTATTAGATCTGTTCACCATTAAGCGTGAACTTGAATACAATGGTCACGGTATTGACGGCTTACATATCGCAATGATTGGTGATTTGCGCTACGGACGAACGGTACATTCTTTGTCGCGCCTTCTTTGTTTGTTTAAAAATATTCGCTTTACGCTGATCTCGCCAAAAGAACTGGCCATGCCCCAGCCAATTATTGATGCGATTGATAATGCAGGCCACCAGCTTACTATCACAGATACACTCGAAGGCAATATGGATGCGGATATATGTTATCAAACACGTATTCAAGAAGAGCGTTTTCCTTCACAAGAAGAAGCCAATAAATATCGCGGTAAGTTCAGACTTAATCAGTCGATTTACACCAAACATTTTCAGTCGAAGACCGTTATCATGCATCCACTTCCACGTGATTCACGTATGGAAGCCAACGAATTAGATAACGATCTAAACCTTAATCCAAACCTCGCTATTTTTAGACAGACCGATAACGGCGTGCTGGTAAGAATGGCCTTGTTTGCGCTAACGCTTGGTGTAGAAAACCTACTTACCAAGTACGAGCGTGACGTGGTTTGGTACAGCAATAAGAGTAAGTAATTACATGCAAAAATCTGAAGCCCTTTTTACCCGCGCCCAAAAGACCATTCCCGGTGGCGTAAATTCACCCGTTCGCGCTTTTAAAGCCGTCGGCGGCACGCCGCGCTTTATCACGAAAGCTGACGGCGCTTACATGTGGGATGCGGATGGCAAGCAGTACATTGATTATATTCAATCTTGGGGCCCTATGGTTTTAGGCCATAACAACGCCAAAATTCGTGAAGCAGTTATCGAAGCCTCTTACAACGGGCTTTCTTTTGGCGCACCAACAGAAGCCGAAGTCATTATGGCTGAATTGGTAAGCGAATTGGTGCCGTCGATGGAAATGGTACGCATGGTGAACTCTGGAACCGAAGCCACGATGTCCGCAATACGCCTAGCGCGAGGCTATACCGGCCGAGATAAGATTGTTAAATTCGAGGGGTGTTATCATGGCCATGCAGACTCACTCTTAGTGAAAGCTGGGTCTGGCGCCTTAACCCTTGGTGTACCGAGTTCGCCAGGTGTTCCAGCCAATGTTGCCGAGCATACGCTTACAGTTGAATACAACAACCTAGACAGCGTAAAAGAAATTTTCGAAGCACATGGCGATGATATCGCGTGTATTATCGTCGAGCCGGTTGCAGGTAATATGAACTGCATTCCTCCTGTTGAAGGCTTTTTGGAAGGGCTTCGTGCCGTCTGTGATGAATACGGTAGCGTCTTAATCTTCGATGAAGTCATGACGGGCTTTCGCGTCTCTCGCGGTGGTGCACAAGAGCGTTTTAACGTAAAGCCAGACCTAACGTGTCTTGGTAAAGTTATCGGGGGTGGTATGCCGGTAGGCTGTTTCGGTGGTCGCCGTGACATCATTACCCATATTGCTCCAACCGGGCCTGTTTACCAAGCGGGTACGCTTTCAGGCAACCCTGTTGCTATGGCGGCTGGTCTTGCAGCTTTAACGCAAATAAAACAGCCAGGACTTTACGATTCAATTTTTGAAAATACGCAGGCACTGGTGGATGGATTTCAGGCGCTTGCTGATAAGCACAATATTAGCCTAACTACTAATATTGCTGGCAGTATGTTTGGGATATTCTTTACTGACGTTGAGAAAGTTACCAATTATAAGCAGGCAATTAACTGTAATACTGAGCAGTTCAATAAATTTTATCACGGCATGTTAGAACAAGGCGTTTACCTAGCACCAGCTTCATACGAAGCAGGCTTTGTTTCCAAAGCGCATAACGCTGAAGTTATTGAGAAAACACTGGCTGCTGCAGATAAAGTATTCTCTACCTTATAAGTTAATGCTTTCCTAATTGTTACCTTGAGTTCGGTACTTACACATTATTAATATGTAATGAAAAATTACGTGCAAATAATGTGTTCGTACCGTCTTCTCCTTTATACTTTCTCGGCGTATCTGGAAATTCTCTTTGGCTACATTGGTAGCCCGTAAAAGAAAGACGTTGAAAGGTGTGACTAACAATGGATTGGCAAACATGCGCATTGGGTGCGCTCTTTATTTATAGCACGATTGTTTCTTTTCTTTATGTCAGGCGTAGTCGGCGCCTAAAGTACCGTTTTAGAAAGGCCCTGTCCCGCCGCGTAGACGTACATCGTTCTGCATTAAAAAACGAGGACGACGCCCGTTTTCAAGCGGCTGCTGACGAAGCCCTCAAACTCACTCAAACCTTCCAAAAATTTGTTCCCCGACAATTCGTTGAACACATGGCAAACTCTGATGTTGACTCTCTGGGTCTTGGTTATGCGACCGAAAACAACGTGGCCATCATGTTTTGCGATATTCGAGGCTTTGCTGGTTTTTCTGAGCGCATTACGCCGCAGGAGTTAATGAACTTTCTTAACTCATATTTCACGAGAATGAACGACCCAATACATCAAAATCACGGTTTTATTGATAAGTTTATGGGCGACGCTATTATGTCGTTGTTCGACCACCCAGGCGGTACGCCACAGCAAAAAGCCATGGATGCCATTAATGCAGCGCTGGATTTACGCAAAGCCCTCGTTATTTATAACGGCCACAGAAAGAATAGTAATTACGAAGCTATTAACATGGGCATTGGTATCCATTTTGGCCCCGTAATCATGGGAACAGTGGGGTCAGAAGACCGAATGGATACTACTGTCATTGGCGACAGCGTAAACATAGCGTCTCGACTTGAGTCATTAACTCCCAAGTATAAAGCAGACATTATCGTGAGTGCGCAGGTACTTAAAACCATAGGTTCAGGATATCCTGTCAAAACCCGACTACTTGATTGGGTTAGAGTGAAAGGACGAAAGACACCGATTGAGATTTATGAAGTACTAAGCCACCTTCCGGAGGAAGAGCAAGAGCGCCGACTTGCATCACAATCTAAAATTGCCGCCGGCGTAGCCTGCAGAATAAATCAGCAATGGGACGATGCCATTTCTTTTTTTGAGGCGGCTATCGCAATGAATCCAGATGACTCACTTGCTCACCATCACCTAGATGTGTGTAGGATTTACCAAAATCGCAATCTTGAAGACGATTGGGATGGCGCGCTACATTATTAGTCATTGACGCGTTACGTTTCTCAGCGGCGTTAGTTTCCAGATAGTTTTGCCTGCTGCCGAATGAAGTTGATTGAAGGCGCGAAGAAAGCCGCGCCAGTTTCGGCACTTGTGAAGTCTAGCCAGCGGTCATAGTCACCTTCACCATTACCATAAATTTGGCTATGAAGCATCTGCTTAAAGGGTCGCGCACTCGCGCTACAGCTTACGAAAAATAACCCCTGAGACACCATGTCGCCATAGGGCATTCCCTGTTTAATTAGCCGCGGCTCGTCGCCACCTGGCCCAACACTGCTTGCTCTAACGCTATGAGAAGAGGGAGATTGTTCACTACTTACCAAATTATGTTCTTGTGTCGTACCCATTACCTGCTCTTGCTGCCGGTTAGAGAGACTGTTCCAACGCCTTAAATCATGGCGATAACGTTGAATATGGACATAGCTGCCACCACTAAAGTCAGGATCGTCCTCACCCACAATGCCCACTTCACGACGTTTCATGCCGCGAGGATTATCGGCGCCATACATAAAGCCGTTGAGATCACGGCCATCCAAATACCGAAACCCTCTTATCTGTTCAACAAGCTCGACGTGGATACGTAATAGATCCATGACTTCAATGCCAACAGCATGGCAAATATCGAGGCGGTCGGCGCGAATTTGGATAAAAAGATCGCACGGCATGGTTGGCGCACTTCTATCTTCACATTGCATATCTGGAAATGGAGCAAGCTCGACCGGTATCAAGCCAGGGTAAACTTCGGGCCAATAGCTTGTACCTATCGCGACAACACCGGTCACCATCGCTTCATAATGTTCGTTTTCGAAGTGTTCAAAAATATCCAGTACACGCGACAGTTTAGCGCGAACGGCTTCACTATCGTCGTCAATCACATTCAGTAATAAATACTGTGCATGTAAATTTGGCTCAGCGCAGAGGCCTTTTTGTGGTTGTGTCATTGCCGCTCTTATTCTTATTGACGTCTAGTTGTGACGTTTCGCCACTGGCGTTCATACGCCTTGAATTTCGTTGCGAATCTTTTTATCAATCGTAGCCACTACTTCAAGCTTGGAAACCTTTTCAAGCGAAGTAGCTTGTTATGAGTAAGGTTCATTTTACCGCTCACAATTTGTTCTAGTGTGCTCAATAGCCGGCAGCTTGTCCATCTTTTCGACTTTCTGAAGCCCCGAAATAGACACCTTTTTGTCCATCCCAAGCGATTGCTTGGTAACCACCGAAGGCGCCTACGACTCGTTGAAGCTTATGGCCCCGCTCCATAAGTTCGCGCTGTACTGTTTCACTAAAGCCCGACTCTAAGCTTACATAGCCGCCATCGGTCATAAGTGCGCCTGTTGGGCTGCTTGAGCCAGTGTGTAATATTCTTGGCGCATCGCCGGCTTCTTGCAGGTTCATGCCAAAATCTAAAATATTTACGATAATTTGGGCATGCATTTGTGGCTGCGTGCCGCCCCCCATCACACCAAAACTCATCACCGGCTCACCATTTCTCGTGACAAAGGCAGGAATGATCGTATGGAAAGGTCGTTTACCAGGACGATACTCATTAAAATGACCGTCTTCTAGCGTAAACATCTCCCCCCTGTTCTGAAGAATAAAACCAAGGCCGGGAGGCGTCATCCCTGAACCCATGCCGCGATAGTTGCTTTGAATTAAAGACACCATATTGCCTTCTTTATCAGCAACAGTCAGATAGATTGTATCACCCTCGTAAATGCCCGCATCCACCCGGTTCGCGGCGCGCTCGCTATCGATAAGCTTTTGACGCTTCGCTGCATACTCTTTTGAAATAAGCCAGTCGACCGGAATATCATTGAACGCTGGATCAGCATAAAACTTCGCACGGTCCTCGAAGGCCAGCTTCTTGGCTTCAACAAAGGTGTGGATATAGTCGGCGGAGTTAAATCCCATTCCTTCAATATCATAGTGCTCAAGAACATTGAGAATTTGAAGCGCCGCTATGCCTTGCCCATTAGGCGGTAACTCCCACACGTCGTAACCGCGATAGTTGGCAGAAACCGGCTCAACCCACTCTGATTTGTGCGACGCTAAATCTTGGTAAGAGAGAAAGCCACCTTGCGACTTCATATATGCATCTATGGTACGCGCTATATCGCCCTTATAGAAAGCGTCACGCCCCGCTGTCGCGATTTTCTCATAAGTAACCGCCAACCCCGGATTTTTAAAAATGTCGCCTTTTTGCGGTACTTTACCATCAATAAGAAAAGTGTCTGCGAACCCGTCATAATGTCCAATGCGGTCGTAATTCATTTGCCAGTAATACGCAATCACTTCAGAAACAGGAAAACCTTCGCGAGCATATTTGATAGATGGCATAAGCACCGTAGACATTGGCAACTTACCGAATTTTTCATGAAGAGCAAACCAGCCATCTACCGCGCCAGGCACCGAAACCGGTAAGGGCCCGAACTTGGGAATTTGATGAAGGCCGCGCTCGGCAAACACAGCTTTGGTCAACTGTCTTGGCGAACGCCCCGAGGCATTCAATCCCACCAGTTTTTTCTCTTTTGCATCCCATACAATAGCAAATAAGTCGCCGCCAATACCGCTGCCCGTAGGCTCAACCAAGCCCAACATTGCATTGGCTGCGATAGCCGCGTCTACAGCGCTTCCACCTTGCTTTAAGATATCCAACGCTACCTGAGTAGCTAAAGGCTGACTCGTGGCCGCCATGCCATTTTTTGCAATAACTTCCGAGCGACTTGCAAACGTATGCCCTGTAATTCTGTCATAACCTAAACAATCGATACTAAAGAGAATAAGTATCAAGGAAAGAAGTCGGGCTTTTACAGTCATAATGTTCCTTTCATTTAAAACGTTGCACAGCATAAGTGCGTAGGGATATCACACGCTTCTAGTGTAGCCTTATTGTCACGCTATACCAATCCACATAGATAATTGCCCATTCGGAGGGCGCTGGCAAGTGTCCTTGCAAAGCGAGGGAATGCAGGAATAGCTATTCCTTTCCAACTCCCAGAATGAGGCTAGGAAGCTTGCCAGACCTTCCCGAAGGGCAAATTTAAAATGTCCGTACTCTTTCTTACTAAGAAAAACAAAGAAAAAAGCCCCGCTATGCGGGGCTTAGAAAAGTTAACGAGGCATTGTTGTTATTGCTTAAGTTGCCTCATTTAAAGGTCATTAAGAACGGCTGCTTGTGAAGTCCGGGTATGCTTCCAAACCACACTCACTCATGTCTACGCCGTCGAATTCTTCTTCTTCGCTCACACGTACCCCCATTACCGCTTTAATTACTAGCCATACAATTAGGCTTACTACGAATACCCATACAAAGATTGTCGCAGCACCGATTAGCTGACCAGTGATGCTTGAACCATCGTTTGTGAAAGGCACAAGGATTAGACCTAAAAGACCTACCACACCGTGAACCGAGATAGCGCCCACTGGATCGTCAATCTTAACTTTATCTAGAGCAACAATGCTAAGTACTACAAGGATGCCACCTAGGCCGCCAAATAGTGTCGCTTGCAGTGGCGTTGGCGTAGAAGGCTCTGCAGTGATCGCAACAAGACCCGCTAATGCGCCGTTTAGTACCATTGTTAAGTCAGCTTTACCGAACAAGATGCGAGCAACAATCAGCGCAGCGATAGCACCGCCTGCAGCAGCAGCGTTAGTGTTCATGAACACGATAGCCACTGAGTTTGCACTTTCAACAGTCGCAGTAGCTAGAACAGAACCACCGTTAAAACCAAACCAACCCATCCATAGAATGAATGTACCTAGCGTCGCAAGCGGAAGGTTTGCACCAGGAATGGCGTTCACTTTACCGTCTGCTGTGTATTTGCCTTTACGAGCACCTAGTACAAGTACACCAGAAAGGGCTGCAGCTGCACCGGCCATATGAACGATACCAGAACCTGCGAAGTCAGAGAAACCAAGGTCGCCAAGGGTATACATACCGAATACCGCTTCACCACCCCATGTCCAAGCACCTTCCATCGGATAGATGAAACCTGTCATAACAACAGAGAACGCTAGGAATGCCCAAAGTTTCATACGCTCAGCAACCGCACCAGATACGATAGACATTGCTGTAGCAACAAATACAACTTGGAAGAAGAAGTCAGCAGAAGGCGCATAGGTTGCAGGCTCTTCCGCAACACCTGTGGCACCATCAGCCATGATACCGCTTAGGAAAGGCCCCCAATCGCCGCCACCATACATGATGCCGTAGCCGCAAATCATATACATGGTGCAAGCAATGGCGAAAAGCGCCACGTTTTTAGTTAGAATTTCTGTGGTGTTTTTGGCTCGAACAAGACCCGCTTCAAGCATCGCAAAACCTGCAGCCATCCACATTACTAATGCACCGCAGATTAGAAAATAAAAGGTATCTAGCGCATACCCAAGTTCAAAAGTGATTTCCATTATGGTTTTCTCCGCAAATATATCGTTGTGGCTTACAGCGCGTCGCTATCCGACTCACCAGTTCGAATACGAACGGCGTGTTCAAGGTCGTAAACAAACACCTTGCCGTCTCCAATTTTGCCTGTTTTGGCAGCGCCAACGATGGCTTCAACCAGGCGTTCTACTTGATCATCCTGAACAGCAATTTCCAGTTTGACTTTAGGTAGAAAATCCACCTGATATTCCGCTCCACGGTATAGTTCAGTATGTCCTTTTTGACGTCCAAAGCCTTTTACTTCGGTCACGGTCAAACCGTCGATACCGATTTCTGAAATGGCTTCACGGACATCATCTAGCTTAAACGGCTTGATGATCGCTGTGACTAGTTTCATGTGTTGCTCCCAGTTCGTTTTTATTAATCTGTGACTTGTGGTCGTGTTTCCAACTGTCAGAAGATATACCAAGAGCCATGCCACAAATGTTTCTTCAATAAATACAACAACATAAGTTTACAAGCATCACTTTTGAACAAATTTGCCGCACCACAATGGTGCAACACCCAGTAAATGCCCCCTAATGAAGCGAAAGAAGAGAATGTTGAGGTGAGAGGCCCAATTAGCGCGATGAAATTAGGATGGAACTATTCGTTTGCGCGCATGGTCTGTTGTTTACTATGACGACGATTGCCCCATCTTTTTTTGCGCCTGACAGGCTAGAATCGCACCGTGCATCGAAAGAGGCGGCGTGGCGTCCTCTTTTGATTTCAGTTCTGATCCACGGGCTAGGTGCTGTCCTAGTGGTTGTGCTATCTCAATTAAGTCTTGATAGTCAAAAGAAGCCGCGTTTTAAAGATGCGGCGCCAAAGGCTGAAATAAGCGCAAGGCTTTACTATCCGTCGACCACACCTACTCAACAACAAATTGCTGAAGATACCGTCGACGCTAAAACAATAGAAAGGCAGGTAGAAAGCGCAGTTCCAGTAGAAAAACAAGCGCAAAAAACACTGCCCAACACGCAAAATAAGTCAAAAGATTCAACGACTAACATACCGCAAGAGGTTAATCCAGAGCGAGAAAAACCTACGCAACAAAAAAGTAATGCTGAGGCTGAGCCCGCTCTTGACGCGTTTGAGCACCCTAATGCACCAACATCTCGCGCTCATTCAACCGATGCAAATCGACGCGCTGGCGCCCTCAACTTGTCAGCAAAAGACGGCGCTGCACAGTACTTTCGAGAGTATCGTGACAATCAGATATCAGACGATGCTGAGCGAGCGGCTGCGGCCTATCAGCAACGTAAAAACAGGCCAGAATTGAAAGGCTATAGCACGTTGGAGCGCGAAGCCATTGAACAAAAACGGTACACCAAACGCGTTAACTGCAGCAGTACGGCAAGCAAGACCTTAGCAATAATTAGTGGCATAGCGGGCGGCACTCTGGAGTGCACCAAAATGGGAGACCACAATCGGTTTATAGACGCTCGGATCAAGAAACACCCGGTGGACGAAGAGCAGAATGTGCAATAAGTTAGCGCACTTGAATATCCGCTTGATGGGTCGCTCTTCGTGGGCTGCTGTGAGACTATTTTCTCTTATAAAACTTAGGTGACTGACCAAAATATGCCTTAAAACGTCGACTAAATGATGCTACATCTTCATATCCCGTTAAAAGCGCAATACCTAGCATCGGGGTATCGGTGTTGTTTAGCAGGGCCTTCGCTTTCTCCATTCTTGCTTTTACTAGATACTCCCGCAAGCTCAACCCTGTCGCTTCTTTAAACCGAATTTTGAACTGGGTTGTTCCCATGCAGGCAAGCGCTGTAAGGGTGCGCAACGAGTGTGAGCCGGCCAAATCACTGTGTATATGGCTTAGCACCCTCGTTATTCTGCTGTCCATGCCCACCCCTATCTCGCATTTCGCAAGCAGAGAATTAAAGAGATTAATCATTTCATCATGTGCATCAAACGCAAAGTGCGATAACTGAACGTCAATGAAGCTTAAATAGGCTTGAAAAGCCGTGTTGACGCTGAAAATTGGCTGTTTTTTATCTTGCAACTGAAGAGGCACCGTCGGTAAGTCAGCCACAACAAATTTTGCATTTTCGTTTGCGCTAAAGTTATGCACTTCATTGGGCGCGATACACACGCCCTCTCCTACTCCAACACTGCCGCTAAAACAGTCTTGCGAGATTTCAATATGCCCATTGATGGGAAGCACCAGCTGATAATGCGCGTGTGCGTGACTCTTCGCGGTCTTTGCATAAGATCGAATAGAAAGTGAGGGTAATGCGGAAACTTTTGTCATGCTTTCATCGCGTTTTATAATAATGACATCATATTTTTAAAGTATCGCTGATTGATGGGTTGCCAAAAGTCAAAGGGTGCACGTATTCTTTGCACTTCGCATTTGCTTTCCCATAACGTTGATGGGTTTACGCAATGCACACAACCTGTCTACTTACAAATAAAAGGAATATTGCTGTGGCCGCTGCCAACTTACTTGCTCTACTAGACGACATTGCCACGTTAATGGACGACATTGCAACTATGTCAAAGGTGGCTGCGCAAAAAACCGCGGGAGTACTCGGCGACGATCTCGCCGTAAACGCAGATCAAGTTCAGGGCGTAAAAGCAGATAGGGAACTACCCGTTGTGTGGGCTGTCGCCAAAGGCTCGCTTTTAAACAAGACCATTTTGGTACCTGCAGCACTCGCAATTAGTGCGTTTATTCCCTCTCTTATTACAGTCCTACTTGTATTAGGTGGCCTTTATCTTTGTTATGAAGGGGCCGAAAAACTGCTGCATAAGTATCTTCCCCATGAAGACGAAGAAAAGCACCGAGAGGCGAGACTGGAAGCGTTAAGTCATGACGACGTCGACATGGTCGCTTTTGAAAAAGATAAAATTAAAGGCGCAATACGCACCGACTTTATTCTGTCTGCTGAAATTATTGTGATTGCATTAGGCACCGTTACCAACGCAAGTCTTACAACCCAGATAGGTGTGTTGGTAGCATTAAGCTTAGCAATTACGCTTGGCGTGTACGGGCTGGTAGCGGCGCTTGTGAAGATGGATGACGTTGGGCTTTATATGCTGCGCAAATCCTTAACAGGAACAATGAACTCCCTTCAGCGTTTCATTGGAAGAGCACTGTTAGTGGCCGCACCAGCGTTAATGAAAACACTTGCAGTGGTAGGCACTGTAGCCATGTTTCTCGTGGGTGGCGGGATCCTTACCCACAGCATAGGTTTCTTGCACGTTATCACTGACTGGTTTATCGGAATTTTTCCTGATGCATCGTTAGTCATGTCTGTACTAGCAGATGGTGCGGTCGGTATTGCGGCTGGTGTAATCGTTGCGGTCACTGTTACGTTGGCATCCCAACTTAAAAACAAAAAACGTTAAGTCTTATACCTGTCCCTATTAATGCAATAGGGATAAATAGGTTTTTCAAACTTTTTGCGTAGTGGGCTCTGCTGCTGCGCAAACCTTCAATGGACTCGTTGTACCAATCCGCATAGACATTAGCCAA
This sequence comes from Alteromonas sp. KUL106, assembly GCF_009811415.1. GTDB lineage: Bacteria > Pseudomonadota > Gammaproteobacteria > Enterobacterales > Alteromonadaceae > Alteromonas. The sequence goes on along the minus strand of NZ_BLIG01000037.1, from coordinate 35,787 downwards.
TTTGACCACTTAACTTTCAAATTCGCTATTTTTTAGCTTTTCATTTATTTACAACTTTTCCCCGCCCGTCGATAAAACACTTAAAAACCATACATTTCAACAACTTGAACAAATATGCCGAACTGGCACATCCCTCGCTATAAACTAATTGTTAATTGATAACGACTAATTATCGAAACCTTAAGCAATAATGATAGCTGCCACGCAGTATGTCCCAGTGCAGTGTCTAACATAACTTTTTTAGGAGAATACTATGTTTATCGGTCGTAAAACTTTCACTGCACTTACTTTGGTGGCTAGCGCATTAAGTGCACAAGCATTCGCGAATGACTCTCAGAACAACATTGCGTCGCATACCGATTTTATGGTCCAACGTGCCATGGCTGATGTGAAACAGGAACTCGCGCTCAGCGTAACCTATGACGTGCTCACCGCTAGCCACACATTCGAGCCAGAGGTAGAAGAAAACGAAACCTTGGTAGCGGAAATTACCATAACCCCTATTGAGCCTGTGAGCTCTGACGATAACGATGCATAAGGAGATTGCAGATGTTGACCGCCGCCACACTGTTTATGGTAGTACTCGGCCCGGTTGTCGCGTTTTTGGTGAGTGCGTTGGTTTTTTCAACGGCGCGTATTTTTCTTCAGAAAAGTCACTGAAAACGCAATGACAACAATTAAGTGCCTAACTACCTAGATTTATCCGATTAGCCTTCCCTGGGCCTTTACTCCAGAGGGAGATAGAAAGCACAGCGTTTGTATTTGAAGTAATTGTGTTTTCTATCTTCTTACTGGAGTTTTTTATCCGAATATACGCTCCCACCAGCTTTTTTCTTTTGTATTGCCATTTTTATCGACCGGTCGACCTGAGCAATCTTGTTGAGGAGGCGGAAGAACATCCAATATAGCAGGTACACTTAAACTACCTGCACACCCGGCAACGACCACCGCACCAGTTTTAGCATCAAAGTGGGCGATGCCTAGCCCCTTGGGGAAGCGTCTAGAAAGCGACTTCGGTGATTGGGACTTCATATAATTTATGAAGACAGGGAGTGCCCCACCCGCGCCGGTTAAATTCACCGGTTGATTATCATCATTGCCGACCCAAACAGTGACCACATTGTTTCTATCAAAGCCGCTGAACCAACTATCTCTGTAGTCATCAGTGGTACCGGTTTTACCTGCCATATTCACGTTTTTGAAGTTCCACACTATGCGTTTTGCAGTGCCTTCAGTCGTGACTTTATACAGCGCATAGTTGAGCAAATAGATTGCCGCTTCATCAGCGCGCTGCGCATAAAACTCTGCTTTTTTCCAAAGTAGCGCATTTTCATTCGTCACCACTGAAGTCACTGTATGAAGAGGAATATAACGACCGTCGTTCGACAGCGTTTGATACATTTGATTGGTGTTAAAGGGCGTAAGCTCAAATGCGCCAAGCGTAAGAGACGGGACCTTGTCAACAGGCGTAGTAACACCTAAACGCTCAATTGTATCGGCCAACGCATCGAGCCCTATTTGCATACCTAGATCAACCGTTGGAACGTTCAGAGATTCGACGAGCCCCTGAAGCAAGGGTACTTGCCCTCTGAACTCTTTATCATAGTTTTGAGGCGACCACGTTTTGCCATTTTCACTTTCAAGGGTAATGGGCTCGTCTTTAAGTGGCGTTGCCAGATTAAACTGAGTGGGATCTTCTAACGCGGTCAAATAGACGGCGGGCTTTATTAACGAACCGATAGGACGTTTTGCATCGAGTGCACGATTAAAGCCTTTAAATGCGAAGTCCTTTCCGCCGACAATCGCGCGTACTTCACCGCTTGCGCTATTGGTGACGACCATCGCCCCTTGTAACGGAACTTTTCTGTCTTTTTGCAAGCCATCTAAGGTACCCGACAGTGCTTTCTCTGCTCGTCGCTGTGCCACGATATCAAGCGTTGTAAACACCTTAACACCAGAGTCTCTTAAGCTTGGTTCAGCCAAAATGTCGTTTAATTCGCGGCGAACCTGTTCCATAAACGCAGGATGTTTACCGCTTGCTAAACTTGCGCCACTGGCTAATCCTAGCGGCATGCTTACGTAGCGTTCGTATTCATCTCGGTTAATTTCGTTTTCATCAAACAGCATTCGCAGCACGAGATCACGACGTTCTTTAGTACGCTCAGCATACTTGCGCGGATTGTAGTATGACGGCCCCTTAATGATTGCGACTAGCGTGGCTATTTCGGGGGTGCTCAATTCGTTGGCAGGCCGATCGAAGTAGAAATAACTAGCAAGACCGAAACCATGCACTGCCATATCGCCATTTTGCCCAAGAAATACTTCGTTTAAATAGGCTTCGATTATTTCTGACTTGCTGTAGCGAGCATCAATAATCACTGCCATTATGGCTTCTTTGGCCTTACGCACAATAGAACGCTCGCGGGTTAGAAACATGTTTTTAACCAGCTGCTGTGTCAGTGTACTTCCCCCCTGTACTGTTCTTCCTGCGGCAATGTTCGCCATTAGCGCACGTAAAATAGAAAGCGGAGCGACACCGTGATGGTTGTAGAAGTTTCTATCTTCAACCAACGTTAAGGCTTTTGGCAGCATTTCAGGAATGGAGTCGAGGGTAACTAACATGCGGTCTTCCTGCGATCCGCTTGTCATACGCGTAACGAGCCAAGGTTCCAGCTTTACAGCGCCGTAAGGACGTCCTTGAGACTTATCATAGATTTCACCAATACGTGCGCCTTCCCACGTCAACACGATATGTCTCAAAGGCTCAGCGCCTTCTGGGAATTGAAACGCCCGGCGCTGCACGTTAAGCACTTTGTTCTGATAGCTGTATTCACCACTGCTATCGGCAAACGTGACTTTTCTGTAGCCAAGCAAGTTTAATTCATCAATGACTTCTTGAGGGGTGATTTCTTCGCCCTTACTTATCTCTAAAGGACGAGCAAAAATTTGTGCAGGTACTTCCCATTTATTCCCTGAAAAAGCATGTTTGATTTGAGCATCAAGATAAAACGCATATGCGCCAAGCACCACCAGCCCAATAAGACACGCACGCCAGAACAAGGTAAAAAACCACGAACGTTTAGCTGAGCGCTTGTTGTTTGCCGATGCGTTACTATTTGAAGATGTATTGTCTTTAGTCTGTCTTTTTGCCACGTGAAAACGCCATGAAGATCATTGATGATGACATCGCATTCATTGCGATATTGATTAACGCACGCCTTTGAAAACGCCGCTTTTAGTTGCGTAAACATTACCATTGAGGCCGCTTCGCAACAACTGTTTCCATTTGGGCACACTGTAAAGCCTTTTGAGGTAACGTGCATGGCGAATATAAAAGCTTGGTGCTATAGATGAATTTTATTCGCGTTTCGCGGTCACAATGCGATAGCATGCAGGGAAGTAACACAGGAACCGTACTATGCGCTCAGATTCATTTCAGTCTTCTTTTCCATCAATACTCTCAGCAGGGAGCGGCCTGATACGTTTATCGTTTGCCATTCTTTTATCAGGCGCTTTAATAGGTACTGCTTCCGCGAATGAGGAATTTACCCGTTGTACTGACACTCTTGCCGAGAAGGCCAAACAGGAAGGGGTCAGTCAACAGGTTATCGACGATGTATTTGGACGCCTTGTTCACCAAGATAGGGTCATTGAACTAGACAGAAGTCAGCCTGAATTTGTACAAACCTTTCCAGGGTATTTCAGTAAACGAGTGACTGAGTGGCGAACTGAAAAAGGCAAAGAGATGTATGCCAAACACGAAAAGCTACTGCATAAACTTAACGATAAATACGGGGTACCGCCTCACTATCTCCTTGCTTTTTGGGGCCTAGAAACGAATTTTGGGTCGTACAAAGGAAAAATGCCCGTGCTTGATTCACTGGCAACCCTTGCTTGTGACAAACGCAGAAGTGCGTATTTCACGCAAGAGTTTCTTGTCGCCATTAAGCTTATGGAAAGAGAGAAACTACAGAAAGAAGACATGATTGGCTCGTGGGCTGGTGCTATGGGTCATACTCAGTTTATGCCCTCTGCCTATACGCACTATGCTATCGATGGCGATGGTGACGGCCAAATTAACTTATGGGCAAGCGAAGAAGACGCGCTGTCGTCTGCGGCCAATTTCCTAGCGAGTTTAGGCTGGGAGCGCAGTTTTCGCTGGGGTCGCGAAGTGCAATTGCCGGAAAACTTTGATTACCAAGAATCAGGTTACAAGAACAGAAAACCACTGAGTGAATGGCACGCTCAAGGTGTTAAAAAAGCTGATGGCACCGCGTTAGGTGAAGGAGATACCTCAGCTTATGTGATTGTTCCTGCAGGCCATAATGGCCCCGCATTTGTAGCTTACCAAAACTTCCGTGTAATCATGCGATGGAACAATTCTGAGTTTTATGCCATTGCAGTTGGCGTGCTGGCCGACCGCATAGCGGGAGCTGCTGGCATCAAAGCTACGCTGCCTGATCTCCCCGCCTACAACCGTAAAGACATTATTGCCCTACAAAGCAAGCTCAATAAATTGGGATTTGATGTAGGTAAACCTGACGGCATCATCGGCCCCGCCACACGTGAAGGGATTCGTAATTATCAAATTAGCAACAACATGATCGCTGATGGATTTCCGGGGCTTGAAGTAATGGCAGCGCTGGACATTGAGATTAAAAACAAAGAAAAATCAGAATCTTAGTGCATGTTGCGCCAGTGAAGGCGCACATTTCTAACGTCGTGTTTTTCAGTAGCCAACAAAAACGTAAAGGCCGTTCTCGTTGGTTACTGACGATACTCGAATGTCAGACTTGAAAAGTAGGTTTCAAAATCTGCAGAATTACTATTTGTTAGCGGTACGCCCCATACGGTGTTCAACATCATAGGCCCTTGCGTATCAAGTTTAAATATCGCCTTACCCTCTTTATCTGTCATTACCACTTGCGCTTTGGCGTTGTAGTCCACTAATGACATCGCATCAATAAGTGCATTACTCAGCGGTTTCCCTTTAAATAATACTTGAACAGACAACGTGTTATCGACCAGCTTATAAGGGTGATTTAGAGGCACAATTTCCAACGTATGGCCAATAGGTTTAAGTGCGTTGTCAGTGATGGTGTCACCCACTTGAACAATCGTTTTCGCCTTTCTGGAGTAGAGTTCCTCACCGGCAATGTCGTTTTGACCTGTAGACGCGCGATAAGCCAGTATTTCAGTTAAGCCTTCATCTTTTGCATATTGATTAAACTTCTCTGCGCCTAACACGCTGGTTGCATGATAGCTTTCAAACCCTATGACATGGGTACCGGGTGCTAGCTCAGCGGTTTTCGCTAGACCAGGAAGCAGTGCGGTTTTGGGCACTATGCTTGACCCCATATCAGTAACACCATCCGAAGAATACGTCCGAAGCGCCACGATTTTATTCCAAGTGAGGTTCCAATGAGAGGTATCTTCTTTGTGACCGACTTTAAACTGCAGCGCAATCGAGCTTGGTGCTTTTGCAAAATAAAGCGTAGGCTCTAGCCAGAAATCATGTGCTTGAGCGCCAAGCGATGCTATGAGCAATAGCGCAGCTGAGCCCTGTCTATGTAGTTTCATGGCGTAACCTCATCTCAGAAAATTCAAACAATTAAAGTAACAACTTAGCGTAATTCTGTGTTTCTGACCACTGATGTGTACTCTCATGAAGAGGGTTTAATCGTCTTATGTGAGCCTTGAGTTCAATTGATGCCTGCAACACATTGGTTAAATACCCGCTCGGCAATAATAAGTTAGAACGTACTCTTTGCTACTCAGGCATTAACGTTGACGACGCTTTAGCATTGTCTGAATTTATTAAGGTTTAGACTTTTCGGGGCGGCTTTTGTAGCCTTCTGCATCAAACTAAGACAGATGCCGTATTATTATTCAGGCAAATCCCAGTTGTGCTTCGGATAACGACCTTTCATTTCCTTTTGAATCTCTTTAAAACTGCCTTGCCAAAACATGCCTAAATCGCTGGTAGTCTGCAAAGGCCTTCCCGCCGGTGACAGCAATTCACACACTACCGTGATCCTACCCGCAGCAATAGTGACAGGGGCGTGCTGCGAATACATTTCTTGTAACCTTACAGACAGTACAACATCGCCATTTTCGCGATAGTCCAAGGGAAACTTTTTTCCAGAAGGGACGGTTAAGTGCGTAGGCAAAAGTGTCGCAAGCGCGTCTTGTTGTGGCCAAGACAACCCGTTATTTAATGCCGTCTTCCAAGGTAATTGATTCAGCGACTTAATATTTTTACAACCTTTAAGTGATGCTTTTAAGCTGTCTCTTGCCTTATACACCAAGTCGCTTAACGAAGGGGGCCATGGGTCTGGCTCGTTAAATGCTTTCTCCTGAGGCAAATTTAGCTTTGCGGCTAATTCGACTCTTCGCCACCACTGCCAGTCTGACTGCGATAGAGGCCATTCACAAAGCGGTAGAGCCTCAAGATAGGTAAACCAACCATTAGTAAATGCTTCATCCCAAAAGTCACTATCACGCGTCTTTTCTTGCCCTGATACGGGTAAACTACTTAGCATGATTTCAAAAAAACCTGTGATGCGTCGCGCTTCCATCTGCCCCGAGTCGCTATTTAGTGCCACGCTGCGTTTTTCACTAAACGCATCGGGAAATGCTAAACGCAGCCAATTTTCGGGTACCGACTGGGCGAGACGAATTGTTACCGTACTTTTTATAAGCTGCCCATCAAGTACTGCCAGCCAAGGTGACCCATTACTATTATCGCCTCTGACAACATTCACGCCATTTGACACGGAAAGTTCTGCGCCTTTGCCACTTGCCAATTTATATTCCCGTAAATCTGACGCTGGCTGAACTGCCTTCGATATACTGCCGCCACTTGCCCACTTTTTCGTACCGCCGTTATTTGACGGCAACGATGTTCGCAGATATCCCAGCTGCATAGGAAACGCAATCGCAATACACAAACCCAGAGCCCGTTCATCCAATGCATGCACGTCAGGATGACGTATTGGTGTATCTGAATTATTCACATACCGTAAATAGCGAGTCGCTTGTTGCAGCAATTGACTGCGAACGTTACCGCTAGCATGAAGCAAGGTGTCCATTACCGTTGCCGAACCACTTGCGCTTACATTACTTTCACTCAATGCAACGACAAAGACTGCAGCATGTCTTAACGCATTATTCTCATCATCACAAAGCCCATCGATCCCCGCTTTTGCTCTGAGTAGCAAATGGGCCAAATGAGGCTGACAGGGTAATTTTGCGAGGTCTCGACCGTAAGCAGTAATACTGGCGCCGGCGGCTATTTGAGCATGAAGACCGTTATGATTATTTCGCTCATCCTCTTTGTAAGAAATAGCGTTTACGCGGCTAAGCTTTCGCAGCGCAGAGCGCTGCTGCGCGAGCGTGGGTCTCGTTAGCAGTGCAAGGGTATCAGGTGTACTTCCCCACGCAAAAGTGTCGAGTAAAAAGCTGCTTATATCTTCTTTTTCTATTTGAGCAGCACTGTGTTTTGCTAAACGCTCAAAACTGCTTTTACTGCACAAGCGATAACAGGTTCCGGCCATTACCCTCCCCGCTCGCCCTGCTCTTTGAACCGCAGACGCTTGCGAAATGCGCTGTTGGGTAAGCGCGGTAATATCACTTGACGAATGATACTGTGCACTGTTTTCCCAAAGACTATCAATGACCACTGTCACCCCATCAATAGTTAAACTTGTCTCGGCAATGTTGGTGGACAAAATAATTTTTCGTCGTCCATTACTATCTGGTGTAATAGCCTCTTGCTGCGCAGATTTGCTTTGCGCTCCAAAGAGCATATGAAGGGCAAGGTCCTCACGTTCAGTGAGTGGCCTAATATCCCGTGCTACGGCGTTTATGCTTCCCCGCCCAGGCAGAAAAACCAAAATATCACCCTGGTGTTCGCTAACCGCCTGTTGAATTGTGTTGACAACTTTCTGTACTAATTCATGGGCGGGAACATCCTGTGTGTAACGAATATCAACAGGAAACATCCGGCCTTGCGTGTTGAGGTTAACTACCGGCAAAGTGCTAAATTCACCGAGCAGTGCTGTAAGTGGCGCTACATCTAACGTTGCCGACATGACGACTAGCCGAAGGTCATCGCGCAGGCCAGCCTGTACCTCAAGCGCTAACGCTAAACCGAAGTCACTGTGAATACTGCGCTCATGAAATTCATCAAACACGATTGCAGCCACGCCATTTAACTCAGGGTCTTGCTGAATTATTCGGGTGAGCACCCCTTCAGTAATAATCTCAAGCCGTGTGGTAGACGATGTTTTTGATTCACCTTTTATACGATAGCCAACCGTTTCACCTACTTTTTCCTTAAGTTGCCTTGCCAGATAATCGGCAAGACTTCTTACAACAACACGGCGAGGCTGCATAAGCAAAATTTTGCCCGCAAACGGCCCTTGTAGCAGCGACAAAGGCAGCACGGTGGACTTTCCCGCACCCGGCGGCGCCCCAATGATGACGTTATGGTCTGCAATTGCCTCGCATAGCGGTGCTGCAAGTTCATAAGCGGGTAAATGGGAAAACGTCTGTAACATAAAGGGTATAAAAGGGTTGTAAACTCGTCGCGCTAGTGTACCTGATTAGTGCTATCAAGTGTGTTAGAACTCTACAATTAAGACATGATAAGCTCATGACATTTAATACGTTCGCAACGTGCATACTAGAGGGCAACGCTATGCGATGTTTTATTGGATTAGATCTCAGCGCTACAGAAAAACTTGCTCTTGATAGCTGGCGTCAGCAGGCCTTGCCTGAAGTCATGCCTAGACAATGGGCTAGAGGCGCAGTGCAGGTCCCCCGAAAGTCAGGCAAACACCCGGTTACTCATCAAGGCACTTCGCAGCCCTATGCCGTGCCTGCAGCAAACTTTCATCTGACGTTAAGCTTTTTGGGCGAAATTAATCATCGCCAGCACGAAGCGCTTGTTTATGAGTTGGATCAACTTGTGAGTGAGCCCTTTTCGCTTTCGCTTGATACAACAGGGATATGGAATGGCCCCAAAATTTTATATGCTGCCCCGAACGATAAACCCAGAGCATTGATGGAGCTCGCTAAGCTCTCTCGCAAAGCGGCGCGAAAAGCATCCATTGAAGTAGAGAGCAAAGAGTATAAACCGCATGTTACCCTCGTTAGAAAGGCGACATCCACGTTACCCCTTCCTCTTTATAATCCGAACGTAGATTTGCATATCTCTGCGTTTCACTTATTCGAATCGGTATCTTCGCCACAGGGCGTATGCTATCCAATTCGGCAGTCATGGGCGTTAAAACACGATATGTCTATCAGAGAGAAATTGCGCAGAGGAATAACCGATGAGTAAACACAAACGACGACGTTATCAATAGTGATTATGAGTTATAGCAATTTAAGCTGGGTTTAAATAGCCTATCACCTTTACAACGCAGAACGTCACGGGTAAAAAGAGAGCCTGTTTTTTAATTCATGCTGCCTTCATGCAACAAACATTTAGATTAGTTATAGATTGCCCTGACCAAATTGGGCTAGTTGCCAGCGTTTCGCAATTTCTTGCGGACCATAATGCCACGATCGTCGAGGCGAACCATCACACTGACCTATCAACCGGTCGCTTTTTTATGCGCCATGAAATAAGCACCGACTCGCTCAAGCTAGACCACAGAAGCTTTGTGGAAGAATTCACTCCTCTTGCCAATGAATATCAAATGAATTGGAAACTGAGTGATTCGAATAAAAAGCAGCGCGTTGCGCTGTTAGCTAGCCTTGAGTCTCACTGTTTAGTTGACTTGCTTCATCGCTGGCATACAGGCGAACTACACTGTGACATTCCGGTCATTATTGCCAACCACCCGCAAATGAAACAGTTTGCAGACTGGTACAAAGTGCCTTTTCATTGGGTCGACTTTAAAGCACTAGGTAAAGAGGCGGCATTTGCGCAAATCGCCACCTTACTTCAAGAATACAATATTGATTTGACCGTGCTTGCCCGCTTTATGCAGATTTTGCCTGATACGTTATGCCAAGATTTGCAAGGTAAGGCCATTAACATTCACCACAGCTTCTTACCTAGCTTTGCCGGTGCCAAGCCTTATCAGCAAGCCTATGATCGCGGCGTAAAATTAATCGGCGCAACTTGTCATTACGTCACTAAAGACTTAGATGAAGGTCCGATCATTGAGCAAAGCGTAAAGCGTATTAGTCACAGCGACAGTGCAGCAGACATGGTACGCAAAGGTAAAGACTGTGAGGTAACGGCACTGGCTCACGGTGTACGCTACCATTTAGAAGACCGCGTGATTATTCACAGAAATAAAACCGTGGTGTTTGCGTAAGTCTTTACACTGATAAAACTAAAAAAGCCCGGCAGTAAACGTTACTTTCGGGCTTCTCTTTACACTGTTTTCGCTCTACACTTTTTTCGTTTTATTTAGACATTTTTTTTTACGTTGTTAAACCCATCATCACCAAGCACCTCTTGAAGTCTCGCTTTTATTACGGCTTCCTTATGAGGATAGTGAAAGTCAAACCCGTTGCCGCTTTCCAAGATAACTCCAAGATAATGGTGAGAAAAATTAAGCGCATAGATAGTTTTGGCGTTAACTCTGAGGGGCTGGCGATCAAGTCCCTGTAAAAAGTGAAACACCACAAAATCACCCTCTTTTTCTATCAACTTTTCAATGGGATATCTATCACCGAAGTGCCTGCTTCTTAGATAAGAAAAAAAGCCAATACATAGCCCTACGCTGCCGAGGGTAGCCGCTAGTTTCAATACAAGCAATGGCGTCATTACGTCCACCTTCTTAGCATTTGGTTGATAGAGCTTAAAGACTTATATGAATTATTTTATGCTTCAAACAGGGCTGGTACGCATGGCTCGTCTAAGCTTCATGTAATACCACAGGTTCGAAGCTGCAAATAGCGCTTCGGTAATGGCTAACCCCCAGGTTTGAGTAATTATGCCGTACGCGGTGAAGTTGATTGAGCCAATAATCATGCACACCCTCAAACCCGCTTCTTTACAGTGGAGTTCACCAAAGCGGTACGCCATGAACGTTAACACAGGCATAGCCTCAATGAGTGACGTTTTACCGGTTAGATTGTTCACCGTCAGCACAATACACATCATGGTGAATAATGTGATGTAGGTGGCGATGGGAGACAGCAGCCTTTGCTTTATCAGACGATAGCTCGTACTGATTCCAGCTACTGTGATGACAATAGCCCCACCCCACGCTTGCTCGAAAACAAGAAGCGAGCCGATTGCGATACACAATCCCAAATTCAGCAAAAGTAATTTACGTTCAGTATTAGACCAAAAAGAGGCCAACGCGAAGCCGACAGGAAACGCGTGAAGGAGAATTTCAAACATAATGAACACAGCAACAAAACAGGTGAATTTCAAACTGCAGAATGCAGTAGTAAAGAACGCGCGCAGTGTAATTTCGAACCCCTATAAAGCCAATCAAAATTTGAACAATTTCGATGAACTACATATCAGCACGATTTCTCTTCAAACCGTTGTAGTGCAGGGAATTACGTTAAAGAGCATTTAACTTATTTTTACATTATCTTAAGATGGTTTTGTCAAAAAACGTAAAGATAAAAATAGACAGGAAAATTCATGGGTAAATTTAAATCATCGCTCACCGCTATGGCGGTTGTAGTTGCATTAGGTGCATGTTCAGAACAAAAAGCACCTGAAACCACCAGCACAGATGTACAAAAGACAGCGACATCTCAACAAGCACAGTTTGATAACGTGCTACTTCAAGAGTTTAAAGGCCCGTACGGCGGCGTATCTGCTTTCGATAAGATGAGTTTGGAAGATTTAAAGCCTGCGCTAGAAAAAGCCATGGAATTGAATCTTAAAGAGATCGAAGCCATCGCGAACAACGAAACGCCGCCAACGTTTGAAAACGTCATTGTTGAAATGGAGCGAGCTGGTGCAGAGCTTGGTCGCGTATTTACCTATTACGGCATTTGGAGCTCAAACAAATCTAGCCCTGAGTTCCGTGAAATTCAGGCCGAAATGTCGCCAAAGCTATCGGCTTTCTTCACTCAAATTACGCAAAATGAAAAGCTTTTTGAAAGAGTAAAAACCGTTTATGAGTCTGAGGAACTTAAGTCATTAACACCAGAAGAGCAGCGCATCACGTGGATGACCTATAATAGCTTTGCTCGAAATGGCGCGACCCTAGATAGCGAAGCGAAGAAACGTTACGCAGAAATAAACGAGGAACTTGCCACACTGCATACTAAGTTTTCTAATAACGTCCTTGCTGATGAAGAAAACTATGTAACCTACATTACGGAAGATCAGCTAGACGGCCTACCTGCATCATTTGTAAAAGCAGCGAAAGCGGCAGCCGAATCTCGCGGTGAAGAGGGTAAATACGCCATCACTAACACCCGCTCTTCAATGGACCCATTCCTTACCTATTCTACAAACAGAGAGCTTCGTGAAAAAGTATGGCGCACGTATTACAATCGTGGCGACAATGCGGACGAGTTTGACAACAACGACATCATCAAACGAATTCTTACTTTGCGTGACGAGCGAGTTGAACTACTGGGCTATGAAAACTATGCCCAGTGGCGTCTAGAAGACCGTATGGCGAAAAACCCAGAAAACGCCATGGATCTGATGATGAAAGTATGGCCGGCCGCTATTGCTCGCGTTGAAGAAGAAGTGGCTGACATGCAGGCCATTGCCGATGAAGAAGGTGCAAACATTACGATTGAGCCTTGGGATTATCGCTTCTATGCAGAAAAAGTACGTCAGGCCAAATACGATTTAGACTCGAACGAAGTTAAACAATATCTTCAACTTGATAAGCTACGTGAAGCCATGTTTTATGTTGCTGGTCGCTTGTTCAACTTCAACTTTACCCCTGTTGAAGAAGGCAAAGTACCTGTTTTCCACGAAGACGTGAAAGTATGGGAAGTGACTGATAAAGACAGCGGTGAACACATTGGTCTTTGGTATCTTGACCCATTCTCACGTCAAGGTAAGCGCTCTGGCGCTTGGGCAACTACGTACCGCTCTTACACAACATTTGATGGCAAGAAAACCGTGTTGTCTTCTAATAATTCAAACTTTGTTAAAGGCGCAGAAGGCGAAGCAACGCTTATTTCTTGGGATGACGCAGAAACCTACTTCCATGAATTTGGTCATGCACTTCACTTCTTAGCATCTGACGTAAAATACCCGTCTTCGCATTCTGGCGTGCGCGATTACACTGAATTCCAATCTCAGTTACTGGAACGTTGGTTAACCACAGATGAGGTTATTAACAACTACCTAGTACACCATGAAACAGGCGAGCCAATTCCTGCTGAATTGGTTGAGAAGATTAAAAAGGCCTCAACCTTCAACGAAGGTTTCAAAACCACTGAATACATGGCTTCTGCCATTATGGACCTGAAGTATCATACTACCGACCCTAGCAAGATTGACCCTGACACCTTTGAGCGTGAAGAGCTGAAGAAGCTCGACATGCCAGAAGAAATCGTTATGCGCCACCGCTCACCGCACTTTGGCCACGTTTTCTCTGGCGAGGGTTATGCAGCGGCCTATTACGGGTACATGTGGGCCGAAGTATTGACTGCTGATGCAGCAGAAGCCTTTATGGAAGCCCCGGGTGGTTTTTACGACAAAGAGGTGGGCGACCGCTTAGTGAAATACCTATTCGCCGTACGTAACGCTATGGACCCAGCCGAGGCGTACCGCAAGTTCCGTGGTCGCGATGCTAAGGTAGACGCGTTAATGCGTGACCGTGGCTTTCCTATCCTGAAAGACGCTAAAGAGTAAGCAATAACACTGTTATTCTTTAAGCTGTAGTTGAATACGTTCGACACGCAGCAAACAAACGGCCTTCAGTCTTCTTCATCGAGCTGAAGGCCTTTTTATACCAGTCCGCATAGATAATTACCCACTCAGCGAGACTTAAAATGTGCGCAATCGCGGCGTGTTACCGAAGGTATAGTGGTTCTACCTCAAGGTGACACAACAAAGAGTACGGACATTTTAAACTCGCCCTACGGGAAAGTCTGGCAATTATCTATGCGGATTAGTATTTTTTGCCCTGAATGCGAGAGCACTCATCTTTTCATTGACCTTTTGGTCCGTTGTCATTCACAATCTTACCGGGTTTATTGGTCTTAAAAAGTATAAACTTTACTAATAAAGCGCCGATAACGTGTGCGCGTGACAATAATAAAAATAGCGCCAAATTTACATCGCTGTACTACGTCGTTGTGACGACGGGTACTAGACGTCGCTGTGCCTGCAATGCCACGTCATCTTCATTCGTAATTTCAGCATTAACTTACGTGGTCGAAAGCTATGACTTTCAGTATAAAACAAAAACTTATTATTTCTCTCATCGTTGCGGTGCTTGCAGCTGCAGTGCTGGTCGGTTCAATTAGTCAGTGGATTGCCCGCGACCTTGTGAAGGAAAGCATGGAAGAATTACAGCTTCCTTCTCTTCTCAAACAAGTTGGCAATCGTGTGGACAGAGAGGCGAGTGTGATGCTAACCGTTGCCCACAGTATCGCTTCAAACCCAGACATCCTTGAATGGTCTGAGGCTGGCGCAGACAGCGCCGGTGAGCGTCGTCTTCTCGGCTATTTGAATAACATCGTCGAATTTAACGATTTAACCGTGGCCTCGTTTGTCGATAGAACAACGTACAAATACTGGAATCAAGAAGGATTTCTACGCGTTCTTAAAAACGATGAATTTGACGGTTGGTTTTTTGCTTATAAAGACAGCGGAGAACCTATTTCTTTAAGCCTGTATAATGAGCCAGGGCAAGGCTATCGCCTGTTTGCCAACTATCAGCAAGTTAACGGTAGAGGGATGTCAGGCGTTGCCAAATCCGTTGATGAGTTGCTCGGAATCATCAATGCCGTAAAAATTGCACAAACCGGTTTTGTGTTTTTAGTCGATGGCAGCGGCACCATCATCGCCCATCCAAATACGGAATTACTCGGTAAAGCCAAGCTTACTTCAATCAGCGATTCAAATACTTCTAGCAAGCTCCTTAACCGCCAAGGCTTTGCTATGGCCACCAGCGACTCCGCGGGTAATACCCAGCTATTTGCAAGTACCTACGTTGAAAAAGCGGGCTGGTATGTTGTAGCTCAGGTGCCCGAACATGAACTTTATGCTTCATTAAATGCTGGCAGTCGACAAATCATAATATGGGCGCTAGCGATTGCAGGGGCATTTGCGCTTATCGGGATCTGGTTAGCAGGCTCGTTAACTAAACCTCTTGAATCGCTAGCCGACGTCTTTCAGCAACTTGGACAGGGACAAGGAGACTTGCGCTCTCGAATTCCCACACCAGAACAGAAAGAAATTGCGCGTTTGGTGGAAGGTTTTAACAACTTTATCGACCATCTTCACGGCACTATTTCCCAAGTCGCGAAAACCAGCCATGCGCTTAAAACGTCTGCGCAAGACTTGGCAATGCAGTCTCATCAAACTGAAAGTTCAACGAAAAGCCAGCGGGATCAGACGCTACAGGCAGCAGCGGCTTTAACCGAAATGGGCAGCACCGTTAACGAGGTTGCTCAATCCGCAACGCTTGCTGCGCAAAATGCTAATCTTGCAACTACCAATTCTGCACAAGGAAGAGAGATTACTCAACGAGCCGTACATGCAATACAAGGGCTCTCGGAGCAAATACAAGATGTCTCTAGCGTTATTCAGTCACTTGATGAGCACACATCGGCCATAGGCGGCATCTTGGATACTATTCGAGGGATATCAGAGCAAACTAACTTGTTAGCACTTAATGCCGCCATTGAGGCAGCGCGAGCAGGCGATCACGGCAGAGGCTTTTCTGTGGTTGCTGATGAGGTTCGAACTCTTGCACAGCGTGCTGCTCAAGCGACAGATGAAATTCAGGTGAAAATTGATAAATTTCAACAGGACTCCAAGTCAGCGGTTTCACAAATGGAGTCTAGCCGAACACGCACTACTGACGTAGTGAGTGCCACAACCGAAATTGATACGCTTCTGCAAAATATCGCTGAAGAAATTGCACATATTAATGATGTGAACACCCAGGTGGCCACCGCAACAGAAGAGCAAGCCACTGTGGTTGAAGATATCAGCCGAAATATTAACGACATCAGTGCCTCAAGTGAAGAAACGCTTAACGCCACACAAATTTTGGTCAATGTGAGCGACAAGCTTGATGAATTAGCTAAAGAGCTTTCCGATGAAGTGAGTCGTTTCAAGCTATAGTGGTGATGTGAAACCACTTTGCGTTGCGTAGTAAAACCCAAAGACAAGATCATACCAGCGCGCATAGATAATTACTCAAGTTGGCGAGCGCGTAGAGACGCCAACTAGGGGAAAATACAGCCCTAGTTTTGCCTTTAGAAATTGATGGCGTAGTGAAGTTTAACTTGGTTATCTGTGCTAGCGCGCCAGGGTAACTGAAGCGACGCGCCATCGCTTTCCCATGATTCTCTGAGTGCACCAATGGTCAGTAAGTGTTTGTCTTCTTTAAAAGGGATTTCCAGATAAACACCCGCCGATGTACTAGTGGGAAGCCTAATGGTGTCGGCGACAGGGATTCTCATTTCGTGTCGAGGTCGCACTTTATGGCTTAACCCTACGCGGTAATCACCACTATCCCACCAACTTACTAATTCAAATTCATGACTTCTTACCCGCTGAGACAAAATGCCATGAGCAAGGGTCCCTTTGTTGTAATGAACTATGGCTTCGATATTAAACATCGGGGCAATTTGTTGACTAAAAGCAAGCTGATACTGCTTTTGCTTACAGCCCTCAAATTTAATTTTGTTTTTAGTCAGGGTAAGCGAAAATGTGTCCTCGCTATCTGCGTACTGATTCAACCATTGTTGTGCTTTTTCAACCACAGAGGCTTGCGCTGCACTTGCCATAAGAAAAATAGGGCAAATACATGCTGATACTAGTGACCGAGTAAATCGTCGCATTTTCACTGCCTCTTGAAATATCATTTACATCTTCAATTTCAGTATAGACAAGAAAATAAAGGGTTGGGTATTAGTCATATTACTAATACCCGATAAAAAATAACTACTGAGGTAGTACTATGAATTTCTCTCTTACATTCAATAAGGAGAGCGCTAAGCGGGTTTACGCCAACTATTTAGCTTCAATATACGCGCTTGATAATGACGCTTCACGGCCTTCTGTCGCTTCTTCACTAAACCAGTAGCGCCCTTCAGTATCGACGCATACTCCTTCAACTTGTTTGTATTCATCTAACGGCCAAATATCAAGCAGCGTAAACTCCTTTGACACTTGCGCCAAAAAGGTCGCAAAGTTTCCAAAAGGGTCAGACTTGTAACCGGTTATCACAAAACGATTCCGTACACGGTCAAAATCGACACCCGTTACCACACCGGGTAACCCCTCAATAGAGGCAAATGGACTCAATGTTTGAACGCTCTTAGTGTCATTCACATGGTAAATATGTGTTATTCCTGTTCGCCAACTCTTTGAAAACAAGAGTAACTTATTGTCGAACATGACCATGGCTTCTGAATCGAAATCATGGGCGTAGGGAATATTGTTGTTCGCGTTGTTGCCTGCATATTTTAAAGTGATGGTTTCAATGTCATTCACATTACTGCGATTCACTTTGTGAATTTCGACCTGCTCTCTTTTACCTTTATTATTTCCGACGTCAGCGATATAAAAGAATGCGGAATCTGCAGTAATGGCCTCCCAATCCTTATTGGTAAGCGCTAGCCTCGTTTGCTCAGTAATCTCGCCTTGATAATTGACATGGAAGATGACTGGGGCGTTACCCGAGTCATTAAGCGAATACATGCCTTCTTCCTCGCAAAAAAGCCCGGATGTTTCAGCAAGCTCTTCTGGTAACGTCACTATAGAGTTTATTTTTAACGAGGCAGAAGGCGTTGGGTAGTTAATGGCACAGGCCGAGCTTAGCGTGATTGCTAATGATAAAATCACAACCCTAAATAAATTGTTCAATGAGAAGCTCCGAAATAATCTCTACGTTTCAGATAATATCAAACTCTATAGTTTACTCACGAGTAATTTCATATTATCAATTAGCTTACCAAACACACTTGGTGACCTCATATATTGGTGTTTTAAGCGTAGCCGAAAATGACTCGTCTGGTTCTGCACACGATAAAATACTGGTCTAAACTTAACAATCTCTCGTATGTTTCAAGACGTCCTAGTCCTAAAGTTGCTGTATGACAGACGCTTAGACTGATATACGATGGAATAATACTAATACGTTAAGGATTCACTTTGTCAGACCCGCTACTTTCCCTTGTTTCGGTAGGATTGCTATCTATTGCCTGTCAGTATTTGGCATACAAGATTAGGCTTCCTGCGATACTCCCACTATTAATTGTAGGCATTGTCGTGGGCCCCGTATTCGGTGTGCTAAACGCAGACTCGTTATTTGGCGACTTACTGTTTCCTGTCGTTTCCCTTTCTGTTGCTATCATTCTATTTGAGGGTTCACTTACCCTGAAATTCAGCGATATAGCGGGCCATGGCAACATGGTGAGAAACCTGTGCTCCATAGGCGTTGTAGTAACGTGGCTCGTTGCGGCGACAGCGGCACATTACAGTTTAGATCTGTCTTGGCAGCTCTCCTTTTTGTTTGGCGCTATCGTTACTGTCACCGGCCCTACCGTTATTGTTCCTATGCTGCGTACGGTAAGGCCTAAGACAAATCTAGCGAATATATTGCGCTGGGAAGGAATAGTCATCGATCCTATCGGTGCATTGCTTGCTGTACTGGTGTTTGAATTCATTGTGGCATCGCAGGAAACCGCTATCACACACACCCTCGTAGCCTTTGGTAAAACCGTAGGCATAGGCTCTTTCCTGGGCCTTGCTGCAGGTTATTTATTAGGGTTGTCTATCAGAAAAGAATGGATTCCCCATTATCTGCTCAATACCGCTGTGTTAACGATTATATTGGGCGTCTTTGCGGCTTCTAATTATGTCGCCCATGAATCTGGCCTGCTGGCCGTGACGATTGCAGGTATGGTGCTGGCCAACATGAAAGACGTAGATGTGGAAGACATTCTAGAATTTAAAGAAACCCTGAGCGTTTTGCTTATATCCGGTCTTTTTATACTGCTTGCCACTCGTCTAAATCTACAATCAGTCATAGATGTTGGTTGGGGCTCCATCGTGGTGTTGGCGGCCATTATGTTCATAGCCAGACCTTTATCAGTATTGGCCTCCTCTATCGGCACCGGGCTGAAACTCAATGAGTTAGCACTGCTAAGCTGGATAGCGCCTCGCGGTATCGTGGCTGCCGCCGTGTCAGCACTCTTCTCATTGAAATTAGAAGAAATCGGTTACGAGGGTGCGGGGATTATCGTGCCCATAGTGTTCATGGTTATCATTGCAACCGTTGTCGTTCAAAGCTTGACCTCTCGCACTGTCGCTTCACTCTTAAAAGTACGGGCGCCAGCGCCTACTGGCTATTTAATCTTCGGCGGAAGTAAGTTTAACCGCGCATTGGCGTGTGAAATGCTAAATCAAAAACTAGACGTGACTATTGCTGATACAAACTGGGATGCTATCCGTGAAGCACGTATGATGGACATTCCCGTGTACTTCGGCAACCCTATGTCGGACCACGCTGCACGGCATCTTGATTTAAATACGTTTGGCACAGTACTTATCATGTCGCCGTACAAACAACTCAATCCGCTTATTGCTTACCACTTTGAATACACCATGGGCAAAGACAAAGTATGGGCGTTAACAAACAACGAACAGTCAACGCGTCCAAGCCATCAGGTCAGTGAACAGTATGCGAAGAAGTTAACTCTGTTCGATGAGGGTGTTACCTACGGTTATCTGGCGTCAGCGATTGCGCGAGACTCTCAGGTCAAAACGACCCGTTTGTCAGAAGAATTCACGTATAAGCAATATATTCAAAGATACGGTGACCGAGCAACGCCTCTCATTGCGATAAATGCTGAAGGCAAGAGCTATACGTTTATAAACGGCAACAGTATTGAACCTAAAGCAGGCTGGCGTTTAATTAGCTTGATTGAGCCAGAACGTATTGAGACGGCTTCTGAAAGAGTTCAGGATGAAGGTACGGGAGCCTGAAGTAAGAAAGCCTCCTGCCCACCGGCAGGAGGCCTCTCCCTGGAAAACCGCGTAACTCAGTGCCCTTTTTAATAGGTGCGTTTTAATTTGGATTTTACTGTTGCTACGCTGTCGGTTCTTTTTAGCAAATGTTGAACCAACTCTTGCATACATAATCAAATCAATAACTTATAAATTCAACCTTGCTTGAGCGCATGAATCAACGCTCTAGAAGGTCTTTTTTGGTGCGCGCCGCGCACTAATGAGGGGTTCTTTTTTTGTTCAATTACAGTAATACCAATCCGCATAGATAATTTATTAATTCTGGAGCGGCGCTTTCGGGCGTAAATGTCAATTTAAATAGCGACGAACACAGGCCAAGGTTGCATCTAATGCACCACTATTATTCTGTAATACACGTTTTCCAGCACGTCCGGCTTGCTCACCCTTGGTAGGGTTTTCTATCCAGTTGTTTAACAAAGCGGAAATCTGAGTGGCGTTTTCAACAATTGTTAGCGCACCACAGTCTTCAAGGTACTCGCATATAACAGGGTTATTGAAGGTATGCGGGCCCATCATGATAGGTAATGAAAACGTCGCGGGTTCAAGGGCATTGTGACCACCTCGTTGGGCTATTGAGCCTCCAACAAAAGCGAAACTTGCTACCGCGTATGCTTGATTTAATTTTCCCATCTCATCAAGAAGCACAATGTTAACGTCTTCAGGTATCGAAGTAACGTCTGAGGTTCTCACAAACGGCAGGTTATATTTTTCTATGATCTTCGCTACAGTTTCAAACCGTTCAGGATGCCTTGGCACGATTATCATGCGAAACAGAGGTGATACTTTCCATACTGATAAGGCCGCTTCGAGTACCGCTTTTTCTTCTGGCTCGTGTGTACTTCCAGCCACCAACAGCGGGCGCTCACCACGCTTAATATCAAGAAAAGAGGACGCAGTATCTGTGTGGGAAACCGCTTGATCAAATTTAATATTATTAGTGAGTGTGAGCTTATCTTTATCTAAACCTAGCCACGCGTAGTTATCGTGATCACGTTGCCCCTGTGCACATACATGCGAAAGCTTGGCTAACATCGGGTTAAATAGCTGGCCTATTTTTTTGTAGCGTTTTGCAGAGCGGTCGGTCATTCTCGCATTAATAACAATGACCGGTACGTAGCGTTTCCAGCAAGCGTGGATTAAATTTGGCCACAGCTCTACTTCGGTAACGATGACCATTTTCGGCTTTACCCGCTTTAACATGGCGGCCATTGTTATAGGCAAGTCATACGGTAGATAAAAGTGGTGAACAGTATCTTTAAAAATATCCCTAACTCGTGCTGACCCTGTAGGCGTAGTCGTAGTTATTGTGATTTGTGCTTCGGGTTCAACGCTCATTATGCGTTTAATCAGGCATGATGCCGCAACGACCTCTCCAACTGAAACGCAGTGAAATAGATAGCCGTTTTCTTTTGGTGGACGGGTGACAAACCCCAGGCGTTCGAAATGTCGGTGTTTACCGTCTTTACTTTTCGTTGAGCCCTTCAACGCAAGATGAGCAAATGCAAAGGGAACAAGAAGCACCAATACGCATGAATAGCCCCAGCGACAGAGTGTTTCAACAAAATTAGGCTTGTAGTCACTGCGTCTGGCAACCGGCATAGTACTTCCTTTGGGTTAAATTCACTCTTGTCTGCTCAGCATAATGCAGTGAATGATGACTACCTTAGCAGCCATAATACTATTGTGAAATTGTGTTCGACTAACTTTGAGTCGTCTGCATTTGAGTCGTGAAAGCCTAATCTAATGCTTTAGCACGATCAACGCATTCAATAAGCGCTTTTCGCCTTATTGTCGCTATATTATCGGGAACAAAATGTGTAATACAAATCCGCATAGATAATTGCCCACTCAGAAGGCGCTGGCAAGTTTGAAATGTCTGTACTCTTTGTTGTGTCACCTTGACGTAGAACCCCTATACCTGCGGTAACACGCCGCGATTACGAACATTTTAATACTCGCTGAGTGGGTAATGATCTGTGCAGACTGGTATAAATTCGAAGATTCCATTTCCCGTTTTTCTCACCACAGGGTTGATGTCATCAAGAGGCAAGTGGAAAACGTATAACATCACCTCAATTAAACACAAAAAAGCCGCTCGAGAGCGGCTTTTTTAAGACTTTGAAAAAGTTAGCGATTAAACGCCAGCTTTCTCAACAACGTCAACTAGCATCCAAGATTTGTTCTTAGATAGCGGGCGACATTCACGTACTGTTACTACGTCACCTTGGTTGCACACGTTGTTTTCGTCGTGGGCGTGAAGCTTAGTAGAGCGCTTGATGAACTTCCCATAGATTGGGTGCTTAACAAAACGTTCAACAACAACTGTGATGGTTTTATCCATCTTGTTGCTAACCACACGACCTTGTACTGTACGAATTTTTTGCTCAGTCATTACGCATCAGCCTTTTGAGTCAGAATGGTTTTAACACGCGCGATGTTACGACGTACTTTTCTCAACTGGTCAGTTTTTTCAAGCTGACCTGTTGTGTGCTGCATGCGCAGGTTGAACTGTTCGCGTAGCAGGTTAATCAACTCTGCGTTCAGCTCTTCTACGCTTTTTTCTTTCAGTTCAGTCGCTTTCATTACATCACCGTCCGAGTTACAAAGGTTGTTTTAAATGGCAGTTTAGCCGCTGCCAATTCAAACGCTTCGCGTGCTAGAGCTTCAGGAACACCTTCCATCTCGTAAAGAACACGACCAGGCTGAATTTGGCATACCCAGTACTCAACGTTACCTTTACCTTTACCTTGACGCACTTCAAGAGGCTTCTCAGTAATTGGCTTGTCAGGGAAAACTCGAATCCAAATTTTACCTTGACGCTTAACGTGACGAGTCATAGCACGACGCGCTGCTTCGATTTGACGCGCAGTCATTCGACCACGGCCAACTGCTTTAAGGCCGTAAGTACCAAAGGCAACAGTATTACCCGCTGCTAAGCCGCGGTTGCGACCTTTGTGCATCTTACGGAACTTCATGCGTTTTGGTTGTAACATGATTAGCCCTCTCGCTTAGCGTTGCGGCCTTTCTTCTTAGGTTGAGCAGCTGGTGCTTGCTCTTGAGTTGTAGGTAGACCACCTAGAACTTCACCTTTGAAGATCCATACTTTAACGCCGATGATACCGTAAGTAGTTGACGCTTCAGAGGTTGCGTAATCGATGTCCGCACGGAAAGTGTGCAGAGGAACGCGACCTTCGCGATACCACTCAGAACGTGCAATTTCTGCACCGCCCAAACGGCCGCTAACTTCAACTTTGATACCTTTCGCGCCTAGACGCATTGCGTTTTGTACTGCGCGCTTCATAGCACGACGGAACATAACACGACGCTCTAGCTGGCTAGAGATGCTGTCAGCTACTAGCTGGCCATCTAGCTCTGGCTTACGTACTTCAGCGATGTTGATCTGAGCTGGCACACCGGCTAGCTTAGATACGTAGTTACGCAACTTCTCTACGTCTTCACCTTTCTTACCGATTACTACGCCTGGACGAGCAGTGTGAATAGTCACACGGATGCTCTTAGCAGGACGCTCGATCACGATTTTAGATAGTGAAGCGTTCTTAAGTTGTTTAGTCAGATACTGACGTACCTGATGATCGTTATACAGGTTATCTGCATAGTCTGCAGTATTAGCGTACCAGGTAGATGTCCATGGTTTGCTGATACCCAGGCGTATACCTGTAGGATGTACCTTCTGTCCCATTATCTACTCCTAGTTATCCGCTACAACCACAGTGATGTGACTGCTGCGCTTAAAGATACGATCAGCACGGCCTTTGGCACGTGGCTTGATACGCTTCATAGTTGGACCTTCGTCAACGAAAATCTTGGCAACGACTAGCTCGTCGATGTCCGCGCCTTCGTTGTGCTCTGCGTTAGCAATCGCAGATTCCAAAACTTTCTTTACTAGCGCTGCGCTTTTCTTCGGGCTGTACGCAAGAAGCTCAAGTGCTTTCTCAACGTGCATTCCGCGAATTTGATCCGCAACCAAGCGTGCCTTTTGAGCCGACGTGCGGGCAAAACGGTGTTTAGCTAATGCTTCCATCTTCCTACCCCTTAACGTTTAGCTTTCTTGTCCGCGACATGGCCGCGGTAAGTACGCGTTGGCGCAAATTCGCCCAACTTGTGGCCGACCATTTCGTCACTAATAATGACAGGTACATGTTGGCGACCGTTATGGACCGCAATGGTCAACCCAATCATATCTGGGATGATCATAGAACGACGAGACCAAGTTTTGATTGGTTTACGTTCGTTCTTTTCCACTGCAGCCTCTACCTTCTTCAGCAAGTGAAGGTCAATAAAAGGACCTTTCTTGAGAGAACGTGGCATGGTGAATCCTCGCTATTACTTGTTTCGACGACGTACGATAAGCTTATCAGTACGCTTGTTGCTTCGAGTTTTCTTACCTTTGGTAGGAATACCCCAAGGAGTTACTGGGTGACGACCGCCTGATGTACGACCTTCACCACCACCGTGTGGGTGATCAACCGGGTTCATGGCAACACCACGAACGGTAGGACGAACACCACGCCAGCGTGTAGCACCAGCTTTACCTAGTGAACGAAGCATGTGCTCTGCATTACCAACTTCACCAATGGTGGCGCGGCAATCAGATAGAACTTTACGCATTTCGCCAGAGCGCAGACGTAGAGTAACGTAGTTTCCGTCACGTGCTAGGATCTGAGCATAAGCACCCGCAGAACGTGCAATTTGTGCACCTTTGCCAGGCTTCATTTCAATGGCGTGTACAACAGAACCTACAGGGATGTTACGCATAGGTAGAGTGTTACCAGACTTGATCGGAGCATCCGAACCAGACTGGATAGCATCACCTGCTTTCATACCCTTAGGAGCTAGAATGTAACGACGTTCACCGTCTGCGTACAATACTAGTGCAATGTTAGCAGAACGGTTTGGATCGTACTCTAAACGCTCAACTTTAGCTGGAATGCCGTCTTTGTTGCGTTTGAAGTCGATTACACGATAGTGTTGCTTGTGACCACCACCGATGTGACGAGTGGTAATACGACCACCGTTGTTACGACCACCAGACTTGCTGTTTTTCTCTAGCAAAGGCGCGTAAGGTGCACCTTTGTGCAGGTCAGGGTTAACGACCTGAACAACGTGACGACGACCGGCAGAAGTTGGCTTAGCTTTCAATAATGGCATTTCTAATCCCCTTCTTACTCAGCACCACCGACAAAGTCGATGTCCTGACCTTCTTTAAGAACCACGTAGGCCTTTTTCCAGTCGCTGCGCTTACCGAAAGACATGCCGTGACGCTTAGTTTTACCT
Source organism: Alteromonas sp. KUL106 (assembly GCF_009811415.1). GTDB lineage: Bacteria > Pseudomonadota > Gammaproteobacteria > Enterobacterales > Alteromonadaceae > Alteromonas. The sequence continues at coordinate 10,319 of NZ_BLIG01000037.1, read as the reverse complement.
TTAACGTTCACAGTACGAACACCTTGAACTTCAACTTCAAACAGTTTTTCAACTGCTGCTTTGATTTCAGCTTTGTTCGCGTCTTTAGCTACTTTAAATACAACTGTGTTGTTCGCTTCAGCAGCCATAGTAGACTTTTCTGAAACGTGAGGTGCTACTAGCACCTTCAGTAGACGTTCTTCTCTCATGCTAACGCCTCCTCAAGTTGTTTAACCGCATCAGCAGTCATTAGCACTTTCTCAAATGCAATCAAGCTCACTGGGTCGATGCCTGCTACGTCACGTACGTCAACTTTGTACAAGTTGCGCGCCGCAAGGAACAAGTTCTCATCAACTTCTGGAGTAACGATTAGAACGTCGTTTAGTTCATATTCGTTAAGTGCAGAAATAAGAGCTTTAGTCTTAGGTGCGTCAACACCGAACTTCTCTACAACAACCAAACGGTCTTGACGGATTAGTTCAGACAAGATGCTCTTAATCGCACCGCGATACATTTTCTTGTTTACTTTTTGGTCGAAGTCACGAGGCTTCGCTGCAAAAGCACGGCCACCGCCAACCCAAATAGGGCTACGGATAGTACCAGCACGTGCACGGCCAGTACCTTTTTGACGCCATGGCTTCTTACCGCCACCACGAACTTCAGCGCGAGTTTTCTGCGCTTTTGTACCCTGACGAGCGCCTGCTCCGTAAGCTACAACTACCTGGTGTACCAGGGCTTCGTTGAATTCACGTCCAAAGGTCGCTTCGGATACTTCAAGAGCGCTTTGCGCGTCTTTCAATGTTAATTCCATCAGTTCACTCCCCAGACGTTACGCTTTAACAGCTGGCTTTACGATTACATCGTTGCCAGTTGCGCCAGGTACGGCACCTTTTACAAGGATAAGGCCGTTCTCTACGTCAACACGTACCACTTCCAAAGACTGCGTAGTCACTTGCTTGTTACCAAGCTGACCAGCCATTTTCTTGCCTTTGAATACTTTACCTGGTGATTGGTTTTGACCAATTGAACCAGGCGCACGGTGTGACAAAGAGTTACCGTGTGTCATACGCTGTGAACTGAAGTTCCAGCGTTTGATAGCACCTTGGAAACCTTTACCTTTTGATGTACCAGTTACATCAATCTTTTTAGTGTCGTTAAAGATCTCAACAGTGATTTCACTGCCTACTTCTATATCGGCACCTTCGTTTTCTTCTAGGCGGAATTCTACTAGAGTGCGTCCAGCTTCAACACCCGCTTTAGCAAAGTGACCTGCTTCAGCTTTGTTGATGCGGTTAGCTTTCTTAGTTCCAGCAGTAACCTGAAGAGCGCGATAACCGTCAGTTTCCTCAGTGCGAAGCTGAGTAACGCGGTTTGGGGTCGCTTCAATAACAGTCACAGGGATAGACGTACCATCTTCAGTGAAGATGCGAGTCATACCCACTTTACGACCGACTAGACCAATCGCCATTGTTATAACCCTCTCTTATTAGCCCAGGCTGATTTGAACATCAACGCCAGCAGCCAAGTCCAAACGCATCAACGCGTCAACTGTTTTATCAGTTGGCTCGATGATGTCTACCAAACGCTTGTGAGTACGGATTTCATATTGATCACGCGCGTCTTTGTTAACGTGCGGAGAAATCAGAACTGTATAGCGTTCTTTGCGAGTAGGTAGAGGAATAGGACCACTTACCTGAGCACCAGTGCGTTTCGCAGTTTCAACGATTTCAGCCGTAGACTGATCGATCAACTTGTGATCAAACGCTTTCAAACGAATGCGAATTCTTTGATTTGGCATCGATTAAGCTCCAATCGAAAGAACAAAAAAATTCACCTTTTCTCTTCCATTAATTCCGGAAAGAAAAGATGTGCGTAAACCGATGGTTCCCTATCGGAACCCTGTTCTTTTTTCTAGCACGCCAGCAACAGCCTAATCAGTTATGATAAATCCGTTACTTCGGCAACCACCCTAAAAGCAGTGAGGTTGCGGCTAAAAATTACGTGCCCTAATTGGGCAGTGGGCGCGAATTATACAGAAAGGAATCAGCAATGCAATAGGCAGTTTGCTTTTTATACACATATTTTTGGGCTATATAACTGTATGTAACTGGCTATAAGTAGTATTGTTGCTTTCTTGGTATGAGTATACCTTGGTACCCTAGAAAAAATAATCAGTAGTTAGAACTGGACTGGCTGTCCCTGTTAGAAGTGAGAATATGGAAGTACTAAATAACCAGCAAACATTTGCACAAATAAAACGTATCCTCAACAATCACTCCACACTGCTGGATGCATATGGGCTGTTAGAACCAATTATTCTGGAATTGTTCGGTGCCCAGCGTATGAGTATTTTTCAGCGTCGCCGTCAACATCAAGACTTGGTCGCTCGCTTCAAAACAGGTAAAGAAACCCTTGAGATAAAGGTACCTATAAGCCCTATGTCAATTGCAGGGTATGTCGCGCTGTCTCAAAAAGCAGTGGTCATTGACGACCCATACAGCCCTACATTACTGCAGAGTATTCATCCTCGACTTCGTTTTGCTGACCGATTTGACAAAGACAGTGATTTTAAAACGCAAAACATTCTTTGCGTTCCCATCATGAACGCGGGCGTTCTAATGGGTGTCATTCAAATCATCAATAAAGTGGAGGGAGCGTTTACTGAAGACGACTTGAAACTTGGGAGTGCTCTGGCGCTAATCCTGGGCGACAAGTTCAGATTTGAGCTGGGAGGCACCAATAACCCTTTTGATCTTCTTGTTCATAAAAGCCTTTTGGAAGAAGCAACGCTTAAAGATATTCAAGCCAGTACACCGGACATTCGGGTATTCATCCAGCGCCTGGTATCAGAGTACCGCATACCCGAGGACGAAATCGGCAATTCACTGTCTATTCATTATCAAGTCCCCTTTATTCCCTATTTGCCCGACAAATACCACAGATTTGAAAACGAGAGCCGCTTAAATGTTTCTTATCTGAAGAGAAACTACGTTGCGGTTATTGCCGATGCGCACGACAAACCTATCGTGTTAATGGCAGAGCCGAACAACGCAGCGCTGCTCATGGAAATTGAAAGTGCCATGGGCATTGATAGCTACGAAATAGCAGTAAGCTTGCCCACGTTAATTCTTCAATACCTTGGTGAAAATGCTGGCGGCGGCGGTCCTGGCGAGATGAGTGATATTCTTGACGAGATTAGCTCATCGAATGACGATAGCGATGAACAAGTCGATGAACTGTCTGATGATGCGCCGGCTGTCGTACGTTTAGTTAGCCGTATACTGCATGACGCCAAAAGACTAAATGCATCAGATATCCATATCGATCCAGAGAAGAATGCACCGACACGGGTACGCATGCGCGTAGACGGCGTGTGTCGTGATATGAACCAAGTACCTAACTCGCATCATAGCGCTGTTATTGCACGTATTAAAATTATGTCTAATCTTAATATTGCTGAAAAACGCGTGCCGCAAGACGGAAAACTCGCTTTTAGAATGAACGGACAACTGGTCGAAGTGCGTGTTGCCACCATTCCAACCGTTGCTGGCGAGGGTGTGGTTATGCGTATACTTGCATCGGGTGGTGCCATGCCCATCGATAAGATGAATCTAGCCCCTACCAACCGTGCTCGTCTAGAAGAGATGATTAAAAAGCCACACGGCATTTTACTTGTTGTGGGCCCGACAGGTTCAGGTAAGACAACAACGCTCCACGCCATCTTAGGGTATTTAAATACACCGGAGAAAAAGATTTGGACGGCGGAAGACCCTGTGGAAATTACTCAGCCTGGACTTCAGCAGGTTCAGGTAAGCCCAAAAATAGGCTTTAACTTCGCTGCAGCGCTACGGGCATTTTTGCGGGCAGATCCAGATATTATTCTTATCGGTGAGATGCGTGATAAAGAGACGGCACATGCGGGTATAGAAGCATCGTTGACGGGTCACTTAGTACTTTCAACACTGCACACTAACTCTGCACCAGAAACCATTACCCGTTTGCTCGATTTAGGGCTCGACCCAGTTAACTTTTCTGATGCCTGCGTGGGTATATTAGCGCAGCGCCTCATTAGAACTTTGTGCAATAGCTGTAAAGAGAAATATCTTGCCACTGAAACAGATATGGCATTTATAGAGCGTCAGTATGGCAAAGAACTTATGCCAGAGCTGAACATACAAACACCCCTTGAGCTTTACAGGTCGAAAGGCTGCCAAGAATGTGGCAATACCGGTTACAAAGGGCGTACTGGTGTACATGAGCTTTTGGGCATGACACCAGAGCTTCGCTCTATGGTTTATAAAGAAGCAAGCGTCGCCGATATGAAGGCGCAGGCTGCCAAAGATGGCATGCGCACTCTCGTTCAAGACGCCATCTACAAAGTGATAAAAGGTGACACCGATTTAGCACAGGTTCAAATCATCGGTGGTGAGTAACTGCCTCGATGGCCCTTATGCGTCTTATTCATGAGGTATAAGGTGCAAATGTCGTGGCTGACAACACAATCAAAAATGCCGCTTATTCGACAGTGAATAAGCGGCATTTTCTGTCTCAGGCTAACCCTTACTTCTTTAAATATTCTCTTATCACGTAGTGCAAGATTCCACCATTCTCAAAGTATGTGAACTCATTTGATGTATCAATTCTGATATCCATCATAAAGGTGGTCGTTTCCCCTTCGTCCGAAACGGCTTTGACCTCCACCTCAGACTGCCCACGCTCAACCGCATTTATAGAGAAAGACTCGTTGCCTTTAAGCGCTAAGGAACTTGCACTTTCCCCTTCTTTAAATTGTAAAGGCAATATGCCCATACCAATAAGGTTTGAACGGTGAATACGTTCATAGCTCTCGGCGAGTACCGCTTTGACGCCCATGAGCGAAGGGCCTTTGGCCGCCCAGTCTCGGCTCGACCCCGTACCGTATTCTTTCCCGCCAATGACAATGGCAGGTACACCCTCATCCTTATAACGCATTGCGGCATGGAATATAGACATACTGTCGCCACTTGGATAGTGGGTAGTTGCACTGCCTCGAGTACCAGGTGCTAGTTGGTTTTGAAGACGCACGTTTGCAAACGTACCTCTCATCATGACTTCGTGATTCCCTCGTCTTGAACCGTACGAGTTGAAATCTTTCGGGTCAACGCCTTCTGCCTGAAGATATTCACCAGCGGGACTGTCTTTGGCAATAGCGCCGGCGGGCGAGATGTGGTCAGTTGTAATTGAATCGCCCACTTTCACCAAACACCGTGCGTTTTGAATAGCCGTCAGCGCCTCTGGCTCTTTTTCCATGACTTCGAAAAATGGAGGGTGCTTGATATACGTTGAATCGGGCCAATCGTAAACCGATGTCTTACTTACTTCTAGCTCGTTCCACTCACCGCTGCCTTTAAAGACGTCTGCATATTTTTCTTTAAACAAATCACCAGTGACGTTTTCAGCGATGTATTGCTGAATCTCCTCTTCGGTAGGCCAGATGTCTTTTAAATATACCGGAGAACCATCACTCGCCTGACCTAACGGCTCTTTCGTGATATCTACATTCATGTTTCCAGCTAACGCGTATGCAACAACCAAGGGTGGCGATGCTAGATAGTTTGCAGCGACATCAGGATGAATACGTCCTTCAAAGTTGCGGTTACCCGATAATACTGAAGTGACGGTGAGTTTTGCCTTTCTAATTGCATCTGAAATAGCATCTGGCAGCGGACCGGAATTGCCTATGCAGGTAGTACAGCCGTAGCCAACCAAGTTGAAACCTAGCGCTTCAAGCGGGTCCATAAGGCCAGCATCTTCCAAGTACTGAGTGACAACCTGAGAACCAGGTGCCAATGACGTTTTAACCCACGGCTTACGAGTTAGCCCTTTCTCCGCTGCCTTTTTAGCTAGTAAACCTGCACCTATTAGCACCGATGGATTAGAGGTATTGGTACAGCTAGTAATGGCTGCAATAACGATAGCACCATCTTCAAGGTTAAACTTATTCCCCCTAAACTCAACAAAAGAGTCATGGTCTTCATCAACCGTATCGTTGGTGCCTAAGCCTGCTTCCGCAATAAGGTCTGTTTCTTCATCTAGCACCTTCACGTCAATTTGAGAGCGATGCCATTCTTTGAATGCTTCCGCCGCCTTGTCTAACGCTATGCGGTCTTGAGGACGCTTAGGGCCTGCGAGAGAGGGAACCACCTCTTCCAAATTCAACTCCAGCGTTTCGTGATACTGAGCGTCTTTAGAATGATCGTCGTGCCACAGGTGACTAAACTTCGCATAAGTTTCAACAAGCGCAATCTGTTCTTCTTCTCTCCCTGTTAGACGCAGATAATCTAGAGCCACTTCATCAATTGGGAAAATTCCGCACGTCGCACCATACTCTGGGGCCATGTTTGCAATAGTAGCGCGGTCAGCTGTCGTTAGGTGCTTCAGGCCAGGGCCATAAAATTCAACGAACTTACCCACCACACCGTGTTCACGTAGTTGCTGTGTGATAGTCAGTACCATGTCAGTGGCCGTTACACCAGCAGGTAATTTACCTGAAAGTCGGAAGCCAACTACCTTCGGAAGCAGCATGGTAACTGGCTGACCGAGCATGGCCGCTTCAGCTTCAATGCCACCTACACCCCAACCCAGTACTCCTAAGCCATTAATCATAGTGGTGTGAGAATCGGTTCCCACCAAGGTGTCCGGATAGACCAATGTCTCGCCATCTTGCTCTTTGGTAAAAGCACAACGAGCTAAATACTCTAAATTGACTTGATGAACAATGCCGCGACCCGGTGGAACAACTTTGAAGTTGTCAAAGCTAGATTGCCCCCATTTTAAGAACTGATAGCGCTCTTTGTTGCGCTCAATTTCTATGTCCGTGTTCTTCTCTAGGGCATTTTCTTCAGCAAAGTGATCAACCATCACAGAATGGTCAATAACAAGCTCTACTGGATTAAGCGGATTAATTGCTTGGGCATCCCCGCCAAGCCTATTAACCGCATCTCGCATAGCCGCTAAGTCGACAATAGCCGGCACGCCGGTAAAGTCTTGTAAAATTACGCGAGCAGGAACGAAAGAAACTTCGTGGTCTGCGTGATTTTTAGTATCCCATTTAGCGACTTGCTCTATATCGCGACTATTAACAAACTCTTGGTCTTCATGACGAATCAGGTTTTCTAAAAGAATTTTGATACAGAACGGAAGCCGGTCGAGTGCATATTTACTACCTATACCGTCAAAATTAACCGCCTTGAAGTTTTTGCCGTTAACTTCAAGCTGCGAAAAAGACTTATATGTCATACGCTTCCATCCTTTTTTGCCTGTTCATGATTTGTAATGAAGCTTATAAGTTGAAACACAAATACAGATTTATGCGGGATCACTTATTTGCTTTTATTGATTTATTTGTACGGCTTGAACATGAAAAAAAGTTCACCTCAAATTGACACGCCAATTCTTTTTAAACCAAACCCTTATTTCTCTGGTTTGGAATAAACCATACACGCCGCTAAACATTCGTTAGGGCAGTACCAAAGGCGTTAAAAAAGACAGGCAAAGTCAATGATGATGGCACGCTTTAGCATGACTTCAGAACTGGTCGACCCAGTTTACAAATACGCAACAATTATATTTTCATATAAATCATCTAAGGTTATGCTTTCAGATAAGCTAAACAAATCAATTTTGCAGAATCTGAACAATTGTCTGTATTGGAAAGGTAATGCAACAAATTACAATAATAATGAAGCGAATATGACACACCCTTTAATTAAGAAATATAATTTAGAACCGCACCCTGAAGGCGGTTTTTACCGCCAAGTGTTTCGTTCCGATAATGAAACAAGTTCTTATGTACATAATCAAATGCGACCTGCACTTACCCACATATATTTTTTATTATTGAAAGGTCAAGTAAGCCGCTTTCATCGGGTGCTACACGATGAAGTATGGAATCATTATGAAGGCGCACCTCTTCAACTATTTCAATTAGAAAACCAACAAGTGTGGGAACGGCGTATTGGCGGGGAAAATAACGAATATGTTGAAGTGGTGAAAGCGGGAAATTTTCAAGCGGCAGCGACGATGGGTGAATACTCACTTGTTGGATGCTCTGTAGCCCCGGGTTTTGATTTCAATGACTTTAGCTTTATTGAAGAGCCATCCATGAAGGAGTGGATCAAAGTTGCCCACCCCGATCTTACGAAGTTTATATAAATCTTATAGAGTGCATGTGCACACACACGTCTTACCTGCGATTTTGTGATAGCTGAAACTGGATTTTTCTACGCTGATCAAGGATGATAACGACAGTTTTTTCAAATATACGTCTGAACGTCTAACGCATGGCAAGAGTTCAGACGATTTCACTCAAACGCCGCAGGTAACTCAACTATGTATAAATTGGTACTTATTCGTCATGGAGAAAGTCAGTGGAACTTGGAAAACCGTTTCACGGGCTGGCATGATGTTGATTTGACCGACACGGGTGTAGCACAAGCAAAAACGGCAGGACAGCTGCTTAAAGATGCTGGCTTTTCATTTGATCAGGCTTATACGTCTGTACTACTTCGTGCAATTAAAACACTTAATATTGCGCTTGAAGAGATGGGTCAACACTACCTTCCCGTCGAGCGTCACTGGCGCTTAAATGAGCGTCATTACGGTGCACTTACGGGCCTAGATAAAGCGGAAACTGCTGCTAAGCACGGTGAAGAGCAAGTTAAAATTTGGCGTCGCAGCTTCGACATTCCACCTCCTTCGGTAGAAGACGACAGCGAGCATTTCCCGGGTCACGACCCACGCTACAACAACGTAGATGCAGACATCTTGCCACGTGGTGAAAGCTTAAAATTAACGATTGAGCGTGTGCTTCCGTATTGGCACGACGTTATTCGTCCAGACATTCAAGCGGGTAAGCGCGTTATCATTGCAGCTCACGGAAACAGCTTGCGTGCGCTGGTTAAATACTTAGATGGCATGTCTGACGAAGAAGTGCTTGGTTTAAACATTCCTACCGGTGTACCACTGGTATATGAACTAGATGAAAACCTTAAGCCAATCTCTAAAGAGTATCTTGGCGATGCGGACGCTATCAAAGCAATGATGGATGCCGTAGCGAAACAAGGCAAAGCGAAGTAATCGACCGCCTTCTCAAATACGAAAAAGCCTGCTTAAGCAGGCTTTTTTATGGGTGTCTGATTAGACTAGTTTGGCACTTTGACTAACCAGTTGTGGGTATCTTCCGCTTTACCCCATTGGATATCATTAAGCGCTTGTCTTAGCTTCATGGTCACAGGGCCAGCTTCACCGCTTCCAACCTGGTACTCTTTATCATTATGGATAAACGTACCGACCGGCGTTAGAACAGCCGCAGTGCCTGAAAGCGCCGCCTCAGTATTCGGTTTTGCTGAGCGCTCTAATAGTTCACTTACTGTGATGTCACGCTCACTTACTTTCATGCCGTGATCTTTAGCAATTTGAAGAACAGTTGCGCGGGTAACCCCATGTAAGAAGGTAGAATCTAAACCTTTAGTAATGATTTCATCACCATCAATAAGTAAGAAGTTTGCTGCGCCTGTTTCTTGAACGTCACCATTAGGGCAAAACAATATTTGGTCAGCTTGTACTTCAGCGCGCGCTTTTAAAATGGGTGGTAAAGCGCTGGCATAATTGCCACCACTTTTTACCATTCCCATGTGCGGTGCACATCGCATTCCTGTTTCATCTAATAGCAAGCGTAGTGGCTTTGCACCTCCCGCAAAGTAATCGCCAACTGGCGATAATAGTACATACAGCATTGAACTTGCTGACGGGGCTGCAGCCTTGCCGATAGAGGCTTCTGTACCAATATGGGTAGGACGGATATACATGGAACCAGGAGGCTCAGGTACTTCAGACGCGTATTTCGCAACAATATCAATAATCATCTTTTCTACTTGCGCCTTATTAATTTCGGGCAAGTTAAGAAGACGGCTACTCTGAGCAAAACGCTCAATGTTTTTGTCCATTCTAAAAATGTTGATACTGCCATCTTCATGTTTAAAAGCTTTTAAGCCTTCAAAGCATGTACTTGAATAATGAAGCACATGCGCACCAGGGTGCAATTGAATACTATCAGCGCTGACAAATTCGGTGTCAGTCCATTGATCGTTGACAAAGGTGGCAAGCGCCATTTCTGGCATGAATACTGTACCGAATACGGCCATTTGTTCGTCCTATTTACTTCGACTAAATGATATTCGCAAGAGTTTACCAAAAAACCTGCACATTGCTAAAAGTAAGTCAGATCTATTAAGGCTTTTATCGAATAAGAATGTCTATAAATAATGACAACACACAGATATAGGGATCAGCGAACATTT
>NZ_BLIG01000036.1 GCF_009811415.1 Alteromonas sp. KUL106 | reverse complement strand
CGAAGGTGGTGAAATTAATATTACCAATTCTACTATTAATGGAACAAACCTTTACTTGAATGCCGAAGGTAGTGGAACTTTAAGCTCTAACTCAATTCATATACCTTTGAAAATTGCAGGAGCAAATTATCAAGTTGATAACAATGCCTTTTTTATTGGCTCCCAGCCAGCGATAACAATTGAAGAGAATGGCAACTATGTTTTCAGAAGCAATGACTTCTATGGCACTTCGACGCAAATAGCGGTTAAAAATAACTCAGAAAGTGGGACTGTTGAAATTATTGACTCTTACTTTGGAACTCCAACAGGTCCTTTTCTACCAACAGTAAACCCCAGCGGTTTAGGCCCTTCTGTGTCTGGCAACGTAAATATCCCGTCTTGGGTGAGTTCGCCCAATAATCCGAGCCTCGCTCCTCCTGTTAAAGTTCATATAAATATCGTAGGAAGCGGAAGTGTTATATCTTCAGCTGGTGATATTGAATGTTTAGCAACATCTTGTGAACTACTTGTTGATGCTGGAGTAGATGTGACTTTACAACCATTAGCTTCTCCCAATTATGCCTTCTCATCTTGGACTCTGCCTGAATGTGAACTGCAATTGAATTGCACATTTGTAGCCAATTCAAACACCGAATTAACTGTTGAGTTTGCACTCACTAGCGATCTTATTTCTGAGCTAAAAGACTTTGGTGAATTTGAGCATTTTGTCGTATACGAATATTCGAAGGTTTATGACGAGCTGGTTGGGGATAAGCTTGCTCTAAATAATTTCAGCAGAGGTGCATGGAATGTATTAAAGGCAGGTGTTCAAGATAAAGCTTTCGGTTCGGTTGGTATTACACTTGGTTTAGGAAATAATCTGCTTCCACTTAATTGGTTTGGTACTATTCGTCAGTTGTATGCTGAGCTTGGAGGTGACAATCAATGGCACTATATACTGTTTGATTCCTCCGGTAACGTAGTGCCAGTGGGGGGGGCTTATTCATCAGGCGAGGTACTTTATCCGGTCATCTTCCTTCGAACAAGGTTTACATTCGCATGTTTGAATGCAAAGACTTCAAGTGATCCTAATGACGATTCACTGTGCGATGAATTAATTGATACAGGACCTCTTAAAATAGAAATCACTGGGTTAGGCACCAATGAACAGTACAACGATCGTCAGTATAGTATCGAGTTAGAGACTGGTAGGGGTATTAGCGGCTTAAAAAAAGGTATTAGAGATGTGAAACAAGGTGCGCTCTACATGGTTATACCCAGACCATTTAGAGTCGATTTTGAATCGGAAGACTTGCTACCGGCAAATAATTTAGATGCCGGGTTCGCGCTTGATTCACAGTACGGCTATAGAGTCAAAATGAACGTCGGTAATAGAATTCCTCTATTGGACGATGCTGTAGGTTTGACAACAAGTACAGTCATAGGTCATACAGATTATTACGCATTTACAGGGGCCTTTACGCTTACAGAACTTCTAAATGGTGCAACTGGCCAAGATCCGAATGTATTCGACTCTGACGGAGACGGAGTCGTAGACATATTGGAATTTGCAGACTTGGATGGCGACGGAATTTTGGATGTGCACGAGGGTTCAGTGTTAGTTCCGGGAATAGGTGATATAACCGCCGATAAAGTCAAAAATTTAATGGCAATGAGAACGCGTTATTCCGGAAATGTAGCTATTTCAAGCTATGATGATTTTTCTACATGCCCAGCAGTGTCTATTGGCGACAGTAATGGTGGCGAAATTGCAGGGGACACTTGGGTTTACTCAAATAAAGGGCGTATAACCCTTGGCGGTCTTGCTAGAACTCGAGGAACACCTTCACTTTCTTATCATTGTGGTCAAGTTTTAGAAGCTTCTTTAGTTAATCTATCCAATCGCATAAGTCATGGCTTATCAGACTTTGTAATTCATCTTGATGAAACCTGTGAAGAAGCTGATATGGAATGTAGAACAGCAGAGGTTATTATAAAGTTGGCGTTTCCACTGACAGAGCCAGAGACAAATGAAAGGCTCGTCTATAGAAAATTTTATGCAGGTGAGTCCGGTTGGCGCAATTATCAACGCGTATATTCAAGTTCGACGGGGTTGGACTGGGAAGCAAAAACTGAAGGTCTATTGACTCCGGGTGATACCTTTATCCGCCTTATACTAACAGACGGTGGTGATGGGGACGCTGATGGAGAATTAAATGGCGTCATTCTCGACCCCGGTGCACCTGTTTACGTAATTGGGGCAACTGCTAATATAAACGCAGAGAATATTGCATACGAAGGTAGCTCTGCAACGCTCGATGGCAGCGCATCACAACCTGCCAACGAAAACGGCATGCTTGATTTCAGGTGGTCTCAAATCAGCGGAATTCCAGTTTTGATAGACGATGAGACAGCATCATCGACTTCGTTTGAGATCCCTCAAGTAGAGGATGACCAAGAAATTATAATTCAGTTGATAGTTACTGAAAACGGTATTGAAAGTGAACCTGCTACAAAGGCAATTACCATACTAAATGTAAACAACCCACCTCAAGTTCGAGCGGGAGAAGATCAGTCTGTAACTGAAGGTGATATAGTCACGATAAGCGCATCTGGCACTGACGCCGATAGTCAAGAACTAGATTTTTGGTGGGAACAAGAAAGTGGAGTGGCAGTCGAACTCACTGACGCCGATTCAGATACTGCATCATTTGTAGCCCCTGCCACAAACGAGTCGATTGAATTAGTCTTTAAGGTAAGCGTCAGTGATGGAGAAGATACTGCTGAAGATTCAATAATTATAACAGTTAATCGGGCAAATCAAGCTCCTACTGTAAATACAGGTGATGACCTAACAGTTGTTGAAGGAAGTGAAGTTACACTTTCTGGTGTAGCAAGCGATGCTGACAATGACTCTTTGACGTATAGTTGGACTCAAGTTTCCGGACCATCTGTTACAATTAACAATCCGAGTAATCTAGAAGCGTCATTTATAGCACCACAAGTCACTAGTAATCAAAAATTGGAGTTCAGGCTTACAGTCAACGACGGCACAGACACTGCCACTGGCACAATTGTGGTAACAGTAACCAACCAAGCTGAAACACCGATTACACCCACAACACCACTATCTAGTGATTCAGGAGGTGGCGGCTCAGCAAGTTTAAATTTTTTGTTGATGTTGTATTCAGCTATTTGGATAAGGCAACGCGAAACTACGCTGCGCATGGATGACAATAGACATAGTTGCTGAAAGTTGAAATATAAAAGACCACTTTCTGAAGGGTGGTCTTTGTTTGGTTAAGTGAGCGAGGAGCTGAACGCTACCGAGGCCTCGGTTTCTTAAACTCGCGTTAAACCGAATAGCATTTATCAACAGCTGCTTTTGTCGGTCAAACGGACAGCCAAAATAGAATTAACGACGACGCGCTTATCGATCATCATTGATATTGTAAAACTAAGTCATGAAGGTCCGGAATGCGCACAAACGTTCTATGTAGAATACATTCTCGTGACTGGCAGCTTTTGGCTTATATGCGACTGTCAGATTTGATTGAGTTCTTTTATTCGAATATGGAGATCAAGCTGAGACTAACTCAAGTAACGATATAGTAAACCAAATATAATATATCTTTATGAACCTAAATTAATACTCGCCTACATGTTAATACTCAAAACAAAGCCTGCGACTGACAAACTCGCAGGCTTTGTCGCTTGTTAAAGGCCGTCTCTGAGTGAAAGCAGCAAGGCATCGTGCCTATATACCTCTTAATTCATCGCCACTTCATCGACAAACCATCCCCAACCGTCTTACATTACCAAATAACCCATTGTAAAACGGGTAATAAGTTCATACTTATGCACTATTACTCAGTTTCAACATTGCGAGGCAACATGGCGATACCCTATTCACTGCTAGATTTAGCACCGATATCTGAAGGGTTTAGCGTTAAAGACGCGTTAAATAATTCAACGCGGATGGCTATGGAAGCCGAGCGCAGTGGCTACGAGCGGGTGTGGTTGGCGGAGCACCACGGTATGCACGGTGTAGCCAGTTCAGCCACCTCGGTCGTGCTAACGCATATTGCCAATGCGACATCTACCATCAAAGTTGGCGCGGGCGGTATTATGCTGCCAAATCATGCGCCGTTGGTTGTCGCTGAGCAATTTGGGACTTTAGCTGAGCTGTTCCCTAATCGCATAGAGCTTGGGCTTGGGCGCGCGCCAGGCACGGATATGGCAACGGCACGGGCGCTTCGCCGTAACTTGCAAAGCGATGTCGATAGCTACCCACAAGATATTCAAGAACTTCAACACTACTTTGGTACACCGAAAGAAGGACAGCCCATTGTCGCAGTACCTGGAGCCAATACCCATGTGCCTTTATGGCTACTCGGCTCTAGTTTGTACAGCGCGCAAGTAGCCGCGAGGATGGGGTTGCCCTACTCATTTGCCTCTCACTTTGCACCCGATGCTTTGTTCGATGCACTACACGTTTACCGCAGTATGTTTCAACCTTCATCACAGCTATCAGCCCCAAAAGCAATGGCGGGCGTAATGGTGGTAATTGCTGATACTGATGAAGAAGCCGAGTTGTTGTTTACCTCGGTAAAGCAGCAGTTTATGAACATGCGTCGTGGTCTCAACAAACCGTTTGCCAAGCCAATGCGTGGATTTGATGAATATTGCACGGCAAGCGACAACGCTATGTTATCCAGTGTACTGAGATATGCCTTAGTAGGGTCTAGAGAGACGGTGCAAAACAAGTTGGCTCAGTTTATCGAGGCAACGGAAATTGATGAAATTATCGTGTCTATGCCTATTTACGATATAGAAGCACGCTTAAATAGTGTTAGCGCCTTTGCTCAATTAGCGTCCTAGTGCCTACCAAAGTGTCACGCCTTCAGGGTACTTGGTTACAACTTCTTATATGCATTACCTTCGAATAACTTTATGATACTACTTTAGTATAAGTTTTAGTTAGTTGACGTAGGTTATAGAGAATGACGAAGGTCCTGATTTTCACATTGTTAGCCTTATCTTCATTGGCGCTGAGCACAGTATCTGTGTTGGCTAAGGAAGCCTATAGGGTTGTTATAGTTGAAACGTTACCTGTGCCTATTGTCACGGAGTCACGCATCGAGTTCGAAAAAGAACTGGTGCGTATCATGCCTGAATACGACATTGATATAACCCGCTACAATGCAGAGGGCTCTGAGCTTCGCGCCCAGACGATACTTGCCGAAATCGCCAAGGAGCCCGCGCCCGATTTAGTTGTTTCAGTCGCAACTCTCGCTACCCGAGCACTCAATGCATCTGATCAATTTGTCGATGTACCAAAACTTTTTATGGCGGTATCTTCCCCCGTTGAAGAAGGCATTGTGCCGGCTATTGGCGCAAGCAGTGAGCGCAATATAACGGGGGAATCACACGTACTCGATGCGAAAGTAAAACTGGATATGCTAGAGGGCGTTCTTAGGGCGTCCAACCCATCGACACCGTTTACCATTGGGTTAATTCATTCAACGTATCCGTCTTCGAGCAGCTTAGTCAGTCACCTGCTTGCGCTTAACGGAAACTACGAACACATTAATCTAGTCGCCATTAGCACCCCATATATAGAGGGCGATGAAGGGCTCACTGCAATGACCGAGAAGATTGTTGAAAGTTTGCAGCAAAGAAAATCCGAATTAGACGGCTACTGGTTATCTTCTGGGCCGCTAGTCGAAGCAAATGGTCTGGTTGCTAGGGTAAAAGAGAAAACGGGGTTACTTCCCCTGTTCGCAGAGAATATCTCGTCTGTTAAAGAAGGCGCACTTATTGGCGTCGCATCCGAGCCCGTTAGCATAGGAAAATCAGCAGCAAGAAAAGCCAAACTGATACTTGATAAAAAATCGGCAAAAAATATTCCTGTTGAAAAAATGGATACTTACACGGTAGCAGTGAATGTTACTACGGCCATTAAACTACAGCTGCCAATACCTTCAAGCTATTTAAAACTCGCCAAAAAACATGTGTATCAATAGGATCAAATAAGAAGTTAACATGCGGATTAAAACGAAACTATTGATGATATATATTCCAATTTTGCTCATTGGAATGACAGTAACAGGCTACTGGGCGTATTTAACAGCCTATGATTCAGTGCGAGAAAGAGAATATCAGCTCCTTACTCAAACACTGACGTTAAACGTTCTAGAAATTATAAATGAACGACGTGAACTCCTCATTGAATCAGGCCTTGAAAACGTTCCTGTATTTAGAGATGCCTATCAAAAAGAGGTATTCGAAGAGCTTAAATCTCTGCAGCAGGCTACCAATAGACATTTCGCGATAGTTGACAAAAGTACCGAATCTATTGTTTTCAGCACAATGAAGGTTCCTGTGGTGCTAAATACACAAGACGCCAGTTCGGCCATGATAGCTAGCCGTACCGTGGCGTTTGGTGAGTCTAACGTCAATGATCAAGATGTACTTTTTGCGTGCGCTGAATTCAATCCGTGGAACTGGAAAGTCACGGTGTTACAGCCAGCTGAGCCGTTACAGTCCTCTTTGTTTACTATTGCGTGGCTCACCTTTTTAGTGACGCTGCTTGCGGTTGTGATTGTGAGCCTTCTGATGGGGCGCGTAACCCAGATATTGGTGGTTTCACCTATTGAAAAAATTAAGTCAGCGGCAAGCCGCATTGCACTTGACCATAAAAAGGTCACTATCGACTTACAGCAAAATGATGAATTGGGGGCTCTTGCGCGAGATGTCGAGGCGATGTCTGGTGAAATCGAGCAGTATGTAGACGAGGCTCAGCAAGCCAATCGAGCCAAAACCGATTTTCTCGCGGTTATGAGTCACGAAATTCGTACACCGCTAAACGGTATTCAAGGATTAGCCGCACTGCTGCTCAATACTCCGCTTTCAGATAAACAAAAACAGTACGCAAGTGATTTGAAATCATCGGCATCAATTCTGGCAACTGTGATTAACGATGTCTTGGACTTATCTAAAATCGAGTCTGGCATGTCTGAAGTAGACGTTACTGAGTTTGATCTCGACGTTATGCTGAACGAATTGGTTACTTTACTGGGTACCAATGCCAGCAGTAACAACACGCGCTTAGTATATAAAAGCAAGAATCTTGAATCTGTGGTGGTCATCAGTGATATCACCAAGCTTCGTCAAATCATTATCAACCTTGTCAGCAATGCCATCAAATTTACGCACAAAGGGACGGTAAGTATTTCCGCAAAACTCAAAGAGTCGTCAACGGAAAATGTCTGTGAGAACCGTTTAGTCATCGCGGTGAAAGACAGCGGTATCGGCATTGAGCCAGACAGGTTGGTGCATATTTTTGACAAGTTCACACAATCTGACTCGTCAATTACCCGTGAATACGGCGGTACGGGTCTTGGGCTTGCAATTGCGAAACAACTTGCCCAGCTTTTAGGGGGAGACATCAACGTTGTCAGCAAGGTAGGCGAGGGCTCGTGTTTCACGGTGACGGCCAATGTACAGTCTCGCTTGAAGGTCGAGACTTCAAATGATTTAGCCTCGGTAAGAGACGCCAATAGTGCAAAATTGCCAGCAGGGTTGAAAGTACTTCTTGCCGAAGATAACGCGATTAATGCTGTCGTAGCCCAGGCGCTTCTAGAGCAGCTAGATTGCGTTGTTGAACACGTTGATAATGGATTGAAAGCGGCAGCACGCGTAGAGGAAGGCGGCATTGACGTGGTTTTCATGGATGTGCACATGCCGGTTATGGACGGTATAGAAGCGACAAAGCGCATTCGAAAATTGAGCGGTACTTTGGGTCACACCCCCGTCATAGGCCTGACTGCAGAAGCCTTTAAAGAGCGTCACACAGTATTCAAAGCCGCGGGAATGAACGATATTGTCACCAAACCTGTGACCGTTGATGCGTTACAAGAAAGCTTACTTAAACTGGCGATTGGACAAGAAGTCACTGATAATAAGTAAAATTGCCGAGCGCGAGTAAGTGAAAGTAATAAATGAACGCTAAACAAGCGGCACGCTCAGCGTTAAATTCAATATCGTTGCATAGGGTGGCATGTGCGGATTAATACACCAAGTGAATTGAGGCGTATGCGGATAGCGCTAATAATTGGCGCTGTGCTTGTACTTGCGTTTATGGCTGCTGACTTGATGTTGCTGCCTAGCAGTATGTATCAGCTGTACATATTCGACCGTCTAATTATTCAATGTTCGATCATACTTTTGGTCATAGCGGTTTCGTATTGGCGGAAATTTATTCAGTATAGATCGTTTGTATTTGCAACATTGCTTGTCGCGCTGACATACAGTAATTATTGGCTCATATGGGTATGCTGGGACGAGCATAATTTCATTTTCCCCTATGAGGGCACCATCCTATATGCCTTTTTTTGTGTTTTTGCATTGGGTATCCCCTTTAAATTAGCGATAACCGCAAACTTCATGAATATATTGGGTTTTTTAGGACTGATGTGGGTCGCCCCAGTTTATGGTGACAGGGTGCCAATTTCAGCCGCATTTGTATCAGGCTCCTTATTTATTTGTGTCTATGCCCGTTACCGACTAGACCGTAGCGTGCGTAAGCTCAAAGAAACAAACGACAGACTGCTAAAGCTTAGCAAATTCGACCCCTTATCTGATTTACTCAATCGTCGTGCGCTGCGAGAGCAAAGTGAAAAGCTGATAGCGGTAAGTAAGCGTCATAAAGTGTCGATGGCCGTGTTGATGCTCGATTTAGATGACTTTAAAAAATATAACGATTGTTTTGGTCATCAGCAGGGTGATGAAGCAATTAAGGTACAAGCGCGCATTATGAAAGAGGTGTTTAAGCGCGAAACAGATATCTTGGGCCGATATGGCGGTGAAGAGTTTATCGTTGTGTTGAGCGATATTGAAAAAGCCCAAGTTGAAACGCACTGCGATGCACTTTTAGGCAAGTGGAAAGACGCGGCGTTAGAGCACGCGAAAGACGCAAAGCATCCTTTAGTGAGTTGTTCAATCGGTGTGGCGTTCGCGCAGTCTGTAGGCAACATGACTATTGATTATCTCATCGATGAAGCCGACAAAGCACTCTATGAAGCTAAAAAGAACGGTAAAGCGCAATACGTGATGGCAGAAGCACAGTGCTAAGATGCACACTGTGCCCTGACATCAACCTTTTTAAAGTTTGACTATCATTTTTCCGGTATTTTTACCCTCAAACAACATGTTTAAGCCTTTCTCGGCGTTATCTAAACCTTCAATGGTATGAGCGCGATACTTTATCTTACCTTGCTGTACATAGGGTGTAAGCTTCTGTAGAAGCTGTGGAATTTCACCCCAGTGATCTGGCATAGCAAAACCACGAATATTGATGCGCTTTTTGATAAGCGGGATCCAGTTAGGACCTGGCGAAGGCTCTTCTGCCTGGTAATCGGCAATCATCCCACATACAACAATGCGGCCATGGGTATTCATTCTATTAAAAATATGATGTTGGATAGGACCGCCTGTGTTTTCGAAGAAAACATCAATTTTATCCGGCGTTAGTTCCGCTAGCTTTTTCTCTAGATCATCTTTTTTGTAGTTAATTGCGCCATCAAAGCCAAGCTCGTCTACTATCCAATCGGCCTTTTCATCACTACCAACTACACCAATCACGCGCAAGCCGTCGGCTTTTGCTAGTTGTCCGACAATTGAGCCTACTGAGCCTGCGGCGCCGGTGACAATTAACGTTTCACCTTCTTTGGGTTCACCAAAATTGTAAAGTCCTGTCGTAGCAGTCAGTCCTGGCAATGCAAACACGCATAATGCCATTTCTTCTGTCACGCCCTTTTGAAGCTTATTAAATCCTGAACCGTCACTGAGGACATACTCGCTCCAGCCTGTCATGCCCATGACTTTATCGCCAACGCTGAAGTCAGGGTTATTAGATTCTACGACTTCACCCACGCCGCTTGAACGCATTACATCGCCAAGCTCTACAGGAGGAATATAACTTTCTCTATCTTCACTCATCCAACCTAGCATCGCTGGGTCTAACGACATGTGCGTTTGCTTTATTAAAATTTGGCCGTCTTTAGGAGTTGGAATATTGAGTTCTTTGGTTTCAAAGAGGTGAGGGCCAATTTTTCGGTCATGGGGACGTTGAACCAGCGTTATTGCTTTGTAAGTTGACATTGTATCCTCCTGTAACAATAAAAGATGTTTGCCTTCTTGGCGCATAGTAAGTCACATCGCCACGGCATAAGGGCGCTGACACTTACTTCATAAGGGATGGGGGTTGTTGGCATAAACTCAACCGTTCAAGCCACTTCTTCATAAGCGCCAGTAGTTGTTAGTGATAGTAGATAAACATTTATTAACAAGATTGAGATCTTCTATTAACTGCGCATTATCAAAAGTGCTTGCAAATGCGTCGAAATGGTAGCTAAAATTGTAAAAAATGCGATAAAAGAGCGTAAATAGCGTTAACTTGCATTGAACAAAACTACTCAGAACCGTAGAATGCCCGCTGCAATTTTTTCCTATTACAATGAGTATCTTATGAAGCAACAGTTTTCTCTACGTGCCTCAGTTTGCTTAGCGCTTGCTACTTTAGCCTCTTCTTCTGCGCTGGCAGCTGGTTTCCAAGTTAACGAACACAGCGCAAATGGCCTTGGCCGCGCGATGGCTGGTCAAGCCGCCAAGCCAGAAAATGCCTCTATATTAGCCACTAACCCTGCGGCAATTGGCGTATTTAAAGAAGCTGAGTTCAGTGCGTCAGTGAGCTTTATTGACCCCAATGTAGATATTAACGGTGCAGTGACCTATAGCCTTGGTGACACGTTAGTGGGTGGCGGTAACGCGCAGGAAGACGATATTGCAGACACTGCTTTCGTACCAGGCTTTTTCTACACCACACCAATCGATGAAAAATTCTCAGCAGGTGTGGGTGTTTTCACCACTTACGGTTTGCGTTCAGACTATTCAGACGACTTTGGTGCGCTTCACTTTGCAGATACTGCTGAAGTGAAAACGGTAACGTTAAACCCAGCCGTGTCTTACAAAGTCAACAAACAGCTTATGGTTGGTTTTGGTTTGAACATTACTTATGCTGAAGCCGAAATTGGCTCGGGCGTTTCTAACACCCTTGCCGATACGGTTGCTGGATTAGCGCCAACAGCTCAAGCGCTAGGTATTACGCTTCCGACACTTAGTGCGGGCAACTCACTGTTCAGCATGGAAGGTGATGACTGGGGTTACGGTTGGAATGCTGGTATCTTTTGGCAGCCAACAGATATGACTAACATAGCACTTTCATACCGCGCAGAGACTAAGTTGGAATTAGACGGTGCTGTTTCATCTCAAACTCCTGTATTTCCCATTAACCTTAATCAACCCGGTAGCCTAGATTTGAATCTTGCTGCTATCACTGAGTTAGCGGTTGATCAGAAAATTGATAATCAGTGGTCAGTACAAGCAAGCTTAACGTTCACCGATTGGAGCACGTTTGAGAAGCTTGAAGCTAACCTTGAAGACGGTGTTGATTTTCTTATTAAGGAAGAGAATTTCGATGACTCGTGGCGCGCCTCTATCGGCGTCACTTATATCTTAAATAATGAAGTTACGCTCCGCGCCGGTTATGCCTATGACGATGGCGTAGTGTCAGTAGAAAATCGCTCGCTTAGTATTCCTGATACTGATCGCCACTGGGTTTCTGCCGGTATGACTTATGCCATGGACGAAGATACTTCTGTTGACTTAGCCTATGTATTTATTGATGGCCGCGAAGCTGATATCAATAAAGACAGAACGATTTTAAGCAATGTATTACCAAGCACTGACTTTACCACTAACTTTACCGGCACTCAGTCTGCTACTGCACACATTCTAAGTGTTCAGTTTAATACGCGCTTCTAATAATAAATGCCGTTCATTGATAAAAATGGCAGCTTTTACGCTGCCATTTTTGTTTGAAAGTCTGTAATTACCATCTAAGTCGTTCTTTTACTTGAACAAATCTGATACTTAAATTTGAGCAAATAGGTCTTGTAAGCACGCTATCGCAGCACTGATTTTAGCGGGCACTAAATCCCGTTTTGGCGTTACGGCAAAAACGGTATAATCGGGAAGCGTCCAGTCAGCAAAGAGTTGCTTCATTTCGCCAGACTTTAAAAGGTGCCTCACCTCCGGTTCTGGTAATACTGCATACCCTAAGCCATCCTGGGTGAGCTTAATGAGGGTTTGCATTGAATTCACATCAATACGCTGAGTATCAAGTTCAAAGTCTCCGCTATCCTTATGAGTCATTACGTAATCTTCAACATGCCGGTGAGCAATATAAGCGTGACTAACCAGTTGCTCAGGGTTTGAAAGGCGGGTGCTTGCAAGTGGGTGATCTGCAGATACACACAATATTCGCTCCCATGTAGCCAGTTTCAAACTGCTAAAGTTAGTATCGGAAACCGGGGTAAAGCAAAGTACAAGATCAGCGCTTGAAGCAATAATGTCTTTAGGTTCATCGGTAACCGTTAAAGATATCGTGATTTTTGGGAATTCTTCACACAGTTTTTTCAATGGCTCACTAAGTAAACCGCCACCAAAACCTTCTGGCGCAATAATATTGATATTGCCGGTAGGGTTATCTTGAAGGCTTTCTATTTTTTGTTGGGCAAGCTCTGCGGTTTGCAGCATTTGCTTGCTGGTTTCGTAATAGATACGTCCTGCTTCTGTAAGGCCTAAGCTTCGCGTATTTCGGTTAAAAAGGCTCAGCCCAATATCATGTTCAAGCTTTCTCAATTGTTGACTAATTGCAGAAACGGTCATGTGTAGCTCTCGCGCTGCCACACTCATACTACCGCTGTCTGTAACCGCAACAAAAACCTGAAGAGAGCGAAGTAATTTAGTGTTCATGGCGCAGTTTAATCCTTTCCGTTGGCCGTAGAATGATAAGTGGATATTTGTAGCAAATTAACGACCTTAGCACGGGAATTCTATCTTATTTAAAGGTTAATGAGCGCTTTTTGCGGTGCTCTTTACGCAGTGTTTACATTAGAATTACCGAATGGTTCTGACCATATTTATCGTGCTGGTTGCAAGTTTGACTTCAACTAAGAAAACGATAAGCGCACTGATTAGAAACATCATTGCCAGTATGAATAAAATAATCACCGGCGTTTTTAAATCGACAACCCAAAGCGACCCAGAAAAGAGCGCCATGATGACGGTACACACCATGAGTCCAGAGGCTACACATAGGCCAATCGCCCAGTTAATAACTTTAACCCTACGCCAGAGCACTTTGATTTCTTTCTTCGAACGATCGACGATATGTGGGTCTGAAAGGGTATGAATTTGTCGTTCAGCCACCCTGACCCTGTCTGATATTCGGCCCAATCGAGATGACATAACGTTGAGGAAGCCCGCAATACCGGTAAGCAAAAATACGGGGGCAACAGCGAATTCGATAAGCTGTGAAAGACTAGGAATAAGTGTGTCCAATGGTTCCTCCAGCGAACAAAGTTTGATTTATTTTACGTTAGGGCGTGTTGATCTTTGCTGTGCATTTTTTGCAGCAGTTTGTGCACCATTTAAACACTGTCAATGAATCTACTTCATACAATACGATGTAAAGACAATGAGTGAAGTAACGACTTGTGTTGTAACCGTGTCGTTAGCAAAGTAACTATTTGTGTTGTAACAGTGCCATAAGCAAAGTCTACGCCAAGGCTTTACCCAGATAAATGGCGTAATTATCTGAACTTCGCAGCAGTTTAGCCGTTTTTTAACGCCTTCACGCCGATATTAACGGTACACTAGCACCCGTTGTTTAACACCATTTTGTCATCAAAAGGATAGATAATGCGCTTTTCCCCAAGGTTTCCTTTGTCATTAATAACCCTATCGTTGCTATCGTCAGCAACTCTGGCTCAAGAAACCTATGAAATAGAAAGAATAGAAACCACGTCTTCTCGTATCCAAGGCAAGATAAATGCCTCTGGTTACGCGGTTACCTCAATTTCAGAAGAAACATTATCGCTGCTCTCCTTTCAGCATATTCAAGAGTCGCTTAACTATATAGCCGGTGCTGGTGTTCAACGGGGAAATGGACAAGAGTATTTACCTGCACTTCGCTCACCTGTATTGACCGGTGCCGGTGCTTGCGGAGGGATCTTAGCAGCAGAAGACGGCATACCCTTACGTGCGGCAGGATTTTGCAATATTAATGAGCTATTTGAAGCACATGGTGAAGTAGCAGAGCGTATTGATGTGATTAAAGGGCCTGCATCCGCATTATATGGCTCAAACGCAATACACGGCGTTATTAATGTTATTACCCCAGATACAACACGAGAGAAAGGCGTTTTGGGCGTCGATTACGGTTCATATGGCTTTCATCGAATGAAGCTTCAACAAGGAAGTGACTTTGGCAGCGCCGGAGTAGGGATAGCAGCGAGCGTAACCCGTGATACTGGCTACAGAGACGATGAAGGCGTGGATCAGGAAAAAGTATCGTTACGCCATAGGATAGAAGGGGATAACACTGTTATCACAAGTGGCATGACCTATACGCATTTAGACCAAGAAACCGCGGGATATATAGAGGGGTTTGAGAGTTATAAAGATACAGAGATAGCGCGAAGTAATCCCAATCCAGAAGCGTTTCGAAAAGCGCGAAGTTTAAGGCTTTGGAGCAAATTTGATTCGTTTTTTGAAGGAGGTCACGCCCTATCCGTTACCCCTTATGTGCGGAATCAGGATATGCGCTTTCTTATGCATTTTCTACCGGGAAAGCCCTTAGAAGAGAATGCGCAAAAGGGCGTGGGCGTGTTGTCTCAGTTTAATTATGTCGTGAACGATAGCGTTTCGTTAGACGTCGGCGTCGATGCGGAATATACAGAGGGTGAATTAATACAATCTCAACAAGGTGCTACCGAAGGTTCAGCGTTTCTAGTCGAAACTATTCCTGCAGGTAAACACTACGATTATGACGTAAATGCGACCTTATTCGCGCCATTTTTTGCGTTGAATTGGCAGGATGATGCGTGGGCAGTAACGTTAGGTGGGCGCTTTGAAACGATGCAATACGACTATACTAACAATATGAATGTAGGCCGAGTGAGAGAAGATGGTACCGAGTGTGGATTCGGTGGCTGCCGTTACTCTCGACCCGCTGACAGTGAAAATGATTATGATAATTTCAGCCCTAAGTTGTCGGTGCGTTATCAGCTTAGCCCACAAACTCAACTATTTGGCGGCATGGCAAGAGGTTATCGCGCGCCTCAGGCAACCGAGCTTTATCGTTTGCAGCGCGCTCAGTCGGTGACTGAACTTGAATCAGTAATCGCAGACAATATTGAGCTTGGTATTACCGGTGCACTGCTGTCAGGTAGCTATACCCTGTCTCTCTACAGTCTCAAAAAAGACAATGTTATCTACCGAGACAGCGATTTTTTTAACGTCAGCAACGGAGAAACGTGGCACCGAGGTGTTGAACTGAGTTTTGACCAAAAGCTTAGCGACACGTTACGCGTTGATTTTGCCGGTACGTATGCTCGACATACTTACGAGCACAGCCAGTTTTCGGGCGACCAAGATATCAAGGGGAACGACATTGATACAGCACCTAAATTGCTGCTTAATACCCGCTTAAGCTACGACATTTCGCAAGAAATACAGGCTCAATTAGAATGGCAGCATGTGGCTCGCTACTACACTGACGCTGAAAACCTTAACGAATATGATGGTCACGATTTAGTGCATGCGCGAGTAAGTTGGGGAATAACCCAAAGCATCACGCTTTATGCGCGTATCAACAATCTGTTTGACACTGATTATGCTGAGCGCGCTGACTATACGAGTTTTTCAGGCCCTCGCTATTTCCCCGGTAGGCCCCGAAACTTTATGCTCTCAGCATCGTTTATGTATAAATAGGTGTAATAAATAACTATTAATCCTGAAAATACAGACTATTGCCGCGATAAGCTTGTGCCGTAAAGGCTTCGTGCGTAGTCTGTAGAAACAAGCATGGGTCTCAGTTAGGCCATGTATAGCGCTTTTTTATTTTTACAAAACAGGCGATATACGTGGAATGATTGTTAATAGGTAAACCCATGCAAAAAATAGTAATTGTTGGTGGTGGTGCTGGAGGCCTTGAGTTAGCCAGTCGCTTGAGCCGCACCCTCGGGAGAAAAAAACTAGCCGAAATTACCCTCGTCGACCGCAGTCGAACCCACATTTGGAAGCCGCTCTTACACGAAGTGGCCGCCGGAGTAATCGATAAACATTCAGACGGTGTGGATTACGCCATTCACGCTGCAGCGCATCACTATCGCTTTCAACTCGGCGAAATGTGTTCGCTTAATACAAATGAGCAAACTATTACCCTATCGCCATTGATTGACGAAGAGGGTACACAAGTCTTGCCCGAACGTGAAATACACTATGATCAGTTGGTTTTGGCCATTGGCAGTGTCAGCAACGACTTCAATACTCCAGGGGTTGCAGAGCATTGCTACTTCCTTGATTCGCTCAAGCAGGCTGAACGGTTCCACCGAGCGCTTCTAAATCAGCTTATCCGCATAAATCAGCAAGAAGACAAAGATGCCAGAATTGATGTTGCTATTGTGGGTGCGGGAGCAACAGGTACTGAGCTAGCTGCTCAGCTTCATCATGTGGCTAATTTGTCAAAGGCTTACGGTATGCCCGATATGTCAGCCTCTCGCCTGAAAATTACTATTGTTGAAGCCGGTGAGCGTATTTTACCTGCACTGCCAGAGCGTATAGCTAATTCAGCCAGAAAGGCGCTTCATAAGTTGGGCGTAGATATTAAAGAGCAAACCATGGTTGCTGAGGCAGACGCAAAAGGATTGATCACGAAAGACGGAAGCCGTATTGATGCTGACCTCATGGTGTGGGCAGCTGGGGTTAAAGCCCCCGACTTTATTACAAAACTTGGTTTGTTTGACACTAATCGAGCCAATCAAATTCTGGTCGATAAACAGTTGCGAAGCACGACGCAAAAAAATATATGGGTGTTAGGTGATTGCTGCGGCTTTCAACAAGACAATGGAAAATGGGTTCCGCCGCGCGCGCAGTCAGCGCATCAAATGGCCGATATTGTTGCTCACAATATAACTGCGTTATTTAATCACAAAAACACAAAAGAGTTTACGTATCAAGACTATGGTTCCCTGGTCCATTTAAGTAAGTACAGTACGGTAGGAAGCTTGATGGGGTCGCTGTCAAATAGCAGCATGTTCATCGAAGGGCGTTTAGCCAAGCTGGTGTATGTTTCGTTGTACAATATGCATCAGTTTGCGGTCCATGGAAAAATAAAAGGGGCACTTAAGCTAATTGTGAAGAAATTAAGCCAAGCGATAAGCCCGAAACTGAAACTGCACTAAGCGTGTTTTAACAACGAAAGGTGCAACATGAGATGACCCCCAGAGGGTAAATAGCAAAACTCTGGGGGCGATTTTATTTTTGAAGCTGAATGCTTCTTACTGCGATGTTATTGCTTTACACCTTCAACATGAAGTTCAAGTTCCACGGTTTGCGACGCTGGACCTAAGTCATAGTCGATACCATAGTCTTTCAATGCGATAGTTGTGGTGCCCATAAAGCCAGCACGATAGCCGCCCCATGGATCTTGACCTTCACCGATTTTCTTGGCTTCGATAGTAATAGGCTTGGTCACGCCATGTAGCGTGAAGTCACCCATTACATCCATCATGCCGTTGCCTTTATCGACAATCTTGGTGCTTACAAATTTTGCCTCTGGAAAATCGTCAACATTCAAAAAGTCGTCGCTTTTAAGGTGTTTATCGCGCTCAGCATGATTTGAGTCGATACTGTCTGTCTCGATTGATACCATAATTTTTGCTGCACTTGGCGCAGCATCGTCATAGCTAAATGACCCTTTAAAGTCGTTAAAGCGACCTGTTAGCCACGAGTAGCCAAGGTGCTGAATTTTAAAGTTGATAGACGCATGTGCCCCTCTACTATCAATCACATAATCTGCGGCGTTCGCAGTGCTCAAAGACAATGCTGCAGCCAAGGCAAGTGTTAACTTCTTCATCATTACTCCTGTTCCTCAATATTATCGAAGCCGTAACATCTGCTTCAGTGTGTCATCGTTACTTAAAAAGTGGTGTTTCAATGCAGCCAGTGTATGTATAACGGCTAAAACAATGACTGACCAAGCAATATAAAAGTGAGCATCACCTGCAATGTCTTCTTGGTTCTCAAATAGTTCACCCATTGCAGGAACAGAAAACCAGTTAAATACATCAATGGCTCTGCCATCGGCAGTTGAAATCAGATACCCACTGGTAAATAGCGCAATCATCAAAGCGTACAAAAGTCCGTGACCTATCCGGCTTAGGTTTTTCTCTACGGGAGTCCCATACGAAGGCGGCCTCGATGTAAAAGTACGAACTACCAACCGACAAATGACAATGGCTAGCAACAGTAAGCCAGCACTTTTATGCCAATGCGGGGCGGTTTTATACCAATCGCTGTAATACGTAAGGTCGACCATCCATAAACCCGAAGCAAACATGCCAACAATGGTAAGTGCAGATAACCAATGCAAAATGACAATGAGTCTGGGCCACCTAGGTTTCATGTTACATCCGTTTTCGAGTTTGTTTCGATTTGCATACTAGGGCCTGTTGAACTTTGCTGTACGAATTTTGGTCTATATGAAAGCATTTTAATTGCGAAACTGCCCTGCAGGCATAGTTGTTCTACGTCAAACTGCTGCAAAAGTGCACAGCAAAGATCAACACACCAAATTAGTGTATTCCCAATCATATCGACTTATCATCACATTTAATGCGTGTATTCATTCTTCTTTTTAGAATGAAATGGCCGCGAATTTTCGCCGATTTAGTAGATTGAGAATAAGAGACTTCTTGGCTCGCATCGTTTAATGGTCGATAAAATGCGCTAAATCCCTCTATTAAACGTTCGAATTAGGCTTATAGTTTAATGAAGGAGTCGCAGGTTTGGCTTCTTGAATTCAATGTCGTTTTTCCTTAGAGGATGTTCGCTTTGCGCGTTTCATATGTTTTGCTGGCCTTGATATTGCCAGCGCTATGTTCATCACTGATTACCGTCTCTGTTTCAGGTGAGGGTAGAAGTGTGCAAAACGCGGCGGGACAAATGAGTACTGCCAGTGCGCACTCAGTCCTTATCAGTGAGTGGGAAAGTACTGCTTATGAAGCATTTGATGACGACATTGATGATGGCATTCCACTCGTTAGTATTTTTAGTGGTGTAGAAAAGTACCGGTTTTCGCCAGGCAAAATTGCCGTCGTAAACTTCTTCACCAAACAGCGCGCTAATATCATTAGAGGGCCACCTTCCCTTACTTAATCACGATTAAAAAACCAATTTTAACTTTTGATTAGGAGAAGGGTATGCACGCCTTAAATCTTTATAAAACCGAAGCTATCGATACGCTGGCATGGCCGGTTATTGAAAACACTATCACTGTAAACTCATCTGCAATGGCAGTATTTACTGACTTCAAGCAGCACTTGCCACATGTTATCGACGCGCGGACCCCCGCTACCAAAGTGGAGTCTATTATGCGTCAGTCACACGTCCGCATGATGCTGGTGGTGAATAGCGAAAACCGCTTTATCGGCATCGTTACCAGCCACGATGTGGGTGAACAGCAGATCATTCAGCGTTTAAGTGAGCTTAAAGTAAAACGCGAAGAGTTGACCGTTCATGACTTTATGCGGCCCAAAACATCACTTATGTCTTTTGATTTCACCGAACTGACACATTCGTCGGTTGGTGACGTTATAGAAACGCTCAAAGACTATGGTCAGCATCACTGCTTAGTAATGGACCGAGACAGTCATGAAGTCCGTGGTGTTATCAGCGTAAGTGATATTGCCAGAGAGCTGCGTTTACCCCTTGATGTTCAAGGTCGTCCCACGTTTGCAGAACTCATCAATATTCTTGCCGCGTAATTTTCTATCTCGCCAATTTTGAGCCATACTTTTACTACGCGATGTGTAAACACCGCGTAGTACAAAGTATATAGCGCTCAAATGATATTTGAGCATTTGCTTATCCCTAAAATTAATAAGAATAGTTAGGTGGAATTATGCAGTACGTCCATGGCGATTTCATTGTCACGCGATGTGGCAGTGCAGTGGTCACACAAGCCTACGGTCCCTGGAATAACGAATGTGTAGAAAGCTTTGCCGTAGAGTATCGGGCGAACGCCGAAGTACTGTTTGGGAAGGAATGGTGTAATATTGTCTGCGTGTCAGGAGAGTCGTTACTTATTCCCGATGCAGAAGCGCAGCTGCGTGAACGCACAGCGGCAATGCATTCACTGGGCTTAACGCACATTGCTGTAGTATTAGGAGATTCGACCGCCAAAGCAACGACCAAAGCGCAACTCAAGCGAACATACAAAGGGCTTAATATCGAGTTCGTATTTGTTGAGCTTATTAATGAAGCGGTTGAATGGTTAGAAGCGCATGGATTTAGTATCGATCCAGAAAGCATCTCATTGCATTTAGAGAAAGTCGCAGTGAAGTAGGGACGTCAATTGGATGCGCATTTCGCACTTGGTATGTATTTCGCTTAGTAACTTATAAAGAGCGTATACAGAACGGCAACCAATCACTCATATTGTCGATGAAACGAGGCGAAATTATGAAAAGATCACTATTTCCTACTAGCGTTGTGACGAAAGCATTCACTTGGGCTTACCAAGAGCTTGGGTTGAATATTAAGCAAGCATCTGAAATATTGGGCATTTCTCCCTCATCTCTCGCGCAAACCACCCTACTTGGTTTCGAAAGCGGTACTGCAGAGTATAGAAAGCAATTGGCGTTTATCCGTATGTATCATTTACTCATCTCATTGTCAGAAGGGGACAGTGAGCAGATGAAAGTGTGGTTCAGTAGCTACAATGTCACGCTTGAAAAGAGCCCTTATGAGATGTGCAAAGAATACGATGGCATTGAACGGGTCGCAGACCAATTACGTAGACTGAAACAATCTGAGTCAGGTAGACAAAGTGCGCTTGCAGTTATTGAGTTTTCTCAAAGTGATCAACACTCAAAGCTGAGAACCCTGCTCCACTAATCGGTGCTGTTAGCCTTGCAGTCTATGTCGATGATAAAGTCCGCACATGCTTGAACCTGGGTGACAGGAATCATGTGTCCAGTGTTCGGGATGACTTTTTGTGTCGCTGAATCGATGGCTTGGGCGACAGCCTCTATATGTTCGCTTGGATTGAGAATTGTGTCCTTTTCACCGTATAACACGCCAACCGGGCATTGTATTTCACTGTATCGCTCTTTTTGTCGGAATAAGCTACCTTGTGCTGAAACGGTATCTCGGCTTCCTTCGTAAAAACTGCGCGAGTGAAGGGCTAACAATCCGCCACCCTTAACAGAAAAAGAGGCGGGCACGGGTTCTGGATGAAATATCTGCGCAGCTTGTTTCCTGCCCAGCTTTGCCCTCAATGGGCTGGCGATGGTCTTTGTAACACTACTGCGCACAAATTCATTGGGTATATAAAGTATGGAAAGGGGGCCTGCACCGCTTTTAAGCGGTGTCGTCAGCGGGCATAGTAATGAAACTGATCTGATTTTTTCCGGTGCGTCTATCGCCATTCTTAATGCAATACCGCCTCCCATGGAATGGCCAACAAGCGCTGCTTTGTTTATCTCCTCTTTACTCATCCATTCTAATAACATTTTACTTTGCTGTTCAAAGCTTGCGGACGTGTTTTTGTAACGGCTAGAAAAACCGCTACCAGGGCGGTCGATAGAATAAACGGTGTAACGCGACGCGAGGGTTTTGGCTAATTCATTAAAATTGTTACTATTACCAAGTAAACCGTGAATAAGCACGAGCGATGGCCCACTTCCTTGCTTTTGCCAGTGGATTATTCCTCCCTCAACAGGCGTCAGTTTTCCAGATGGTTTAAACGCTGATTCGATATTGCTGTCCATTTTCGTAGTAAACCAAATGAGAGCCACAAAGATACAAATAATGACGAGTAAAACAATCAGCATGTTGTGTTTCCAAAGTAAGGGTGAAAATTAACCTATCGGTTAACCCTCACACGGTCAAGTAAGCAATAGTAATAGTCGCCAATAGACGGTGTTGTGGACGCTTTGACTATCCCACGCCATGCCATGAAGTATTAGGAAATGAAATGGAACTACCAATTACACCCTCTATCGCTATTGATGAGTCTGAGGCTGATTTGCAGGCCATACGGGCTCAAGGCAGCGGTGGTCAAAACGTCAATAAAGTCAGTAGCGCTATCCATCTGCGCTTTGACATTAATCAGTCGTCGTTACCCGATAAATTAAAAGCGAAATTGTTGAATTTAAAAGATAACCGCGTTACCAACGAAGGCGTGTTCGTACTAAAAGCGCAAAACTTTCGCACTCAGGAACAAAATAGAGAAGATGCGTTAGCGCGACTTGTTGCCTGGATAAAGGCCGCCACAGTTGAACAAAAACCGCGGATAAAAACAAAAGTGAGCCGCGCAGCAAAAGCACGTCGTGTTGATGTAAAAAAACAACAAGGCGCTAAAAAATCTATGCGTAAGAAAGTGGAATTTTAATCAAAACTAATCTAAAGTATTAGGCTTGTTAGAGGTCATTTCGCAAGACAACGGAAAATTCTTACAATAATAAATGAATGTGTCTTGTGCTTATGCTAATTATTGGAACTTAAGGAAGCATACAAAGTGACGCGTTCGAACGTAATTCCTATGGTGCTATTTGCAGCCATAGTGGTGTCGCTTGGGATTAACACACCGCAAGCCGCAAACGAGATTATTGCCCGTTTGTTCAACAAATCTATTTCTAATACTGAATTGCAGCCTTCTCACGCTGATGTTGCGCGATTCCAATCCATATTATCTGATAAATCAGAAAAAGAAGTGCGAGATATTTTGGCGCAACGTGCGCTCGGCAATAAAATTACTGAGTCTGTACTTTCTGACTTTGCTAATAAAAATGCAATTGAGCCCGATGAAAGCGAAATTCAGTCTGCCTACTCCGTGATTAAATTGTGGACCGTTGATTTAGACGGTGATGTTGCGTATCAAGATGAAGAGCTTGACCGCTACCGTCTGGCCATGGCTGAAGGTATGGCAAAAAGTTGGAAAGTGTCTAAAGCGCTGTACGAAGCCTACGGTGGTGATGTGGTTTTCCAGCAAGACAATCCGCTCACCCCAGTGGGCGCGTATCAAAAATTGTTTGAACAGTATCGCGAGCAAGGCGAATTTGTCATTTACGACCCTGTGTTCAAAGCGGCGTTTTGGAGCTCAGTTAAAATGAAGTACGCCAAAACCTACGATCCTGAAAACATCGATTTCTCACTTCCTTGGTGGGAAAAAAGCATGACTGCTTCAGAAAAATAATAGAAAGCCCTGTTTTTACAGGGCTTTTTTTATTGTTTTAAAAAATCTCTCTCTTGCGCGGAATAAAACGCTTTCTCCAATCGTTATCTCAGTGTCCTTTATGAAAAACGGAGATAATCGGATGAAAAAGTTAAATACTGCAATTGCTCTCGCTTTTGGTATTGCGTCAACGTCGGCGTTGGCTCAAGAAGCTATGTTTTCTGCGAATACTTCAGCGAATACATCGACGTCAGCATCGCTATCACTCGCAAACGGTGCAAACACGCAATCAGCAACTCAAGTCAGTACAGAGACTTCGGCGCAAGGCGAAGCAGTTTCACAAAGCCAAATGGCTACCGAAAGTTCAGGTAGTGCTGGCGGGCAACTGTCGGCAAGCCAAACTGACAATGACCTACCTACTAATCTGATATTGAATCAAGCACCTGAAGAAGAAAGCGAAGGCAATACAGATCAAGCAACGGCAAATGAAGTGGCACAAACGTCTACGTCAAGTGCGAGTCTCTTAACCAATAGCACTCAGCAGCTGACAACATCAGCAGGGTCTTCGTTGCTATCAACCTCGCAAACTTCCGTTGATGGAGCGGTGTCTGCAGTATCAGGAACGGCGAATACAATGACTGCATCGGTGGCCGGAACACTTAGTGGCAGTGCGTCGGGTTCTTTATCTGCCCTGACATCAGCGTCTGGAAACGCAGAGCAAGTCGGTGGGGCAGAAGGTGAAACAGCCGTTGGCAGAGCCATATCAAACACGTTAGACGGCGGCGTAACCAGCACGGTCGCAAGCTCAGTAGCAGGCACGGTTGGCACCGCTGTCGAAGGTACAGTTACTGATACGGTAGGAAATACGGTAAGAAACACGGTGGCAAATACGGTAGAGAGTTCAGTGGAGGGCGCAGTTTCAAGTACTGTTGAACAAGCTGTGTCAGCGACGGTTGCAAATACTGTAGAGAGTACTGTAGCAAACACGGTAAATAATACAGTGGCAAGCACCGTCGAAAGCTCGATCGAAAGCTCGATCGAGAATGCCGTAACAAGCACTGTAAATGACAACGTAGCTTCAAGTATCTCGGGTGTGCTAGGCCTTTAATGTTCCGGTCTAAACCATTAGACGGGAGTCGAGCAATCTTGAGCTAGCGCTGTAAATCGCCATTTAACTCTAAGTGCGGCTTGTCTTACACCAAGCCGCTATCTAAGGCCTAGGCTGCAGGCGCTAACACAATATCTAGTTAAAGCGAACGTCTCAAGTCAAATATCACTCCTCCCCCGGCTTGACCTCAGCAAAACAGAAAGCCCTAAGTTTCACTTTCTCTGTAGTAGGTAACAACAATGAAAACGCAAACATTTCAACATTCACCAACAAAGATCAACGTTACTCTTGGAAGCCTAAAGTGTCTATCGCTTGCCGTGACAGCTGTTTTATTCGGTTGCAGCGTAACCTACGCGAGTGCAGACAGTCGTTCACATGATGATGAAGGTGTAAATCATGCACACGCAAAAAATCAAGCGGTTTCATTTTCAGGTTCAGGTTATATAGGGTACCGCTCTGATAGCAATGTGAGCGTGAGCGAGCTTGATACAAACACAGACGCGGCAGACGACGCACTGCAAGCAGAAGGCCAATTAAAGGTGTCAGTAAAGCCCACGGCTAAGTGGGAAAATGTATTGTCAGTAAGTCAGGCTAATACCAATTATCAAACGCAAAGTGACTTTGATCTTCAGCTTTCGACTGTCTCTGCGAATACAACTTATGCATTTGATTTCGCGAAGTTAGGTGCACATTATTATCATGCAAGCGCCAAACTTGATGGACGTGATTTTCTCACTTATGAGCAATATGGTGTATCTGCAGGAAGACTGCTGGGGCAGCGCACTTATTTGCGTTTGAGCAGCGATCTTATCGAAAAGCAGTTTGAGAACACGCCTGAGGGGACACCAACGAGAGATAGCGACGCCGTTGCTGTGCGCAGCGACTTGTTTTATTTCTTCGAAGGGGAAGACTTTTTTCAAATCGCACTTAAATATCAAAATGAAGATGCCCAAAACAACGTCTTCGATTATACCGGCAAAGGGGTAGATCTTGCCTACACCTATCCTCTAGCGGTGTTTAGTAAGCCCTTGAAGCTTACGGTTGCCTATCAGCTAGATGTAAGAGACTACGCCCCAGAGAAAGATGGAGGGATAGGCAGGGAGGACGACAGACATGTTGTTGAAATGAGCGCAGACTATGCTGTGCACAGCCATGTTGATATCAAACTGTCTACCCAATACGGAGACTATGCCTCCAGCGTAGATGGTGCAAACTACCATGAAACCATCGCTGAGTTAGGTATAAACGTTCATTTCTAGTAAATGTTAATGTAACTCTTAAGATGAACGATGTATTTGAACTTAAGGCAGTACGCCAAAACCAAAGACACTGTCGCGGCCAGGGGGACCCGTATCTAACGCTAATTGCTGCAGCTTCAGTAAAGCGGCGTTCCTCTCTAGCTCAGTTCGTAAAAAGCATGCATACAAGGCGGTGGCCCGAGGTGAAGCCATAGAGGTGCCCGTTTGTCTAATAACCTTTCCATCTGGGTGTGCGGCCTCTACAGACACACCAACTGCAGCAAAATCCACATAGTTGCCTTGGTTCGCCCACCTGTATATTGCATGTGATTTATCGACTGCCGTAATGCCTAGCGTTTCCGGATAGGCAGCGGGATACAAGGGTAAAGAGGCGGGGCCTTCATTGCCTACGGCTGCAATTATTTGAATGCCGCTTTCATCTAACTGTTTTATAACGCGGGCTAAGACAGGGTTGTCTGGCCCTGCCAGGCTCATATTTATGGCATCTACTTGCTGAGATGCCAGATAATTGAGGCCTTCAATTAACGACATCAGCGTAGCGCCTTGGCTCACACTATTACGCGAATAAAATACACTGGCATTAAATACCTGACTCGACTCGGGCATGGATGCCGCCAATAAACTAGCGACGGCTGTGCCGTGATCAGAAGAAAACGCCACGCCCCCAGCTAGTTCGCTTGCTTTACTTGTTTGCTTTTTGCTGTCGGCAGCATAGGAGTCCAAGCCGTTATTCTGATTTGGCCTCGGGTCTTGCCCCTCACGCTGCTCAACGATAAAGGATGCTTGCGTGAAGACAATGTGCGAGAGCAATGGATGAGTGGTCGTTACATGGGTATCAACCATTCCAATACGCAGCGGTGTTGGGCAAGACTCAAATTGTTGTGTTGATACATTAATCTTGTCTACGTGCCTCAGCAGGCTGCCTTTGGTTGATACTTCGCTTTGTGATAAATAAATATGATTTCGGCCAATCTGATCCTGCAGACTTTTGGGTAACCTGTTTCGAATGTGCGACACTTCATCTTCATTTCCCGTGACTTTAACGTTATAGAGCCATTTTGAGAGCGCGGGTAGAAATTGGGCCTCTTGTATTTCTATATTCGTACCTTGCAAATGCACTTTATCGGCTTCTTCACCTAAAAAAAGCCATTCTTTTTCAACGGCAAGAAAGCCATCTTCAACCGTTACTTCATTGACGACAGGTTGGCCAGAGGTAGACAGAATTGTGGTTGCTGCAGGGGCCTTAAATTGGGGGGCAGGAAGGTTTGCAATAACGCCTGAGGCCAGCGTAGATAGGCTGTTTATGCCTTCTGTAGTTGATTGCACACTCCGTTTTGCTTCCTCGCGAATGGCTTTCAAATCGGAAGGGGTTCTATCAATGATAGGGCGAACCGGCGACACCACTTGATTTAATGTTCCTGCGAGCTGCGCTTGCGAGATGGATGCCGCAAACAAACCCAGAATTCCCGCAATGAGTGTGTATTTCATGTTGCTACCTTTACATTTACGTTGACGCAGTTCGGTACCAATAGAAGGAATGGCATAAATTGTGCCACGGTTCTAATTAACTATTACCACTGCTTCGTATAGTAGTGACGAATAGGTAGAAAAGAAATTCCAAGATGAGCCCAAAAATCCGCACGTTTTAATCGTTTAAAAAAAAACGCTGAATGCGTGGAATAAATATACGAGTGGCTCGTTAACAGAGTATTGATAACGGAAATCCTCACGAAGGTACATGAAAATGAAAAATGAGTTGACCGAACTCGTCCCGTCATTGCGAAAATTTGCCTATTCATTGACGGGTAACATACATGATGCTGATGATTTACTTCAGAACACCCTTGAACGTTTGCTAAGTAAACCAATGCCAGAGCAAGTGACATTAATGGCGTGGGCATTCAGAGTGTGTCGTAATTGCTGGATAGATGAGTACAGAGCGAAAAAAGTAAGAACTCACGCAAGCGATGCACTCTCTTATGAAGCGCAATCAGCCAATACTCACGTAGAGTTGGATGAATCTGTGACACAGACCATTACGCTAAAGCAAGTGTCAAGCGCGATGGATGAACTACCATGCGAACAAAGAGAAACACTTTCTTTAGTTGCGGTACAAGGTATGAGTTACGCTGACGCCTCTGAGGTATTACAGGTGCCGACGGGCACGATTATGAGCCGTCTAGCGAGGGCGAGAGCGAAGATATCAAACCTACTAAACGGACACAGTGAGGTGCTATCGTGATCTTAACCGATGAAAAACTTTCTGCTTTTTTAGATGGAGAG
>NZ_BLIG01000035.1 GCF_009811415.1 Alteromonas sp. KUL106 | reverse complement strand
TGACGCTGTAGAGATGGAAATGGTTCGCGAGGCAATAGCACAAGACGCCACTGTTTCAGACCGACTTGCCGCACTTGCAGACGTAGACAGAGTCGTCAAAGCCGCCGCAGAGAAGGCGACGTCCGTAGCACTACCAGAAGAAATTGTGGCCCTTTTAAGCGATGAAAGCGAAAGCAGAGTCGAAAATAGAACAATCAATGAAAACGAAGCGCCAGTCTCTGATGTGAATTCAGTCAATGAGGGCGTCGCTGAGCCAAGCGCAAAGAGCTCTTCAACTGAAAATATTACGCCGTTTGTGTCAAAAGCGAATATTTCTCGTGGTAGTTCAGGTACACAAACAACGTGGAGAACACCGTTCGCTATAGCCGCAAGTGTGGCAGTGCTTGCAGGTTTGGTATTGTTCAATCAACAAGGCGCTGATACAACGCAGCCTTCACATTGGGCTAACGTGTCGTCCGTGCTTGACAGCAACCTTACGGGTGAATCAACCACGTTTGAGTCTGGGGTTACGGTTACCCCCCAGTTGTCTTTTTTAAACACGGACTTTAACTATTGCCGACAGGCGAAAATAGCATCACAAGATGAGCTGAATGTAATGATTGCATGTAAAGACAGCCAAGGCTCATGGATGCTTGCCGCGAGCAAATTGGACGAGTTAGGCGGAAATACAGGTGAATATCAAACCGCGAGTAGCGCTAAATTATTAGAAGATGAGTTGAATAAAATGATGGCCTCTGCGCCGTTAAATCGAGAACAAGAGCAAAATGCAATTGAAGCAACTTGGCTAGCTGAAAAAGCCGAAGGAGTAAACGATGAAAACTAAGATTATGTTAGTACTTGCAGTTTTAATTATGGCGGGCTGTGCGAGTCAACCCGACTATAGACAGGCTGAAAAAGGTGGCTTTGGTTACACCGAAACGAAGTTAAGCGATACGCAATATCGCGTGCATTTCAAAGCGAAGGGATCGGATAAACCTAAAGCGATGGATTACGCCATGTTGCGCGCTGCCGAGCTTACGCTGTTAGAAGGTTACGATTGGTTCGTCGTCACCGACCGCGAAACCTTAGTAGACAAAGAAACGGTTCAAACTACGCCTACAGCGGGGTTTAGCCAGCGTTACGCACGCGTAACTGACTGTGGTGTGCTTACTTGCCGTACATCGTATCACCCTACTACCCAGTTCGAGACCGGTGTATTTGTAGGCGGTTCTCAACAAAGTGAAATCGAGAGTATTTTAAACATTGAATTGGGTAAAGGTACTCGCCCCACGTCGGCAACCAGTTTTGATGCAAGGGAAGTGCGTGAAAACCTTCAGCCGAAGATAGATGAATAGACGATTACGGGCTAGGTAAGGCTGTGCGCAGCGCTGTCTGACAGTCTTGCTGCAGCGCTAGACCTGAGTGCGTATGGAGCTAAGCACTAAATAGGGCCACAACATCACGTTGTGGCCCTTTTTAATTGTGTCTAAGCAAACAGCGTCTATTAAAAAGACGGCCTTTGCATTCGCACGCTAAGGTGGATACGCGCGATTAATTGAAGTATTCGTTCACTTCTTTTTCAGCTTCATCGCGCGTTTTACCGTACTCTTGCTGAATCTTACCTACTAACTCTTCACGGCGACCGTCGATCACATCTAGGTCGTCATCGGTAAGCTTGCCCCACTTCTGCTGCACCTTACCTTTCATTTCTTTCCAATTACCTTCAATACGATCACTGTTCATAATTTGCTCTCCTTATCTAAACAATTGGTTGAGAAAACTGGCAAAAAAAGTAGCCAGCTATATTAAGTGAAGCAAATGCTGTTCCTTGATATAAGTTTATGATAATTATAGTTTATATTGATTTTTAATCTAAAATGAAGCGCCTTTTTATACAAGATTTACACGCTTTTGCAAACACTACAGAGCTGTGTGTGAGTCGTTACGTGAGTGATTGTGCAAACGCTTCACTGTCCAGCCTCTTTTCTATTTTATGCTGATCTTCACTACGACCTTTTTTCCAATAGCTACTAATATAAATATTCTTGTGCGCAACCGCTTTTTCATCTCTAAGCCATGCCCTTATCGCTCGCATATCAGAGAACTCGCAGGCTACCCAAATCGCAGGTATGCCTTCCAACCAAGTCAGTTGAGTAAGACGAAAAGGTAACGGTTGTTCATGTTCCCATATCACTGTCACTCCATCAGGTTTTTTAAGTGCAACCGCGTCTTGTTTATCTTCAATTTGGATTACCGCATAACCTCTGACATGCAAAGGAAGCTCTGCAAGGTGATTTCTAATACTGGGAAGTGCTGTCATGTCGCCCGCTAGCAGTACCCAATCATAATCTTCACTTAACCCTTTACTTGAGCCCGGGCCTGCCAGTGTAATTATGTCACCAGGTTTAGCACTGGTAGCCCATGCTGAAGCGGGCCCTGTTTTTCCATCGTGGGCATGAATGACCATATCGAGAGTCATCTCAGCTGTATCAGCATTAAAGTGGGAAACCGTGTAAGTGCGCATGGCGACTTCACTCATATCGGTGGGTTGGCTAAGCGGATTTCCGAATTTATCGAACATAAGCTTTACGTAAGCGCCTGCAGATACGGCAGGAAAAGCGCGAAGATCTTCACCACCTAAAACAATACGCTGCATAGTAGGGCTTATACGAACGGACTGTATAACAACAGCTTGGCGAGGTTGTGGTCTAGACATTAGCTTCTCCTTGGAAATTTAATCAATATTTTATATGATAATGGTTATCATTTATATTTCTTAAGGTGGAATGATAAGGTTTGTTTTGTTCTACTTTTCAGATTGAACGGTGGATGATGCTAGAGGAGCGCATCAATTGGCCAGATTTATAGAGGATACGTGCTGAAAGTCGCACTTTAATAGAAAAGAGCAGGCAAAAGAAAAGGGGCTAAAAGCCCCTTAAAAACCACAACATAACTTGGAAAACACATTTACACACCACAAAGACGCACACTCAACGACTTTATGTATAAGTTAAGATAGCCTAATTCAAAAAAGGTTCCGTTTTTTTAAAAATAAAAGGTAAAAATTTAAATACCTTTGCATTTAGCTGTTTCAAAACCCGTTAAGATCTTGTTATACCATTAATCCGCATAGCTAATAGCCCACTCAGAAGGTGCCGGTAAGTTTCCTGGCGAAGCGTAGGAATGCAGGAGTGGCTGTTGCCTTTCAAATTCCCAGATGAAGCTTGCCAGACCTTCCCGTAGGGCGAGTTTAAAATGTCCGTACTCTTTGTTGTGTCACCTTGATATATAACCACTATACCTACAGTAACACGCCGCGATTACGAACATTTTA
This sequence comes from Alteromonas sp. KUL106, assembly GCF_009811415.1. GTDB lineage: Bacteria > Pseudomonadota > Gammaproteobacteria > Enterobacterales > Alteromonadaceae > Alteromonas. Next base: position 50,698 of record NZ_BLIG01000035.1, on the reverse strand, counting down.
ACTCTCGCTGAATGGGTAATTATCTATGCGGACTGGTATTATTGCTTTCACACGTTAGTTTGATTTCTTGTGTTGTCTCAGCGTTATATATGTCGTACATGCTGTAATAGCAATCAGCAATGCCGCCGTAGCGAAGGGTAAGGCGATGTCAAACTGATATATCAACGCGGCGAGTGGAGGCCCTATAATATAGCCCATCGCTGTTGTTGCTGTTATCAACCCTGTTATCGATGACTGCTGAGCGGGAGTGCAATAGGTGGTGGCGGCAGCTGCTAAAGAAGGGTAAGCCATACCCATGCCCAAACCCATGAATGTCATTGCAGTATAAAGAATGAATAGCGAACCCTGCAGGAATAGCAACAGATAGGCCAAGCCGAGAAGCGGTAACGAAAGCATGATCATTGTCTCTTTACTAACACGACCTTTTTGAACCCATCCAAATTGTGCAGTGAGTGATGCTGCCGCACTCACCATCATGGCAAACCCAACTTGTCTCGCAGCTTGCACAGGCGTGTAGTGATAAAAATCAATAAAGAAAAAGCCCAGTGTTTGTTGCATCATCGCCATGGCGCAAAAAACGCAAACGCATGCGCCAACAAATATGTAAGGAGTTTTGGTCTTAGATGGGGCGCCAGACTCAATGACTTGCGTTGGATGTTGTTGGGACGGTGGGGGAAGAACCGGCAGCTTGAAATACACGAGTGCCAATGCCAACAAGGTGAGTATAACAATACTATACAAAGGAGCGAGCAAGCCGAAGCCCACCAATAAACCCGCATAGGCAGGGCCAATAATCTGCCCTACATTGCTCGCCGATGTGACTTTACTTATTGCGCCTACTCGCCCCTGCGCAGAACTTATTGCAACCGCATAGCCCACCGCTGACGGAGGCGTTGCTGACATAATAGTGGACTGCATGCTGCGACTAATTAGCAGGGCCAAGAATAGGTTGGTTCCACTAATAATACCGGAAAAGCCCGCCATCCAAGCGCTTGCAAAGGCCAACGTACCTAAGCTATAACCAGTCAAGCCCACCATAAGAATGCGTTTGAACCCGGCACGCTTAGCTATTTTGCTCCACACATTTGTACCTATGGCGAAGATAAGCGCAGAGCTAGACATGATGGTAGCAATATGAAATTCAGAGAGACTGGCCTGTCTTCCTAGGGAAGGAAGTGTAGTGAGCATAACACTTTGGCCAATAGACGTAGCGAGCAATGCACAAAAAAGAATTCTGAATACGATGGTCGTGGAAGAAGGCGAAAGCACGCAATGAACTCTTCTAGTAGGTGATGGAGACATAATCGATCTTATCATAAAGGAAGATAAAAAAATGCCCGCCAAAGGCGGGCCAAAATCAGAGGTATGTAAAGGCCGGGATGGGCCTTTGAGGGGAGAGGAATGTCGTCGGGTGACAACTCACTAATAACATCGACGACATTACCAGTGTCCTCACTATGGTCTCGCTGAAGCAACACACAGGTACGTTCAACGAATCCAAATAGGGTCAACAATCCTTTGCTGCACGAGACATCACTGTCAGTGCTTGCGATGTAGGTACTCGGTGCCTGTTTGCAATCCTTATGAAACAAGGCCTTTGCATCCTGCGAGTTTAATTAGGGTGTCTTTTCCCTAACCTCATCATCGACCAGCAGTTTAACGAATCTTCACCAGTCATCCTTAAGTTTAAATACTGATGTGTCCTTTCTTCCTTGGCGACCACTCCATGTACTTCCTGTGTCGTCACCTTCAGTATCATCAACCTGCGCAGTTTGGCCTCTCCGTCGCTAAAGCTATCCTAGCTACAAGCTGCACTCTGTTGTTATCCGTTAGTCTAATGTATGCTGCATTTGTGCCATAGTTTTATTGTTGCTAATAAAATATTTTAAATTATTGATTTTATTGGGTTATATTCTATTTCCGGGCTTGTGGGTAAGAGGGAGGATTCTGTGAGGGAGAACGGGGCATGTAGTTTTTTCCCATTAGTGTGTATCAAATTACAAACATTTAATTATGGCGGTTTTATCTCTGCCGGTTTCTTTCGCTTCGTAAAGTGCTCTATCCGTATCTTCTAAAATAGCAGTCGTACTTTGCGGTGAGTTAACGACCTTAAGCCCTGCAGAAAATGTTAGTTTGATCTCCTCGCATAGCTGGTGGGTAGAAGCCGTTTTCAGCATCTGACGAAAGCTATCGAGTTGTTCATAAATTTGGTGTTCATCAGTACCGTGAAAGATAAACAGGAACTCTTCACCACCTAACCTACCCATATCGACGTGATTAGGAAAACGCTGTCGCGCAGTGTGAGCGAAAAGACGCAATGCATCATCTCCCATTTTATGACCATATTTGTCGTTTATAGATTTAAAGAAGTCGATGTCCAACATGACAACGCAGAATTTTTGGTCGGTGTTTTCAATATTTTTCAGACAGCCATCTAGCAGTTCCAGAATTTTAGCTCTGTTGTAAAAACGGGTTAATCCATCGGTAGTGGCAAGCCGTTCAAGTCTTGTCTGGTATCGCGCGCGCTTGACGTAGAGTATAAATAGTAGGGCGCTTAGTATGAGAAATAAGCCTGTGATCACTGCTAGTAAGACGTTGCGCTGCTGGTTCAGTGCAATTTTGTCCGCTTGTAAATTTGTTATTGCTTTTAAATCGCTATTTTCAGCTTCAACTTCATCTAACTCATAAAGTGTACGTAATATTTGTATCCTAGACTTATCTAGTGATTCTGTTATCGCCTCATTTAATGCAATATATTGCTTCAGTCCATCAATAGTGGCCTGCTTGTCGCCAGAGGCCTCTAGAATAGTAAGTTTGAGGTAGGCTGCTTCAAGATGGGGGAAGCCTACTTCAGTATTCTCTATTACTGTTTCCGCAAGTTTCACCTTTTCTAACGCTTGTGCTTTATCCCCATTAGCGAGAGCGAGACGAGAAAGTGCGATAAGCGAATCAAAATAGATACTTTTAGACTCTAAATTGCGTGCAAGGCTGGCTGCTTCCTCAAATAACAAATGCGCGGTGTTAGTTGTCTTTACTGTGTTTTCTTGGCCTAACAACATTTTTCCTTTCCCAATGAGTGCGCTGGTTAGAAGGGGGAAATCGTTATTTTTTCGCGCAATATTTATGGCCGTATCATAAAACTCCATGGCGGCAGTGAAGTTTGAGAGCCCTGACTCTACACGAGCAAGCTTTTCAGCCAAATGACTTTGGTTAACACTGTTTTTCTTTTTAACGGCAAATTCATAGGCTTCATTGAGATAACTTTTGGCTTCAGCAAATCTAGATTGTTGTAAAAAGATAGCACCGATCAAACCCGCAATATGGGAAGGGGGAACTTGAGTCTTAAACTGTGTCGCTAAATCGTAAGCTGACAGGTAGTTATTAAGGGCAAGCTTTGGCTCCTTAATATTTTCGAACGCAGCGCCTAGCGTCATTAAGGCACCAATATTTAATTGGATCACGCCATGGTTCATAGACCATTGTTTTATCGTGTTGAGAATGCCAATTGCCTCTTCAATATCACCAGTATTTGAAAGTATTTTGGCTTTGAGCAATTTAGCGCGCTGCTGCATAAGGGCACTCGTATTGGCATCATCAATACAGCGTTCTACTAGAGTAAGTGCCTCTCCATATTCACCTCGTTTTTCTTTTCCCAAAGCATACAGGTATAACCATTCATGCCGCTTGGCAGAGGATTGATTCGAGTCAAGAAGCGACTTTAATCGGGCCATTTCTTTCTCAGGTGATCGATGAAGGGCTTTTATACCGGCTATAACGTCATCGTTCGGTGCTGGATTTATTAGGTTTGTTTTGGGGAATGCAGGCTTTAACGCAAAAAAAGTAATTAATAAACTTGTGACAAAAAGTCCAGTTTTAGTCATACCGCCATGTGCCTTTTGCAGCGAAACTCCATTCCCTCAACTATAGACGCTATTTTCGAGCTTCGACAATATTGAAACAACTTTCTTGCTGTGAGGTGTTCAACCAACATTATGCACAGAAAAACGGAGGGTGATTTTTTTGAATACAAAGAAGGCACTACAGTTAAAAACTTGTATGGCCCCTATTGATTTGAAAGCACGGTAAAGATAGGCAATCACTAAAGCGTACCGGGCCTCTCTGCCTATTCACTAGCGCTAGACAGCTTTGTACGTTAAGAGGAATAACTGAATTTAAAAGAAGCTCGACTCAGCTAAAGCTCAAACTCAAACTCACGTAGTGGCGTTAGGTGAAGTACGTTAACCTAACGCCACAAGTATTAATCTTATTCTGTCGCTCACCAAGAGCCGTACATTGGGTTTGGCAGAATAAAAATCTCTGTGCCCACTCGCGGCATGAGCGATTCAACGTTGGCGGATTCTTGGGTTACGCCGCCCACATCTTCAATGTTGTCACCAATTTGCATGATAATAGTGTGAGGCACTGCCCATGTAGACGTGGCGTCTTTAGACGTATTTGAACATGCGATCTTGCCCTGGGTAAGCTGCATTCTGCGCAAGTCTTTGTCATTGACCATACCTTCTAAGCCCACTGCTTTTTTATCTTCAGCAGTGCGGCCAACTACACAGGTATTACTGGTGTTAAGCGGTAAACCTTGTGCCAAAAGATTGTTCCACGTGTGCTTATCCAGTGCTTTATCGCGATTGGTAATCAGCGCCACCTTACCATTTCGTGCAACAACTTCCTCAATAAAGGCGGCTACACCTGGCACCAGTGTGGCTTCTTCACGTTTTACCCAATCAGCCCAGCTTTGTGAAGAATATCCCAAGCCGACACTTTCACGTTCTTTTTGATAGGTGCTGTTGTCTAGCACGGTTTCATCAACATCCATGACTACAACGTTGCCATCAGCAAAGCGCGTTGGCAGCGCGGCAATAGCCTGATTGTACACAAAGCTCGAGAGGACGGGATATTCTTTGCTGCTAGTTTGGTATGTCACGGCAGTTGACAGAGTGTGTGATTTTGCGCCAGCAAGCGGGGTTGATGGCGTAGATGAGCACGCCGCTATAGCGGATAATGCAGCGCCTATGCACACTGTTTTGCTGATGTAAGAGAGCTTGTTAAGAGATAACAATGTTATTTTCCTTTTATCATTTCTTTTGCCTACCGGTTTAAACACCCAAATAATGACTGAATTTATCGATGAACTGGGCCTGATAATTCAGCAATAGCGTCGTGTGCATGCAGACTTTCTTGATGTTCTACTTTTACACGAAAATAGGTCGCTTGGTAATATGTGCTGAACGCTTCATGCAGTCGCCTTATCGATTCTTAAAAAACATGAGGTTTTCAGTATGGGTTCTAGCGCCATTCGGCCTACCCCATAACGCAGCAGGCGTTATTTTTCAGGTTTAAACTTGCTGGTACTATGCAAAATCTAACAAGTCAGTACCGAAGAAGTTATCGATGACACAGCGCCATTCACCACTTGCATCCCTCTGCATGACGTAAACGGCCCGTTTTCCCTCGCACGGTAATGCGTTGGGTGTGGCTTTGGGAACGAGGTAGAGTTTGGCAACCACTAGCGCTATGTCACCGGCTTGTATAACCCGTTCATCCCCAGTAGTGACAAAATGATCGGGCATAAATTTCTTTTGAAATTTGAGTAGTGCGTCAACGCAGTCGCGCTGAGAGGCCTGATCTTTTGTTGTACTGGACATAGGAGTCGCTATTACTTTTGCATCGCAAGCATAATATTGAGCTAAAGCGTCTTGGTCGCCGCGGTTTACTGCGTCGTGCAACTGTTGTAACACGTGAGATATTGGATTGTTCATGGCTGTCGTTCCGTTTTTACCGCAAGACGAGCCAATAAAAAACCCGCCTTTGCGGCGGGTTTAGTGTATTTTATTTACGCACTAGCTAACCCGCCCATTCCTTAGAATAGCGAGAATAATAATCAGCGCAGATGCTGAATAAGCAGTATGTATATTGCTGTTTAGAGACATAGTGATTAAAAACAATGTGCTGCTAGTGAGTAATTAGTGGCCTGAGTATCCTGCGCATAAAAGAGAAAGTCAATGGGTTTTCCGGGTGAAGCAGGTGTTCCACGTTGGCTGAATGAATAGCGGTAAAATTGGGATTTGGTGCTAGGCTAAGCTTCAAATAGCGTTATGCGAATAATCGAGCCCTGCTTCATACAGTCATAAATAAAGTTGGAGTTTGACCCTTGGAGTTACTTTATAGCTGGTTGACGGCCTTTGATGCGTTGTCGATGTCAACGGCACTGTTGCTCGTTGTTATGTCTTTTTTTACTTCGATGATGACAGCAACACTGGGCATTGGTGGCGGAGTGTTATTGCTGGCGGTAATGGCCGGCACTTTGCCGGTAAGCGCGCTGATCCCGGTGCACGGGCTAGTACAGCTAGGTTCAAACGGTAACCGTGCCCTAATGACGGCAAAGCATATTGACTGGACCATGCTAAGGTACTTTTCTTTAGGTGCCATCGTTGGGGCTTTCCTGGCGTCATTTATTGTCGTGCAGCTGCCGCTGGTTATTATTCAATTTGCAGTTGCCGCATTTATTTTATTTCTAGTGTGGGGGAGCAAACCCAAAGCACAAGAAATGAAGCCCGCAGGTAGGGCATTAGCGGGCTTAGTGACCACGTTAGTTTCAATGTTTGTAGGGGCAACCGGGCCTTTGGTCGCAGCTTTCGTTCACCGAAATAATTACAGAAAAATGCAGATAACCGCTACGTTTGCCAGCTGTATGACATTTCAACACGGGCTTAAAGCGTTCGTTTTTACCTTCGTGGGTTTTTCTTTCGCACAGTGGGCGGGCCTTGTCATTATCATGATTGCCAGCGGTGCTCTAGGCACATTCTTTGGGTTGAAGGCGTTAAAGCGGATCCCTGCTGAAAAATTTATGCTGACGTTCAAAATTGTGGTGACACTGTTAGCGCTGCGTCTACTGTGGCAGGCGAGTGCGTCTTTGATGTAAAAAAGGCACTCTTTTTTACTTCAGAGTGCCTTCCAGGGAGACGTATTTTAGAATTTAGCGCGAAGTTGAACGCCAAAGTAACGGTCGGCGTCCCGTGGTATCTGGTAACGGAAATTATCGCCGCTGTAGGTTGTAACAAAACTCTCGTCCGTCAGGTTTTTACCTATTAAGCTAATACGATATGCGTCATCGTTGAAAGAAAATGCCACGCTCGCGTTCACTATGGCGTAGTCAGGCAGCACGGCAGGGTCATTTTCGGTCGCAAATGCTCCTGGTGCACCGGCAAACATCTCGTCGGTGTAAACATATGAACCGTTGAAAATAACGTCCATATTGTCAAATTCCAAGAAGTATTCCCCTACTACTGAATACTTAAGGTCAGGAGAGAAAGGTAAATCTGCGCCTGCACCACCCACACAATCCACATCAGGGCAGTTAAATTTGTCTACTTCAGCGTCTACTTTTGATAACCCACCAGTCAGTGAGAAGTTATCGTTGACTTGCCACATAAAGTCGAATTCATAGCCTTCAGTTATTACAGAACCTGCATTTGTTAATCGGGAAATGGTTACGCCATCTAATAGTTCAGAATTATTGGCCTGAAATCCGTCTATCTCGGTTCTAAAAATTGCTGCATTAAATACGATGTTACTGGCTGCGTATTTATAACCAAGTTCATAGGCATCTGAGGACTCTTTTCCAATAGGCAAGGTGTCTGTATCTGACATATTGTAAAACACGTTGAACGCAGGGCCCTTATAGCCTTGTGAAAAAGTAAAGTAAGCCATGCTGTTGTCGGTTAGGTCGTATTGAACCCCAAGTTTTCCAGAAAGATCTGTCTCACTTGTCTTCCCACTGTAGTCAGTTTCAAATCCGCGCACGCCAACACCTGTGCGTTTGAACTGATCATTGCTGCGACGGTCATGGGAATAGCTTACTTCATCATCGGTGTAACGGAGGCCAAACAGTAAGCGAAAATCTTCAGTAAAGTGGTACTTACCGTCGGCGAAAAGCGCCCAGTTATCAAATTGCGTTTCCATGAAAGCTGTGGCGCTCACAATGTCATTTGAGTTACATGACAAACCTTCGCTAGCAATGAATTCATCAACCTGTTCAGACGTTGGATTTTCTACGCCAAGTGTATCTGTTAAATAAGCGCTAATAGCTGCTGGAAATTGGCCTGCGTTATTTTGGCAGCTTGCATCACGAGTAAAGTTACGTTCAGATTTTTGCGTCCACCAGAATGCGCCAACTTGATAATCAAAATCATTGCCAAGAGGGGAGGCAATTCTTATTTCCTGCGATGTCTGTTTCCAGTTTTGAGCACCTATATCATGAAGTTGAAACGGTTCGCCAAATACTGGAAAAGGCCTTGTACCAGCGATAGAAGTGAAATCACCCTCGCGGAACTCGGTATTATCCCAACTTCTATAGGCGGTAATTGAGGTCAGCTCATGGTCGCCTAGCATGGTATCAACCTGCATAGAGAAACCTGTTGTTTCGTCGAGCGTTCGCGTTTCAAAGTCATGATCTATCAAACGCTGTGATAAATCCAAATCACCCGTACCGGTACTATTAGGTACAGCTTCTGAGTTCGGATTACGGCCACTTGGTGAGAGCTCTAAATCAGCACAACAGCTGTCATCCGACTTCATGTTTTCGAAAATAAGAAGTATGTCGGTGTCGTTGCTGGCTTCAATATTCAGCTTAGCGCGCACGCCTTCTTTGTCGTATCCATTGGTATCTTCATTGGTGTAAACGTTTTTAATATATCCATCAAATGCAGACTTCAAAACGGTGAGACTGCCGCTTACGTTATCAGTAAGACCACCAGAAACACGGGTTCTTAGGCGATACTCGTTGTCTTGGAAAAGCGATACTTCTGCAACACCTTCAAATTCGTCTGATGGGCGCTTAGTCGTAATATTAACAACACCAGCAGACGCATTTTTACCAAATAATGTGCCTTGTGGACCGCGAAGAACTTCAATGCGCTCAAGATCATAAAGATCAACAAATGCCTGACCGGAACGACCCATAACCACACCATCTACCACAGTGGATACGCTAGGTTCAGCAGCAACACTAAAAGAAATAGTACCTATGCCGCGAACGGTAATGGCGGAGTTTCGAGTTGTGTTGCCCTTTCGAAAACTTACTGATGGCACTAATGCTTGCAAGCTTTCTATATTATTGGCGAATGCGGAATTTATCTGATCTTCTCTCAAGACTGAAACAGCAACAGGCACTTCATTTAGCCTTTCAACACGTTTCTGTGATGTAACGGTGATCTGTTCAATGAGGTTTTTTTCTTTTTCTTTGCTAACTTCCTGTGCATGTGCTGCTGCGCTTAGACCTACGCAAGTAGTAAGTGCAAGCGCTTGAATTATACCTTTGTGTATACGGCTATAGTTCAATGACATGATGTTCTCCGCTGTTGTATTTGTTGTGTTCAAGTCATGTGTAAGTGTGGTCAATCGAGACAGTTAAGCAGGGTGTTTGTCTCTATCTGATATCTTATATAAGACATTGGATAGACAAAATTTAACCAGAAAGTAAATTAAATGCAACGCATTTGTTAAATTTAAAGGAGTGATTTATGCCAGAGTTTATCTATTATTAATAAAAACAGATAAATAGCTAGTTTTTTCAAGGCTTGAATAGTCGTAATAATTTGCTTTTATAATCGTGAGTAACAGGAATAAAGTTGCTTTAAGAGAAACAATAGTAATATCTTATGATGTCTTATATATGACTAAAGGGTGGGTACATTATGACGGATACGTTTTATTTAAAATACGCGACGAGATTTATGGCTTGCGTTGTCACCCTATTTTTTATGAATTCTAGCCTTGCAAGAAATCATATAGATACTCAAAGGCCTGATGCCCCGGCTCTGTCTGCATATGGAAAATATGCAGTCGGCGTAAAAACACTACACTTCACGTTTACCGATCACGTTGATGTTTTACAATTATTAGAAATAAAGGATAAACCTTTAGAGCTGCCTCGTAAGGACCGTCAATTAGTTGTTGAACTCTGGTATCCGGCTGATCATGAAGGTATTGAAGACATTCCGCCGGAAAATCGCGTTTTAAATGCGTACCTTAGGGATGGGAAAACCCAAGTAGAATTATTTGGAAACGCTGTGCGCGATGCCATTGCAGTGAATTCAGACACGCCGTTTCCTCTAGTAATAGTGTCTCATGGGTATCCAGGAAACCGTTATCTCCTCGCTCACTTAGCGGAAAACATCGCCTCTAAAGGCTATATTGTCGCATCGATAGATCACACCGACTCAACGTACAGAACGAAAGCGGCGTTTGCGTCCACACTCTACAATAGACCGATTGACCAAATCTTAGTATTGGATCAAATCGAAAAACTGTCTCACGATGAGAATTCATTTTTAAACGGTAACGTTGATACACGCAACACGGCGATAGTTGGGTATTCAATGGGAGGATACGGCGCGGTCGTAAATGCAGGCGCAACGTTGTCAGAGGCCGCTATAAAAAGCCCCGTAGCACCGCCTTTCGAGTTGCTAAAAATTTATCAAAAACAGAGCCAACGTGGGGTAGATAGTCGAATAAAAACGGTAATTGCGTTCGCGCCTTGGGGAATGAATTACGGTGTATTTACCGCAGATACAATGGCTGAAGTAAAAGTGCCAATTTTGTTTGTTGCTGGTTCTCAAGATGATGTATCCGGTTATGAAAATGGCGTGAAGGCAATGTGGAAAAGTGCTGTGCATGTTGATAGAGCGCTCTTGACATATGAAAACGCAAATCACAACGCTGGTGCGGTGATGCCTGCACCTGAAGAAGCTTTTTTCTTCGATAAAGACTTAGGTATCAACGTGAGCGAACATTATATCGATGCTGTGTGGGATAACACGAGAATGAATAATATAGCGCAGCATTTTGCTACGGCTTGGCTTGCCAAATACCTTAAAAGCCAGGATACATCAGAATATTTAGATTTAGTGCCCTCCTCAAATGACGGGGTTTGGGCGCTTGATGACGAAGGCAATTCACGTGCTCAGCATACCTATTGGAAAGGATTTAAAAATAGGACAGCAAAGGGGCTAAAGTTCGAAGTCCTCCAAGCCAAGTAGGCTTATTAGCTTGTAGAGTGGGGCTTACTTACGGCCCCACACTTAAATTCTGCATTGGTTCACAATAGACTGCCGAAAACTTAAAAACGATAGTTTAACGACAGATGCCACTCCCGCCCAGCGCCAGGCACGCGTTCACCTACTTCAATATCGGCATTCATTACACGATTAATGCCGGCTGTGTGTGGGGCGTATTGTTTGTCGAGCAGGTTATGAATAGTTGCCGTAACCTGAAGATTTGAGTGCGCATTGTCAAAAAGTGTTAAAAGCCCCGTAATGTGTACTAACCCATAGCCAGCAGTAGGTGCTTCATTCTGCAGTGCTGAAACGTGGTTTTGTGCGCCAGCTAATTCAGATGTAAGCTGCATATGAAGCGGCGCATCAAATACTTGCGTATTCCATTGAATTGTTGTTGTTAACTGTTCTGGAGCAATGCGGAACAAAGCATCATCAATGTCATCACGGTTACCATGCTGAATGGTTGCTACGGCTCGCACACTTAAGTTTTCACTAAGCTGACCTTGCACCGTCATGTCGGCACCCTTGATAACAGCATCGGTATTTGTCCACTGAAACGGTTCAGTACCAGTCATCATAGAAGACACCATGTTCGCCGCCATATTCGTACTAGGTGAGCCGGTGATGTAATCCTCAATGTCTTGATAGAAAAATCGGGGTGATATGGTCCAATTCCCATAGGTGTAATCAACCCCCACATCTAATTTGCGCGCGGTCTCATTGTCTAATTCAAGGTTGCCGATGTAATTAAATCCGTCGGCCATGCCGCCCGAGATGCCAAGCGGTAGCCAGGTGTAGCGCTCGAAATAGGTAGGGGCACGATTTTTCTGAGAAATGCCAAGTACGATATCGAGCGAGTCGTTCGCATGGTATCGCGTGGTAGCGGCGATATCTAACATGCTGTAGTTTTTGTCGCGGTCGCCAGCGTTGAAGTTGTTTACAAGCGTTGCAATAGCAGGGTTCATCATCACCATATTAGAACCCGCTTCTCCGGCATCCATGCTAACCCGGGTGTATCGCGTACCTAGCGTAGACGAATAGGCTTCTTTGTTTATTGTCCATTGGGCATAAATACTCGCGGTATCTCTTTCTGCATTAGTAAAATTATTTACAAAGAGCATACCGTTATTAGGGTTAGTAATAACAGAGTTATTCCGGGTGTGGTGTAGGTAAGCGCCCAATTCTAGCTCGCTACTATCTAATGGCATAACGTATTTTGCATCCAGCCCTTGAGCGACAGCGTCAGCGTTGTTCTCTCGCGCCATGCTCTCAGACATTATCATGCGCTGGGAAAAGTTATCCATGGCATGTTGATTACTGTTGCCAAACCAATTCATAGCAAAGTACTCAGCTTCCCCGGCGTTATAGCGATAACCGACTCGATACCATGCTGCATCGATAAAACCTATATCCATAGCTAAGGCCGGTGTGCCGCTTTCATTCGTATTTAGCTGTTGATAGCTAGCATCGAATTGGTGTTTTCCCCATTCATAGCCAAGTCTAAATTTACCGCCATTTCGCTGATAATAGCTGTTAGGTATAACGGTGTTATCACTAGACTCTCGTTTGTCACGCTGCTGATGCATAAACGCGCCGCTAAAGAAAGCTTGGTCCGTTTTGTAAAGTACATTGCCCTGATATTGTTGACCGCTACCCGGGTTTATTAAGCTGGCATTTACACTGCCAGTAATACCGCTTTCTAAAGCAAAAAGGGATGTCGCATCGGCGTTAATACGCAGTTTGCCGCCTAGCGTTTGTACGCCAGCATTCACCGGTACGATACCGCGATATAAAGTCACGGTAAGGCCTGGTTCTGGCAAAACGTGGGATAATGGCGAGTCCATTGAATTAGGACCAGCGCCAGCGATGTCAACGCCGTCAACGGATACACCCACTCTATCACCAAACAGCCCTCGGTATTGAATAAGGCCTGTAACCGGGCCGTTTCGGGAAACGGATACGCCCGGTAATTGCGCTAACTGATCGCCAAAGTCAGCGTCTATGTTGGCTGTGGCAGTCACCGCTTCTCGCTCCATTTCTTTCACATTATTATCAAGCGAAGAGCCAATCACAGTAATCACTTCTGTCGAAGCGCTATCAATGAACTCAGATGTGTTTGCATAAACCTGTGCAGACGTGCAGGCTGCAGAAACAGCGAATGCCAGTAAAGAATACTTCATAACAATTCCATTAAATAAACGAACTATGTGCACGGTTAAACCATGCGTGTTAAGTGTGTTTTTAGGTTTTGTTATGCAATTGGTGGGGCGCGGCCTAGCGGGGCGGCAAAGGCAAACAATGTGTAGGGCGCTGCTGCAAGGCGAGACGCTAAGGCGCGATAGCGCACAAGGGAAAGCACCGTCGTTGGATCTACCGGGACATTGTCAATGTGCGGAAGGTCTGCCAGCGTACCGTTGGTACAATCTACGTGCTCAACAGATGCTTTAAGTAGCTCTGGGCTTATAAATACAAACTCACCTTCAAGCTCTGTTGCACTTACCGATATATAGCGCATGGTTTTGCCAGTACAGATAAGCTCAATGTCATCGCCCACGAACCCACGAGCATTCTGCATAGTATGCGAAGCAAGGCCTAGTGCTAATGCATTTTGCAAAAGCATACAAAGGCAGAGTGTTAAGGCTGTCAGGTGTTTAATCGACATTGTTTATCTTTTTACGTTGCGCATTGTTATCATAGCGTGCGTTGGATGGATATTTCCATATTTTAATTAAGTTCTTTAATACCGGCCTTTTTAAGCTTTCGGTAAAGCGTGCGGGTACTTACGCCTAGTGCGGCTGCGAGGCTATTTATATCGCCTTTAAAGGAGCTTGCTACCTGAGTTATGTAAGTCTCTTCTACTTCGCCGAGAGTCATAATACCCTTGCTAAGATTAATCCCGCTTGTTGTTAGTGGCTCTTCCTCATAGTTACTCACCATTGAAGCGTGGCCCTCACCGGTGAAATCGTCTAAAACGGGCAAGTCCGACTCGTAGATTATTGTCTCATCGGCAAGTAATACAGCTTGGTCAACGATGTTGCGCAACTCGCGAATATTACCCGGAAAGGCGTAACTGCTTAATTTTTCGAGGGCTTTTTTATGGAAACGCTTTTTCTCGTGGGACTGGGCTAAAAAATGCGTTGCAATCAGTGCAATATCTGACTTTCTCTCTCGTAAGGACGGAAGGCTGATAGGGAAGCCAGCTATTCGATAGTAAAGGTCACGCCTGAATTCCCCCTTTTCTACCATTTGCTTTAAATTTTTATGCGATGCACACACCAATCGAAAATTGGCCTTCTTGGAGACCACGCTTCCCACAGGGCGGTAAGTTTGGGTTTCAAAAAGCCTTAGCAGCTTCACCTGCATGACAAGGGGAATATCGCCTACTTCGTCAAAAAATAAGGTTCCACCCTCAGCCGCTTCTACTAGTCCTTTTTTGTTAGTGGTCGCGCCGGTAAACGCGCCTTTTTCATAGCCAAATAACTCACTTTCAAGCAACGCATCAGACAATCCGGTACATTCAATCACAACGAAGGGTTTTTCAGCGCGATGGCTACTTGAGTGCAGAGCCTGAGACACCAGTTCTTTCCCGGTTCCGGTTTCGCCATACAGTAAAACGGATATATCTGAGTTCGCAGCGCGGTTAATTTTATTCAGCATCATTTTAAATGCTTCTGACTCGCCAATCATTTTTCCAGCAGAGGGGCGGTTAGACGCAAAGGCAAGCTTATCTAGAATCTCCAGATAACCTATTAAATCCCCGTGACCGTCGAAGATAGGTCGCATCAGAATGTCGCAGTAGCTTTGGCCCTCGCTGGTGGTATGGATATGCACCACACTTGCTGTCCGGCCCGACTTTTTACTCTCCTGCATAGGGCACTGCTCGCCGCATTGGTCACAGGGCTTATTGTTTCGGTGAGATACCTGATAACAGGTGCTATAACCAAGCTTGATATCGACAGGGTAAGTATTTCTGTAAGGCGCATTGACCGCCTCAATAATGTAGTCTTGATTGATGAAAATAGCGGGCTTGTCTATTGCATCTATCATTGCTTGTACAATTGATATGTTCATTGTCAGCGTATTAGTTAATGCTACTTTTATCCTGCCAACTTAACATATTGGCATAGGGCTTGTTCATTGTTTTAGTTGAATCACAATGCCTGAGAGCTAATACGTCCGTCAATAGGAGAGTTACACAATGAAAAAACGCATCTTTTTAATTGCGTTGGGGTTAGCCGTAAGCACCGGATGCCCTCTTGCTAATGCACAAAACAATGAGCCAGCTGACAGCGAAGTGCAAACAAAAGTGAAGCAGGCAAGAGTCCACGCTAAAGCCCTTGGTGGAGCGCTTAAATCTAGGCTAAAACAGGCAATTCAGTCTGGCGGTTTGGAAGCGGGTGTAGAAGAGTGCAAGTTGGCCGCCGAGCCTATCGCCGAGGGGCTTAGCCAAAATGGCTGGGCAGTAGGACGTACTGCGCTCAAAGTGAGAAACCCGAATAACGCGCCAGACGAGTGGGAGCGCGAGCAACTAGCGCTTTTCGCCTCTCTATTGGAAAAGACTAAGCTAGAGGATAAACAGCCGTCTACGCCTATAGATACCTATAAGTATGACAGTGACAGTGGCGAATTCCGGTACATGATGGCTATTCAACAAGGTCAAGTTTGCATGGCTTGCCACGGCGCCCAAGTTTCACCTTCAGTGAAAGAAACCATTTTAAAACATTACCCTGAGGATGAGGCCACTGGGTTTGAACTTGGTGAATTGCGCGGCGCGTTTACGCTGACCTATTCGCCGCAGTAACTTAAGTTAATATTTTATCAGCTGAAGCGAAAGCTCTATTCTCAACCATTTTAAACCACACTACGACGTTCCCGCCTTCTCTTTATTTGTGTCAATTCTGTCACTGACAATGACAAAATTGGCGCAAGCTTGATGTTAGATCCTTGCGATGGATCAAAGTGCGCAACTTTTCGCCATGGAATAATTGTCCTGCACAGTACGAATAGACTGCCATTCATCGGTTGTTGGTTCAGATTAACGAGAAATATGATGTATGGCACAAACCATGCTCTAGCTGTGTTGAATGTTCATGTGATAACCACTGAATAACCAATAAATTTATTTAAGGTCAAGCGCTTATCGCGCAAAAGAGACAAGGGAGATAACCCATGAGCGATACGTTAATAGAACTATCGCGGTGGCAATTTGCATTAACTGCAATGTTCCACTTTATTTTTGTACCCTTAACACTAGGGCTAAGCTTTCTACTTGCCATCATGGAGTCGGTCTATGTAATGACAGGTAAAGAGATATACAAGCAAATGACCCAGTTTTGGGGAAAGTTGTTTGGTATTAACTTTGCCATTGGGGTCGCCACAGGCTTAACCATGGAGTTCCAGTTCGGTATGAACTGGTCATATTATTCTCATTATGTCGGCGATATCTTTGGTGCGCCGCTGGCTATTGAAGGGCTAATGGCGTTCTTTTTAGAATCGACTTTCGTCGGCCTGTTTTTCTTTGGCTGGGACAAAATGTCTAAGGTGAAGCACCTTATGGCTACTTGGCTGGTTGCCATAGGTTCTAACTTCTCAGCGCTTTGGATTCTAATCGCTAATGGCTGGATGCAGTACCCAGTAGGCGCTGAATTCAACTTTGAAGCTATGCGTATGGAAATGACCAGCTTCGCAGACGTTATTTTTAATCCGGTAGCACAGGTTAAGTTCGTTCATACGGTTTCAGCAGGCTACGTGACCGGTGCCATGTTTGTATTGGCAATTTCTAGCTACTACTTACTTAATCACAAGCATATTGCGTTTGCCCGCCGTTCATTTGCGATTGCAGCAAGCTTTGGCTTAGCGGCAACCCTGTCAGTGATTGTTTTAGGTGACGAAAGTGGCTATGAACTTGGTGACGTGCAAAAAGTGAAATTAGCTGCAGTTGAAGCTGAATACGAAACCCACCCTGCGCCAGCACCCTTCACTGTTTTTGGTATACCTAACGATGAAAAAGAAGAAACCGAATACGCCCTTCAAATTCCCTGGGCAATGGGCATTATCGCAACACGCTCGTTAACCGAAGAAGTGAAAGGTATTAAGGATCTTAAAGAAGAGAATCGCGAGCGTATTTTAAGCGGCATCAAAGCTTATGAAGTGCTCAATGACGTAAGAAATGGTACGGCGACAGCTGAGCAACGCGCTGCATTTGAGGCAAATAAAGACAGTCTTGGCTACGCTATGCTGCTTGAACCCTATACTGACGATGTTTCAAACCCATCAGAAACCGCAATTCAACAAGCTGTTGACTACAGCATTCCTCCGGTGGCCCCGCTATTTTGGAGTTTCCGAATCATGGTTGCCGCAGGCTTTATTATGCTTGCTCTGTTCTTGTGTGCATTTTATTACAGCACAAAACATAAAATCACCAAGCCTCGCTGGCTACTAAGAGGCGCTCTCTATGGTTTGCCACTTCCTTGGGTGGCCTGTGAAGCAGGCTGGTTCGTTGCTGAATATGGTCGTCAGCCATGGTCTATTGCAGAAGTATTGCCAGTGCATACCTCAGTGTCTAACTTGGCGATTAGCGATGTGGTAACCACGATTGTTGCCTATACCGTCTTCTACACAGCAATGTTCATCATTGGCTTTTACCTAATGAAAAAATTCGCGAAGAAAGGTCCTGTGCCTCCAGAAGATACAAAGACTGAAACTGAGCTTGATCTTATTGACCTTGATGAGCAAGGAGCAAAAGCATGATTGATTATGAACTGTTACGCGTTATTTGGTGGTGCTTAGTTGGCGTGCTGCTAATTGGGTTTGCCGTAACTGACGGCTTCGACTTAGGGGTGGGCGCTTTGCTTACCCTTATCGGGAAAAATGACAAAGAACGTCGTGTGATGATTAACACTGTTGGACCTCACTGGGATGGAAATCAGGTGTGGTTTATTACGGCAGGTGGCGCCATCTTTGCGGCGTGGCCAATGATTTATGCTACCGCGTTTTCCGGTTTTTACCTTGCTTTGGCTTTAACGTTAATTGCCCTATGGATGCGTCCTATTGGTTTTGATTACCGCAGTAAACTGCCAAACCCACAGTGGCGCAAAGCTTGGGACTGGGCGTTATTTGCTGGTGGCATTATTCCGTCGCTCATCTTTGGTGTGGCGTTCGGTAACCTGCTATTAGGTGTGCCTTTCGAGCTAGATAGCACCCTTAAATCAACCTATACAGGTTCGTTCTTTGGTTTGCTAACGCCTTTTGCCTTGGTGAGCGGATTGCTGTCAGTGGCTATTTTACTTAACCACGGTGCAACCTGGCTACAAATGAAAACCGATGGCTTTATTGAAGTTCGTGCCCGTGCGGTGTCGGTAATATTGAGCTTGGTGGGCGTAGCGCTGTTTGTGATTGCTGGTGTGTGGGTGGCATTTGGTTTGGATGGCTTTGTGATTACCTCTGCGGTAGACACTATTGCTACATCTAACCCGCTTAAGAAAGAGGTAGCTATTGAAGCGGGAGCTTGGATGAGTAATTACAGCACATATCCCTTTATGGTGGTAGCGCCTGTATTAGGTGTAGTAGCTGGCCTTGCCTGCGCGTTCTTCTCTAAGAAGGGAAATGCAGGCATGGCGTTTGTGTCAAGCGCACTATTTATCACAGGCGTAATTTTAACAGCGGGCTTCTCAATGTTCCCGTTCTTAATGCCAAGTATCACCATGCCAGAAGCTAGCCTTACGGTATGGGATGCAACGTCTAGCCATATGACCTTAAATGTCATGTTCATCGTTGCCTGCATCTTTGTGCCTATTGTACTGAGCTACACTGCCTATAGTTTTTACGTGATGCGCGGTCGTATCAAAAGCGACGACCTCGACCAATCTCACACTATCTATTAAGGAGATATTTATGTGGTATTTCGCTTGGATATTAGGTGTTTTACTGGCGTGCTCTTTCGGCATTATTAATGCGATGTGGTTGGAAGCAACGGAAAATATGGATCGACCCGAAGACCAAGAATAGAAGTGGAGGTAGGCTGGCAGCAAGAACACGCCGTTATCCCATCCATGGGGGCTTCGCAGCGGCATCCCTGCCGCTGAGAGTTCTTGCAGCCAGCCCACCACTTCAAAAAAAGTTAAAAATAAACGAAACAACATAAAAAGATAGAAACGAACAGTGATTAAAGAAAAGATTCCCAGCAGACAAACACTTACTCAGTGGTGTAAGGAGATGGATAGCGCGCAATCGCTTGGCTTGCGCCGTTCGCTTATGTCACAGGTAGCGGTTAAGTGTTTGTCGCTTTTTTCTTTAATAATTGGCTTTTATTACTTTTCTAATATTGCCCAAGACTGGGTGGTGAATAAAACGCCCGCTACCCGTGGCGATATAGTAGGGCTTTCTAGCTGTTTAGCGTTGTGCTGGTTATTCCAAGGCGCGTTTAACGCCCTTTCCAGTAGGGGGAAGGTGAAGGCACTTGATAAACTTGAAGCACGTTTGAAACAGGTGTTTGTGGCGCGTCAGCATGCGCTAATTCGCCAGCACTCGGTTTATTACTGGCAAACCCTTTGGCTGCAGCACATACAGGCTTTTACTGATTGGGCGCTAGAATATCGCGTGCAGCAAATGATCGCTGTAATAGTGCCACTGCTGGCTTTGGCCGTTATTTTCTATGTAAATCCTGTGATTGGGCTTGGTTTGCTACTGACACTACCGGTTGTGCCACTTTTTATGATCATCGTGGGGAAAGGGGCGGCAGCCTTGCATCGGAAGCACTTTGTTGCGCTTGAACGACTGGGCAGTTTGTTTACTGACCGCTTGGCCGCACTGCCCATGTTGGCAAGTTTTCAGGCCCATCAAAAACAAACTGACCTGCTGAAACAAGCCAGTGAAAACTTAAATGCGCGAACAATGAAAGTGGTGAGTGTGGCTTTTCTATCTAACAGCGTCCTCGACTTTTTTGCCACGCTTGCCGTGGCCTTAGTGGCAGTATTTATCGGTTTTTCATTGCTGGGCGAATTAACTATTGGGCCAACAATAACATTACAGCAAGGTTTGTGGGTGCTGCTTACTGTTCCCCTGCTATTAAGTGAAATGAAAAAGTTGGGCCAGGTATATCATCAAAAAGCACAGGCAGAAGCCGCGCAAGACGAACTATATCCTTTATTTTCTATTCCTATTCAAGCTCACGCACAAGATAAAACGCATTCAGACGAAAAGGTAGAAGGCTATTTTGAAAGTATAAATAAACGACCAAGTGAATCTTTGCTTACAGCCTCTAACGTTAACGTTTTTGAGATGAACGCCTCTCTTTATAGTTCATTATCTTCTTGTGAAAGCGAAACCCCAGTGCTGCTCTGTGCAGATCGCCTTAATGTTTCCAAAGGCGATAAAATTTTACTTAGTGGCGCCTCAGGCTCCGGAAAGACGCTACTTCTAGAAGCACTGGGTGGGCAACGCCCCGCTTCCCACAAATTTAACGAACCGGTTGTGTGGATCACTCAGCACCCAGTGGTTACACCAGGTTCGGTACGAGAGAACCTATGCCTTGACGATAGTTTTACGGATGAAGCGCTTAACGAGGTACTGCAAGCGGTAGAACTCGGCCCGTGGCTAACGTTATTGCCTTATGGGTTAGACACGGTAATGACAGACTACCCATTACTTTCTGGAGGCGAAGCACAGCGCCTGTCCTTGGCTAGAGCATTGCTTAGAAAAGTAAATATCTGGCTATTGGACGAGCCAACAGCGCATTTACCAGATTCCCAACACCATAGACTGGCCCAACTCATCAACCGATTAGGTGAGAATAAAACGCTTATATGGGCTTCACACAAAGCACTGCCCGCCAATTGGTTTACACACTTCTGGGCTATTAAAGATGGTAAGGTAAAAGTCGCTTCAATGGTTAGCCAAAACGAAGATCAGGAGGCGACAAATGAATAATGCTAAACCTGCCTATATAACCTTATTGCTCGCGCTACTGCATGGTGTAGCAGGCATAAGTATTCTGGTTATTTCTTCTTGGTTCATTGCAGTCAGTGCAATTGCGCCGGTGGGCTTTAACTATGTCATTCCTGCTGTTGTTATCCGCGCACTTGCGCTACTTCGCATTGCATCAGGCTACGCCAGTATGTGGGTAGGTCATAACGATTTGCTGGCGCGGATAGCCAATATAAGGTTGTCTGTATTTAGTCAGCTTGAAAACGCGCAAATTAATGAAAAAGCATTAACGACAGAAGCGCTAGCCCAACACACAGAAGAGCTTGCTAGCCGCTGGATTGCGTGGATAGCGCCACTATCTAGCGCGACGTTTATTTTTACGTGTCTTTGTGCGGTGGCTGTGGGGTTTGGCTTTCCTGGGGCAGGATTGCTAATTGCATTGTTTGTTGTGTGGTCAATCGCCTTGGTATTACAAGGGATAGGGGCGCTTCGTATAGCTAAGCGTGCGACTCACGCCAATGCCCAATTTAGACAAGGGTCAACCAACTTTCTAAACAGTAGTGCTATCTGGCATTTAAGTACAGCGTTTACGAATATGCGCGAAGGCAAAACGACCTGTGCAGATGAAAGTCATACTTTGCAAGGTCCAGAACGCGACGTTGCCAGAAACTTAGAGACCGCAGAGGCAAGCGCCCCAGATATAAATATAAAAGACGTGAGTGCTAAAGTAGTATGGCTCGAAAAGATAGCGCAAAAAAATACCGCGAATCGTATGGCGTGGTGGTTTCAAGGGATGGCATTTCTATTGGTTGTGTTAACAATGTCTGGGGCCTTTTCCATTGCATCAGCGCTGCTTTTTACACCCATCGCGATTGTCGTGCCCATGGTATTACTTGCGGCGCCCGATTGGGCGGGAAACGCTTTTTCAAGCATATCTAAGTTTGCGCAATACAAGCAAAGTGTAAAAGCGCTTCAGCAGATGAAAGCGACACCCATTAAAATGCTTTGTGAAAGAGAGATAAATACCGCGGTAACGTTAACTGAGTTTTCGGTAACAGGTCGTCGCACGAGCAAGGTGAATACTAACTTGCCAGCAAGAGGCGTGGTTTGTGTCACAGGTTCCTCTGGTTGTGGAAAGTCATCTTTGCTTCAGGGTTTCGCGGGGTTGCTTCCTGCTCACGGGAAACGAAAGATTGATGGTGTTAATCTGCCACCCGGCTTAGTCACAAACTGGCGCTATGTTGAGCAAGAACCCGTTATATTATCCGGCAGTCTTGCCTTGAATTTAGACCCTGCTGGAAGGGGCATATCACACAGTGAATTCATTACGCTAATGCAAGAGTTAGGGTTGGAGAAGCTTTTGCCTTTAACGACGTGGGTAGGCAAAGCCGGAAGACCATTGTCCGGTGGTGAAAGAAAACGCGTCGCGCTAGCTCGGGCTATTTTGGCTAAACCACGGGTACTACTTGTTGATGAGCCGTTCGAAGGCTTAGACATTCACACACAACACCGTGTCTGTACCGTGTTAAATCGCTATGCAAAAGATAATCTAGTGATTATTGCTTCACACGTCACCCCTAAAGCCCTAGTGGTGCGAAAAAACGTACAGTTAGACGGAGCGAGCATTGTTACCGTCAATGGCGACCATCGCGCTACTTTGTAGCGTACTGCTCGAAGTCTTTTGTAATGTCTTCTAGGCTTCTTCCTTTCGTTTCAGGGAAGAGTTTTGCAACCAGAATCAAACTGACTAAGGCAAAACCACCGTATATGGCAAAGGTGGCAGCGGCGCCCAAATTGGCCAATTCCCAAGGAAATACCATTTGCACCAAGAAACTTGTCAGTGAGTTCACCATTCCCACTAAAGATATAGCGAGAGCTCGGGTTTGATTAGGAAAAATCTCGGCCAGCATGGCCCACATCACAGGCCCCAGCGACATTGCGAACGAGGCGACAAAGGCGATAATACCAAAAAGTACTAATGGCGCATTCATAGTGATACTGCTAGTGAGCAGCGACTGCTGATAAGTATCGTATTCGTTACTTGTCAGCGTGGTTTTAAGAGCACGTTTGAAGTCGACATCAGAAAAATAGGTTTCCTCTATGAGTGGCGTAAGTTTGGCTGCCACAGAAGGACTTTCTTGAGAAAGCGTTACAACCGCGGTTTGCTGTATTTGATATGTCGCCTGTTTAAAACCATAAGTGCATATAGCCATACTGATCACTACGCCGGTAAGGCCTATCAGTAACAAGGGCTTTCGGCCCCATTTATCGATGGTCAGCATGGCGGCTATTGTGAACGCGACGTTAACTACGCCAATCAATACCGCTTGCATAAAGGCTGCATTGGTACCTACACCACTTTGTTCAAAAATAGTGGGGGCATAGAAAAAGATAACGTTGATGCCGGTAATTTGCTGGGCAATAGCGATAATAATGCCCACCATCAGAGGAAAACGCATGGCTTTTGTTTTCAAAAAACCAAGGCGCTCGCCAAGTGACCACGACTTCTCTTTCAGCGATGACGAAATGTCTTCAACCAGCGCCTTGGCCTGTGCGTGGTCGAATAGGCGGTTAATTACCTGCTCTGCCTCTTCCTGACGCCCCTTCAATACCAACCACCGTGGACTGCGAGGAATAGTAAAAAGCAAACTAAACCATAGAAGTGCAGGGATAATTTCTAGGCCCAACATGTAGCGCCACAAATGTGTATTTAAACCTATGTCGGTAACCCAAGGCGTTCCGCTATTGCTAAGCTGCAGTAAATAATAGTTTGTGAAATAAGACAGGGCGAAACCAAACACAATATTGAGTTGGTTTACCGACACCATTTTTCCTCTATTTTGCGGTGCGCTAATTTCCGAGATATACAGAGGCGCAATGATCAGCGAACAAAATGCGATGCCCCCAATAAAGCGAGAGAGCACTAAAAATGCAAAGTTTGGCGCAAGTGCAGAGCCAACCGATGATAACAGATAAAGAAACGCAACCAGAATAAGCGCTTTTCGCCTGCCTATTGCGTCACTGATGCCGCCTGCAAACAGCATGGCGATAAGCGCCCCTAACGTGGGGGAGCTCACAACAAACCCTTGCTGCCAGTCATTTAAACCAAATTCAGCATCTATAAAACCGTTTGCGCCTGCAATGACACTGGCATCGAAGCCAAAAATAAAGCCTCCAAGAGAAACGATCAGGGTGTAGTAAAGCGACGGAGACAGGGCTTTTTTCATTTTATAGGTTGCCTAAAGTATCCCTATTTATCATTTCAGGAACAAACAGATGCTCAATGGGTATCGGGCTTTTTATGTTATATACATGTTGAAGCACCCAATAAGCCGCCATTTCTCCCATTGCATGAATAGGGTTATTAATTGTAGTAAGTTTAGGGTATAGGTAGCGCGCAAGTAATACGTTATCGAAGCCAACGATGGAAAGTTGACTGGGAATATCAAAACCAGCTTCTCTTGCTGCTGTCATGGCACCTGAAGCCATTTCATCGTTCGCGCAAACTAGCGCAGTCAAATTAGGATAGTGTGTTTGAAAGTGAAGCATGCCTTCTTGGCCCGCCGATTCGTGAAAATCGCCTTCAAATACACTGTCGTCTTTAAATGCAATACCCGCCTCTTTCAGAGCGCGCTTATGGCCAGCTAGTCGGTCACTGGCGTCTTTTTTAAACAGTGGGCCGCTGATATACGCTATCTCTGTGTGGCCCGCATTGATTACAGCTTGTGTGGCCATGTAGCCACCTTGCTCGTTGTCTACGACAAAGCAATTGTCGGGCAAATCATCGACTTTACGGTTAATAACGACAACGGGGATGTTGCCGTCGACGAGTTGTTTGAGGTAATCATCAGAGACGGCTTCTGCGTGTAAAATGAGTGCATCACAACGACGACTTTTCAAAAACTCAATGGCCTCGTGTTCACGTTTTTCATCTACGTGGCCGGCGGTGATAATAACGTGCTTACCATTTTGTTTTAGTATCTGTTCTACCGTGCTCATCAAGTCACCAAAGTAAGAGCCGTGCAGTTCTGATACGAGTAAGCCGACGCTATTCGTGCGGTTCGACGCCAGAGATTGGGCAATCGCGTTAGGCTGGTATCCCAATGAAGCCATTGCATCTTCTACTTTCTTACGCGTGCGCTCACTTACCCTTGCGTTGCCGTTCATAACGCGAGAAACGGTGGCTAGCGAGACCCCCGCAGCTTCAGAGACTTGATAAATAGTTGCCATACAGTCGGTTACTTGTCCTTATTTAATACCGCTAATGTACCCATTTATACGGCTCTTCACCAGTTCTGAGTAGGCTAAAGCACTTTGCTTTAAAATCCGTTTCTGCGTCTCGTAGTCTACATAAACAATGCCAAAACGTTTCGAATAGCCCAGCGCCCACTCAAAGTTGTCCATCAAGCTCCACGCAAAATATCCGCGTATATCGACTCCTTGTTCCATAGCTTGGTTGACGGCATTTAGGTGGGAGTGGAAATAGGCGGTTCGGTCATCATCTTTTACTTCGCCGTCAATGAGTTCATCATTCATAGCCGCCCCATTCTCAGTGATGTAAATAGGCGGCAGTGCATAGCGCTTATGTAGGTCGACTAATAACTCAGTGAATGCGTCAGGGGTAATTTCCCAGCCCATAGCTGTAAGTTCGGTGGTAGCTGGAGGGACAACTTCAAACCAATCTGCACCGTCGCTTTTATACAAAGTGCGCGTGTAAAAGTTAATGCCCAAGTAATCGATGGGCTGTGAAATAATGTCCATATCACCGTCAAGAATCTCAGGCCTGACATCTGCATCGAGTCTGTTGATAACATCAGGGTACTTGCCTTCAATAATTGGCTGTAAGTACCATTGATTGTGGTACTCATCGGCAAGTTTTGCCGCTTGAAGATCTTGAGCATCATTGCCCACTGTGTGGCAGTTACTGAAGTTGAGCACAACACCGTTTTGGCTTTTTGGACAAAGACGTTTTAGTACCTTAAGCGCTAGACCATGGGCTAGCAGTAGGTGATGCGCAGCGCGTCGCCCATTCGCCATACCTGTTTTGCCTGGCGCGTGGATCCCTTCCTCATAACCCAAGTACGCTGAGCAGAAAGGTTCATTTAATGTGGCGTAAGAATACACCTTTTGACCCAGCGCGTTTGCGACAGCTTCGGCATATTTTTCAAATTCAAAAGCCGTGTCGCGATTGAGCCAGCCGCCGTTGTCTTCAAGATGCTGCGGAAGGTCCCAGTGATAAAGTGTCACAAATACCTTCATGCCACGTCTGATAACCTCATCCACCAGGTTCACGTAAAACTGCATACCGACTTCGTTCACCGTGCCGTCTTGGTTCATCACGCGAGGCCAGGAGATAGAGAGACGGTAGGCATCCAAGCCTAGCGAATCGATGAGTTCGATATCCTGTTTCCAACGCTTTACATGGTCGCAGGCAATATCACCATTGGTGTTATCAGAAATGGTATTTTCTTCTTCACAGAACGTGTCCCATATGCAGTCCAATCTTCCCTCTCTGTCGCCTTCTATTTGAAAGCTCGATGTAGCGACACCAAACAAAAAATCTTTCGATAACATCATAGAATTAGAAGGAAGGTTAATTTCTGGCATCGTGAGAATGTCCTGATTATTACAAAATCTTATATTTACATTGCGCAATACAAAGTAAATAACATCATATTTACATTGAATTCAATAACGCTTCATGTAATTATCTGCTCAATGTAAGCGCTTACAAATGACTTTTACAGCTATTGTGAACTGGTTTGTGTAAGCGCTTTCAAATTTAAATTTATCATTAATTCGAAAAATAGCAACAGAGGTTATTCGTGGACACACCAATACAGTCTAATATTTCAGACACCCAAGAGGGAGGCGCGAACGGTGGTTACCGCTTTGCTATCATCTCGCTTACAACGTTGTTTTTCATGTGGGGTTTTATAACGTGCTTGAATGACATACTTATTCCCTACCTCAAAGGAGCATTCAGCCTAAGCTTCACGCAAGCGATGCTGATACAGTTTTGCTTCTTTAGTGCCTATTTTATTGTCTCTTTGCCAGCAGGTATGGTGGTGTCGCGCATTGGTTATCAAAAAGGCATTGTACTTGGGTTAGGTATAGCCTGTGTTGGGTGTTTACTGTTTTTTCCAGCGGCCTCTAGCCAGATATACGGTGTTTTTTTACTCGCGCTTTTTGTACTTGCTTCTGGGATAACTATCCTTCAAGTCTCTGCAAATCCTTACGTTACTGCGCTTGGCGATCCGAAAACCGCCTCTTCACGTCTTACAATGACGCAGGCGTTCAACGCGTTTGGAACCACCGTGGCCCCGTTTTTTGGTTCTTACCTGATATACGGCGCGACCGGTGAGCATGGCGGCGGTACGCCGAGCGCCTCCGACGTTCAGGTGCCTTACCTCATTCTAGCGGGCTTGCTCCTTCTCTTAGCCCTTGTTTTTATGTATTTAAAGTTACCAAAACTGAATCACACAAGCGCAAGCACAGGTGTGTTTAAGGGCGGCGCATGGCATCACAAACACCTTGTTTTGGGTGCGGTAGGGATCTTCATGTACGTAGGTGCTGAAGTTGCTATTGGTAGTATGTTGGTGAATTATCTAGCTAGCCCTGCGGTGGGTGGACTGACCGAGGCAGGCGCTGCAAAACTGTTGGCTTACTACTGGGGTGGGGCCATGGTAGGTCGCTTTATCGGTGCAGTAGTCATGCAAAAAATCTCTGGCGGCTATGTATTGTGTTTTAACGCCTGTGTGGCAATCGCACTTATTTTGTTATCTCTTTCAAGCACTGGCAGTGTGGCGTTGTGGAGTATTCTCGGTGTCGGCCTCTTTAATTCCATCATGTTCCCTACTATCTTTAGCCTTGCCCTACAGCAATTGGGTAAAGACACACCTCAAGGGTCAGGTATTCTATGCTTGGCCATTGTTGGTGGAGCAATTGTGCCTTTGCTTCAAGGAATGCTGGCTGACTCGATCGGCGTTGCACTATCGTTTTTACTTCCTGCTTCTTGCTATATTTATATTGCGTATTATGGCCTTGTCGGAAGTCGTGTATCAAAATTTCAACCCACTGAAAAGTAACGAGGATTTATAATGCGAAAACGTCTTATCGCTAAAGTGGTTACCGGTGCACTGGTTAGCGTTTTAGTCAGTGCGTGTTCAAATGATGAAAACGCTCCTTCAGTTAACAGTGCCAAGGTTAAAACGAGCAAAGCCGGTGAAATATGGCCTGCGCTTAATATTGAGGTTAAAGCTGACCCGACGGTAGAAAGTAAAGTGTCAGACATTCTTTCTACTATGACGCTTGAGCAAAAAATTGCGCAGATGATTCAGCCAGAGATTCGAAATATCACTGTTGAAGATATGCGCCAATATGGGTTTGGCTCCTATCTTAATGGCGGGGGGGCATTCCCGAATAACGACAAACATGCGACGCCAGACGACTGGGTAGCACTTGCAGAGAAACTCTATCAAGCGTCTATTGACGACAGTTTAGATGGCTCAACTATTCCTACTATGTGGGGCACCGACGCAGTTCATGGTCATAACAATGTTATTGGTGCGACCTTGTTTCCCCATAACATTGCCTTAGGTGCAGCGAATAACCCTGCGCTTGTTGAAAAAATTGCGCATATCACGGCTAAAGAGGTTATGGCAACGGGGATTGATTGGGTGTTTGCACCGACCGTTGCCGTGGTCCGCGACGACCGCTGGGGCCGGACCTATGAAAGTTATTCTGAAGACCCTGCTATTGTTAGAGAATATGCCGCTTCAGTGGTAAAAGGTCTTCAAGGTGCAGCCGACAAAGACTTCTTAAGCGATCAGCGTGTTATTAGCACAGTTAAACACTTCGTGGGTGACGGTGGCACGGTGGGGGGAGATGACCAAGGCGATAATGTGGCTACTGAACAAGACTTGTTTGATATTCACGCGCAAGGCTACGTGGGCGGATTGACCGCGGGGGCACAGTCAGTCATGGCATCATTTAACAGCTGGAATGGTGAAAAGCTCCACGGACACAAGTATTTACTCACCGATGTACTTAAAGACCAAATGGGTTTTGACGGCTTCGTGGTAGGTGATTGGAATGGCCACGGTCAAGTAGCAGGTTGTAATAATGAAGACTGTGCGCAAGCAATCAACGCCGGTTTAGATATCTTTATGGTGCCTAATGATTGGAAGGCACTTTACGACAATACCCTTGCTCAAGTAAAAGATGGCACGATTGCGATGTCGCGAATTGACGATGCGGTTCGTCGAATATTGCGTGTCAAAGTGCGTGCAGGTCTGTTTGACAAACCTAGCCCAGCGAATCGTCCGCTATCGGGAGACCGCTCTTTGATAGGTAAAGCTGAACACCGTGAAGTGGCGGCACAAGCAGTACGCGAATCGCTAGTGCTGCTAAAAAACAAGGATAAGACATTACCGCTTTCGGCGAGTAAACGCATACTCGTTGCCGGTGATGGTGCCGATAACATTGGTAAGCAATCTGGTGGCTGGAGTATTACGTGGCAAGGCACGAATAATACTAACGATGATTTTCCTGGCGGCAGTTCTATCTATGACGGTATTAAAGCTCATGTAGAAAACGCTGGTGGAAATGTGCAGCTTTCGGTTGACGGTAGTTTTGAAACAAAGCCTGACGTCGCGATAGTGGTGTTTGGCGAAGAGCCCTATGCTGAAGGCCATGGCGACAGAGAAACCTTAATTTACCAGCACGGCAGCAAGCAAGACCTGGCGCTACTTGAAAAGCTTAAGTCACAGGGTATTCCGGTAGTATCGGTATTTATTAGCGGCCGCCCGATGTGGGTTAATGCTGAGCTAAATGCCTCAGATGCATTCGTCGCTGCATGGTTACCTGGTTCTGAAGGGGCTGCAGTAGCCGATGTACTTTTTGGTAAGCAAGACTTTAAAGGCAAGCTGTCCTTTTCTTGGCCGTCAGAACCTCAGCAAATTGTAAATAAAGGCGATGAAACCTACGAGCCGTTGCTTCCCTATGGTTTTGGATTAACGTTTAACGATGACAATGTTTTAAGTGATTCGCTAAATACTGACATTAGGGTAAGTGCTGATAACAGTCAGCCAATGGAGATTCTCAACGGCGCTGTTCAGTCGCCCTGGGTATTGTGGCTATATTCTGGTGACGATGCATTAACAGTAAATGCGAGCACCCACACCATTGGTGCCATAACGTATCGCACCGTAGATAAAGTTGTGCAAGAAGATGCTCGCAAAGTGACATTCGACGGTTCTGAGTTCGCGGCAATGCGTTTTGCAAGTAAGAGCTTTTTCCGTGAAGATCTCAGTGCGCAATTACTGACGAAAGCATCGCTGAGCTTTAATATAAGTCGTCATTCAGAGATTACTCAGCCTGTTACTGTGGGTATGAATTGCGAGGGCGAAGGTGATGCACCTGGCAGTTGTTCAACGCAGATAGACATTAGCGATCAGCTTAAAGCCATGCCTGCAGACACCTGGACGAATGTAAGCATTGACCTACAATGCTTTGTCGACAATGGCATTGATTTTACAGGTCTTGTAGTGCCGTTCGAACTGGGTAGTTCAGGTAAAGCGAGTTTGAGTGTGGCTGATATTCAATTCATGCCTGATTCTGCTGAGTCAGCGAGCATTAGCTGTCAGAATTAAACGTTTTTTACAAATACAGTAAAATCCGATGATAGAACGTCGTTATGGTCTGAAAGGCCATGGCGACGTTTTTTTATTCATTGTGATTTTACGCGCTACGAAATTTAATCATAGAATTTACCCTCCCCAACACGTCGGCTCTGTGCTTTCTTTTTTGCATTTAAATGTAAGATATTATGGCCAGTAGTGACCGTTTTTGACAGCGCTAGCGCATTGCTGTCACGTCTTCTTTATCTTTATTTTGTTAATTAAAAACAATGGTTTGAGTTTGTTTTTTGATAGGCTTTGTTCGTGGTTCTACGTTTTTTTATTTACAGGGATTTAACTTTTCCGTGTCTTTCTTAGGTAGTGCTTGAAACGTTTTTTAAACACTTTTTTAATTGTTATTAAAAATTAACATTCATTAGACACTTGCATTACATCTATTCTGATCGTATTGTTTTATGTAAGCGCTTTCAAAAATTCCGCACTCTTTTGTAAGCGCTTACATTGGGTATCGAATTTAGATATCAAATTTAAGTATCGAATTAAAAGTGTGGGGTGAGGGCAACGCTCTTGAAGCTAGCGCTTTTCCTACATCCCTTAAACAGTAATGCTGGGATACACATGACTACATTTAAGAAAACACGTTTGGCATCTAGCATGTCATTAGTACTAGGCGCACTTGTAGCGTCTCCAGTACATGCGCAGGAAAGCGACAAAGAAATCGAAGCAGGAAACTTTGAAGTTATTGAAGTAAGCGGTATTAGAGAAAGTTTGACGAAGGCCATGCTGACTAAGAAAGCAGCATCTGGTGTTGTTGACGCTATCTCTGCTGAAGATATTGGTAAGTTTCCTGATACGAACTTGGCGGAATCTTTGCAACGAATTACTGGTGTTTCGATTGATCGCTCTCAGGGCGAAGGTAGTCGAATTACAGTACGTGGTTTTGGTCCAGACTATAACTTGGTGACGTTAAACGGTCGTCAAATGCCTGCGGCGAACATTGCAGCCACTTCCGCATCGTCTTCACGTTCATACGACTTTGCTAATTTGGCTTCAGAGGGTGTGTCAGCGGTAGAAGTGTACAAGACAAGTCTTGCATCCCAGCCTACAGGTGGCATCGGTTCTACGGTTAACCTCGTTACTGCAAAACCACTGGCAAACCCAGGAAGAAAGGCCACGATAACGGCAAAAGGCATGATGGATGGTTCAACCGAGACCGGTAGCACTATCACGCCACTCGTGTCGGGCATCTACAGTGAAACGTTCAACGACGATAAGTTTGGTATTCAGATTATCGGTTCTTATCAAGAGCGTGACGGTGGGCAAGCCAGTGCAGAGACGGGCAACGGTTGGTACACCATCAAAGGTGATGGCGGTGACTGGGGTTCACTTCCTCGCGATGGTTCATTTACCAATATTCCTGGTCCAAACGATGTTTATTCCACACCTCGAAACCTTGCATATAACTTTGATGAATTCAGCAGAACAAGAACAAATGGCCAATTGACACTTCAATATGCGCCTAATGACAGAATTACTACATCATTAGATTACACCTACTCTGAGTTGGAAGTTCAAACGCAGAGGCAGCAGCTTTCTACGTGGTTCAACGGTCTTCCTGCCTATGGTGAATATACGCCTGGCACGAACTCCGAAGGCTCTGTAATGGGCCCAGTGATTTACGCTGATTCCACATGCTGTGACATTGGCTTAGGTACGTCGGATACGTCAACCTATAACGAAAATAAATCACTTGGTTTCAACGTAGAGTGGGTTGCAACTGACAACCTTACGTTAGAGTTGGACGTGCATTCATCTACCGCTGAAGCCGGCCCTTCTAATGACTTAGGTACTGACAACGTGGTTAGCGCCGTGTCATTCGACCGCGTATTGACGGAAGTTGACTATTCACAAGACTTCCCAGTAATGGATATTACTTATGCAGATGGCGTAAATGGATTAGATCCTTCACGCATGTCTACATCGGGTACGTCATTTAGAAATAGCTACATGAAGTCTGACATTGACCAGCTTCAGTTCCGTGGTAACTACTTCTTCGACGAAGGCACAATCACCAGCATTGACTTCGGTATTACAGCGATGGAAGCGAAGAACCGCTCTGCATATTCCGTTGCGCAGCGTGACACCTGGGGTGGTTATGGTACGGCTGACGACTATCCAGATGACATCTTCATTCAAGAAGATCTGCCTAGTCGTTTCGATGATGTATTAGGAAGTAATGGTGCTGACCTAGAACCCTTCTATTATTCATCAAATATGCAGGACCTTATCAGTGCGATAAGCGCAGTAGCTGCAGCAAATGGTGAAACTATCAGTCCATGTGGTACGCGTCTATGTATGGACCCTAATTACCAAGTCGACCGTCGTGTGACTGAAACCCAAATCGCTGCGTATTTGCAAGCAAATATGGAGTTTGAGTTGGCTGGAAAACCGGTATGGGTGAGTGCGGGTCTGCGCTACGAAGACACTGAAGTAGAGTCTACGGCTCTTGTACCTCAGTTCACAACGATTCAGTGGTCAGGTGCAAACGAGTTCAACGCAGTGATTGACGGCGAAACGTTCACCACACTTGAAGGTGGCTATGATCACTTCCTTCCATCACTTGATTTCAAGATGGAACTGAAAGAAGACTGGTACGTAAGAGCGTCGTACAGTGAAACCATTACACGTCCTGGGTATGGCGATATTCAAGGTGGTTTGACGGTGAATCAGCTTGCGCGCTTTAACGGCGGTACAGGTAATGCGGGTAACCCAAATCTATTACCATTTGAATCAACAAATATCGACTTCTCAACGGAATATTATTACGGCGAAGGCAGTTATGTATCTATCGGTTACTTCGACAAAACAGTAGATAACTTCATTGGTTCAGATACGTTCGTAGATACGATTTTTGACTTACCAACCCCGTTTGGTGGACCGCGTTATGATGAGGCTGTTGCCGCATTAGGTACAGACGATGCGG
The DNA here is from genome assembly GCF_009811415.1 of Alteromonas sp. KUL106. GTDB lineage: Bacteria > Pseudomonadota > Gammaproteobacteria > Enterobacterales > Alteromonadaceae > Alteromonas. The sequence continues at coordinate 17,078 of NZ_BLIG01000035.1, read as the reverse complement.
GCGCCGTATTAGAGTACTTGCGAGCAAACTTCGGTGACCCGGTTCAAGGTATTCGCGGCGAAGATCCGTTGCTGCCTATTACGGTGACTCAGGCGGTAAACTCTGATACGTCTCGTTCAGTAGACGGCTTCGAAATGGCGGTTCAGCATATATTCGGTGAGACGGGCTTCGGTGTTATTGTTAACTATACTACGGTAGACGGTGACGTTACCTACGATAACTACAACACGAACAAAGGAGAAGGTGTACAAAACCAGTTTGTGCTTCTTGGTCTAAGCGATACGGCAAACGCAGTCCTTTTCTATGAAAAAGACGAGTGGGAAGTGCGTGTTGCATGGAACTGGCGTGATAAGTTCCTGTCAGGCACCGTTGACGGAAACGGTGAACGTAACCCAACCTACATAGAAGCCTACGATCAAATTGATGTTAACGTGCGTTATAACGTTAATGAAAACCTTGAACTCTTTGTTGAAGGCATTAACGTAACTGGCGAATATCAGAGATCGCATGGCAGACATCCAAATATGCTTATGGGCATTTATGATGTAGAGCCTCGCTACAATGTTGGTGTCCGTTACAGCTTTTAATAATTACTAAGTTGTAACTTAAAGAGCGTTGTGGCTTTTGCCGTAACGCTCTATTTTTATCTGCGTTATAAATAGAGTAGTGTTCATTAGGTCGAAAACCCATCATTGTTGGTAAGTAGTATGAAGGAATCACATTTCCAAGCTCCATTAACTTCCATTGTCGTGGCGGGCGGCGGTGCCGCTGGGTGGTTAACGGCGGCTATTCTCGCTGCAGAGCACAACATAAAAAACAATGACAGCGTGTCAGTGACACTTGTGGAATCTCCTGATGTAAAAATTTTAGGGGTTGGCGAGGGTACATGGCCCACGATGCGCGATACACTGAGAAAAATAGGTATAAAAGAGGCCGATTTTATCTCTGCATGCGATGCGTCGTTCAAGCAGGGCACTCGTTTTATCAACTGGAAGTCGACAGATTCGAAAAACGTGTACGACCATCCATTCAGCCTCCCTGCGGGATTTTTTGAAGGCGAAGTGGCCGCTTGGTGGCTATCACAAGCCCACCACTGTAAAAAGACAACTTTCTCCGAGATGTTCAGTACGCAGTCCTTGCTGTGTAACTTTTCAAAGGCTCCAAAACAGGTTCAAACTCCACCTTATGCCGCTGTGGCTAATTATGGCTATCATCTCGATGCGCACAAATTCGCAGAGTTACTAAAAACACACTGTATTCAAAACTTGGGTGTCAGTTATGTCAGTGACCATATTGAGCATGTTCAAGAAGACGCAGAGGGCTATATCACAAGCTTGCATTGTAAGTCGAAAGAGGTGCAGGGCGACTTATTCGTTGATTGCACTGGATTTTCCGCAAGTTTGATTGGCAAACATTTTAACTCACCTATTACTGATGTATCAGACGGTCTGAAAAATAACAGTGCAATAGCAGTGCAGGCTGGATACGTTGACGAAAACGTCGATATAGCTTCTGCCACCTTGTCAACAGCCCATGAGAACGGATGGATTTGGGACATAGGTCTACCGCACAGAAAGGGCGTTGGCTGTGTATACAGCAGCGAATTCGCTAGCGATGATAAAGCGGCAGAAACGCTGAAAGCCTATCTGACGTCGTGTGAGAAAACGAAAGATGTATCAGAAAGTGATTTTAGAAAAATTACGTTTAATCCAGGGTATCGAAAAGCTGCATGGGTGAAAAATTGTGTGGCCATTGGAACGAGTGCAGGTTTTGTTGAGCCACTAGAAGCCTCCGCTCTGGTGATGGTGGAAATGTCCGCCCGTTTTCTATCGGAGCACCTACCTGCTCATCGGGATATAGTGCCTTCCGTAAGCAACAGCTTTAATAGGAATTTCACGCGTCGCTGGGAGCGTATTGTTGATTTTCTCAAGCTGCATTACGTGTTAAGTGACAGGCAGGATTCGCCCTATTGGCGCTTTATGACTAACCTTAATAATGCTTCTGAGCAGCTCAACGATTGGCTGTCAGAATGGCAGTACAGACCCATCTCTTTAACTGATTTCTGCTATGCCGACGAGCTCTTCCCTGCGGCTAGCTATATGTACGTACTTTACGGTATGAGAGCGCCAGAGCAATTTGCTATCAATTTTTCTCGATATTCTGATAGCGCAATGGGGCAAACGTTGAATGCTGTAATGGCTAACGAAAAAATGTCTGAAAAGCATATTGCCGCTCTTCCGACTAATCGTGAATTAATTAAAGCAATTCGCGCATCGAATTGCGTCTAGGAGAAAATGATGGCAAATCATGTTTTGCTAAATAATGTGGAACACAAAGACCTGAAAGTATTGCAAGACTTTTCGCTTTCACCAGATGCCAAGCAAATGTGTGTAGCAGCCTTTCCTATTGAAGCTAGACATGCTCAAGCACATTACCCTCTTATTTTCGCAAAAGATGGTGAAGGTAAGTTTCAGATGGTCGCGCTACTCGGGTTAGAGCAAGGTGAAAATTTATTTCTCAACGCTAACAAATGGCAGGCATCGTATCGCCCATTAGTGATTGAAAAGGGACCGTTTTTAATTGGTAGAAGCAATACCGATGGTCAAGAGCGATTATCTATCCACGTGGATATTGATGATCCAAGAGTGGTAAACGAAACTCGCGAAAATGCGGTTGACGTATTCTTACCTCATGGGGGGAATAGCGAGTACATTGATAATATAGCGAATGTGCTTAGTACACTGCACGAGGCACAAGCTAATCACGCGAACTTTATTGAAGCGCTTGAGGCACATAATCTGATTGAGTCATTCGTGGTAGATATAGACTTGGACGGCAGCGGAACGAGTCGTTTGTCTGGCTTTTACACGATTAATGAAGATGTGCTTAAGGCTTTGGACAAAGACGCGCTCGGTGAGCTACACGAAAAAGGTCACCTGAATACGATTTATATGATGCTAGCGTCGATGTCCCAAATGCGAGCACTTGTCGAATTGAAAAAAGAACGTGCGTGAGCAAAATGATAAATAGCCGTGACAGATACAAAAAAGTCGTGTTTGACCATGGATAAAATGTGGCAGCGTCACTGCCCTTCACCAGAAACAGTTACATTGTCGGAAATGGCGTGCGCCTATGATGGGCTTGTTGCATGTCTTACCCAACGTGACCAACCCCTTGTTATTAAACAGCTGGTTTCTGAGTGGCCGCTCGTTCAGGCGGCCAGAATGGGCAACGAGTCTTTGTGCGAATACCTTCTCAAGTACGATAGAGGCGCGGTTGTCGATGCGATTCGTTTACCCGCTTCCGCTGATGGCCGCATGTTTTATAACGACGATATGAACGGCTTCAATTTCACGCGAGCTAAAATGCCGTTTAAAAATGCCCTCGCCGCCCTATTGTCGCAGCAGCATGATGCCATGGCTGATACGCTTTATGTGGGTTCCACAACGGTTGATACCTGTCTGCCCGGCTTGCTAGAAACAAACAAAATAGCGTTGGCATCGTTAAATCCATTGGGAACGCTGTGGATAGGTAACAAAAGTCGAATCGCGGCGCATTATGACGCACCCGATAACTTGATTTGTGTCGCGTCAGGTAAGCGAAGGGTAACCTTGTTTCCTCCATCACAGACAAAAAACCTTTATGTTGGGCCGCTTCATTTTACCCCAGCTGGTCAGGCGATTAGCATGGTCGATTTTAGTGAACCAGACTTGAAGCAATATCCACGATTTGAAAGGGCGATTGAGCATGCCTTAGTGGTAGAGCTACTGCCGGGTGATGCCCTGTATATACCTTCAATGTGGTGGCATCACATTGAAGGTACCGAGTCAATCAACTTACTGATTAACTACTGGTGGCGGGATGTCCCTGCTTACATTGGCCGCTCTGAAAATGTCCTTTATCACGCTTTGCTGACGCTAAAGCAGTTACCCGAACCACAGCGGGAAGCATGGCGAGCTCTCTTTGATTTTTATGTTTTTGATAGCGACGGCGCTCGCTTTAATCATATTCCTTTGTCAAAGCAAGGGCCGCTGGGCGAATTAGATGAAAATACCGTACGCCAGTTCAAAGCATGGCTAGTTAACAATTTAAAGCATTAAATTAGAGGTAAACATGGTATCAACGCAGACGAAGAAAAAGCAGCGACTGGTCATTGCGGGTGGAGGCACCGCCGGCTGGATGGCTGCAGCCGCATTCACGCGGCTATTAGGTAAAGAAGTTGATGTTACGCTAATTGAAAGCTCTGAGATTGGCACTGTGGGGGTAGGCGAGGCGACGATCCCAACGCTTGTCTTTTTTCATAAGCTGCTCAAAATTAATGAGCAAGAGTTTATGGCTCAGACCAATGCAACATTTAAGTTAGGCATTAACTTTGAAAATTGGAAAGAGTTGGAACATGCTTACTTACATGCTTTTGGTGTAACGGGGAAAGACTGCTGGGCGGCGGGTTTTCAGCATTTTTGGATGCGAGGCCTAAAAGAAGGTATCGCGACAGATTTTGGCGATTACTGCCTAGAAAGAAAAGCAGCAGAGGCGAATAAATTTGCACACTTACCTAACAACGGCTTGAATTACGCCTACCACATTGACGCTACCCGCTATGCTGCATTTTTACGAAATTTGGCAGAGAAAGAAGGGCTGCGTCGTATTGACTCTACAATAAAAGAAGTCACAACAAGAGAGCAGGACGGTTTTATAACGTCATTAACGTTAGCCTCTGGTGAAGTGGTTGAAGGTGATTTCTTCATTGATTGCACAGGCTTCAAAGGCTTGTTGATAGAAAAAGCACTCCATACAGGCTATGAAGATTGGTCACATTGGTTACCTTGTGATAGCGCCGTTGCCGTCCAGACAGAGTCGGTAGGCGACCCTATCCCTTATACGCGTTGTATTGCACATGAAGCGGGCTGGCAATGGAGAATTCCTCTTCAAAACCGTGTTGGCAATGGCATGGTGTTTTGCAGCAATTATTTTTCTGATGATGAAGTCATTGAGAAACTACTGAATAACGTTGAAGGCAAACCACTCAATAATCCTAAAGTTATTCATTTTAGAACGGGAAGGCGTCGCAAGCAGTGGAACCGAAACTGTCTAGCACTAGGGCTGGCCAGTGGCTTCCTAGAGCCTTTGGAGTCTACAAGTATTCACCTTATTCAGCAGGGTATAGTGCGCTTTCTTCGCATGTTTCCAACGGCAGGAATTGTGCAAGAGGACATTGATGAGTTTAACCGTCAAGCTGACTTTGACATAGAGCACATCCGAGATTTCATCATCCTTCACTATCATGTGACCAACAGGACGGATTCACCGTTTTGGCGTCACTGTCGTCAAATGGATATTCCAGCCTCTTTGCGGCATCGTATTGATTTATTCAAGAAAACAGGGCGAGTGTTTAGAGAAGGCAGTGAACTATTCGATGATTCTTGGCAGCAAGTCATGATTGGACAAGGGTTAACACCCCAAAGTTACCACCCAATTGTCGATACAATGAGCCGACAAGAGTTGGAAACCCTATTAAATGGTATCAAGCAAGGCATTGAAAAAACCGTTGCTAAGTTGCCTCCACACCAAGACTACATTACTCGGTTCTGCGGGTAAGCATCAAAGAGAACGTTTAGCTTGGCGTGCAATGGGCACGCTAAGCTACACCCATCTATCCCAAGAGTGTCAAAAAGAAGATGAAACGAATTGGTATGATATAGTAGGTATAAATCGCATCGGACACTAACATGCACCACCATCATCACGGGCACCACCATTGTGCCCCTTCGGCGAGTAACGAAGACTCCAAGCGCATCGGATGGGCATTTTGGCTCAATTTTATATTCACTATTATTGAATTTATTGGCGGGTGGCTAACGAATAGCGTCGCCATTATGGCAGACGCGGTGCATGATTTAGGTGACTCACTTTCAATAGGCCTAGCATGGTATTTGAGCAAGCTCGGGCACAAGGCGTCAACGGAAAAATACACTTACGGTTTCAAGCGATTGAGCTTGATGGGGGCGATGGTAAATGGCGTGATCCTTGTTGTAGGGTCTGTATGGATATTGTCTGAGGCCATCCCCCGATTATTTAACCCAGAAATGCCGGTTACCGAGGGGATGATTGGGCTGGCGATACTTGGCATTATTGTGAATGGCGTCGCCGCTTATAAACTTCACGGCGGTCACTCAATGAATGAAAAGGTACTTAACTGGCACCTGATTGAAGACGCAATGGGGTGGGTCGCCGTACTGGTTGTTGCTATCGTTCTTCATTTTGTTGAATGGCCTATTCTTGACCCAATTTTGTCGATTGGTTTTACGCTTTTTATTCTCATTAACGTGGTGCGATACATAGTCCAAACCATGACCCTGTTCTTGCAGGGCGTACCTGATTTGGCTACAAGGAATGCAATTAGCGACGCGCTATTGTCTATGCCGCATGTTGAGGAAGTTCATCACGTGCATTTTTGGTCGCTCGACGGCGAGCAGCACGTGCTCACTGCACATGTGGTAATAAACTGCGCGATAGACAATGACAAACTTAGATTACTCAAAGAAGACGTCCATACGAGCTTAGCGCCGTATGGACTTGCGCATACTACGATAGAGTTTGAATTGCCAGGAGAGCCTTGCCGCGATGAGAATGACCATTTACACGCTCATTCCCATAAACAAGAGCACGAGGAGCTTTAAGCGGGCTGCGAAGTTAGGCGATGTAGGCCTCTCTCGTATCTTATTCGCCACCACTTTACACTGACGCCAATGGCGACAAAACAGGTCGCCCAAAGGCCAACGAGAGCAGGTAAAAAGGCGTTACTAAGACCACCAACAAACCCTATCGGAGAGAACATAAGATAGAGTGTGGTGATAAGGCCAACGAGTATGATGGCGCAGGGAATAGCATAGCGCCATGGCGTCATATTGACTGCGGCTTTCGGCGTGAATTGCCACGGGGTTGCCATCGGGTACAGCTTGCCTATGGTCAACATTATTGCCAGTTCGATGGCGAACAAAATGGCATAGATATGAATAAAATTAATATCCACTTCCCACACAAACTTCAATAACCCGTAAGCAATCACATGGAAAATGATAGCGACCTTCGCGGCTAGCGCGGGCACGCGTTTTGTAAACAAACCAACAAGTACGATAGTAATGACAGGAATATTGTAGAAGCCCGTAAATATACGAATGATTTGCCACAACCCTTCAGGAGCAAACATCAATAGCGGCGCAGTGATAAAAGAAAGTACGGCAATAACAATACTGGTGATTTTGGCGACGCGAATAAGTTTTTCATCAGTCACGTTATTTTTCTTGAAGGGTTTATAAACATCCAAACAAAACAGGGTCGCAGCACTATTAAGAAGTGAGTTAAAAGAGCTAAACACCGCGCCCAGTAATACTGCTAAAAAGAACCCTGACAAGTACTGCGGCAGCACATCTTTGACTAAATGGGGATAGGCAAGATCGATAGTTTGCAGATTTTCGTCCTGATATAGATGATAAGCAATGACACCAGGTAGCATCATCATAAAGGGCACGAGCACTTTGAAGTAGCCTGAAAACAACACCCCTTTTTGGCCCTCAACCAGATTTTTCGCCCCAAGAGTGCGTTGGATTACGTATTGGTTGGTACCCCAGTAGAACAGATTAGCTAAAATCATGCCCGTAAAAATAGTGCCAAAGGGCACAGGGTCATCCGCTCCACCTATCGCATTAAGTTTTTCGGTTTCCGTTGTGGCAATAGTAGAAAGGCCCTCACTAAAGCTGCCGTCTCCTAGCGCAACTAAGCCAAGAATAGGAACCAGTAATCCCACAATTAAAAGCCCTACACCGTTAATGGTATCTGAAACAGCGACGGCTTTTAAGCCACCGAATATGGCATAAAGTGCCCCAATCGTGCCAACGATAACAATGGTGAGTACCAACCCCATTTCATAGCTTACGTTGAAAAGCGCAGGTACATCAAAAAGCCTCAGCACGGCGATAGAGCCAGAGTAAAGCACCGACGGAATTGTAATGAGTGAATAGCCCACCATAAACAGCACCACCGTCATTCTGCGCACGCTGTCGTCGAAGCGGTCACGCAAGAATTCAGGCAGTGTCGAAAAAGCGCCAGCAAGATATCTAGGAAGGAAAATTAACGCCATGATAATGGTAGAAATACCGGCCGTGACCTCCCACGCCATCGCACTTAAATTGTAGCCGAACGCAGAGCCATTTAAGCCAATAAGCTGCTCTGCAGAGAGGTTGGTAAGGATCATGGAGCCAGCAATAAAAGTGCCGGTTAGCCCTCTTCCAGCAAGAAAGTAACCGTCTTGCGTGTTAACTTCCCCTTTTGTTTTCATGTAAGAAATAACGGCAACCAGTGCCATAAATGCCAAGCATGACAACAGGGTAAGGGTGATATCCATGAACTGCTCCTTCGCGCTATGCTGGCCAATGCGTTGTGTTAGACATGTCCATATCGGTATGTTGAACATCAGGGCCTAGCACGATGCGTCTGCCTTTTCGGATAAACACAGCGACGTCGTGCAGCGTGAGTATTTCTTCCTTATACTGCTCCCCCTTGACGATTTCATCAGTACCAAAGCGCACCCATTCGCCTTTGGGCAAGTAGTACTTAATCTTGCCCCCAGGTACGACACAAGGAATAACGAGTAAGTCATCGCCACACATAAACTGCTGTTCGAAGTTATGGGATAGTGGCTCGTTAGGGAATGCTAACGCCATGGCGCGCTGCACCGGAAGACCGGTTTGTGATGCCTTTTCTGCGGTTTCTTTCAAGTAAGGAATAAGCTTATATCTTAGCCTCAGTGCCTCAAATACTGCATCAGAAGCAGCATCGCCGTATGACCAAGGCTCACGAGGCCCAATTCCGTGCAATCGCATATGGGCACTAAACACTGACGCCTGCGCCCATCTTACGTATAGCTCTGCATCTCGGGTATCTTTGTAAAAACCACCAATGTCGGTGGCAAAGAACGGGCCGCCTGACATGCCCCAAGACAAACTGCCACGAATACTTGCTGCTAGCCCGTGCCAATCGGCTTGGGGGTCGCCGCCCCACTGCGATGGATAACGCTGACTTCCCGTCCAAGCAGAACGGCTGAATAGAAAAGGGCCGGTTTTACAGTAGGCTACTGCAGCTTCATAGACACAGCGGTTGTATAGCATACTGTAAACATTGTGTAGCCGATTACCTGAATCACCGCTATAAGACAGCATATTGTCGTCCTCTAGCTGTTCGCCAAAGTCAGCCTTGATCATGTCTACACCAAGGTCAAACAAAGGTTTATGTGAGGTTTTCCAAAACTCGTAAGCGTCTGGGTTAGTAAAGTCTAAAATACCTGAATCTGGCAGTGGTGTGAGTACTTCACCGAAGGGGCTTAAGTCCCATTCATAGCGATAAGCTTCCCCAGTGCGTTTATCCTTTATTAGCCAGCCTTTTTCAGCGGCTTGTTTGTAAAGGGGGTTGTTCACCGAAATCATGGGATATTCCCACACGCAGATCTTAAACCCTAACGCTTTCAGTTCATCAATAACAGGCTGCGGGTCGGCGTAGCGCTTAGGGTCCCACTCAAAAGCGAATCGTGTATCCGTATCTTGCCATGCACGTCCATCAAGGGTAATGACATCGCAAGGCATATTCTTTTCGCGCACTTCCCTAGCAACCGCAAGAAGCTCATCAGCGTCTTTGTAATACGCTTTAGATAGAATGACACCTAAGCTCCATGTTGGTGGTATTGGGGCAAAGCCGGTAAGTTCGCTGTAGGTTTTAAGGCTTTTAGCTGGCGAGTCTTGGTGGAATAAAAACAGGTCGAGTAAACCGTCTTCAACCAAGCATACATACGCTCGCTGTGACCAGAGCGCATAGCCGACACCATGAGTGACAGGAGCGGGTGTATGCACAAATAAGTTCCAGCCTTCAGGGCTCCATGCGTAAGGCGTATTTTTGTAAGACTTTTCAGCGTTTACACCCAAGGCATCGTGATTATATGAGCGAATAAGCTGGCCGCGCTTGTCAAGCTTGCCCCATTTCTCGCCAAGACCATAAACCGCCTCGTCGTAGCTGAGCTCTAAACTTATAAGCCAACCGTGATCAGTTTTGGCGAAGGGCGGCAAGCGGTGCTGACGTACAAAGTGCCCGTCAGTGGCGCTTTGCTGAACAAGCATGTCATTTTTGTACAGCTTGAAATGGAGGGGGGACGCAAAAATTTCCAGCCGGTAGTCGCCAGCGGTAAGAGTACTGTGTGATTTGTCACCCGAAAGCAATAACGTAAGGCTTGCTGGTGCTTGAGCAAGCATACCGAAGTTATCAGTTTGGTTAACGTCGCTTTGAATACGTAAACCAAACTGACTAATGCTTAGATTCAATTCACCATATTGTGTAGGGACGATGAGTGTTTTTTCGTCTGACAAAAAGGGCTGCTCAGTGATGTCAGCAGCTTTAATATTGTTCCAGTCTGGTTCTGTTACACAAAACGCGTTATTCATTCCTAGATTACCCTTCATGTCTTATATAAGACATAAGTTAATGAAATGTAACTTAGGTGTCAATCGGCAATTAGAATTTTATGAAGATTTAAAGCGGCGTTAATATCAATTTGCATAGATCATTGCCCACTGTGAAGGCGCTGGCAAGTTTCCTCGCAAAGCGTGGGAAAGCAAGGGTAGCTGTTTCCTTTCAAGCTCCCAGCTAAAAATGGATATTTTTTACAATAAGCGTTGCGCCACTTAACGCGAGCATAGTTAAGGCTAACAGTCTGACAGATGCAGCGGGCACGCGGGCTGCAATTATTCGCCCCAAGCGAGTGAAAACGAGGATGACGGGTACAGCAAGGACTGCACAGAGAATCACGTCGTTAGAAGGCAGGGTGCCGAATGGAATTATGGCAAGACGTATAAGTGAAGTCACGCTGAACACAGCGAGAAGCGTGATCCTAATTTCATTGATTGGCCACGTTTGTCGATAGCATTGAAACACGACGGGAGGACCGAACGTAGAGAAAAGGCCACCTAATAACCCGCCTAAAGCGCCTGCAATACTGAAACCATAGGCGCGACCGGATGGCTGCGCACGTTTTCTTTTTACAAGCAAAAGGCCACAGCAACTGAGTATAGCGAATCCGAGCAAAAGGTTTAGCCACGTTGCCATGCCAACGGATAAATACTCTAATAGCGCATATCCAATGCCCATGAACGGAATGCCACTAAGAAGCATGATAGTGAAAGCGCGTTTGTTTACCTGCTCGGTGTTTTTTACCACTAAACTCACAGAGTTGAAAAGGCTCAAAAAACTCACCATAAATGTGGTTGCTGTGAGCGGTAAAATACCAAACAGAGTAAAGCTGGACACCACCATAAGCCCGAAGCCAAACCCACTCAGGGTTTGAAGAAGCGTCGCAAGGCCTAAAAGCGCGAACATGGGCAGCAGTGTGTCCAAAGGCATGTATGTTATTCCTACGATGTATGTGATTTAAATCAAAAATGCGCTATAACTCTTGTGTATGATATAAAAACAAAAATTAAGCGTTTAGGTTAGGGTTCATGTCTTCATCTCAATTCGATCACAAACTCAGCGGTCCAAGTCTTGCCTTTCAGCCTCTTTATCAACAGGTCGCTGAATACATTAAGCAACTCATTGTTGAGCGTCGATGGCAACCCGGTGAGATGCTGCCCAGCGAGTTTAAACTTGCTGACGAATTCAAAGTGAGCCAAGGAACCGTTCGTAAAGCGTTGACGCTGCTAACAGATACTAAAATTGTAACCCGCAGACAAGGTGTGGGTACATTTGTTTCTGAACATACCGCTCAAGATGCTTTATTTCGTTTCTTTCCATTACAAGCCGACGGAAAAGGCGCCGATTTACCCAAAGCAGAGCTAATAAGCAAAGAGCTTGTAGAGCCGAATGAAACCGTTCAGCAAGCACTGGCGATAACAGTAAAAGAGAAAACCGTAAAGCTGAAACGCAGACGCATACTAGAAAACGAATTCTGTATGTTAGAAACCATTTTTCTGCCCTTTAAGTTTTTTCCTCATATCGAAAAGCGTGAAGACATACCTCATACTCTGTATCACTTTTATCAAACCGACTATAACCAAACCGTGTTTAAAACACGTGACAGTATCAAAGCCGTCCTTGCATCAAAAAGTGATGCAAAAAGCTTAGGTATTGAAAAGGGAACGCCGTTACTCTTAGTCACTCGCGTTACCGAATCAATTGATGGTAAGTTAATAGAATATCGCGAAAGTAAATGCCGAACCGATCATTATCATTACCAAGTTGAGCTTGACTAAATAACGGCACCTTTGCTCTATTGCCAGGTTATTAAACCGGTTTATTGGGACGCCGAGGCGACAATGCAGTGCTCTCTAGCAGTCCCAATCCTCATTTGAATAGTCTTCCGTTATGCTCATCTCTATCTCTTTCGAGGCTTTACTCTTCTAAACCTTGGTTGAATCATTAGTAAGACTAACCTGCTTACAGCGAATATTAACGTCAGCCAATTCATTCTTACGACAATCTTTTGACTTAGTCTGTTAACACTTTGTTGACATCATAATGTCCGTGTAATAACTTATGTCTTATACAAGACTAAAGTTTGAAGCTGAAGTTATACAAGAGCATAGTGGTAAAGTAAAACGAATTAGCTTAATGCAACGAATTCTAAGGTGAATGAAACAATGAATAAAATACCTGAGGTAGGTTTTGGTTTTTGGAAAGTGGATACTGCGATTTGCGCCGACACAACCTACCAAGCAATTAAAGCTGGCTATAGACATTTAGATTGTGCTGCAGATTATGGTAATGAAAAAGAAGTAGGCGAAGGTATAAAACGCGCTATTGATGAAGGCTTATGCACCAGAGAAGACTTGTGGGTAACATCGAAGCTCTGGAACACGTTTCACGCTCCTGAGCATGTAGAGTTAGCGCTCGAAAAAACGCTGTCTGATTTACAGCTAGAGTACGTAGACTTGTATCTTATTCATTTTCCTATCGCACAGAAGTTCGTACCAATAGAAACCCGATATCCGCCGGAATGGTTTTACGATCCTGACGCTGCTGAGCCCAAAATGGAGCTCGCGCCGGTGCCGCTTCACAAAACGTGGGAAGCAATGGAAGCTTTAGCGGATAAGGGTAAAGCTAAACAAATTGGTGTGTGTAACTACAACACAGGCTTGCTAAACGATCTAATGAGCTACGCGCGAATTAAGCCGGCAATGCTGCAAATAGAATCTCACCCTTATCTGACGCAAGAGCGTTTAATTCGCTTAGCAAAAGACTATGGATTGAGTGTTACGGCGTTCTCGCCTTTAGGTGCGCTTTCCTACCTAGAGCTTGAAATGGCTGACCAAACTGAATCTGTGCTTAAACAGGATGTAGTGAAAGCGGCGGCAGAAGCGCATGGTAAAACGCCAGCGCAAATTGTATTGCGTTGGGGCATCCAGCGCGGAAACGCTATTATCCCGAAAACGTCAAAAGTAGAACGGATGAAAGAAAACTTATCGCTTTTTGATTTCTCACTAAGTGAAAGTGAAATGCAGGCTATTTCTGCATTGAACATAAATCGTCGATTTAACGATCCGGGTCACTTCTGTGAAGCTGCCTTTAATCGTTTTTACCCCATTTACGACTAGGAGTTAACTATGAAAAACGTCAATGACAGCTCTGCGGTAGCGTACGCAAGTGTGCCTACGCAGCATAATTACAACGGTGGCGTGTTTCCTGAAATAGTCGTGAACAACGAAAATTGTTCTACCGTAGAGGAAACGGTTGCCTTCGTTAAAGCGAACCAAGCAGAACTTGAAGCAAAATTAGCCAAATCTGGAGCGCTGCTATTTAGAGGGTTCCCCCTTGATTCAGCAGAGACCTTTGACGTTTTTTCAGCAGGCTTCGGCTATCCTAATTTTACGTATCAAGAGTCGTTGTCTAACGCGGTGCGTATCAACTATACCGAACGCGTATTTACCGCTAACGAAGCGCCCAAAGATGTGGAAATTTTTTTGCATCACGAAATGGCTCAAACGCCGATTTCTCCCAGTAAGCTTTTCTTCTTTTGTAAAACCGCAGCAGATGAAGGCGGTGCTACACCTCTGTGTCGTTCAGACAAATTGTTTGAAGCATTGAAGGCAGAAAATCCTGAACTGGCAGGCGATTTTAAAGAAAAGGGTTTAAAGTACACAACGACCATGCCTGCGGCTAATGACATTAGCTCGGGTCAGGGTCGTAGCTGGAAAAGCACGTTAAGTGTTGAAACCGTCGACGAGGGTGAGGCGAAGCTTAAAGAGCTCGGTTATGACTGGGAATGGTTGGAAGACGGTAGCTTAAAAGCTATTACTCCCGTACTTCCTGCGGTCATCGAGCTAGATGACGGTTCTGAAGTGTTTTACAACCAGCTGATTGCTGCCTATATGGGGTGGAAAGGGGTTCGAGAAAACCCATCTTCCGCCATCACATTCGGTGACGGTAGCGCTATTCCAAAAGAAGGGCTTGAGCGCATCTCTGAACTGTCGGAGGACTTTACCTTCGACCTAGAATGGCAAGATGGCGACGTCGCGATTGTTGATAACTATCGCGCAATGCACGGGCGTCGCCCTTATTCTGGTGACCGCAAACGTGTGGTGCTGGTTGCTTTGGTTGCTTCAGAGCGTTAATACAATGAATGACATAGCAGTAAAATGTAAAAACATATGGCCCGGGCTGGGTATTGCCACTATCACTGGGATGGCGGCATTGTTTTTAAGTGAGCATTACCATGCGCCTGCTATGTTGTTCGCATTATTATTAGGCATGGCGGTATCGTTTCTTTACCAAAACAATACGCCATGCGCCTGTGGTATCGATTTTACCGCAAGTACCTTGCTGCGGGCAGGCGTTGTTTTGCTCGGGCTACGAATTGCGTTAGGCGACTTAGCGGTGCTAGGTTGGCAAACAGCGCTAATGCTAGCAGGTGCCATAATGACGACCATTGTTGTTGGTGTAGGGTTGGCAAAAGCGCTGGGGCTTCAAAAGCGCTTTGGTGCGCTCACCGGTGGCTCCGTTGCTATCTGTGGTGCCTCTGCAGCGCTGGCCATATCTACCATTCTCCCTAAAGGTGAAAACCATGAGCGAGATACATTACTTACGGTGATAGGCGTAACGGCGATGTCCACCATCGCCATGGTGCTTTACCCAATAATAGCAGGCCAATTAGGTATGACAGATACCGAAGCGGGTATCTTTCTGGGCGGCACCATTCACGATGTGGCACAGGTAGTAGGGGCTGGTTACTCGGTATCAGAAAGTGCTGGCGATTTGGCTACGCTTACCAAACTTGTTCGCGTTGCTATGCTAATTGTTCGCGTTGCTATGCTAATGCCGGTTGTGCTGATTATGATGGTTTTCATCAAGCATTTTTTTCACGCTAAAAACCGCGCTGAAAGTAATGAAGTCCCTAAAATGCCTCTGTTTCTCATCGGTTTCATTGCACTAATGCTCCTCAATAGCTTTGTTGTTTTACCCGAATTTGTTATTGAGACAGGCACGCAGATTTCTCGTTTCTTTTTAGTTGTTTCCATTACCGCTATCGGCATGAAATCAAACTTAGGCAAGCTTGCCGAAGTGGGTGTGCTACCCATTGTCATGATCGTTGCAGAAACCCTATGGATTGCGCTGCTAATTCTTGGTTTTCTATATGCTATGTAAGGCTAGTCTTCGCCTTGCCACAGCAGTTTTTAAACATACATCGTTGGTACCGATAAGGTGGTTTAAGTGAAAAAACACGGTCTACATGAACTTTATGCCAAAGATCCTGTGAAAGCCGATGAGCAGGTTTTTAAAAGAACCAGTAATGCGCTTAGTCGCCGAGGCTTTATCAAAGGTTTAAAATCGCTGTCTTTGTTGCTGGGCGCTGAAGTGGTGTACGGACAATTTATGCCTGCAGGTCTTATTCCAGCAGCATTTGCTCAAGCGGACACGCCTTTTTCTATAGAGGGCAAAGATGGCTTAATCATACTCAACGACAGACCCCTAAACGCAGAGACCCCTGCACATTTACTCGATGATGTGGTCACGCCGGCTTCTCGGTTTTTCGTAAGAAATAATGGCATTCCTCCGCAAGAGCCAGATGCGAATAGCTGGACACTTACCATTGAAGGCGAGTCTGCAGCGCAGTCGAAGACGTTTACTCTAGAAGAACTTAAAACCCAATTTAAGCATTACACCTATCAGCTAACGCTAGAGTGCGGGGGCAATGGCCGCGCAGAGTTTTCACCTGCTGCGACAGGTAACCAATGGACAACAGGAGCGGTAGGGTGTCCACGTTGGACAGGCGTGCGACTCAAAGATGTGTTGCAGGCTGTCGGTGTGAAAGAAACGGCGGTTTATATTGGCTACTATGGTGATGATCAGCATTTAAGCCGCACGCCGGGCAAAGCCGCCATTTCACGTGGTGTACCTATTTCAAAAGCGATGGAAGAAGAATCACTCATTGCATGGGCAATGAATGATGAACCGCTTCCATTAATGAATGGCTATCCCCTGAGATTGGTGTTTGGTGGCTGGCCTGCGTCGACATCGGGTAAGTGGCTCAAGAAAATAGTGATTCGAGACCGGGTACATGACGGTGCAAAAATGCTGGGGAAAGCCTACCGCATTCCCTGCAAACCCGTTGCTCCTGGGGCGGACGTTGAAGACAAAGACATGTGTATTATCGAAGCCATGCCTGTAAAGTCGCTCATTACTTTTCCGCGCTCGGGTAGCGACCACCTTTTATCTAAGTCATTAAATGTGCGAGGTCATGCATGGAGTGGTGAAGGCAGGGTCGCTAAGGTGCATACGTCTATTGATTTTGGACAAACCTGGCAGGTGGCACAGTTGAGTTTACCTGCAAATAGACATGCGTGGCAGCAATTCAGTACGACTCTTAACTTTCCCCAGCAAGGCTATTATGAGGTATGGGCAAAAGCTGAAGATGAGCACGGAAAGTCACAGCCTATGGTTTTACCGGGATGGAATCCGAAAGGTTACTTAAACAATGCCTGCCACCGTATTGCTGTGCGTGTGGTTTAATACCAGTCCGCATAGATCATTACCCACTCAGCGAG
>NZ_BLIG01000034.1 GCF_009811415.1 Alteromonas sp. KUL106 | reverse complement strand
TAATTATCTATGCAGATTGGTATACTTTATTACGTATCCGTTTTCGAGGAAAAAGGCAGTGAGATTAGGTGATTTAATATTTCGACTTATCGCGTTGACAGCTGCTTTTTTCTTGCCACATGCAGCCGCTGATATGAAAAATACAGAGCTTTATAGCATTAAAAGTCAATCAAAAGCACATGTTCAACCCGCTATCGAGCCTCAGTCAGGTCTGGTAAATGCAGAAGGCGTCAATACAGTGCTAGCGCATTGTAGTGCATGTCACTCACCTTCTCTTATCACTCAAAACGCCATGAGTCGTGAACGTTGGTTAGAGACCATTCGCTGGATGCAAGACACGCAAAAGTTGTGGCCACTTGGTGACGCTGAACCCGTGATTCTCGATTATCTATCAACTTGGTATGGACCAAAAACAAGTGCTCGACGCCCCAATCTAGCTCCTCATTTACTACCTAAAACTGGCTCAGCTCACATTTCGAAGAACTATACCAATCCGCATGGATAATTACCCACTCAGCGAGAGTTAAAATGTTCGTAATCGCGGCGTGTTACCGCAGGTATAGTGGTTCTACATCAAAGTGACACAACAAAGAGTACGGACATTTTAAACTTGCCAGCACCTTCTGAGTGGGCAATTATCTATGCGAATTGATATTAATGCTTAAGCTTCTTGATTTTATTCCGATATTTAACCTGTAACGCTACTTCAGGCTAATAGGTAAAGGTCCTGAAAATCTGTTAATGTTAAAACTATTTCATAAATACACTGGAAACCATAAATGTTTGTATCTCGCAGTAAATACGAAGAAAAAGAATCGCAAGTGCGAGCGTTAGAAGCAAAAGTTCAAGACGCGTTAGATAAAATAGAGCGGCTCGAAGCTGAAAACAGCCAGCTTATTAACACAGTAGAAACTGCGAGAAATAAAAGCACGTCACTATCCGATTCGACCGTGGTGAGATGTTTAATCGATGCGCTGAGGCAGCTCGAAGGCGTCAGAGAAACCGTACTAAGCTCTTATGAGCGAATCAATGCGGAAAGCCAATCGATAGTTAATATCAATGATTTGTTTAGCGATTCAGCTTCCACCTTAAATAAGATTGTCTCAGATATGAGTGGTCTTAATGTACAAATGGTTAGCATGAGCGAGCGAATCTCCGGGCTGTCGACGACGGCAGACAACATCAATAAGTTCGTGACGACCATTACGAGTATTTCTGATCAGACCAACCTTCTTGCACTTAATGCAGCAATTGAGGCTGCGCGCGCCGGAGATGCGGGAAGAGGCTTCAGCGTTGTGGCCGATGAAGTTCGTGCACTAGCGACTGAGACCAATAAATCTGCGACGGAAGTGTCTGAGCTCGTCAATGGTATCATCCAGTCTACGTCTAAAGCAGTCTCAGGTGTAAATCAGCTGCGTGGTAACAATGAACAGCTTGAGAAAGGCATCAACCAGCTAAACGGAAGCTATGAAACGATGGTGCAACATTGCGATAGTATGAAATCGACTATCAGCGAAGGTGCGATGTCTACATTTATCCAAACTGTTAAGTTGGATCACGTGGTATGGAAAGCGGATGTCTATTCTGTATTGTGTGGATATAGCAGTAAGTCGCTCTCAGAGTTTAGTGATCACGCAAGCTGTCGCTTGGGGCTATGGTATCGAGACAACGCAAGTAAACCCATAGGGCAAACGGCCGCGTTTAGGGAGATAGAGGCCCCACATGCCAAAGTTCATAGCTGCGGTATTGCAGCCATTCAGGCTAAACAACATGGCAATGATGCTGAGTCTGATGCTAAGCTATTAGAAATGGAACAGGCAAGCGAACGGGTAATGACGCTACTTGATCGTCTAGTTAGTCAGCATAGTTAAAACTATGTACGATTGAAACGTAAGCAGTAATATTCATCGTTAGCATATAAAACGTTGGGCTTTTAATTGAGTGACACATCGCAATCCTCTGAGCAAGAGCGCATTTTAGCGTTAGAAGCCCGCGTTAACTCTTTAGAGCGTCAGTTAAAACGCCAGAAAACCGCGCGAAAAAACGCGGAATCATTTCTCGAAACCTACTCCCAAGATGCTTATCTTGCCAACCAAGCGCTACGAAAGGCCCTAAGTGACTCAAAGCAGCGCGAGCGCGAGTTGCTCTATCTTAATCGCACGGCATCTGAACTCACTTTGGCGAAGTCTGGGGAAAGTTTTATCTTTTCTGCATTGGAGTCTGCCGTTGAATTTAGCGGTGCTTTTTGTGGTAAAGCCTTTTCGGTGAAAAACGAAAAAGTATGCATAGGCAATGACGACCGTGTTTTGATGCATGGCCACGGCTGGGTAACCTCTCATGCTTTAGCGGAATTGATGTTTGAAGAGACACCGTTAGATTTAAGAGAAGGCTACTCTCATTGGTGTGTAAGTGTTGTGACAAGACCTGACACCAAGAAAGAGGCTCGCTTGTTACACTTCATGCACGAAATGTCAGAGGGTGAATATACGTGGCTGGTACTGCTAACTAAAGATGATCAACTCGATGAAGAAACGCTTTATGTCCTAGACACCACCAAGCATTATCTGAACATTACCTCTCGATATCAAAATAAAAAAAGTGAGCTGTCCATTCGACAGCTTGAATTGAGTCGCATCAAAAAAGATCGGGATTTTTTAGAAGAGAGACTGGTGAGTGCAGACAAAATGGCAATGCTAGGGCAACTTGCCGCAGGTATTGCGCATGAAATCAATAATCCCATTGGTTATGTACGAAGTAACACTGTGGTGGCAAAGGAAATATTCAACGAATACCAGCGTGCGCTCGATGAAATCGGTAGCCTGTGTAAATTAGCCGGTGGTGAAATAGAAGAAAAGTTTTTGCAGCTTGAGAAACGCTATGCACTGCGAGAAAGCGCTTCAGAAATAGCTGAAATGTTTGATGAATCCCACGAGGGAATTGAGCGTATCATTGACATTGTCAAAGCGTTGCGATGTTTTTCATATCCGGGGTCGGGCAAACATTCCCAACTCAGTGCCATCGAAGCAATGAGTACCGCCATCAAGCTTACAAGCAACTTGCACAAATACCGAAACAAAGTTGTGTTTGAAGCACCTGAAAACGATATTTTCTTCAGTGGAAATTCGGGTCAAATTCAACAAGTGTTGGTCAACCTACTCACTAATGCAATCCATGCAACCCCCCAAGACAAAGGAATAAACTTACGAATAGAGAGCGACGACAGTAACTTATTTCTTATTATTGACGATGAAGGCGAGGGCATGTCGCAAGAGACCTTAGACAAAGTCTTCACCCCCTTCTTTACCACCAAACCAGTGGGGCAAGGAACCGGGTTGGGAATGTCAATTTCAATGACCATCATCGAAGAACATAATGGGAAAATAGATATAGTCAGTGCAGAGGGCAAAGGAACGAAAGTTACTGTCGTTTTGCCTTTAAACTAAAGTTTAAAGCCA
Organism: Alteromonas sp. KUL106; assembly: GCF_009811415.1. Lineage (GTDB taxonomy): Bacteria > Pseudomonadota > Gammaproteobacteria > Enterobacterales > Alteromonadaceae > Alteromonas. Next base: position 56,097 of record NZ_BLIG01000034.1, on the reverse strand, counting down.
TATTCTAACTTCATGATAAAATTAAATATTTCTCTAATTCACTTAACTTACTAGACAGAAGCGTTTTATGATCTAGTCTTATGAGAAAGCAATGATCCTAATGTAAAAGGATTTTCGCATTGCGAATCGGAGAACGTATTAGATGAGAAATAACCAGCCAATTACTCAGAAGGAATATAAGTTTCCTGCACACCACCGCCTTATCTCCTCTACCGACAAGCGAGGCGTTATACAGCATTGTAACGATGAATTCGTCGAGGCAAGTGGTTTTAATAGAGATGAATTGATTGGCAAGAATCACAACATCATAAGACACCCTGACATGCCTTCTGCGGTTTTTAAGGAGATGTGGCGCACTTTGGAGTCTGGTCAAAGTTGGCTAGGACTGGTCAAAAATCGAAGAAAAAATGGTGACCATTACTGGGTATCGGCGTTTGTAACACCGGTTTATGATGGCAAGGCAATTGTGGGATATGAGTCCGTCAGAGTACCTGCTTTAAACAAAGAAATAGAGCGAGCAACTCATGTCTACGCGAGGTTACAAGAAGGAAAATCTGCAGTATCACCGGTCTCTCGCTTTGCGAATATGTCTAAACAGTTGCTTCCTTCATTGCTTACGGGTGTGTTTTTAGCGATTCTGCTAGGGGTTACGCATGGCTTTGTTGCTGGTGCGATAGCATTTATTGGAGCGCTAATATTAATGGCGGTTCAACAATTACAAAGTAAGAAAGAATGGAATGCCATACTGTCACTTAGCCCAGAAAGCTACACGGATGAAACAGTCGCGCAGACTTACTTTCCTGATCGAACTCATATTGCCCGGGTAAAACTTGCTATTGGGTGTGAGCTTGCGCGTAATCGCACAGCGCTAACGCGGATAAAAGATGCATCGGCGAGCTTAGATAAAATTGCCAAGACGACCCACGAACAAGCGGAAGGGACCAGCGCATCCGTTGTTCAGCAAAATCAAGCGACACAACAAATTGCTTCTGCAGTTACGCAAATGAGCCAGGCTATCCAAGAGGTTGCAGAGCGTGTCGAAAGCAATGCTAAAAGCGCCCAGTCTGCCGCGGAAAACGTGGCAACGGGTAATAAAAAAGCAGAGCAGGCGATGCAAGCAATTGTTGAGCTGCGCGAAGCCGTTCAGTCTATATCAAAAACCGTAACAGAACTTGCTCAATCAACGACGGATATAGGCGAGGCTGCAAACATTATTTCTACTATCGCAGAGCAGACCAATTTGCTAGCGCTTAACGCGGCCATTGAAGCGGCAAGGGCAGGTGAGCAAGGGCGCGGGTTTGCTGTAGTCGCCGACGAAGTGAGAACATTAGCGTCAAAAACGCGCGAGTCCACCGATAAAATTCACAATATTATTAGTGAACTCGCTGAACGCTCAGAGCGCGCGGTACGGGTTTCAAATGAAGGGCTTGCGTCTGCTGAGAAAGGCAGTGCAATTGTTGAAGAAACGCGAGGCGCGTTATTTGAAATCAACACTGCCGTTAAAGGTATTGCTGACGCCACTGTAGAAATGTCGTCTGCGGTCGAAGAGCAAAGCACGGTCGCTGAACATATTAATCAACAGCTCGTTGAAGTTGCAGATGGTGCATCAGAAACACAGCGCTCATCAGAGGCGTCACTGGTTGCAAGTAACGACTTGCGCAAAACGGTAACGCAAGTGAATGAACTTATTATCCGTTTTAGTACAACAGGAAGGGTGGGAGAGTAAATCGCCCACCGCATTAGAAATACTAGTGTTGACTTAAACCTGCATGCAAGCCGCGCTTGTAAGCCGCGATAGCCGGCAAAAGAGAGACGAGGTAAGTGCAGCCTAATATCAGCAGTAATATAACGCCACTGCTTTTGCCGAATAATGGGCTGCTTAAAAACAGCCCATAAGTACTGCTCAGCCAGGGTTTAAGCATGCTCATTAATCCGGCAACGACCCCAATACTTAAAGCCGCACTTAGTATCGTTAGCACCATAGCTTCAATTTGAACCAGTAATAGCAAGGTAAAAGGACCAGCGCCAATCGTGCGCAGTATTGCTATCTCTTGATAACGCTCACGCATTGTTGCCAACAACATTGTAGCAAGTCCAATCAGCGCACAGACGACAATCAATCCTGATAGCCCCAGTAGCAAAGCTTCGACATTACCCATTATTTGCCACAACTCAGCTAGCGCCATACCCGGTAAAATAGCCATTAGCGGCTCATTCTTGCTTTGATTGATTTGGTACTGGAGTTGAAGTGCGGCGGCGCGATGTTTAAGCCCTAACATAACAACAGACACCGCCTTTGGCGTGAATGCATTGCTTTTGACATCAATGGATGTAAGCTCATCATGCTCATGCTCATGCTCATGCTCATGCTCATGCTCATGAGCCGAATTACCTTGATTTTCAGCCTGTCTCCTAACCAGAGAGACCGATGTTCGCTGTGGCGCTGAATGCGCCTCCTCCAGGCCCTGAAGTGTAACGTAAAGAGCCTTATCTACGGGTGTTCCTGTTTTCTCAAGTACGCCAGAAATAGTAAATGGATGGTTGTCGTGGTTATTAAAAGAAACATTACCTAAGCCGTGAGAAATCACTATTTTATCGCCAACGCTATAGCCTAGTTTTGACGCTATATCAGCCCCAATAACGGTAGACAAAGATTGGGTAAATACGTCGCCTTGTGACAAGGCTAAATGCTGCATATCACCATATTTAAAATGTTCGAAGAAGCGATTTGTTGTACCAACAACGCGGAAGCCGCGATGTGTATCGCCCAATGAGAGAGGTATTAGCCACGAAACTTGGCTGTTAGATTGAAGCGAGGCAATACTTTTATAGTCAATGCCTTTTGTTGGCGTGCCAATATTAAAGACTGAAGACAGTAACAAATTAAGTTGCCCGCTCGGCGCGCCAACAATAAGATCTACGCCGGAAACCGTGCGGGTAAAGCTTGTTTTTACCTGACTACGAACAATATCAACACATAGCAACAAGCTGATACTAATCGTAATGCTCAAAAGTGTGAGTAGCGCGGTTGTTTTTCTGCGTTTTAAACTTTCAATTGCGATAGTACTTAGCATCAGACTGGCTCCTGCGTAGGCTCCGTCTTTCCTTCACTGCAAGAAGTGGCGCGACTGCGAGAAAGGCGACTGAGTTCAGAGATGCTGCAGTGACGGTCGAAATAACGCTTCATCGCCATGTCATGACTGACAAATATCATGGTACTGTCGGCCGCTACGTCTTTCAGCAGAGACATAAAGCTGTCTCTCGCCTCAGCATCTAGCGCTGATGTTGGCTCGTCGACAACTAACAGTTGAGGGGCATTAATGAGTGCACGGGCTATCGCAACACGCTGTTGCTGGCCAATACTGAGCGCATCAGCTTTAGCGTGTAACACACTATCGGGAAGCTGAAGTCGATTTAACAACTGATATGTTGTTGTTTCAATTTGGCTTTTGTTCTTGTTTTTTCCTGTACCAGCAAAGTACACCGCCGCATTAATATTTTGCGCCACAGAAAGGTAAGGAATGAGGTTAAACTGCTGAAAGACCACGCCGATATTGCGTGCTCGAAATTTGTCTCTTTGTCGGTTAGACAATGACGAAAAAGGCTGCTCTAGTAATGTAATAGTGCCTTTGGATGGGGTTAACGTCCCGCAGAGTAAATTGAGTAAAGTACTTTTACCGCTACCAGATGGACCGGAGAGAAAAACATGCTCTCCTCGCGCTACCTGCCATTTTTCAATATCGAGTATCGGTTTACTTTCTTTTGAATATGCAAATTGCAAGCTAGTAACTTCAACTGCAGTGACACACTGTTTTTTCTTGTGTTGCGCGTTTTGCTTTTGCTCACTTATATTCACGTTTCGCTCGACCCATGTATACATCATAAAATTCGTAGACGCAGAAATGAGCGGACAGCCCATCACAATCAAAAATAAGCTACCGCTTTACCGCCATGTTATCAAATAACATGGCGGTAAAGCGGTTATTGTTCTTATTATTTGCTTCTACTAACGAGGTAATGAATCAGAAACCTAATATTAGCTAGCCGTTTGCTTTAAGTTTGACTACTTCAGCGCTCTCGTCTTCTAATACGCTTTCAGCCGTTGCACCTTTGAATATCTTGCTAATTTTATCTTTGTTTTTCGATAGCATGATAGTGAGTTCTTCTACGACACTGTCTTCAAGCTTAATGCCTTTAGCATGGATATAGTCCGCTAGGTTGTCTGCTGCATCGAGCATTTTGTCATACTGATCGGCTTCTTTTTTGTCGGTAGTTACCAATTTTTCTACCCCTTTGTGCGTAACAACATACTGTGTGGTAATGGCCATGGTAGGTCCCCTATTTACGAAAGAGATAAAAACTGTACAGTATTTAACTGTATAAATAAACAGTGTTTAAAAAATATTTTTGGATAGTACCGCCAATAAATTAGCGTATTATACTTTATAAAAAATGAAGTTTTTCTGATACAAACATTTCCATTGAAGGTTCAATCAGAATGGTAATTTTTATGCCATCGGCCTAGCGCTAAATAGGATGGACAGACACTACTTTGGTTCATCTACCTATCAAAAATTAATAAGGCGACTGATATGAGCAAGGAACTTGCGCGAGAGATAAAAGCGGTAGCTACCATAGATGCGATTCCACATATTATGGAAATATTAGCGAACAGCTTTCAGCTTCGGTTTATTTGTGTCGCAAGGGTAACTGAGCAAGCTTGGACCATGTGCGCCGTGTTAGATAACGCAGATTTCGGGCTAAAGCCTGGTGACCACTTGGATATAGACACAACGTTTTGTCGCACAGTGCGTATAAATAGAAAAGAAATAGTGATTAATCACGCATCTGCTGATGCAGAATACTGCGATAATCCAATCCCTATTATGTACGGTTTTGAAAGTTACTTCTCTTATCCTATTTACGATGCAAACGGTGAGTTCTTCGGCACTTTGTGTGGTCTTGATCCCGAGCCAAGAGAGCTTCGCAACGAGATGACTCATGGCCAGATTAGTGCTTTTGCAAAACTCATTTCTAACCAAATACAGCTAAACGAACATATTGAACAAACCCATAATCAACTGGATGATGTAAAAAATATGACGCGTCTGCAGGAGCAGTATATCGCTATATTAGGTCACGATATTCGTACGCCGTTATCTTCCATCCATATCGGTATTAATTTTTTAGACGACATTATCAAAGACAGTGAAATAGCTAGTTCGATACAAATCCCTGTGTTTAAGGCGGTGTCGCGTATGAAAAACAGCGTGCAAAGAATGGCGCGCTTGATAGATGATACAATGGATTTCACCTATAGTCGGGTGGGTAAAGGACTGCCAGTAAAGCTTGATGTTTCAAAAGACCTTACGAAACAAATACAGTACACAATTGAAGAACTGGCCACAACATATCCTCAAGCTACAATTAATGTTCACGTTGATATTGCTAATCAGGTTGTTTGTGATGAAAAACGAATTTGCCAGTTACTGTCTAATTTATTGAAAAATGCGTTAATTCACGGTGACCAGGCGCATCCCATCGATGTAAAAGTTATCACGAGTCATACTGACTTTATATTGAGTGTAAGTAATAGTGGAAACGTCATCCCAGGCGAGTCTATGCGAAGACTATTCCAGCCTTTTTGGCGCAACGAAGAGAATGAAAAGCAAGAGGGGTTGGGGCTTGGGCTTTATATCGCATCTGAAATAGCAAGCGCTCATCATGGTGCAATAGACGTATCATCAGATTCTAAAAAAACCGAATTTACGTTCACCTTTCCTTTAAATAGGTCGATTTCAAAATTTGTTAACGATGTCGGCCATAGTTCGCTAATGTCTTCTCGCTGTTGATTAATGCTTGTGCAACTACTTTAGTGTGCGTATAATGCGCGCCCTTACAGCCAACCTAATTCGTTCCTTGTCTCCATACAGTCGGCTGTACTGTCGAGGCTACAACCGTAAGGAGCTATAATGCGTCATTACGAAATCGTATTTATGGTTCACCCTGATCAGAGTGAACAAGTACCTGGTATGATCGAGCGTTATACCACAATCCTAAAGCAAGACGGTGGTCAGATTCATCGTTTAGAAGATTGGGGCCGTCGTCAACTGGCTTACCCAATTGAAAAGCTGCACAAAGCCCACTACGTACTAATCAATGCTGAAGCGTCTGCAGAAGCGGTTGATGAACTGGAAAATGCTTTCCGTTTCAACGACGTGATCCTACGTAACATGGTTATGCGCACTAAGACTGCTGTGACTGAGCCTTCTCCAATGATGAAAGAAGAGCCACGTCGTGAGCGTCGTGACGATTCTGCTCCTCGCCAAGACCGCGCGGAAAAGAAAACTGAAACCACTGAAGACAACGCTTAAGGAGATCACCCATGGCTCGTTTTTTCAGACGTCGTAAGTTCTGCCGTTTCACTGCAGAAGGTGTGACTGAGATTGATTACAAAGATATCGCTACTCTTAAGAACTACATCACTGAGAGCGGTAAAATTGTCCCTAGCCGTATTACTGGTACAAGCGCAAAATATCAGCGTCAGCTGTCTTCTGCGATCAAGCGCGCACGTTTCCTTGCGTTGCTTCCGTACACTGATTCACACAAGTAATTTGGCGAATATAAGGGTTAGCTAAGATGAATATCATCCTACTAGATAAAATCGCCAACCTTGGCGGCCTGGGCGACCAAGTGACTGTTAAGTCTGGTTACGCTCGTAACTTCCTTTTCCCACAGGGTAAAGCGGTTCCTGCAACTAAAGACAACGTTGAAAAGTTCGAAGCACGTCGTGCTGAACTTGAAGCGAAAATTGCTGAGCAACTAGCTGCTGCTAACGCACGCGCTGAAAAAGTTGCTGAGCTTGCTGAAGTTACAATCGCAGCGCCTGCTGGTGACGAAGGTAAACTATTTGGCTCTGTTGGTACTCGTGACATCGCTGATGCAATCACTGCAGCTGGCGTAGAAGTACAAAAAGCAGAAGTTAAACTACCTACTGGTACTCTTCGTGAGACTGGTGAGTATGACATCGACTTACAACTTCACTCTGACGTTATCACTTCAATCAAAGTGATCATCATTGCTGAAGCGTAATCGCTGACGTATTTGAAAAAGCCGCTCCTAGAGCGGCTTTTTTTTGTTTTGAATTTCCCTTCAAGCTGAAAAAGAAGCCTAACTTAAAAAACTTTGCTTTCACGGCATTTTCTCATGTAAGTAGTAGAGCAGAAAAAACTGATAACGTTTTAGATCTGTTAAAGTAAATTGATATACAGGCTAGCGAAGGTGAGGCAATCAGAGTGCCAGGTAACATTGGTGGCTCAATTCAATCTACTTTTGTTACAAATTTACTGTGATGCTGATGCTTACTCGCTTTACACTAGCTGTTTACTGATATCTTAGTGCTAGCGCGAAACTAAGGTTTTCTGGTTTTCAGCACCATTAAGTAAATGATACATCAATGCGGCGGCCCGTTAAGCGCCTCGCTTACTAGGTTGGAGCTACAAGGACGCGATATCAAAAATGGAAATGGGTTTGAAGAAGTTGACGACGTTGCTGGCATTACTAGTTGTAGTAGCCAGTGTTATGACAGGTTGCGCCAGTTCTAATTATGTCACTCAGATTGAAGACGAAAATGCGGTAATCAAGTACACCGACGAGCCGGGTTATGAGGACCGATTCAGCAATATTTACGACGGTTTTAAAGCATACCCCGTCACGTGTAAGCATGATTGCTACCCGGTATCTGCCGATATTGAATGTGAAAGTGACATGCAAAATTGTCAGTTCATTGGCAATAACCCGACGGTGAACTTACACACCGGTTTTACCGTTACCTGGTTAGGGCACGCCAGCTTTTTACTTAACACCGCAGGTGGCGAGCAAATACTTATCGACCCCGTGTTTGGCCAGTTTGATTGGCCCGTTAACTGGGCTTTTCGATTGGCGGAAGGATTTAGCCGCAAAGAACCTGATAAAGTAGGTGAAGACAAGCTCGCTCAAACCGATGCAGTGGTCTATTCCCATATCCATTATGATCATTTTAATAAGGCCGATATTGCCGAATTAGGCACAAAGCCAGAATATCTTGTTCCGTTAGGTTTCGCAGATCACTTTCCTGATAGAGGCTATACCATTAGCGAGATGGCTTGGTATACCAGCAAAAACGTAGGCAAAACCTCTATTCACTTCATGCCCGCCCATCATTTCAGTAACCGAATTTGGGTGCCTTATTTGTACGAGGACGACAATGCTACATTGTGGGGCGGTTGGTTATTTAAGAGTGAAGGCAAAACATTGTTCTTTGCGGGCGATACGGGATATTCACCGCACTTCAAAGATATTAAAGCTCGCTTTGGGGAAATCGATGTTTGCTTGTTACCCATAGCATCTTATTTCAGCGAAACCTCTCCTAAATGGTATCGCAAAGTACATACTACGCCCGAAGATGCCATTGTTGCGGCCCAAGACCTAGGCTGTAAAGCCGTAGTGCCTTGGGGCTATGGAAATGCTAGCTGGATGATGGGAGACAAAACCTCACATTCTGCGCTGTTTCGATTGATGAAAATGAAGCAGCAGCTAAATCCTTCTATGCCGTGGATTATTTTGAATGAAGGTGAGCGAGCGTCTTTCTAAGTTCAGCCTCCACATCAAAGGCCTATTTATCCGCAATTCTATCTGCAATTTTTTGGCATTTTCCGCGCCACTCATCGTCAAGCGGCTCAAGTTTTGCGAGCTTTTGAGCCAGTGCTTTGTCGGCTTTGGTATGAGTGCACTGCATTAAGGTGTGAACATTAACCGTATCGTCTTCGCGGTGAAGTAGTGTTACTTCGTCGCCAACGTTAATCGTTCCGGTTTTAATAACTCGGTAGTACCAGCCTGTGATACCCCGTTCGCCGACAAATCTATCTAAATTGGGAATGTTGAAACGTTGTGAGATTTTACTGCAGGGCGCGCGGGGTGCACTTACCTGCAGTTCTACATTGCCGAACTTCCAGATATCGCCAATGTATACGGTGGCATCATCCATGCCCTCTACACTGATGTTTTCACCAATACTGCCCAACGAAAAATCACCTTCAGGGAAGTGTTTTCTTAATGTCAGATAGTTGGTGGGATTGAACTGATGTAGCACTTTTTCCGGTCCACCGTGAAGGCGTTTGTTGGCCTGTTCGTCTTCATCGGTTCCATCTATGTGTACCGTTAATGAGTCGACGGGGCTTTTCATAATACTACTCGGTGCCCCACGAGGACCGAGTGGTTGAGGTTTTCCAGCAAACAAAGCATTAACAGTAAATGTGGCAGACATGGTATCTCCAAAAAATATTTTTGTGCATTTAAACCTTTCTACTATAGGGTACGACTAACCTTATAACTCTAACAAGTGCTAATGCTAATCAGCACCACAAATAACAAAGAGAAAAGAATGGAACACACACAACAACGTGTTGTACACGCCAATGTGGTGTTTGGTAACAAAAGCGAAGATGAGCTGATATCTAGAGCGAAAAGGGGCGATAAGCAGGCGTTTAGGTCCCTTTACGAAGAACATATCGGACGAGTATATGCGCTTTGTTATCGGCTAACAGGTGAAAAGGGAATGGCAGAAGATGCTTCGCAAGAAGTCTTTATTCAGCTATGGAAAAAGCTTGGCAATTTTGATGGCCAAAGCCAATTTTCTACGTGGCTACACAGTGTCACAGCAAACATTACCATTTCCTATATGCGTAAACAGAAAGGCTGGGTGCAGCGGATGTTCAACTTGGAAAACAGCGGTATTAACGAGATGCCGGCTGAGGGAAATAGTACTGATGTGGATTTAGAGGCACTGGTTATTCGCCTTCCTGAGCGAGCTAGAATGGTCTTTGTTCTTCATGCCCTTGAAGGTTACCGACACGAAGACATTGCCAACATGTTGAACATGGCAGCGGGCTCAAGCAAAGCGCAATTTTTCCGTGCTAAGCAACTATTGAAAGGTTTTATGGGAGTCGATGATGAGTGATTTTGATGACAAGCTTGCTCAGCATATTTCTGAGCTATCAAAAGAGAAGCAGCCCGAGCGAGATCTGTGGCGAGGCATAGAGCTAGGTATAGCATCAGCTCAAGATAACTCATCTAATGAGGACGCTATATCAACTACGGTTACATCGAGACATTGGATAGCGATAGCCGCAAGCGTTTGTTTCGTCACTGTATTGTGGTTCGCTGCGCCGTTTGCGTTTAAAGCAGATGAAAGTAGAAGCGATGGCTATGCAATGATTGACGCAATGAGTATGCAGCAACAGCAACAAGTAAATAGTCTTCTCGCTAGTTATCAAAGTACTACAGCGCTAACTGAAGACTGGCAAGAACAATTAAAAGAATTGGACGATGCCGCAGATGTGATCAAAGCGGCGTTAAAAGACGATCCGGACAACTCAGCATTAATCAAAATGCTGCATCACGTATATCAACAGCAAATTGCCTTAATTGAGCGAGTGCACGCGCCAAAGTGGCAGCAAATTTAATAAGGGTTTAACGATGAATATAAATACGAAAAATACGCTATTGGACAATTTTATGCACACGTTTAAGGCATCTATGAGCACTAAAATGGTATTAACAGCCATGTTACTGAGTACGGCAACAGCAGCCTTTGCGGGCGAAAAGGTGGAAAAAACCATCGATACGTCGTCTTCGCCGAAAGTAGACATTGAGCACATTAACGGAAAAGCGGATATTCGAGTTTGGGATAAGTCCCAGGTTCGTGTCACCGGTGAACTTGGGGAACAAACCGATGAGTTCATCTTTGAAAGACGCGGAGATATCGTGGTCATACACGTTGAAGTGGAGCGTCATTCAAAGGGCTGGTTCGATAAAGGTGAAGATGGAGACGACCTTGTTATTTATATACCTTCGGCAAGCGACCTTCATTACACAGCGGTTAATGCAGACCTTATTGCAGAAGGTATAACAAAAGCGGTTGACGTTGAAGTTGTGAATGGCGATGTCACACTTAAAAATATTGGTGAGCGTGTAGAGGTTGAATCGGTCAATGGCGACATTGTTCTTGAAAATGTGAGAGGCCGGTTAGAGGCGGAAACGGTAAACGGTGAAATTGAAGCGACACACTCAGGCAACACGCCTGTGAGCTTTGCTTCGGTAAATGGCAAGCTCGATATCACCTCCGATAGCCCAGATGTATCGTTAGAAACAGTAAATGGCCGAATTGATGTATCCCTCCAAGCGGTCGATGTCTTGCAAATTAATACTGTTAACGGACGCACTTTCGCAAGTTTAGGGCTTAACAAAAACGGGAGTGTTAAGGCGAACTCTGTGGGCGGCGCAATGGAATTCGTCTTTCAAGACGGTGTATCTGCACAATTTGATATTGAAACCCATGCTGGCGGCAATATTGTGAATAATATAAGCGATGAAAAGTCGCAAAAGCCGAAGTATGGCCCGGGTAGCTGGCTACGTTTTCTCCATAACGGAGGTGCCGCAAATGTAGACATCTCTACGGTACATGGTCGTATTGAAATAGACCAAAAGTGAATAAGCTATAGGTAAGCCAATTGAAACTTTAGGTTGAAAAAATGTTTTTAGTCCACATTTATTAATCAGAGATGTGGTGATTACTGAAAAGCTGCGAGTAACCGCAGCTTTTTTGTTTGGCCGCTAAAATGTGTGATTCGACGCGTAAAAGTAGCAAAAGTAGCAAAAGTTGGTTTTAAATGCTCTTAGGGCGTGTTGATCTTTGCTGTACGAATTATGGTCTATATGAAAGCATGTTAATCGCGAAACAGCCCTGCTGCAAAAGTGCACAGCATAGATCAACACCGCCTAGATACACAGTAGATATGCTGTGCGCTATGCCTAGAAAATTGCACAGCTAACTATTTTATAAATGGAGGTCAAATTGAGTATTGTTGGACACGTCAAAAGGTTTTGGCGATTTCATAGCCTAATCATCGGTGCGTTCGGGATATGTGCGCTAACCTTAGGTTGTGCTGTTCAAGAGCCGGCTTATTACGAAGGAACTTGGGTTGTCACTAAGGCCTACAATGTCGGTATTAGTGCCCATTCATCCGCAGAATCAGAGCAGTTTCTTGGCCGGTCCGTCACGTATGAACAAAATACTGCAAAGTTAGACCAGGCGCTCTGTGAGTCTCCTGTATATACAGCCGAAAAGATGACTGGAGAAGATTTTCATGCCGCATTTGGTTTGGCGCCGTCGTCACTCGATTTTAGCGATGACAAAATTATCCAAGTCAATCTGACTTGTTCAGATAACCGCGCCGTTATTGGTTCTACGCTGATTTTTCAAGAAAACAGTCACGCGTATACGCTCGTAGATGGCACTTTTCTAAAGTTAGAGAAAACCCTTTAACCATAGATGTCTTTTTATGCTATCGCAGTAAAAGAGCAGCTTCCTTAGTTGAGAGATGATCGTTAAAAGCGCATAATATCTAACTGACTTTTGTGCATTGGAATAGGTTAACGTCGTGGCGTCTGCGTCTAAAAACGATAAAAGTGTTGAGAAATTGAAGGTTCCACCTCATAGCATTGAGGCTGAGCAATCTGTTCTTGGCAGCATGCTTATCGACCCTGAAAGTTGGGACAAAGTTGCAGAAAGAGTCACTGACAATGACTTTTACAACCGTTCCCACCAGATCATCTTTCGTGCAATTACGCGTTTGCTAAACAGCAGCCAGCCTATTGATCTTATAACGGTTTCTGAAGAGTTAGAAAAACACGACGAACTTGAAGACGCAGGTGGCTTTGCCTATCTAGGTGAACTTGCTAAAAATACACCGAGTTCTGCAAACGTAGCGTCTTATGCACAAATTATCAGTGAACGTGCTATCACCCGTGAGCTTATTGGCGTGGCGCATGAAATTGCTGAAGTTGGTTACAACCCAGAGGGGCGAGACAGCGCTGATATCCTCGATCTCGCAGAAAGCAAAGTATTTGAAATTGCCGAGCGCAGAACGGGAGAGAATGAGGGGCCTCGTGATGTGGAGTCTGTTCTCGGTAAAACCATTGACCGCCTTGAAGAATTGGTGAAAACCAATAAAGAAGTGACGGGTGTTACAACGGGTTTTACTGATTTGGACAAAATGACCAGTGGTTTGCAGCCATCCGACCTTATTATTGTGGCTGCTCGTCCATCAATGGGTAAAACCACGTTCGCCATGAACCTGATTGAAAATGCGATGATGGCAGAAGAAAAACCTGTGTTGGTTTTCAGTCTTGAAATGCCCTCAGAGCAGATCATGATGCGTATGCTCGCATCGTTAAGCCGGGTTGATCAAACCAAGATTCGTACTGCACAGCTCGATGACGAGGATTGGGCGCGGATTTCTAACACCATGGCTATGCTCAAAGATAAAGATAGCTTATTTGTGGATGATTCTTCGGGACTTACGCCTATGGATGTGCGAAGTCGGGCCCGCAAGTTAGCGCGGGAGCGCGGTGGCATCAGTCTTATCATGGTGGATTACTTGCAGTTAATGCGGGTCCCTTCATTGAGCGATAATCGAACATTAGAAATTGCTGAAATTTCGCGGTCACTTAAAGCGCTGGCGAAAGAACTCGAAGTGCCTGTTGTCGCGCTTTCTCAGCTCAACCGTACGCTAGAGCAGCGTGCTGACAAGCGCCCTGTTAACTCTGACCTTCGTGAATCTGGCTCAATTGAGCAGGACGCCGACCTTATCATGTTCATTTATCGTGACGAGGTGTATCACGAGAACAGTGAATATAAAGGCATTGCAGAGATTATTATTGGTAAACAACGTAACGGCCCTATAGGCACTTGTCGACTCACGTTCCAGGGGCAGTTTTCGCGTTTTGATAACTATGCAGGTCCTGCAATAGCCGACGAATATTGATGTGCTTTGCCCAGCGCTTTTTGAGTGGGCAATGATCTATACGGATTGATATAAGGCGAATACGGTTTTACGTTATTTTCAGCCTGCCAAAAATGACAGACACAAAAAAGGCGCCAGTCGGCGCCTTTTTTCAATTCAAATGAATTACTTTTCTTCAGCTACTTTCACTGTGTCTTTAACTGTCACTGAAATGCGACGGTTAACACGGTGTGCTTCAGCGTTGTTGCCTTCGTCTAGAAGCTGAGTTTCACCGTAACCGATGGTCTCTAGGCGAGAGCTGTCGATACCGTACATGTCTACCATAACTTCTTTGAAGTTAGCAGCACGACGCTTAGAAAGGTCCATGTTGTATGCTTCAGTACCTGGTGCAGAAGTGTGACCTTCAATTACCGCCGTTGTTGAAGGATACTGCTTCATGAATTCAGCGAATTCTGAGATTTCTGGATCTTTTGGCATTTTAACAACAGCACTTTCGTTGTCGAAAAGAACGCGTAGTGTGATTTCTACGGTTTCTTCGTCAAACACTGTACAGCCTTTCGCATCAACTTTTACGCCTGCCGGTGTGTCAGGGCACATGTCTTTGCTGTCTACAACGCCGTCATTGTCAGCATCTTTGATTGCACAGCCAGTTGCGTCTACTTTAGTGCCAGCTGGCGTGTTAGGACACTGGTCTACACTGTTTAGAACGCCGTCGTTGTCGTTATCAACGCTACAGCCTGTCGCGTCAACGCGAACACCAGCTGGCGTCATTGGGCATTGGTCTTTACCGTCAACAACGCCGTCGTTGTCGCTGTCTTTAGGCGCAGAAGGTGTTGCTTTGCCAAACGGCACAGCTAGACCAAGCTTTACGCTGTAATCGTTGTAATCTTCACCAAAGTCGTGATACGCAGCGATTTCTGTAATTAGCTTAACATTCTCATGAACATTCCAGTGCTTACCAATACCGATATTACCAAGCGTGGTAGAATCAAGTACTGCCTGGCGCTTAACACCACCAAATAAGTACCATTGATCATTAGGCATAAAGTACATTACATCAACGCCAGTCATTTCGCCGTCATCGTCAGCAGAATTACCATTTACATCTGTGTAATCTAACTCTAGCGCAGTGAATTCAACACGAGCAGCCCAGCTTTGTGTAAAGCGAAAACCATATTCTAATGACAAACCAACGCCATTATCGTCTGCTACGCCGCCGTCGAACGGTCTAGATTCGTCTGTGTTGTAATACATTGCAGAGCCGCCAAACCAGCTTTTGTAAGCAGGCTCAGAAGAGTCTTGAGCAAATGCACTGGTAGATGAAAGTACAGCAAGAGATAGCGCTGCCATTTTAAAGTGTTGTTTCATAGTCACATCCTGTTTAACGTTGAGTGATTATCGATTTTAGATAATTTTGTGTTGTGCTTAGTGAAATACACTAGCACAAATTGTGCCATTTATAATATGGGTTAGGCTGCAATCCCTTGTAATGTGGCAATAATAGTTCGTCTTCCACCATGATCTCGGTGTTCGCCGAGCATGATACCCTGCCACGTGCCAAGTGCAAGTTTGCCTTGTTGGACAGGAATAGTAAGTTGACAGCCTAGTATACTCGATTTTAAGTGTGCAGGCATATCATCTTTACCTTCATAAGTATGCCTGAAAAAAGGAAGCTCCTCTTTTACACTATGGTTGAAAAAAGCCTCCATATCTTGGCGTACGGTCGGGTCAGCATTTTCGTTTATTGTTAAACTAGCGCTGGTGTGCTGAAGAAATAAATGCAGTAAGCCAACCTCGACTTGACGGATGCTCGGCAAGGCTGATTCAACGAGGGGAGTAATCAGATGAAAGCCCCTCGGGTAACTATTGAGTGTAATTTTTTCAGACTGCCAGACATTATTTGTCAAAACAAATTTCCAAATACGCTAAGCCTTCATCACACATAAAGGGAAGTATGATTTTAGCGCCGTCTACCTGATGGCTAATGGTGTGTTGCTTTCCCGATACGACAATCGGGGTGGCCATTCCAAATTCATAACCGCGTTCAGCGAGATCGCGCTTTGCGTTACCGCAAATCATGTTGGTCACTTCACCAACCATATCACCCACTTCAGCATCAAGTTTCTCAGGACGCTCGCCTACCATCCTCTCCATAATTGTAAGTGCTAGAGACTCTTCAAAAGTGATAGACATTGACCCTCTAACATCGGGGCCTACCATGCCAATAAGCCCTGAGACATCACCTTTAGCTATATCGTTTTGCTTACGCTTCGGCTTTCCAGGTGTTAGTTTTGTCTGTGCCATTGTTTCAAGCACATTGAGAAGCCCAGCGATAAACGGGTTCACAAAATCAGCATTCATGTACACTCTCCAATTCAGATTGCGCTTCCGTTTTTTGACAATCGGCACACAGTCCATGCGCCTCTATAGTTTGTTTTGATATTTTAAAACCATGTTGCTGAGCTTGACTATCAAGGGTGTCTTTTAGCCCCTCAGACTGTATTTCGGCGACATCACCGCAGCTATCACAAATTAAAAACTGGACGGGGTGATTACAACCAAAGTGATAGCACGCAACAAAAGCGTTGGTCGACTCTAGACGATGTATTAACCCAAAATCCAGAAGAAAATCGAGAGCGCGATAGACGGTTGCAGGTTTAGCGCTAGACTCAGTTTCTTTCAAAGAGTCGAGAAGTTCATAGGCACCCATGGGGCCGTGCTTTGACACAAGAATTTCATACACCTTTTCTCGTAGAGGTGTGAATCTAGCGCCGCGCTGTTCGCAATACGCCCGTGCCTTATGAATAAGTGTGGTTTTGTTCATTGATGATAACCGTAAACTCGACTTTCATTATTATATTAACGTGTTACTTCTGGATCACGTTTGTTTGTGTGTACGTGAGCTATCAACTCATCTTCCAACATGAACCGCTCTTCCAGTGTTTCACCTAGCGATGCTAAGGCTGAATCTAAATCAGCAGCCTGTTCAAGCGTTACTGATTGTGCAAACGTATCATTAAATGCAAGAGCGGCGTCAGTCGTTTTCGACAATTCGGGATAGAGCTTGTCTCTTAAGTCGAGACCTTCTTTATCATTTTCCACTAAGATGTCAAAAACCTCAAAGTGTCCTGCAGACAAGTAATCAAGCAGAGCGCTACAGAAACGCGTAATTTCGTCGGCATCCGGTAAACACTCACTTTGCTTGTTAATACCTGCCAATTCACAAAAAGACACTAACAGAGCTTGTCTGTCCATCAACCATCGGTCGATAACATGACTTTTACCACCCCATTTAGATTTAACGCTTTCTAGCTGTTGCAACATATTGATGTGCTACTCGTCTGGCGACAATAGCGTCAGTATAACACCGTGCTCTTGCGACACAAATTTTGCTAGAAAAAGTTCAGATTTAGGGCGTTACGATTACTCCCGTCGAGTAATAGTGTACTATTTTAGGGTAAGACTACAGAGGCGATGTGTATGATGATTAAACTAGACGAGGCGAAACTCACAACCCAACAGGCAATGTGGGTGCTATTTAGTCGAGGAAAATTAGTTGTTCAAGAGTCGTCAGAGTCTATTCCTATCGCTTATTTGAGTGAAATCCCGTTTTTAGCGTCCTACATCGACGATATCCATCAACTCCCCCCTTTGAATGAAACTGCCCATCGAGATGTACCCGTTTTTGTGGTGGATTTAGGGGCAGAGCATATTAATGAACCCGGTTGGGAGCGTGTATCGTTAAGACAACTTCTTTTTGCTGAATATGATATTGCTTTCTCGGTCATCGGAAGGGCATGGCAATACATACATTTCTTACGTACTCACCAATTTTGTGGCCAATGCGGATCGAAGGCGGAGCGAGTAGATTGGGAAATGGCAATGCACTGTCATCGTTGTCAGCATCGTAGCTATCCGCGTGTTTCACCGTGTATCATCGTCTCAATTCACAATAACGAAAAAATACTGTTAGCGAAGGGAGTTCGTCACAGAGAGTCCAATATGTACTCAACATTGGCAGGCTTTGTTGAAAGTGGGGAAAGTCTAGAGCAAGCAGTGCACCGAGAGGTATTTGAAGAAGTCGGGGTTAAGGTGAAAAACCTGCGATACTACCACAGCCAGCCTTGGCCATTTCCACACTCGCTTATGGTCGGATTTATTGCTGAGTACGATGAGGGGGAAATCCGCTGCCAAGAAAACGAAATAGACGACGCACAGTGGTTCGACATTGATAATCTGCCAAATATTCCACCGAAAGTGTCAATCGCAGGACAGCTTATTGCAGAAACGGTGTCTCTGATCGGCAACAAATAAAAAACCCTGCTGAGGCAGGGTTTCAATAAGTTTAGCACGGTCCCATTCGAGGGCTTCTTTTATTTAAGTGTTATATTGATAACAAACCCCTTTTATTAGTGCAAGTAATTTTTTCAAGGTTTATTCGTCTTTTATTTTCGACACTATGGCTTTTTCAACGACATTGTCGTTTAAACATTGATTTTTAACGCAGGTTTTAGCGCACCTTATAAAGAATGCTGGTATACTTTCGCGCTTAATTATCTTCTGTTATTTAGGTGAGTTATATGTCGCAAAATTTCCCCAGTGTTGATAAGCCCGCGTTGAAGAACGATCGTTATTTGCGTGCGTTGCTTAAACAGCCGGTAGATGTCACACCTGTATGGATGATGCGACAAGCAGGTCGTTACTTGCCAGAATATAAGGCGACTCGTGCTGTAGCCGGGGATTTTATGTCGCTTTGTAAAAACGCCGAACTCGCTTGTGAAGTTACGTTACAGCCCTTGCGTCGTTTTCCGTTGGATGCGGCTATCCTGTTTTCAGATATTTTGACAATTCCCGACGCTATGGGTCTGGGGCTTTATTTTGAGATAGGCGAAGGCCCTCGCTTCAAAAACCCCATTACCTGCAAAGCGGACGTCGACAAAATTGGTCTGCCTGATCCAGAGGGTGAACTGCAATACGTTATGAATGCGGTTCGTACTATCCGACGAGAACTCAAAGGTGAAGTTCCTCTTATTGGCTTTTCTGGAAGCCCATGGACCCTCGCCACGTACATGATCGAAGGGGGTTCAAGCAAGGCCTTTACCAAAATCAAGAAAATGGCATTTGCAGAGCCAGCAACGCTTCATGCACTGCTAGCAAAACTTGCGGATTCCGTAACTGAATATCTTAATGCTCAAATTGCGGCGGGTGCACAATCTGTCATGGTATTTGATACTTGGGGCGGCGTGCTATCTCCCCGTGACTACAAAGAGTTTTCGCTTCAGTACATGGAGCGAATTGTTAGTGGACTTACCCGCGAAAACGAAGGGCGTAAAGTGCCCGTAACCTTGTTCACTAAAAACGGTGGTATGTGGTTAGAATCAATTGCGGCGACTGGCTGTGATGCCGTTGGGCTAGATTGGACCATCGATATCAAAGAAGCGCGAGCACGCATTGGCGATAAAGTAGCGCTTCAGGGGAATATGGACCCCTCTATGCTTTACGCGCAGCCTCAGCGTATTGAGCAGGAAGTTGCCTCAATTTTAGAAGGTTACGGCGAAGGTAGTGGCCATGTATTTAATTTAGGCCACGGCATCCACTTAGACGTACCACCAGAAAACGCAGGTGTATTCGTTAATGCGGTACACGAACTTAGTAAGCAATATCACAAGTAAGCGACTTCAACAAAGGAAGTGTAATGAAAACGTGGCTTGTGGGGCTGATAGTGTTTGCGTTGATAGCGGGTTATAAGGTTTTTAGCTATCAACACCAACTCAGTGAATCTAACGCCGAGAAAGAACGACTAACGTCGGTGTTAGACCGTTCTCGCGCCACTGAAACGAGCGAGCTTAAAGTCATGAAGCCAGCAACAAAACTGGTTGCTGGCAGTAGCCTTAGCGATGAACAACAACGTCATGTTCAATCGTCAGACTCGATTCACAATACTACGCCAGCTACTGAAAATGTTGAGAGCGCAGATTCAGCTTCATCAGAGAGTTTTTATTCTGAAACAGAAGGGGCACTCGTCGCATTCTTCTCGCTTCCTACGTATGAAGAGCGCTTCGTCTTAAGATCTATAAAATGTGAAAACCGATTGTGTGAATTAGTGGGTGAGTACAACGGCTCTGAATCAGAACTTTCTTTGGTAATGGCGGCGCTTGAACAAGAGCCATGGTGGCATTTCGGTGCTCCAGAAATTTCTACTGAACTCGTTCATCGCGGTTTAAAGCTGAATGTTTCGTTTACCGCTGAATATCTTCCAGACGATAAAGGCGGGTACGGCAACGGCATGCAGACTGACTTAAATCAAAAGGTGGCGTCAGCAGGTTAAAAAAAGAATGCAGGCTCTCGCGAATGCACGTACTACGCATCTCGCGGTAAGCCTTTCTCTATGACACGTATGAGCCGATGCTGCTGTCTGTTTTCCCTCTCTAACGCACTCCTTTTCCGCTGCTGTTGATTGAAAGCCCAATCAATATGCCGGTCTACCAACGCGCTGACCATGCCTCGCCGTTCTGTGAGAAGCGCAGTAATGTCATGACTAAATGGTGCGTTTCCAAGCGCTACGGCAATGTTGCGTTGCCATTTTTCATAACCTATACGCCGAATTGGCGAGCCCTCGGTGTTGTGTAAAAATGTCTCTTCAGACCAACTGAATAACGTGACTAAACGTTGTCCGTGAAGTATTTCTCTCGGATGAAAATCTTCTTCATCTGTGATGTCGGCATACCTATTCCAAGGGCAAACAAGCTGGCAGTCATCGCAACCATAAATTCGATTGCCCATCAAAGGTCTTAGTGCTTCGGGGATGTCTTTATCAGACTCTATCGTGAGATATGAAATACAGCGACGGGCATCGACAGTATAAGGCGCAACAATAGCGTTAGTGGGGCATATTGTTAGGCAAGCTGTACAGTTGCCGCAACTCTCTTCAACGGGGACGTCAACAGGGAGGGGAAGGTTAATGAAAAGCTCACCTAAAAAGAACCAAGAACCGGCCTCTTTATTAAGCGTTAAGCTGTGTTTTCCCGTCCAACCTATCCCTGCTTTCTCGGCTATAGCGTGTTCTAGCACTGGCGCTGAGTCTACAAACGGACGGTACTGCGTGTGCTTCAGCGATGCAGTAATTTTATCACCCAGTGCCTTTAAACGTTTGCGCAATACCTTGTGATAATCGCGCCCTAGCGCATAGCGACTGATATAACCTATTTCACTATTTTTGAGGTGTCGAGCGAAAGAGGCATCCGGTGGTAAATAATTCATGCGAACGCTGATCACCCTTAAGGTGCCAGGAACTAATTCATCGGGTCGTGCACGCTTCATACCATGGCTTTCCATATAGGCCATGTCGCCGTGATACCCATTGTCTAACCATTCCTGCAAATGGGACTCGTGCTGATTTAGATCAATATCGCTGATGCCAACTTGTTGAAAGCCTAGCGCTGCTCCCCAAGCCTTGATATTGTTTGTTAATTCAACGAGGTCGATAGAACTAATTTCGGACATTTGCTCATGCTAGATACTCAATTAACATCAAGTTTATCATACAAATTATTTCGGGCCGATCAGGTTAGAGAAAATGAAGCACAAGCAGCGGCCGAATCAGGCTGTGATATGTTTACTTTGATGCAGCGCGCAGGCGATGTGGTGTTTAAACAGTGTCTGGAGCTTATGCCGAACTCGGATATCTACTTAGTCCTGGTCGGTCAGGGTAATAATGCTGGTGACGGCTATATTGCTGCAATCAACGCGAAGTTAGCGGGTAAACAAGTGCATTTATGTGCGGTTGAGCCACAGCGAATGCTAGAAGGCGATGCAGGAAAAGCCCAGCAGCGTTGGCTCGATTCAGGAGGAAGCATTAATGAATTTGATAGGGCATGGTTGCAAAAAGCCGATGTTGTTATCGATGCCTTGTTAGGTACCGGCATTAATAGCTATATACGCAATGAATTCGCCGATATTATCGATGCCGTTAATGAATCTTCAACGCCAGTGGTCAGTGTCGATGTACCGTCAGGCCTAGATGCTAACACAGGCCAGAGCCTTGGCCGCTGTGTACAGGCTGATATCACCGTTACGTTTGTAGGGATAAAGCCAGGTCTTGTAACCGGTGCGGGAAAGCAGTCATGCGGTAAATTGGTCTATGCTGACTTAGGCATTGGCAAAGCGTTTCAAGGGCTTGCCAAAGCATGCGCCACCATGCTCAATATTGATCACTTTAAGGGCATGGGACCGCGAGAAATTAATAGTCACAAAGGCACATACGGACGGCTATTGTGTATAGGTGGAAACCGCGGAACCGCTGGCGCTATTCGCCTCGCGAGCGAGGCGGCGCTGAGAAGCGGAGCGGGTATGGTGCGTGTTTATACCCACCAATCGTCAGTGATACAGGTGAGTGCAGGTAGGCCAGAGCTCATGGTAACTGACTTTAACTTAGATGATGCTTTAGCGTGGGCAACGTGCGTAGTGATAGGCCCGGGGCTTGGGCAAGATGAGTGGGCTGAAGACGTGTTTGAAACCACATTGAAGCACTGTCAAAGTCAAAATAAGCCGGTGGTTATCGATGCAGACGCGCTTAATTTGCTGTGTAAACAGTCAACGGCATTTACGCTTTCAGACAGTATTCTTACTCCCCATTCAGGCGAAGCGGCACGACTACTGGGTGTATCAATTGATGACGTGGAAAGCGACCGGTTTAACTACGCAAGGCAATGTTCTCAGCGTTATCACGCTGTGTGCGTGCTCAAAGGCGCGGGTACGCTGATTGATAACGAAAAGAAAACCTGGGTTTGTCGTCATGGCAATCCAGGGATGGCAACCGCAGGGAGCGGTGATGTGTTAAGCGGGATTTTAGGCGCTTTGCTTGCTCAGGGGGTAGACACGGACATCGCAGCAAAATATGGTGTAGTGCTTCACGCAAAGGCCGGAGATGATGTTGCCCAACTCTACGGTCAACGTGGTATGATAGCCAGCGATTTGTTTGATGCAGTACGTGCGCTCATAAACCACTAATTAGCGTGGTTTTGTCATAATTGAGCAGGCATCTGCTGTGTTACTCGGCTTTACACTACTGTGGAATATTGTTGATGTCTTACCCGCATACTTCTTTTTTTGCTAATGAATTAGATGATACCGCGCAGCTTGCCAGAGATCTGGCGCAAGCCGTTTCAAGTCAATTACCTACCGATGCCGTTATTTATCTCAACGGTGACTTAGGCGCAGGGAAAACAACCTTCAGTCGTTATTTTATTCAGTCTTTAGGCCATTCAGGTAGCGTTAAAAGTCCGACGTATACACTTGTTGAACCTTATGAGTTGGACAGCGTCAATATTTATCACTTCGACCTGTATCGTCTCGCCGACCCTGAAGAATTAGAGTTTATGGGAATTCGAGATTACTTCGGTTCAGGTGCAATTGCGCTTATTGAGTGGTCGGAAAAAGGGGGCGAATACTTGGCATCCCCGGACTTAGTGATTAGTATAAATATTACACCATCGGGCAGGCAGTTTCATTTGGAAGCAAAAAGTGCCCACGGTGCTAGATTGCTTCAGCAATGCAAGCGCGTTTAATACGTGCGATAAGTAAAGAATAGAAAGAATAGCCGCTCCGAGGTCTGGGAGAGCGACATAACAACAATACAAAGGCTAATTATGGTGCGCAGTATAGTTTCGGTATTACTTTTGTGTTTGGTGATGCAAGTTGCACACGGTGCGCAAAATAACATCGACGGAGTAAGAATATGGCCGTCGACGGACAATACGCGCGTAGTGTTTGATATGAAGACGGCGCCAGAGTTTACCTACTTCACGCTAAAGAACCCTCATCGCCTAGTTATTGACCTCAACGACACAAAAGATTCCTTTTCGCTTTCTGATGTTGAGAACAGCGGCAACCTTATCGATAAGCTGCGTTATTCCACGCCAAAAAACAAATCATCGGCAAGGGTTGTCCTTGAACTTAACAGGGATACCAAACCTTCGCTCTTTGCTATGTCACCTGAGGGGGCATATGGTCACAGGTTAGTGGTGGATTTACCCGATAGCGCGCCACAGACATTGCCTTCATTAACTGCCTCGACAAGCTCGGTTGTGCTTGACGACTCAACAAGTGTTCGCGACAGAGATATCATCGTGGCAATAGATGCGGGCCACGGCGGGCACGACCCAGGCTCAGTTGGACCTGCAGGAACATTTGAAAAGCACATAACGCTGAGCATCGCTAAGAAGCTTGAAAGCATGATAAACAAAGAGCGCGGAATGCGGGCTATCATGACGCGCAGCGATGATTATTATATTTCGCCAAACCGTCGGCCAGAAATCGCAAGAGAGAAGAAAGCTGACTTGCTTATTTCTATTCATGCCGATGCATTCAGTCAACCACAGCCTAGAGGCGGTTCTGTTTGGGTGCTGTCTATGCGAAGAGCTGATACGGAATTAGGCCGATGGCTTGAAAAATCAGAGCGTCATTCAGAATTATTAGGGGGCGCTGCTGAAGTCATTAATGATAAATCAAGTGAACGCTACTTGACTGAAACGATACTCGGTCTTTCTATGGATCACAGCATGGCAACCAGTCATGACCTAGGAAACAAAGTGGTTGAGGAATTAAAGCAGGTAACCAGTCTCCACAAAAGGAAACCGCAAGCGGCGAGCTTCGCAGTTTTAACCGCGCCTGATATCCCTTCTATCCTGGTGGAAGTTGGTTTTATTTCTAATCCTCAAGAAGAAAAGAACTTAAACTGGTCTAAATATCGCGAACGTTTGGCTACTGCTATGTTCAATGCAACCAAGCGTTACTTCAAGCAAGTTCCTCCTGATGGTACACTATGGGCACAAGAAAAAGCGAACAACCGTACTCACAAGGTAAGAAGTGGTGAGTCCTTATCTTTACTAGCGCAGCGTTATAATGTGAAAGTAAGCAGCATAAAAGCAGCGAATGCGCTTTCAAGCGACGTTGTTCGCGTCGGGCAAGTACTAAATATACCGAGCACGTAACGCCTCATTAGCGTTTTAATTGATTCGCCGTCCGTCGCCTCTCATCTATTAATTATTTCATAGGGTAGCCCTTTGCCTATACAGCTTTTATCTCCCCAACTAGCCAACCAAATTGCCGCTGGTGAAGTGGTGGAACGCCCCGCATCTGTGGTTAAAGAGCTACTTGAAAATAGTCTCGATGCCGGAGCGACGAAAATCGAAGTAGACATTGAAAAAGGTGGTCACAAGCGAATTCGAATAAAAGATAACGGGTCGGGCATAGTCAAAAGTGAATTACAGTTGGCGTTGAGCCGTCATGCAACGAGCAAAATTTCTACCCTTGATGATTTAGAGCAGATTTTATCCCTTGGTTTTCGCGGCGAGGCTTTGGCCAGTATCAGTTCGGTAAGCCGATTAACGCTGACTTCGCGAACCGAGTCACAAACCGAGGCTTGGCAGGCTTACTGCGAAGGTAGAGATATGGCGGTGAATGTTCAGCCCGCTGCCCACCCGGTTGGAACGACTATTGATGTGGCAGATCTGTTTTATAACACCCCTGCAAGGCGCAAGTTTTTACGCACGGAAAAAACAGAGTTTCAGCACATAGAAGACGTCATCAAGCGTATCGCGCTCAGTCATCCCGAGGTGTCTTTTATTCTCAAGCATAATGATAAGGTTGCAAGACGTTTTGTCGCTGATAAGGAAGGAAGCCTGGCAAGTCGAATTGCTTCTGTTGTGGGTCAAAAATTTATTCAAAACGCTGTTCACATCGATGCCGAATATGAAGGGCTTCACATTGATGCTTGGTTAGGCAATGAAACTATGCTGAGAAGTAGCAACGATTGCCAGTTCAGTTTTGTCAATGGAAGAGGTATGCGCGATAAGCTTATCATGCATGCAATTCGCCAAGCTTATGAGACGGTCTGGGGCGTCATTGAGCAACCCAGTTTTGTTGTCTATCTCACCGTTGACCCTAAAGATGTAGACGTTAATGTGCATCCAGCCAAGCATGAAGTTAGATTTCAACAAGGCCGCTTAGTCCATGATTTTATCTCTAAAACTGTTGGGGATGCATTACATGCAATAACGGGTGAGCAACCTTTATCTGATTCGAGCGCCAAGTCGCTTTCCAGCGGTGGGTTTATGTCTGCCGAGGTAGCGCACGATTATATAAGACCATTACAGACTCATGCTGAGGTCAGCTCACCATCATTTAGTGAATCAACCTCATACTCTTCGCCACCGGTGTCACGGGATACGCTTTCTAGTTCAACATCAATGCCTCACGCACCGTCATTTTCGGGTGGAGCAAAAATGGGTGTAAATAGCAGAGCGAGCGGCGCTACTCATCGACAAAGTCGAGGACCAATTGCCGCATACCAGTCTAGCTATAACGCGTTGATGACGCCAAATAGCGACAATTTTGCAAATGATGAGCATAACCAAGCCGCTATCGCGTGTATCAATCTTTCTTCATTCCAAAGGATTTACCCAAAAACTGAAGAAATTTACCTTCTTTCTGTGAGTAAAGTTGCCAGTATCTGGCTGAGGGAGCTATTTTTAAAAGCAGAACATAGTCAGCCTTTACTTATGCCCGTTGCTGTATCACTTGAGAACGTTAGCGAACGCCTTCTGGCGTTATTAAACGCATCTCATTTCGAAGTAAATAGGGTGGCAGGAAAGTATCGCTTACAGCAAGTACCTGCTGGGACACGACATTTTCCTTGGCTCAGATGGTTCGAGCACCTATTAACTCTGGCGCCAAGTGAGAATTGCAGCACGTTCGATAGTGTGATTGGCTCACTTGCGTTGCCTAACCATGTCTTTGATGAAGATGTGCAGAATGAAGTGTGGTACTGGTTGGATCAGCAAAGCGAAGTTAAACAATGGGAAATTATTGAGCAATTTGCTAAAGTGCGCTCGTTGAAACGAGTGCTAGATGTATGGGGAGAATAATATGTCCAGTGGCATAAATTCTGCATTACCCGTAATTGCTATCATGGGTCCTACAGCGTCTGGAAAGACAGGCTTGGCACTCGAGATTGCTCAACAGGTCGAGAGTGAGGTGATCAGTGTCGATTCTGCACTTGTTTACAAGGGCATGGATATTGGCACAGCAAAGCCAACGCTTGAGGAAAGAGCGGGGGTTGTTCATCACCTTATCGATATTATCGACCCCGTAGAAACGTATTCTGTGTCACAATTTGTGAAGGATACTAACGTTCTGATTGGCGATATTTTAGCGCGTGGAAAGGTGCCAATTTTGGCTGGTGGTACAATGATGTACTTTAATGCCTTGATAAATGGAATTTCGCCACTACCTAAGTCAAACGAGAACGTTCGTGATGAAATAACAGAGCAGGCGCAACGCCTGGGTTGGTCTAAATTACACGATGAATTACGTAGTGTAGACCCGGTTAGTGGTGAGAGAATCCACCCTAATGATCCCCAGCGCATTACGCGTGCACTTGAAGTGTTTAGAAGTACTGGCAAAACGTTGACATATTGGCAACAACAAGAGGGTGATAAGTGCCCTTATAATATTGCACAATTTGCCATAGCGCCCGCAGAACGAGCAGTGCTGCACACGCGTATCGCAACTCGCTTCGACACAATGTTGGAGCAGGGGTTCGAAAAA
Source organism: Alteromonas sp. KUL106 (assembly GCF_009811415.1). Lineage (GTDB taxonomy): Bacteria > Pseudomonadota > Gammaproteobacteria > Enterobacterales > Alteromonadaceae > Alteromonas. Next base: position 28,645 of record NZ_BLIG01000034.1, on the reverse strand, counting down.
GAAGTATTAAAACTCTATGAGCGTAGTGATCTACATGAGGCGTTACCTTCTATTCGTTCAGTAGGGTATAGGCAAATGTGGCAGTACCTTGATGGTCAGTTGAGCTACGCTGAAATGCGTGAAAAAGGCATAATTGCAACAAGACAACTTGCTAAGCGCCAACTCACATGGTTGAGGGGATGGGAGCAAGTGACTTGGCTTGACACATTTGCTAACGATAATTTGACTAAAATTACAGCGAAAGTCACACTTTAAATAGTTGAGTGTGGTATACATTAGACGTGCAGTGGTAGTGAAATCTCTATCACGAATAATAAAAACTAAGGATATCAAATGGCTAAAGGGCAATCTTTACAAGACCCATTCTTGAACGCTTTGCGTAAGGAACGTATTCCAGTATCAATTTATTTGGTAAATGGTATTAAACTTCAGGGGCAGGTTGAATCATTCGACCAGTTCGTTATTTTACTGAAGAACACAGTAAGCCAAATGGTTTATAAGCACGCAATTTCTACTGTTGTTCCAGCACGCGCTATTACTATGCCTAGCGCAGGAGATTCTGAAAATACTAAAGGTGAATAATTTAAAAGGTAACGCGCTTGTTTGACCGTTATGAAGCCGGTGAACAGGCTGTACTTGTTCATGTAAATTTTTCCGATGAAGACTCAAAAGAGGACTTAAGTGAGCTTGAATTACTTGTGTCTTCAGCAGGGGTGAATGCGGCAGAAGTTATTACAACTTCACGCACGGCGCCTCTTGCTAAATACTTTGTCGGTTCAGGTAAGGTAGAGGAAATAGCAGCTGCAGTTAGGGCACACGATGCCAACGTTGTTATTTTCAACCACGCCCTTTCTCCTTCTCAGGAGCGTAATTTAGAGGCCGTGTGTAAATGCCGGGTGTTAGACAGAACGGGGCTGATTCTCGATATCTTTGCGCAACGCGCGAGAACCCACGAGGGAAAGCTCCAGGTTGAATTAGCACAATTGAGACATATCTCAACGCGTCTTATTAGAGGATGGACTCACCTTGAGCGTCAAAAAGGTGGTATCGGTCTTCGCGGCCCAGGTGAGACGCAGCTAGAGACAGACAGACGTTTACTTCGCGGGCGTATAAAAGCCATTCTTCGTCGTTTGGAAAAAGTGCAAAAACAACGGGAGCAGGGGCGCCGCTCACGTAAACGCGCAGAAATTCCTACGGTATCCTTAGTTGGCTATACGAACGCGGGTAAATCAACCCTGTTTAACACCATTACCGACTCTCACGTCTATGCTGCCGATCAGTTGTTTGCAACGCTTGATCCTACTTTGCGCAAAATTGAGTTGAAAGACGTCGGTCCTGCTATCTTAGCCGATACCGTAGGGTTTATTCGTCATCTTCCTCATGACCTTGTTGCGGCGTTCAAAGCGACGCTTCAAGAAACACAAGAAGCCGATTTACTCCTCCATGTGGTTGATGTTGCTGATGCAAAGTACCGCGAAACGATGGACGAGGTGAATAACGTTCTTGAAGAAATTGAGGCGGGAGAGATCCAACAATTACTAATCTGTAATAAGATTGATAAACTAGACGACGTGAATCCCCGTATAGAAAGAAACGACGAGGGCGTGCCGGTTCGAGTGTGGCTTTCTGCACAGACCGGTGAAGGGACAGAATTATTAAGCCAAGCTTTAACCGAATGTTTAGGCAAGAGCATGGTCAATTACACGTTGAAAATTCCCCCTGCTCAAAGTCGATTACGCGGTGTATTGTATGAACTTAACTGCATTGCCAGTGAAGAGTACGACAGTCAGGGAGACTGGGTTGTTGATGTACGAATGCCCGCGGCTGACTGGAACAGACTAGAAAAGCGTCTGGAAAACGGAATATCAGAGTATGTTGTGCGACATTAGCCAGTGCTAGTCACTGCGTTGAGCATGAGAAATTTAAAAATATAACAGTAATCTATGGAGTATCAGCATGGCTTGGAACGAGCCGGGTGGCAATAATAACGACCCGTGGAAAAATCGCGGGGGGAAAGAACAAGGTCCCCCAGATTTAGACGATGTATTTAAAAACTTATTCGGTAAGTTTGGAAAGTCAGGTGGTAACGGTGGCGGCTCAGGTAAAAGCCTTGGCGGCATCGGCGCTGGTATTCTAGTCGGCCTGCTCGTTGTGATTTGGTTTATTAGCGGCTTCTACACAATTCGCGAAGCGGAGCGTGGCGTGGTACTTCGCTTTGGTGAGTATTATCAGCAAGTTGAGCCGGGCCTGCGCTGGGCGCCAACGTTCATTGACACCGTGATCCCTGTCGACGTTCAGTCAATTCGCGATCAATCGTCTTCTGGCTCTATGCTGACAGAAGATGAGAACGTGGTAAGCGTACAGATGGAAATGCAATTCCGCGTTGTTGATCCATTCCGTTGGACGTTTGCTGTTGAAAGCCCTGAGCAAAGCCTTAGTCAATCGCTAGACAGTGCAATCCGGTACGTGGTGGGTCATTCGAAGATGGATGATGTACTTACCGATGGTCGTGAAGTAACGCGTCAGCGCGTATGGGAAGAACTTCAAGCGATTATCGAACCTTATAACATGGGGGTTTCGATCATTGATATGAACTTCCGTGACGCGCGTCCGCCAGAGCAAGTTAAAGACGCGTTCGACGATGCGATTGCTGCGCAAGAAGACGAACAACGCTTCATACGCGAAGCGGAAGCATATGCGAGAGAAATCGAACCTCGCGCCCGCGGACAAGTGAATCGTATGAACGAAGAGGCTCAAGCGTATAAAGAGCAGGTCACATTAGAAGCGCAGGGTGAAGTTGCCCGCTTTAAAGAGCTTCTTCCTCAATATGAACGCGCGCCACAGGTAACACGTGAACGTATTTATCTTGAGACGATGGAAGAAGTTTTGAGCAGTACGAGCAAGATCATGGTGGACAGTAAAGGCGGTAACAACATGATGTACTTACCCCTTGATAAAATCATGGAGCGTCAACAGTCTACATCTAAAGAGCGTTCACGCAGTACGTTAGAAGGCCTACAGGCGCCTGTAACGGATGCGAATGGTCGCAGTCGAAATAGCTCGCCTACTTCGGGCCTTCGCGGTGACAGCTTCAGAGAGGGGAGATAAGCATAATGAAGAATCTATTAATTGCAGTATTTGTTCTTCTTGTCTTACTGGCATCAGGCTCTCTGTTTGCGGTTAAAGAAGGCGAACGCGCTATTGTTATTCAATTTGGTAAAGTACAAAGAGACGATGCAACGGGCGACACTAAAGTGTTTGAGCCGGGTCTTCACTTTAAACTGCCGTTTATTGACTCGGTACGCGTACTCGATGCGCGCATCCAAACCCTTGACGGAACACCTGATCGCTTTGTAACAAGTGAGAAAAAAGACCTTATTGTTGACTCTTACGTTAAATGGCGCATTGATGACTTTGCCCGTTATTACCTATCAACAGGTGGTAACAAGCTGCAGGCTGAAGCGCTATTAAAGCAAAAGGTGAATAACGGTCTTCGTTCTGAGTTCGGTACTCGTACCATCGCGCAAATTGTTTCTGGCGAGCGTTCCGCGCTTATGAATCAAGCGATGGAGCAGGCGTCAACGTCGTCTGATGAACTGGGTATTGAAATCGTTGACGTACGAGTGAAACAGATTAATTTACCTACCGAGGTAAGTAATTCAATCTTCCAGCGTATGCGTGCAGAGCGTGCCGCAGTAGCCCGTGAGCATCGCTCTGAGGGTCAAGAGCAGGCTGAAGTTATTAAGGCGAACATTGATGCTAAAGTAACGGTTATGCTTGCTGATGCTGAACGTAATGCTCGACAGCTCCGCGGTGAAGGTGATGCAATCGCAGCGCAGATTTACGCTGATGCATATTCAAAGAATGCTGACTTCTACAGTTTCTTGCGCAGTATGGATGCGTATAAAAAGAGCTTCAACAGTAAGCAAGACGTTATGGTTATAGCGCCTGACAGTGATTTCTTTAAATATATGAATCAGTCTAAAGGAAACTAGTTTTTCTTTGTTGATGTTTCAAAAAGCCAGTCTATAAGACTGGCTTTTTTACGTCAGAACAAAATAAGTGAATGATTTTTATATTTTATTTTCTTCTTTAAAGCGCCTGTCAGAAAGTTGTACAGCGAGATAACCCTTCATTTTCCCTCTTCACTGCCAAATTTTCACTAAATCGGGTAAAATAACGCCTGACTACAATTAAAACACGTCACTATTTCTGTATTAAGTGAGTGCCTTCCCAGCACTAACATTAATGTAGTAGACGTAAATAAACGACAGAGGGAAGATTTTGACAACGGAAAACACAAATTCAGCGTCTGCCGACAAAAACGGCGGACAAGGCGGGTTATTTTCTCGATTTCTCGCAACGGTAGAATGGTTAGGAAACCTTCTTCCGCATCCTGTTACATTATTCGCTTTACTTTCACTCTTTATTGTGGTGTTAAGCGGAATATTAGGTTTCTTCGATATTGCTGTTGCCGATCCGCGTCCTGTTGGCGCGAAAGGACGTGAAGAAGACGGCATGATTGAAGTGATATCGCTTATGAGTGCAGAAGGGCTTCAGCGCATCGTCACCGGCTTGGTCACAAACTTTACCGGTTTTGCGCCGCTCGGTACTGTACTCGTTGCGCTCTTGGGTGTTTCAGTGGCTGAACATTCTGGCCTCTTATCTGCGGCTATGCGTGCGTTAGTTATGAATGCATCTAAGCGTGCCGTCACTTTCGCAATTGTGTTTGCAGGGATTATTTCAAACACAGCATCCGAACTTGGCTATGTGGTGCTTATTCCTCTAGCCGCGATGATCTTTCATTCTCTAGGGCGCCATCCTTTAGCAGGCCTAGCGGCTGCCTTTGCGGGGGTGTCCGCCGGCTACAGCGCTAACTTATTGCTCGGTACTGTCGATCCGCTTCTTTCGGGGATTACTGAAGCGGCAGCGCATATGATTGACCCAGATTATATGGTGGGGCCAGAAGTAAATTGGTATTTCATGTTTATCAGTACCTTCGTGGTGGCAATCATGGGCGCGTTGGTGACGGAAAAGATTGTTGAGCCTCGATTAGGACACTACGATTCTAGCGAAGCATCAATAGACTTGGGTAAGCAAACGATGGATGCACCTACTGAGCTGGAAAAGAAAGGTTTGCGTTGGGCCGGTATTTCTTTTGTTGCGGTGTGTGCCATATTAGCGCTGACCGTTGTGCCAGAGAACGGCATTTTGCGTAATCCTGAAACCGGTGAAGTCGCCGGCTCTCCGTTCCTTAAAGGGATCGTTGCATTCATTTTTATCACCTTCGCTATTCCCGGTTTTGTGTACGGTAAAGTCACTCAATCAATGAAGAACGATAAAGACGTTATCGATGCCATGTCTAAAAGCATGGGAGCCATGGGTCTTTACATTACCCTTGTGTTTTTCGCGGCGCAGTTTGTGGCGTTTTTCAAATGGACTAACTTAGGCACAGTGTTAGCGGTCAAAGGGGCTGCATTGCTACAAGCTGCTGGGTTAGACGGACCAGCGGTATTTATCCTATTCATTTTGATGTGTGGCGTGGTGAATCTGTCACTGGGCAGTGCCTCTGCACAGTGGGCAGTAACTGCACCTATATTTGTACCTATGCTTATGCTTATTGGTTATGCGCCTGAAGTCATACAAGCGGCCTATCGCATTGGCGACTCAGTGACTAACGTTATTGCGCCAATGATGAGTTATTTCGGGCTGATTTTGGCGATGGCAGCAAGGTACAAAAAGGATTTAGGGATGGGTACGCTCATCGCGATGATGCTGCCTTACTCTATGGTGTTTATCGTCGGTTGGACCGTTTTATTCTACATTTGGGTGTTCCTACTTGGAATGCCGGTTGGTCCAGGCGCGGCGACGTATTATCAGCCCTAAATAGCTTGGCAAAAAACGCCCAGTTTAATCAGTGGCAAGCTTAAAAGCGGTGATGTTTTTGAAAAGTATTTTCGAACATTTACCGCTTTTTTAATGTCTAAAATCTATTATTGCAATCGCACTTTTTTGGTCTTATCAAAGATCATAATCGACGTTAATTCAGTATAATACGAATACAGCGCAGTACTTCTCGGACTAAGAATACATGAAATATAAATCGAATAACGGTTTCACCCACGGGCAAGCTGACAAGATAGGCGTGCTTGTAACAAATTTGGGAACACCGCAAGCACCAACCAAACAGGCATTGCGCCCCTATTTGAAAGAGTTTCTTTCCGACCCTCGAGTGGTTGAAGTACCAAAAGCGATTTGGTGGTTTATTCTTAACGGTATTATTTTAAATTTCCGCCCAAAGCGTTCAGCCGAAGCGTACTCAACGGTATGGACTGAAGAAGGCTCTCCGCTGATGTCAATTACAAAAGCCCAGGCGAGTGCCATAGCAGAACGCTGTAAAGCGCAGTATGGCGATGATGTGATTGTTGACTTTGCTATGCGCTACGGCAAGCCGGCCATAGGCGACACTATCGACGCAATGCTTGCTAAAGGCGTACGTAAACTTGTCGTCCTTCCGCTGTATCCTCAATATAGCGCATCAACAACGGGGTCTACTTTTGATGCTATAGCAAAAGATTTCTCCTCACGTCGCTGGTTACCTGAATTTCGCTTTGTTAATCACTATCACGACCGAGAAAACTTTATTACTGCGCTTGCCAATAAAGTTAAAGCGCACTGGGAAACCCATGGGAGAGCAGACAAACTTATATTGTCGTATCACGGTATACCCAAACGATATTTAATGAACGGCGATCCTTACCACTGTGAGTGTCACAAGACGTCGCGTTTACTCGCAGAGAAGTTAGGGCTATCTCATGATGAATACATGACAACTTTCCAGTCTCGGTTTGGTCGAGAAGAGTGGTTAAAACCGTATACAGATGAAACCTTAAAATCTCTGCCAGGGCAGGGTGTGAAATCAATTCAAGTGATGTGCCCTGGCTTTTCAGCAGACTGTCTTGAAACGATTGAAGAAATCGGTGAGGAGAACCGCGAGTACTTTATGGAAGCCGGTGGTGAGCGGTACGAATACATCGCTGCCCTTAACAGCGACAAAGAACACATTGATGTGCTTTTTGATATAGTGCAAGAAAACTTGCATGGATGGACCGTCGCCTCGGACAACGGCCTTCGTGCAGGGTTAGCAAGAGCGCTAGGGGCAGAAAAATAACAGCTTTCACAACATCTCACTGACAGCTAAAACTTTCTACATGCTGTGGGCTGCCCCTTTTTAGGCGCCCACAGATTAACCAATGCCTTCGGGTTTAGGCAACAACGTTAAAAGGAGATATTAACGTGGACGTTAAAGCACCAAATGCATTACTCAAAGCACAAAAGTTGGCGAACTTACTTGATACTGCGGTAAAGCTTCCCTTTATTCCTATTCGAATAGGTTTAGACTCCATTGTTGGTCTTATCCCAGGGGCAGGTGACGCGCTGATGCTCTTTGTTTCACTTCGTATCGTTTGGCTCGGCAAGTCTCTGGGTATGCCTAAAGCATTAGTTGCACAAATGGTGAAAAACTCAGCCATCGATTTTGGCTTGGGCTTTATTCCTTTCATCGGTGATATCGTGGATATATTTTACAAAGCGAATCAAAAAAACGTTCGCATTATGGAGCGCTGGTGGATAGGTGAAAACAAAGCAAATGTTGATGCCGCTACTCAAGCTAAACTTGCTCAATGGGAAAATGAAAACCCCTAAGCTCGGCAGGCAATGCAAATAATACTTTGGCCAAATCGTCAATCATAGCGTCGACCGCCCTCCTATAGGTCCAACATGTTGCCGTGTTTGTGTCTGTCATTTCGCTCACGCCCTAATACCGAGGCTGTCTTGTTTTACGAACATTTAATGAAGAAACCTCAGGTCGATTAACTGGCGAGTCACAAAAAATACCAATCGTTTTTGATGCGAGTGTCGTAGGAATAAACCAGAAACTATTCAAACAACTCCCCTCTACAAGGAGCGTGCCTTACATGAAAGCGTCAGACTTATTTGTAAAAGCATTAGAAGCGGAAGGCGTAGAATATGTTTTTGGTATTCCCGGGGAAGAAAACCTCGACTTACTAGAATCATTACGAAATTCGTCTATTAAGCTAGTACTCACTCGACATGAACAGGGTGCAGGTTTCATGGCCGCCACGTATGGCAGGCTTACTGGAAAGGTGGGAGTGTGTCTTTCAACACTTGGCCCAGGTGCAACTAACCTCGTTACCCCTGCGGCATACGCTCAATTAGGCGCCATGCCTATGTTAATGATAACGGGCCAAAAGCCGATTAAGACAAGTAAACAAGGGCGCTTTCAGGTAATTGATATTGTCGACATGATGCGCCCTATTACTAAGTTCACTAATCAAGTGGTCAGTGGAGACAGAATTCCTTCAACCGTGCGAGAGGCCTTTCGGTTAGCGTCAGAAGAGCGCCCTGGCGCGGTGCATATCGAACTTCCAGAAGACATTGCGGCAGAGCAAACCAGCGCGCCGCTATTAAAACCTAGCGTAACCCGTCGTCCCATTGCCGAATATAAAGCCATTGCTTCCGCTATCGATATGATACAAGGGGCGCAATCGCCTTTACTGCTTATTGGCGCAGGGGCAAACCGCAAACTCACGGCAAAAATGCTGAGAGAATTTGTAGATAAAACCTGTATTCCATTTGTCACTACACAAATGGGTAAAGGCGTGTTGAACGAGAGCGATTCACGTTTCGCTGGAAACACGGCGTTATCTGATGGTGACTTTGTTCACAGAGCGATTGAGCGTGCAGATCTCATTATCAACGTAGGTCACGATGTAGTTGAAAAGCCGCCGTTTTTCATGCATCACAACGATAAAAAAGTGATTCATGTGAATTTTGATTCCGCCGCTGTAGACCCTGTTTATTTCCCACAGCTTGAAGTGGTAGGGGATATCGCCAATAGCATCTGGCAAATAAAAGAAGGGGTTACGCCGCAAGAAAGTTGGAAACTTGATTTTTATAAAGACGTACACCAAGCGTATGTCGATCACCGCGCTGAAGCTGAGGATGATGACAGATTCCCTATTTTACCCGAGCGCCTGGTGCGCGATATACGTAAAGTGATGCCTGATAACGGCATTGTTACGTTAGACAACGGTATATATAAAATTTGGTTTGCTAGAAACTATCCCGCTTATCACCCAAATACGCTGCTCTTAGACAATGCGTTAGCGTCGATGGGCGCGGGTTTGCCCTCTGCGATTGCGGCAAAGTTAGTCAACCCCGACGCGCCTGTTTTAAGCGTATGTGGCGACGGTGGCTTTATGATGAATAGCCAAGAAATTGAGACGGCCGTTAGGCTTAAGCTCGACCTTGTTGTGGTCATTTTGCGCGACGATGCTTACGGTATGATCAAATGGAAACAAGCAAACATGAAGTTTGATGAATTTGGTTTAGATTACGGTAACCCTAATTTTGTGAAGTATGCGCAAAGTTATGGTGCTCAGGGCTGGCGAGTGGATGATACGAGTGTACTGATTCACATGGTTGATAAGTGTTTAAACACGAAAGGTGTGCATATTATCGATTGCCCAGTTGATTATAGTATGAATGACAAAACCCTAAACCATACTATTAAAGAATTGAGTGCAAAGCTCTAATTGAGCGCATGTAATTTGGTATAACCGAAAGGAGTGAAAAAATGTTGAAGGAAAGCTACCCCTATTATCTCGCCAGTGAGCCTGAATACGCTAATACTGATTTGGAGGTGACGAATAAGTACACCGGCGAGGTCGCAACAAAAGTCGCTATGGCTGATGTTGATACTATCGACAAAGCGATTGCGGCTGCTGAAAAAGCACAGCCCGCGATGGCCGCTATGGCACCCTATGAAAGACAAGCGGTATTAGAGCACTGTGTTAAACGCTTTACAGAACGGGCGGATGAATTAGCGCAAGCGCTATGTATTGAAGCTGGAAAGCCCATAAAAGATGCTAAAGGTGAAGTAAGTCGCCTTATTGATACCTTCAAAATAGCGGCCGAAGAGTCAGTTCGCATTAATGGCGAAACGGTGAATTTAGAAATCTCTGCCCGGGCCAAAGGGTATCAAGGAATGACCAAAAAAGTCCCTATAGGTCCATGTTCGTTTATATCGCCCTTTAACTTCCCGCTAAACTTAGCAGCGCACAAAGTAGCCCCGGCCATCGCAGCCGGCTGTACGTTTGTTCTTAAGCCGGCATCGCGCACGCCGATAGGTGCTTTAATTATCGGTGAGGTTTTAGCTGAAACTGATTTACCGAAAGGGGCATTTTCAATTTTGCCTTGCAGTCGAGATGGTGCAGATTTGTTTACTACCGACGATCGTTTGAAGTTGCTGAGTTTTACGGGTTCACCCGATGTAGGGTGGGCACTGAAAGCGAAAGCAGGCAAAAAACCTGTGGTATTGGAGCTTGGTGGTAACGCTGCCTGTGTCATTGATGAAGATGCAGATATCGAAGATGCAATCGAACGCGTCATTATTGGTGCTTATTATCAATCAGGGCAAAGCTGTATCAGCGTACAGCGTCTACTGGTGCACAGTAAGATATATGACGAGTTCAAGTCACGCTACGTAGAAAAAGTGAAGGCGCTAGTCTCTGGCGACCCATCTAAGGAAGATACGTTTATTGGCCCAATGATTTCAGAAGGCGAGGCTGAGCGCCTCCACGGCTGGATTGAAGAGGCAAAAGACAAAGGCGCAACCATTCTATGCGGTGGTACCAGAGAGGGGGCTATGCTCCAAGCCACGGTGATGGAAAACGTGCCAAAAGACTGCGATGCCAGCGCGGAAGAAGCGTTTGGCCCCTTGTCGATATTAGCGCCTTTTGACGACTATGATGAAGCGCTTAAAGAAGTAAACAACAGCCGATATGGACTGCAAGCTGGTGTATTTACCCGCGATATTTACAAAGCACACAAGGCATGGGACGTGCTGGAAGTAGGTGGCGTTGTTATTGGTGACGTACCTAGCTGGCGTGTTGATAACATGCCATATGGCGGCGTAAAAGATTCGGGGTTAGGGCGTGAAGGCATTCGCTACGCGATTGAAGATATGTCAGAAACCCGACTGATGGTAATTCGTACACCACAATAAATGCATTGGTATAAGACAGCCGGGTAGATAGACGCCTATAGCGACGAATTGTCAGCGCTCTTATGGATAGAGCATGTGGTTAATCGGCTAATCCGCCGCGTACTCTTCTAGCAATGATAGCGGGATAACATCAAGCGCCTTTTGGTGAGTCGCTTCAAGACGAACTTTAGGCGCTACTCCAGCTTCATAGGCTTGTAACCAACGTGCAGCGCATAAGCACCATCTGTCGCCAGAAAGCAAGCCGGGAAACGTCATACTTGGCCAAGGTGTGATTAAGTCATTGCCTTGTCGTAATGAAAATTGAAGAAACTCATCGGTGACGACGGCACAAACGCTGTGGTTGCCGACATCTGCATCGGGCACATAACAAAATCCTTCTCGCGTAAAACCCGTATTTCCACAGCACAGCTGGAGCGGACGGCCATAAACATTTTTTGCGTTCGCCAAAATCAGAACCCTCTCTTACTACGTATCACTACAATAATGTCGCTTTGTCGAAATATAAGAATGCATATCTCACAAAACTCATAGCTCTTACTGCATTCACCTTATGACCCCAAGCGCTACGGGTCAACTACAAAGCTGTAATGTAATTACGTTGAAAGGTAAAAAGTCGTGCTCGATAAAAGTAAAAAAACAGGCGGAAATAATTTCTCTGAGGATGAAATAGCGCGTTTTGATGCGCTTGCTGAATCTTGGTGGGATCCCAAAGGAAAATATAAAACCGCTTTAGCATTTAATCGAGCGAGATTGGAAGTCATAAAAGCGCAGATAGAAAATCATTTCAGAACGGGGAGCTCGCCCTTGGATTATTCGACACTGTCAATGATTGACATTGGCAGTGGCGGTGGGCTTATTAGTGAACCATTGGCAGAATTAGGCGCACACGTTACTGGTATAGATGCCAGTGCGGTGAGTGTGGAAGTTGCTAAGCGACATGCGGAAAAAAATGGTGTGAATGTCAATTACAGACACATGCTTTCTAGCGAAGTGGTTCAAGAGGGTCGCCAGTATGACGTTGTTATCAATGCTGAAGTGGTAGAGCACGTGCCAAATCAACAGCAACTCATCGAGGAATGTGCGAGCTTGGTCAAACCCGGTGGGCTTCTAATATTGGCCACGTTAAACAGAACGTTAAAAAGCTTTGTCATCGCCATTGTAGGCGCCGAATATGTGATGCGGTATTTACCCATAGGTACTCACGATTGGAGAAAGTTTGTAAAGCCAAGCGAGCTTACACAGTGGGTTGGCGAAGCATTCTCTTTAAAACATCAAGTGGGAATGAAATTAAAACCATTGAGAGGTGAATGGTTAACGACATCGAGTCTCGCCGTAAACTTCATACAAGCGTATTCCAAAGCAAAATAGCAAGCTATAAGTAATGCTTATGTTTTGTATGAAAACAGTGAATGGTATATAGCTGCATACCCTTTTTTCACTGCTAGCGTACTGAATTTAATGACTATTATATACCTATACACCCTAATGATGACGCTGATTCATGGAGGCGATGCATTAAAACTTAGAATGAATACTTGATCTTCACATTGTGTTTACATAATTATAACAAAGGTCTGACCACAGACCAGATTTTTACCATAATTATGGGGCACACTCGATGACACCAAGTAATAACACACTGTTAATGCAAATAAGAAAGCGCACGCTCGTGGCTATACTTACCTTGTTCTGCTTAGCCTTTGGCTTTTCAGGACATGCACATGCAAGCACCTACGCGAAAACTAAGCACCCGATTGTACTTGTTCATGGCCTATTTGGTTTTGAGGACATTCTGTTTGTGGATTACTTTTATAAAGTGCCGCATAAACTCAGTAGAAATGGTGCTGTCGTGTATATCGCAGAAGTTTCACCTGCTAACTCCACGGAAGTGCGCGGCGAACAGCTTCTTGCTTACATCGATGAAGTTTTGGCATTGTCGGGAGCTGAAAAAGTAAACTTAATCGGTCATAGTCACGGTGGACCAACTGCCCGATATGCTGCCAGTGTTGCGCCAGAAAAAGTTGCGTCGGTAAGCTCAGTGGCAGGGGTAAATTGGGGAAGCAAGGTAGCGGACCAACTACGGGACGCTTTTTCAGAAGGCTCTGTCGGTGAAGGTGCGACGGGCCTGGTTGTTGATGCATTTGCCAACATTATCGAAATTGCTTCAGGTTCAGATCCAAGAGATAAGCCTACCGACTCGATCGCTGCCTTGAACTCGCTTTCAACGGCGGGTTCAGTGGCCTTTAATAAAAAATATCCAGAGGGAATGCCCACAGCATACTGTCGTAACGACGGAAAGATGCTCGCTGAAAATGGCGTTTACTATTTTTCATGGAGTGGAGGACAAACTTTTACCAATGCGCTTGATGTTGTCGATCCCTTTTTAGCCATCACTGGCACTGCGTTTAAAGAGCCAAACGACGGGCTGGTATCAACGTGTAGCTCACATTTAGGTAAGGTGCTTAAAGACAACTATAAAATGAACCATCTCGATGAAGTTAATCAGAGCTTTGGCATAACTCATTGGTTTGAAACCAACCCTGTAGACGTGTTTGTTCGCCAGGCGAACAGGCTCAAAGGCCTCGGCCTTTAGAGGGGGTTAGTTACATTGCACTGGCGCGTTAAACTGCTAGGAGGGCTTTTCGTCCTCCTTGTTTTAAGTATTTCTTTTAAGTTGCATGTGAACGACGACACAAGGGTGCTTGAAGCCGACGTGCCTGTCCAGAACGTGAACAATAACCTTCAGGAAAAAAGCAAATTCGACGGTCAGCGGGCGTACACAAAACGTAATGAAAGCCCGAATAGCGCTCAAAGCATCGCCGACCTAGCCGGCACCGGTTTAGACGTTTTTATATTGAACTACTCCACTAAAGACATCTTCGACCGCTTTATATTTGAACGTACTTCTGAACAACCTGAGGTCGTTAAGCTTGCCTATGCAACGCATGCAAAAACCATATATGCTGGCGATTCTCACGTTATGGCAGCAGACTTATTTTCTCGATACGTTGATTATAAAGTGGCGTTATCAACTGGCGAGTTAGAGGTCGAACTGTCCACGCACAGTTTACGAGATATCACTTACAAGCTAGATGAGCGAGAGCAAATAAGGCGTAAATATTTCACCGACAACGAATATCACTACTTATTCAGTCGAGAGGCACAAGTCGACGAGGCTGCGCTGGAACGATTAAACATTGCTCAGGAAAGCGCACTCTCTAGAGAAGAGAGAAAAAGCCTGATCATGGAATCGATTAAGGCTGCAGGGCGGACTGAACGCGAAGCGTTTCAACCAACGTTAAATATGCAACGCATCAATGAAATCAAGCAGACGCATAATAATATCAATGACCGCTTCAATGCTGTAGCCGCGGAATTTGGCCCAGAAGTGGCAGAGCGCTTTTCCAAAACGTGGGAGCAACAAGCTCAGTGGCAGGAAAACGTAGAAAAATACAAGCGCTTCAGAGACGAGCTAATCCAACAAGGGCTGTCACACGCTGCAATTGAACAGGCGCTGTTAGCGTATCAAGAGCAGCATTTCACCGCCAACGAAGTTAAACGTCTTCACGTTCTCACCGGCCGTTGACAACGTGAGTATGTTTAATACGTCGTATTAAACGGACAACCATATGGTAGGACCATAAAAGCGCTGAATAGTACCACCGCTATACGAAGTGATTTGAAAGCGTGTGGGACTATTATTAATCTAGCTTTTGTTCCTGACTTTACACTGTTGTTTCTACGTTTATTTCCATCGAAATTTCCACCGTTTTTTCGCGAGGCTGATTATATCACTATGAAAATCTACGAAACGAAGACCGCGCCTAACCCACGCCGAGTACGCATGTTTTTAGCCGAGAAGGGCATTGATGTTGACTATATTCAAGTCGACATTCAAAAAGGGGAGAACTTAAGTGCAGAAATGCGTGCTAAAAACCCGTTAGGAAAAATTCCTATCTTAGAACTTGATGACGGCACGTGTATTGCCGAAACCGATGCTATTTGCACTTACTTTGAAGCGTTGCAACCAGAGCCGCCACTAATGGGCACTACCCCTATTGAAAAAGCGACGATATCGATGTGGCAGCGACAAGTAGAGCTTGCGTTCATGATGCAAGTTGGCATGTGCTTTCAACATACGACAGGGTACTTTAAAGATCGTATGACGCCCGTTCCTGAATATGGCAAAGAAGCCGGCATTAATGCGTCTAAGTATCTCAACATACTTGAGCGCCGACTTGGTGTGAAAGAATACATAGCCGGAGATGCTTTTTCTATTGCAGACATAACTGCGTTATGCGCTATGGATTTTGCGCGTGTTGTTAACATTCGCATGTCCGAAGAGCATGTTAACTTAGCACGCTGGTATGAGGCAGTCAGTAACAGAGCGAGTGCAAAAGCCTGATGATAGATTTATATACAGCGGCAACACCCAATGGCTGGAAGGCGTCGGTAGCGTTGGAAGAAATGGGCTTAGAATATACAGCCCATGCAGTCAACTTAATGAAGGGCGAGCAGAAGACCCCTGAATTTTTGGCAATGAACCCGAACGGCCGTATCCCTGTTATTGTTGATAGAGAAGCCGACGGTCACGTTGTTTTTGAGTCTGGCGCTATCATGATTTATCTCGCTGAGAAGAGCGGTATGTTTCTGCCTAGCGATGCTAAACGAAAAAGCCAGGTCATTCAGTGGCTAATGTTTCAGATGGGTGGTATAGGCCCCATGATGGGCCAAGCCAACGTGTTTCATCGGTACCTAGAGGAAAAGATCCCAGTAGCGATAGCTCGCTACCAAAACGAAGTGCGGCGCCTGTTCACCGTGCTGGATGGGAGGTTAGAAAATCACGAATATTTGGTCGATGACTACAGTATTGCAGATATGGCTAACTGGTGTTGGGTGCGCACTTACGAATGGTCTGGCGTTAGCATTGAAGGCTTGGACAATCTCATTCGTTGGAAGAACAATATTGAAGCGAGGCCCGCAGCACGACGTGGTGTGGAAGTCCCGAATAAAATTGATAAAGAGGCGCTACTTAAGGGCGCCAAGAACGTGGTCACGAAATAGCACTTGAAATAATGCTTACGAATTTGTTTAAGTCATTATTATGCCGACGTAAGTAACTTGTTTGGCGGTTAATTCAAAGGCGTGGGACATTGCCCAATAATACCAACGCTCTTCGCGGGCGTTACTCTTGTTCCTCGTTAACGGCATCATTAATGGCTTTAATATGTTCAGGGCCTATGCCGCAACAGCCTCCAACAATACTGGCTCCTGCCGCCATCTAAAATGAGAATGTCGCGTCGATGTTGTTTCATACTGCTTGCCACCAAAGTTTTTACGATATTAGGCGGTTAGAAATAATTAGCTTGTAGCGCTAAATGTGCACTTCCTATAGATTGCGCTTTTCTGCCGACAACACCTGCGCTTAGCCCTATCTCTGTAAGGCCTCGCATATCCAAACCCTGCATTGCCTTTTGAGTTCGCTCAACAAGTGAATGTTTGACGTCGTCAGGCATCGCACCATCAATAATTACGCCGTCTAAATCCAATAAACTCATTGCGCATTGTGTCGCAAATGCTAAACCTTTGGCAGTGTCATTTACCCAGTTATCTATCACCTGCTTGTCGCAAGACCAGTGCGATGGCGATTCATAAATATGTTTGCCGTTTTGTCCTGCGTCAGTGAGTGCCCGCTCTAGTAAATAGAGCGAAGATTGGGTAATTAGCTGGCGCTGATCGCTGCCAAATGGCAAAGAGCCTATGGCGCCAGCATTGCCGGTTTTTCCATTTACCAGTTGGTTATCTAATACCAGCCCACCACCTAAAAAAGTACCTACGAAAATATATAAAAAACTCTCGTAGCGTTGCGGGTTGCCGAAAGACATTTCCGCGCTGCATGCCGCGCCCGCGTCATTTTTTATGAATACCGGTAAGTTTAAGCGCTGTTCAAGAGCGTTTTGAGGATCAAACTCTTTCCACTCTTCTAATACTTCTTTCGGAGCACCCGCTTCTTCAGCCCAGCTCCAAATCTCAAATGGCATAGCCACGCCTAACCCTCTCACTAGGCTTTGTTGAGAGGTATTAAGATTTTTCATGAGAACATTGAAAGCTCGCTTTGCAAAATTCAATAAATTGCTCACAGTAGGGTAGTCAGACTTTTCGTGGAGTGTCGCTTTGACATTGCCCTTTAAGTCAATAAGCGTCATATCGAAGCTGCGGCGTCCCACTTTCAATCCGATGCCAAATGCACCATTTGCATTGAGCCCGAATGGAACTTTTGGCTGTCCTACACCGCCTTTAATCGGCTCTAAGCGTTTGACCAAACCATCGGCCTCTAGCTTTTTTATGATGACAGTAGCGGACTGTGCCGACAAACCCGTCAGTTGAGCGATTTCAGCCTTGGGTAAGGCGATACGCCGGCGAATGAGTGTGAGGATATCTCGTTCGTTCGTTGACCGATCATCAAGGAGTAAAGGCGTTTTTTGGGATGGCAGGTGTAAAGCCGGTTCAATATTCAATGTACTTACAATCTATCCATTAAAAGAAACTAGAGTTTAATGACAAGCCAGCCGTGTATCAAATTTAAGAATCAATGTAGCTTGTTGTTCAGAAATAGATTTTTTTCTAAATCTAAAACGATGTAGACATATCCTACAATTCTTTTGAAAAATGTTAAATCAATTAGGTTGATTTAAATGCATCTTTCGACAATACTATGCCCCAATTATTTAACGATTCGTTAACCTTGTGTTATTTGCACAAGCAATAACATCTCTTTTGAACTTTGTTAAGCGAGGCTGGTATGAAAATTTTATGTTTAGGTGAAGTGCTTATCGATATGCTAAGCCAAGGCGCAGCGCCCAGAGATGGCAACATACCAGCAATGAAACCATTTCAGCCCTACGCGGGTGGGGCGCCTGCAAATGTTGCTGTTGCCGTAGCTCAATTAGGTGGCGAGAGTGCGATGGTGTCAAAGGTAGGCGATGACACTTTTGGTGCATTTCTAAAAGAAATGTTGGAGCACTATAAAGTAAACACCGACTTTGTGTGGACAACACAAGAAGGCAATACTGCTTTAGCTTTTGTAAATTTAGATGAAGATGGCGAGCGCTCTTTTGACTTTTATGTCGATAATGCCGCACATAAGCACATTTCAGAGCAAGATTTGTCTACCATCGATTGTGACAAAAATACGGTTCTTCATTTCTGCTCTGGCTCTATTTCTGGCCCTGAACTTATTCCTGGCACCGAGTTTATTCTAAATAAGGCGAAGGCAAACGGTATGATGGTGTGCTTAGACATCAACTATCGCCCGGCGTTTTGGGACGATACTGCCAACGCACCAGCACGCATTGACGAAGCGGCGAAGAAAGTCTCTATTTTAAAAGCGAGCCGTGAAGAACTTGCTGAGCTTTATGGCGAAGAAAACGCTGATACAAAAGTACAGCAGTGGTTAGACAGCGGTGTGAAAGTCGTACTGGTTACCGATGGCGGCGAGCCAATTCACTACATCACTCAGTCGTTTAGCGGCACATTAGCATCACCCAAAATGGATGTGAAAGACACCACAGCAGCGGGCGATTCTTTCATTGGCGGCTTCCTTTATTTCCTTTCAACCAAGGTGAAAAATGCCGATGAGTTCGATGCGTGGGCAGAAAACTTTGAGAATGTAAGTGAAGCCACTGAGTTTGCTATTCGTTGTGGTGCGTACACAGTCACGCAATACGGTGCATTCAGTGCGCTACCTACTCAGGAACATATCGCTAAATAAGCGAGCTGCTTGGCTTTAGCAAAATTAAGAAAGGGTTCAAAGCGAACCCTTTTTTATTCTTAGTAATACCAGTCCGCATAGATAATTACCCATTCAGCGACAGGCTAGCGAACTAATCTGTTTCAATAAGCTTAGTGCTTATCGGCTCTGCTTTGGAATTTGCGTTCTTCGGTGTTGACCTTGATCCATTCACCCGTGCTGATGTACTCAGGTACTTGTACGACTAATCCCGTTGAAAGTGTGGCCGGTTTTGTACGTGATGTTGCAGACGCGCCTTTAATTGAAGGGTCGGTTTCAACCACTTCAAGCTCAACACTCATAGGCAGGTCAAGCGCTACAGGTACTTCGCTTACAATAACAACCTGAATTCCGTCGGTTTCTTCATTAATAAATAAGGCCTCGTTTTCTATGCTGCCTTTATTGAGGTGATAGGGCGTGTAGTCTTCCTTATCCATAAATACGTACTCATCGCCGTCAATGTAAGAAAACATTGCTGGACGACGGGTAAGGTCTGCCATATCCAATGTATCTGAGTCTTTGAATGTCTCGTCGTATTTTGCACCTGTTACCACGTCGTACATACGCATGCGATAAATACTGCCACCTGCACGTCCTTGCGGAACAGAGCGTTCAATATCGCGAACAATGCAGGTTTTTCCGTCAAATACCACGGTGTTATTCTTTTTAATTTCACTAGCCTTGGGCATGGCGACTTCCTATTGTTTTGTATTATTCAGACTACAAGCCTGACGTTATAACTCACTTTATTCTCTGCCATTTTGGATTGGTTAGGAAGCTTTTTGATGGCTTATACCATTAATCCGCATAAATCATTGCCTTCCCGTAGGCCGGGTTTAAAATGTCCGTACTCTTTGTTGTGTCACCTTGATGTAGAACCACTGTACCCGCGGTAACACGCCGCGATTATGAGCATTTTAAGTCTCACTGAGTGGGTAATGATTTATGCGAACTGGTATTAGCTTTCTATTAATGCTTTTACGTTAGCTAACGTGTCCGCCTCGTCAGCAGGCTTGTCCCAACGAATTCGGTGAATTCGAGGGAAGCGCAGTGCCACACCTGATTTGTGCCTTGATGAAGGGTGCACAGCGTCAAAAGCCACCTCCAAAACGAGTTCTTTTTTTACTTCTCGTACTGGTCCGAAACGCCCCACAGCATTGCGTCTTACCCAGTTATCCAGCTTCTTGAGCTCTTCGTCAGTGAAGCCGGAATACGCTTTTCCAATGGGCAGTAGTTGGTTGTCTTCCCAAGCGCCAAAGGTGTAATCGGAATAAAAGCTAGAGCGCTTACCATGCCCACGCTGCGCGTACATCATCACAGCATCGACAACGAGCGGATCGCGTTTCCACTTAAACCATTGGCCTTTGGGGCGACCGGGAATGTATTTACTCTCCAAGCGTTTTAACATCAACCCTTCAACCGCGCGATTCTGGCAAACGTGAGCGTGAAGTTCTCGGAGGCTTTCAGGGGAGGTTGCCGATAGGGTTTCCGATAAAAATAAGCGTTCGCTTTTATTGTGTTGAAACCACTTATTTAGCGCGTGGCGACGTTCCTTCAACGTTTTTTCAGTTAAATCTTTGCCATCTAGCACTAAGGCGTCGTAAACGATAAGCCCAACAGGTAAAGACGCCTGCAGCGCTTTGCTCGGCTTTTTTTTGTTGAGGCGTTGCTGCAGTGCATTAAAGGTGTCGACATCCGGCTGTGAGGAAGTGGCGTTATTAGCGCCACCTTCAAGGTTATGAATTACCAGTAACTCACCGTCTAGCACCATATTCCCGTCAACCGTATCAAGTAAGTCGGGAAAAGAATGGCTAATGTCATCTCCTGTGCGCGAGAAGAGCGCTCTATCTGGCGTATCCTCATCCGAAGACTGACTGGCATTTTTATTAGCGGTTTTTTTAGTCGCAGACCGCTCCGATTTAACAGCAAGCTGCACACGAATGCCGTCGTACTTATTTTCAATTTGCCATGTGTTGTCCTCGAAAGCATCAATATCGCTGTCCTCAATAGGATGCGAAAGCATCACGGGGTGAAAGGTCACCGCATTTTCAATGTCAGGTTTGTCGGCATCGCCTTCTAGCCAAGCAAGCATCTCGGTATAAGGTGGCGTCACCGCATGCCACAGCGTCTCAATTTCTTTGACATCTTTATTGCCATAATCGGCCAGTATCTGCTTAATAGAACGAGCGGACACTCCTATGCGCAACCCCCGCGTGCCAAGCTTTAATAGCGCCCAGCGCTGGGCAGGTGTCATTATCGTTAAGTAGTTTGCTAGTGTTTCGGATACCTTGTTTTTACTCACCGAACTAAAGGTTTCAACCACCTCCGTAAGGCTTGGCAGTGAGTCTGTGGGTTCGCTGTATGGCCATAAATGCGCTACGGTTTCGCTAACCTCACCCACATAGTCGTAGCTCATCGCGAAAAGTTCAGGGTCGGTGTGTTCAGTAATCAGATTTTTTACCGTGTTGCGCTTAAAAAAGTCGAAGCGAAGGGTGCCAGCCATAGCGGCAATGGCCCAGCCACGGTCTGGGTCTGGTGTGTTAGCGATGTAATTAGCAATGAGTTGAGCCTTAGCCTTTGTTCCAGACGTGTAATAAAGTTGTTCAAGCAAGCTACTGAATGCCTCCATTAGTTGCCTCCTTGATCTTCTTCGTCGTAACCCACAAGAGACAATGCTCTTGCTTTAAACCCCATTTTTTCTGCCTGATACATCAAGGCGTCTTCTCGGCCATGGGTTACCCATACTTCTTTCGGGTTTACTTCTTCAATGGTTTGAATTAGCTCTGGCCAGTCGCAATGGTCCGAAATAATGAGGGGTAATTCAGCGTTTTTCTGCTTGGCTCGGGCGCGAATTTGCATCCATCCAGACGCCATCACAGGGCGCACATTAGGCAAGCTTCTTGACCACCTATCGGCCAATGCCGAAGGGGGCGCAATGACTATTTCACCGGCTAGCGTTTTTTTATCCGCAACATCCGACACGGGAATTAACTCACCTAAGTCTATGCCTAACTGCTCATATAAATGACAAAGCTTTAGCTGCGCCCCGTGTAAATAAATTGGCTTGGTGTAACCGGCTTCACGCAGCGCCAGAATAACCCGCTGGCACTTGCCCAGTGCGTAGGCACCTACCAAATGACACCGCTGTGGAAAGACCCGTAATGAGTGAAGCAGCTTTTCTATTTCGTGCTCTATTGGAGGGTGTCTAAATACAGGAAGCCCAAAGGTGGCTTCGGTAATCAACACATCGCAAGGAACAACTTCAAATGGTGGGCAGGTGGGGTCGTGACGGCGTTTATAGTCGCCAGAAACCACAACGCGGTAGCCAGCATATTCAATGAGAATTTGTGTAGATCCGAGAATATGGCCTGCAGGATAAAACGTCGCTTTTACCTCATTAAAAGCGACGGTTTTACCAAGCGTTACAGCGTACTGGTGAGTAGCCATATTTTCGCCATATCGGGTTTGCATAATTGCTAATGTCTCTTTGCTGGCATACACATTGTGATGGCCTGCGCGGGCATGGTCTGCATGTCCATGGGTAACAAGCGCGGTTGCTACCTCATGCATGGGGTCAATGTAAAACTCACCGGGCTCGCAATAAAGGCCGGTATCGTCAGCTTTTAACCACGTCGATGGGTGCACTACTCATATTTCCTGCCAAACTCATGAATGCTTGTTACTACGTAATCAATCCCCAAAAACGACCACTTGACGTTCGAAAGTCAATTTTTCCCTAGTTCGTTTTTACACCATATATGGTATTAGGTTAGCGTCTGAAATTGTCACAAAATATGTCGTCGCCGCTTCACATATTGCAATGAATGATTTTCTCATTTACCGTTAGGCCTACTAAAAAACGTGAGCTTTTTTGGATGCTCGCCACGAATAAGGATATTGCTCTATGTTGCGTTTAAGCGCGTGTTTGCTCGCTATTTCTACCTTTCCTGCTATCGCCCAGTCCACTGATATTCAACATGAAATTGCGTTAGGTTTTTCTGATGTCCGCGATGCAGATGACAACTTTATCGGTGCGAGTTATCGCTACTATTTCGAGTCAGTAAATATTAACCAGCAACCATGGTCCATCAGCCCTTATCTCCAGCGAACTAACAATGTTTCTGTAGATTATTTCGGTATTGACAATATCGACAGCGTAAATGTGCGAGGCGAGTGGTTTTACTCAGATGCGCTGGTAGTACGAGGGCGTTATGGGCGTGTAACTAACGACAATAGATATTTTGAAGAAACGTTAAATCGCTACGCCGTAGAGGTGTCTACCTTCGCCAACCCGCATTGGGAATACGGCCTTGGTATAGAGTATTTTCACTTGAATGAAGCGTATTTTAGTTCTATTGACGCTGGCATCAGGGAAGAACGTTCTGACTCAGAATTTAGCTACAGTGTGTTTGCACGATACACGAGCTTTGGGCAGCGTTCTGGTCAGTTTTCTCCAGGTTGGGACACCAAATTAAAAGCGACACAGTTTGATGGCGAATTTTCAGTTGAGCTTGATGCAGATTATTATTTTCGCCCCGATTGGAGCGTAGGTGTGACATACCTGCATGAAAGCAATGAAGTAATCGGCTCGGATAACGTGATTGAACTGGGTACCCAATATTGGTTTAACCCGCATTCATCTATCGAATTTGGGTTAGGCTATGATACGGATGAAAGCCAGTTGGGTTCGGCTACCCTGTTAGGGACGTTCAGATTCTAATACGCTATTTAGCTGAATGTACTCCGTTTAGTATAGGCGCAGTTTTCAAAATGTAGGCGGCATCGTGTTAGGTGTACTTCTCGACCTCATCATGTGTCAATTTTTGCTTTTTATGAAAACTGCGCAAATACATTTTTCGCCACAGGGCTTCAAAGGGACCTTGGTTGAAGTGCTTAGTAATGACGTTCGCTAAAATAACTTGTACTGCGGTGAACGCAATGGTGATGAGAAGCAAATCAAGCAACGTCACGTTATAGATAAAACCTGGAAAATAAGCCGGCATGAGGATGCGGAAGAGCACTGCTAGTACTATCGATTGGGTCAGATAGAGCGTGAACGCAACTTTGCCGCAGTTTACAAGCGACTGATACCACCACGCCCCAGTTCGTTTTATGTTTATCAATATGTGGGCATATACCAAAGCGCAGAAAATCGCTGGAACACTCGTGAAAATGGGAACCACATCTAATGTCACCTGTTCGAATAAGATTTGCACAAGTGCAGTGATGATGGAAGTGACGATAGCCACCAATACTAACTTCTTAAATGCCAGTGACGAGAAGCCGTGATCGAAAAAGCCTGCTCTATACAAGTATGCTCCAAACATCATAAGCCCCATGGACTGCCATAGCATAGTAAAAGGCGCGACAATAACGGTAGAAAGCATAAACGATGCTTGAATACCAAGCTGCGTTATATAGCCACTTTGCCACACGGCCGCTTCTCCGTTGAATGTTTCACTGGGTCGTGTTGGTAATTCAGCCCCCATGTTGTAAATAAACGCCATGACGAGCCCACCTACGACCATGATTGCACTTCCCACAATAAGGTAATTAATACTCTTTTTTTTGAGTTCATCCTGAGAAAGCGTGAAATGTTTTAGAATAAAAAAAGCGCAAAGGCTGTAATACAGCAAGATGTCGCCGCTAAAAATAAATACGCCATGCAGTAGCCCAAATACAAGCAGCCATTTAAGTCTGGCTTTTGAGAAATCTAGAAAGTTGCGTCCGCGCTTTTCACAGGCATCAAATTGAATTGCCAGACCTGCACCAAACAGCAGGCAGAAAAGAGAACGAAATCGCCCATCTAAGAACAGCGTGTTAAAAAGTGAAATAACGGTGTCTGATAACAGCGGTTCTTCAAAAAACGCATAGTTTGCGTAGCCGTTTTGGTGGAACGTAATGTTCATGAACAGGATGCCAAGAATGGCTAAGCCTCTAACGGCGTCTATTGAATGAATTCGCATTTACGGTCCTTGTAAGAAAAACTGCTAAGTTCGTACAGCATAAGAAGGTCGACAACTCTGCGCTGAAGTTTACGCTAAAGAAATGCATAAGGTCGAAGTGAAAAATGTATCTAAACATTAAACGCGCGGAGGCTGATTGCATTGTGCATCTATCGTAAGGCGTAATGAGTAAACCTAACCCCGGTTTTGCCGTATAAGTGCTTAAAGTAATTACAAGAACCGTCAATGACTTCACTTCCCTCAGTCTTTGCCCGTTGGTTTGAACAAAAAGGCTGGCAGTTACGCGATTACCAACACACCATGCTGGTGGAGAAAGATCAGCATGACTGCACATTATTAATTGCGCCAACCGGCGCGGGCAAAACCTTGTCTGGTTTTTTGCCTAGCTTAGTCGAGCTTGCCGAGACATTCGAAAACAGAGAGCTTGCCGAGACATTTGGAAACAGAGAGCTTGCCGAGACATTTGGAAACAGGGAGCTTGCCGAAACGACTGAAGTTCGTGAGCAACCTAAAAAAAAGGCTGGCAGCGACAGAAGTACGAGCGAGAAAAAAAAGGGCGGATTTAACGGCCTGCACACCCTTTACATATCGCCATTGAAAGCACTGACGCAAGATATACATCGTAATTTGTTACAGCCCATTGAAGAGATGGGGTTGCCTATTACGGCAGAAACACGCACTGGCGATACGCCCTCGCATAAGCGTCAGCGTCAACGAAAGAAGCCGCCTAATATCCTGCTTACCACCCCTGAATCGCTTATGCTGATGTTAAGCTACGCCGATGCCGATAAGCTGTTTGGCAAGCTCAAACGTGTGATCATCGATGAAACCCACAGCTTAACGGCAAATAAACGCGGCGACTTTCTTTCGCTAGCCCTTGCACGGTTAAGCGTTTTATCACCACATTGTAAGCGTATTGGCTTATCAGCCACCGTGGCATTTCCCGAAACACTAGGCGCGTGGCTGGCTGGCAGTGACGGTGTCGCCAATATTATAAAAGTGAAAGCCGGTGAAAAGCCTAAAGTTGAAATGCTGCATTCTAAAGCGCGCATGCCCTTTGGCGGTTTTATGGCTCGCTACGCTATTGATGATATCTACCAGGCTATTGAAAATGCCAAAACCACGTTGGTTTTTGTGAATACGCGGGCTCAGTCCGAACTGTTGTTTCAAATGCTATGGGAGGCAAATAAAGCAGCCCTTCCTATTGCCCTTTATCACGGTAGTTTAAGCAAAGAGCAGCGTCGCAAAACCGAAGCCATGATGGCAAGCGGCATGTTGCGGGCCATTGTATGTACGTCGGCCTTGGAGTTAGGTATTGACTGGGGGGACGTGGATAAGGTTATTCAAGTAGGCGCCCCAAAAGGTGTGAGTCGATTGTTGCAGCGTATAGGGCGTGCGAACCACAGACTTGACGAGCCGAGTGAAGCGTTATTAGTACCAGCAAACCGTTTTGAAGCGCTTGAGTGTCAAGCGGCAATCACTTCGATTGAAAAAGGTGAGTTAGATGGAGAAAGCCCACAGCCAGGTGCCTTAGACATCATTCCCCAATTTATATTGAATTGCTTATGCAGTAAGGCTGATAGCCCCGATAGCTTGTACCAAGAGATACTGACTGCCACGCCTTATCAAGGTTTGGACAGAGATGATTTCGATAAGCTGTGGCAGTTTACACAAGACGGCGGCACTGCACTTAATGCGTATGAACGATACCAGCGTCTGACAAGAAATGATGATGGTACGTTCTCCCCAGCTAACCGCCGAGTTATTCAAAGACACAGACAAAACATCGGCACAATCGTTGAAGCTGGTCGTCTTAAAGTGAAACGTATTCGAAGAGGAAACCAAGGCACGATCATTGGCGAGGTTGAAGAGTATTTTGCCCAGCAATTAACTCCTGGAGATACCTTTTATTTTGCAGGAGAAGTGTTGCGATTTGAGGCTATTCGAGACATGCAGCTTCACGCAAAGCCGGCCAAAGCCAAAGAGCCAAAAATACCAAGCTATGCTGGTGGACAAATGCCGTTGTCTACTTATTTGGCTGACGGTGTGCGCGAAATTCTGGCAACACAAAAGTCATGGAAAGCCTTACCCGCACAGGTGCAAGAGTGGCTTAAGCTTCAGCAAGCTTTCTCTCAATTGCCTCGCCCAGATAATGTGCTGGTGGAGCAATTTCCGTTTAGACAAGCCTACTATACCTTGTATTACACGTTCGACGGTCGCAAAGCAAATCAGACGTTGGGTATGCTGTTAACCCGACGAATGGAAAAAATGGGTGTTAAGCCTTTAAGCTTCAGTGTGACGGATTATGGTTTGTCGGTGGCATCAGTTAATGTCATTACTCAAAAGCAGTTGCAGCAGTTATTTCAGCCGGACATTTTAGGGGACGAGTTGGAAGATTGGATGTTGCAGGCGCCTATGCTCAAGCGCTCGTTCAGGCAGGTTGCGGTGGTGAGTGGACTCACTGAACAACGTTACCACGCCAGTCAAAAAACCATGAAGCAGGTCACGTTCTCTACTGATCTTATCTACGATACGTTGCGCGAACATGACCGCGACCATATTTTACTTAAAGTAGCGCGGGCTGACGCAGAGCGAGAACTGCTTGACCTGCGCCGCCTTGCCAATTTACTTATTCGCTATGTAGACTCAACCACGTTGGTTAATCTTGAAAAACCGTCGCCCATGGCCATACCTATTGTACTTGATGTACGCAGTGAACAAGTGAAAGGGGCAGGTGCACAGGCTATCATTGAGCAAGCCAATTTATACGCTGAAGCTGAAACCATGCTAGACGAAGTGCGTGCATTGCTGTCAGGGGCTAGCGTTGAATAATTTGGGGATCGCACAATCTGTAAACTGCGCTTTCATATTTTAGCGATGTACTTTACGCCTGACACTTTACTCAACTAACAAGAGTGGTCAGCACGAACTGCAATAGAGCAAAGTATCCCGCTAATAGACACTCACAAACGAAAATAAAAGAGGAAAATTTGGCACTAAGCGATGTTTGGCTGACCGAAAAAGTAAGCCGGCGCCAAATCACTATTACAAAGTATGCAGACTATTTGTGGCTATTAGACGCCCGTGGCGTGGCCTACTTACCCGCATGCGATTGGCTTATCGTTTCTGATCTTCATTTAGAGAAAGGTAGCTATCTACGCAGCTATGCGAACCCGTTGCCGAGTTTAGATTCCACTGCTACGTTAACGCGCCTAGAAAGCATTATTGATGATTATCGGCCTAAACGAGTAATAAGCTTAGGTGACAGTTTTCATGACAAACACAGTATGTCGCGTATGACTATCCATGACCGTCAGCATCTATGTAGCCTCGTAAATAAAGTGGACGAATGGATGTGGGTAGAAGGTAATCATGATCCTGACTTACCCGACGGTATTCCCGGCACGCCCTGCTATGAAATAACGTTAGATAACATGGTGTTCAGGCACGAAGCTGAAGCGGACGAAACTCGTGCCCAGGTTATTGGCCATTATCACCCCAAAAAGCGCACAACCATCACCCGCCGCCGATATTCAGGCAAATGCTTTACCAATAACGAAAACGTTTTTGTGATGCCTGCCTTTGGTCAGTTCACTGGCGGTCTGGATATAGATGAAGAGGTGATGCTAACGCTTCTGCCTAAACGCTCAAGACAGGTATTCATGCTCTACGACAACATTATATTTAAAGTATGAATTACCAAAATGGGGTCAGAGTACATTTCCACTGCGGTAGAATCAAAAAAGGGGGTCAGAGTACATTCTGTGACATAGATTTGTCTCGGAAAATGTACACTGACCC
>NZ_BLIG01000033.1 GCF_009811415.1 Alteromonas sp. KUL106 | reverse complement strand
AATGTACTCTGACCCCATTATTCGGGTTAGTCGCGCCAGCGTTTGGTTAGCTCGTCGTAGGCGTCTATGCGGCGGTCACGGAAGTAAGGCCAAATGCGCTTAACCTGCTCTGTACGTTCCATATCAAGCTCTACTGTTAGGGTAGTTTCCCCTTCAGCTTCGGCTTTAGCCAAAATTTCGCCCTGCGGACCTGCGACAAAGCTTTGCCCCCAGAACTGAATGCCTGGGTCACCTTCAACGGGCGATGCTTCGAAGCCTGTGCGGTTCGCTACAATAACTGGAACTGAGTTAGCCACAGCGTGAGCGCGCTGAATGGTTTCCCATGCGCCGTGCTGACGGGTACGCTCTTCTTCTGTGTCAGTTAAGTCCCAGCCAATAGCGGTAGGATAGAACAACAAATCTGCACCAGCCATCGCCATTAGACGCGCTGCTTCTGGATACCACTGGTCCCAGCATACCAATACGCCAAGTTTTCCAACGCTAGTTTCAATTGGCGTGAAGCCCATATCACCTGGCGTGAAGTAAAACTTCTCGTAAAAGCCCGGGTCGTCAGGAATATGCATTTTTCGGTATTTGCCCGCAATCTCTTTACTGCGGTCAAACACGACAGCAGTATTGTGATACAACCCAGAACCGCGTTTTTCAAACAGAGACGTCACTAATACAATGTTGTGCTTTTCGGCCAGTTCGCCAAAAAAGTCTGTCGCTGGGCCAGGGATTGGTTCAGCTAAATCAAAGGCGTCAGTGTCTTCTTGCTGACAAAAATACAGTGTGCTGTGCAGTTCTTGAAGCAGAATACACTCGCAGCCTTCAGCCGCTAATTTAGCAATTTGCTCGGCACTTTTATTCCAGTTCGTCGCTTTGTCGTTATCGGCAACGGCCTGTTGTACCAGACCCACTTTTAGCTTAGCTGGGCGCATGTATTGACACTCCTTTTTTTAAGGTGGTGATAATCGAATCTTTTAACGTATTTGTAGGTACCTGCATGGAAATACAATGCAAGCTACCGTATTGTCTTACGAGTACACTACAATCAATTGGTTCAACAATATGATTGGGATGTGCTTTTTGTACAGTCTCAATGGCTTCCGCGTCTTCCTCTTCACCGTAAACAGGCAATAATATTGCGTTGTTACAAATTAAGTAATTTGCGTACGATGCCGGCAAGCGATCCCCTTCGTCATTTACTATATTAGGCAGGGGTAAATGAAACTGTTCATGCTCAGGCAGCTCAAGTGCGCACTCGTCGCACAACGCTTTTAAGCCTTCAAAATGACTATCGTTAGGGCGGTTGTTACACGCCTGAATCACTAGGCCTTTGTTCGGCGTGAAACGCACTAAGGTGTCGATGTGGCCGTCAGTATCATCGCCTTCTAAATGACCATGCTGCAAAATAGTAACTTTGCTGCAGCCTAGCATATCCTTAAATGCATCTTCGTAAGCACTTAGCGACATATCACCGTTACGTTCAGGGTTAAGTAAGCACTGAGCGGTACTCAATAGGTGGCCGTCTTCATCAATCTCCAACGCACCGCCCTCAGCCACAATAGGGCTGCTGCGGAGCACAGATTTACACATAGCAGCCAAGTAACGCTGATTAGCTAAGTTGTCCTCAGCTGCGTTGAATTTATTACCCCAACCATTAAAGCGGAATTCAACAGGTGAGCCATTGCCTTCATTGTCTTTGCATGTAATGAAACCGTAGTCGCGCATCCAGGTGTCGTTAAACGACGCCGCAACAATAAGCACGTGCGCATTTTCAGGTAAACGGGACATCAGGTCGTCTACGTCACTTGGTGCGCACAACAAAATGACACCCGCATCATTGCGGTTTACCGCTGCAATTACATTAAGGTAGGTGTCTCTCGCTTCTTCTAACCATGGTGCCCAATCAGTTTGCGCATGAGGCCACGCTAACATAACAGCATCAACGTCATGCCACTCGGGCGCCATAGTACGGTTGCCGTGCATAGTAAAAATTCCAAGTACGTTAAATTAGGGTTGGGATTATAGCCATGCATCACTATGAGACCAAGGCAAATGGCGATGAAATTATTTGGCGGTGACGATTACTTTATTATCTATGCGGATTGGTATAAACGTTATTCAAAAGGCAGCGTTCTCTATTTTAAATGCCGTCCACCATTAAGGTGAAGTGTTTGCCCTGTCACGTAATCGCTATCAAATAAGTAGTTCATGGCTTTTACGGCTTCTTGTGCCCCTGGCACAATCTCTAGCAATGATTTTCCTAATGCCTTTTTCTTGTACACGTCGTCGTCACCTTCGTTAAACATAAGCAAAGCAGGGGCAATACTGTTTACTTTTACTTGCGGGGCGAGTTTTTTAGCAAAGGATAGGGTCAGGTTGTGGAGTGCTGCTTTACTCGCTGCATAGGCCATGTGTTTTTCACTGCCCGTTTCTTGAATATAATCAGTCATGTGAATGATGTCAGCTTGCCCCTCGTGGTCGCACAATGCTTTTTCAAGCGCTAAATTGATACGGTACGGAGCGATAGCGTGAATCATCATCATTCGCTCTATTAAGCTTTGCTTATCGCTGTTGTCTTTTTCTTGCGCCCAATCAGATGCATTATGAATAATAGCTCGATAGGTGTTACTGATTGCTTTAATCTCATCAATTGCTCGATCAATAGCCGCCTCGGTGCTAAAATCTGCATGTAAGACTGTCGCGCCTTTGTCCTTAAGCATCGTGATGCTCGAGCGGAATGTTCGGTACGTCACCACAACATGCTGGCCTTGTTCAAGCAAACTTTCGGCCATGGCTAGACCAAGACGTTGGCTAGCGCCTGTTATAAGTACGGGTGATTTCAAAATGATTTCCTTTTTAACTAAGCGGTCGCAGTTTTACTATTGTGTGTTAGTAATACCTAAGGTAGCAACAACATTAAATTAAAGTCATGTTGTTGTATAACCGAACCTTTACGAGCATTTAAGCGTAGAAGTTCAAAAAAAGCAGTAACAACGGATAATCGAATGTTAGCAAAAGAAGCGGTAATTGTGCGCGACGCACTAGACCCCTCTATATCAGAGCCAGCACAACGTGTACGAGAAGCATTAGAAGCCAGAGGATTGGAAACCCCCATGGTGGCTAATGGGTTGACAGATGACCAAAAGCGGAAACGGATTGAAAGTGCCATGCGTGACGTCATGGATACGCTGGGTCTTGACCTATCAGATGATAGCCTGTGTGACACACCAGCACGCATCGCTAAGATGTACGTTAACGAGATTTTTGGTGGGCTCGATTATCGAAAGTTTCCAAAAATCACAGCCATCGAAAACAAGATGCAGATTGACCAGCCGGTGCAGGTGTCAGATATTAGTCTGACAAGCACGTGCGAACATCATTTTGTGACTATCGACGGTACTGCGACGGTATCTTATATTCCGAAAGACACAGTAATTGGTCTATCGAAAATTAACAGGCTTGTAGGCTTTTTTGCGCAGCGTCCCCAGGTGCAAGAGCGTTTGACTCAGCAAGTACTTGTTGCGCTACAAACGCTGACAAATACTGAAGACGTCGCGGTGAGTATCAATGCAACACACTACTGCGTTAAGGCCCGAGGGATTCGAGATACGAATTCATACACAAAAACGTCTGCATTGGGCGGCCGCTTCCTTACTGATAGTGAATTGAAGCGAGATTTTTTTCGCTAAACAAGCTTCGTCGCTAACATGAAAAAAACCGCTGAATTCAGCGGTTTTTTTGTTTAACAAAGAAAGTAACCACGGGTTTGCGGCTACTTAATCACATTGTCGTTAATAATTTCATCGACGATGAGGTTTATACTGCCTGCTATACCGTCCGCTGGGGTAAGGCTTAACACCTTATTGCAGCAACCGCAGGACTCATGCTGCTCGTAATACATATCGCGAATGCTGTTGAGGTGAAAATTGTTTATAGCCCCGCAATAGGGGCACATATACTCTAATGTGCAGTCACTTTGCATTTTATTATCCGTTACCATGTGAACATATCCTTATGACATAATCCGAATTCTGCCGGCGGCTAATTCTGAGATGTACTGCGATGGATTTAGCAAGAACTAAACCATACTTAACAGCACATGTATTTTTTCTACTCCCTTTGCTTTTATTGGTCTAGAACGCAGTTCACCTTAAAGCGTGCGAAAAAATAGCCACTACCATAATTATAGTGGCTATTTTTTTTACTGCCTTTGAAAAAACGGGATACTTGCTAAGTTATTGGCTTTTATAAAGTTAAATAATTTGCCAAGGAGGCGCCCAACGAGTTTCTTGGCCAAAGCCAGGACTTAGTTGGGCTCAACGTAGAGAAGCGTCATTAAGCAGGAAGGAGCCACATTTGTTGAAATGGCGCGAGTAGAAGTGCTGTCGAGTTTATCTCGACAGTATCGTCAGTCAGCAAATCTGTACTTGTCGAATGCTTAAGTGTAGCTAAAATGCTACGTGATAGTGACTGAGGATGTTCGCTAAAGTTACAAATGACAAGGAGTTTTTGTCCTTCTGCATTTTCTCGCAAAAAGGCAAAACAATGCTGGTTTTCAGTGTCTAGTATGTGGGTTTTAGACTGACCGAAAATAGCATGCTGCTTTCTTATCTTTATCATATGTTGCAGGCCATTGAATACTCTTAGGCTAGCTACTTCTGCTGGTGTTGAAGGTGAATTCTCTCCTAATGCAAGCGCGGTATCTTGGTTAGTAACCGCAATGCGGTTAACCCATCTGTCATCGTGCTTTTTGCTGTCATCATCACGATAGCTATAGTCGTTTAACTTGCCTATCTCGTCACTTGAATAAAGCAGAGGAATACCACCAATGCTAAAAGTAATACCATACAGTAATAGCATTCGCTTAACCGCTTCATCTATACCGTGAGCATCGTTATTTTCTAGTGCACCTTCTAAACCGCATAATGAGGCAAGGGAACCGCATACCCGACAATCACCGTTTGACGGGTTTTCAGCGAAAGGTACACCGTTGGCAAAGCTGCCTTCAAACCGTCCCGTATAAAATTGATTAAGGAAAAAGCGGTGATCAAACGAGTTAATGCCAATTTGATGGGCGACAGCGTCATCAAAGGTCCAGCCGATATCATCATGGCAACGCACATAGTTAACCCATGTACAGTCATCAGATATGGCAAAACTTTTCTTCATTGAGCTGGTGAGAAGTCGCGTTTTTCGCGTTGCCAGCGAATTCCATAATAAGGCCATAAGCAATGGGTTATAAGAAAGCTGACACTCGTCCTTGTCGATATATTTCACCACTTCGTCAGGGTGCACGATAGCCTCTGACTTAAATACAACCGCGGGCGCTACTATTTGTAGACAGCAATTGAACGCTTGGATAAGTACGTGCGCCTTTTCCTGATTTTCGCAATCAGTGCCAAGTTCTTTCCATATAAATGCCAGTGCGTCTAAGCGTAACGCAGCACAGCCTAAATTTGCTAAAAAGAGCATCTCTGACGTAATCGCGTTAAATACTTCTGGGTTGCTGTAGTTTAGGTCCCATTGAAAGCTATTAAACGTTGTCCATACCCATTTTTCCATTTGCGCATTGAAGGTAAAACTGCCTCTTCTCACCTGCGGAAATATTTCTCGAAGGGTATGTTCGTATTGATCTGGAATTGTTCGGTCATCAAACAAGTAATAATAATTTTGATATTGCTTGTCACCGTCTAATGCCGCTTTAGCCCAAGCGTGTTCATCCGAGGTATGGTTGAAAACGAAATCAAGAACCAGGTTGATCCCTTCTTTTTGTAGTGCAGCTGCGAGCCTTTCTAAATCTTTCACAGTCCCTAAAGTTGGGTTTACCTTTCGGTAGTCTGACACGGCATACCCACCGTCACTATCACCTTTAGGCGCATCGTATAAAGGCATGAGGTGAACGTAGGTAACACCGAGTGCCTTAAAGTAATCAATTTTATCGTGAAGATCGTTTAGGGTTGGTCCCATCAAATCCACATAACACGCCATGCCGACTTGTTCTTCATCGCGATACCACAGAGGAGAGTCTAAGCGCTCACTGTCTAACTTTTTGAGTGCGGCTTTTCTATCTTTTAAACCGTCTCTTAAAATTTCAACGAGTTTTTGTAAATGAAAATAGCAGTCGTACTGATGACCATAGACATAAGTATACTTTTCGAAAAGGCGAGGAAAATGTGCCTTTAATCTACGAGTAAATGTAGTCGCATCTTTCTTTGTAAGGCCAGATAAATCGGTCGATGCCAAGATTCGGTCTAAACATACACCACTGTCAGCAGCATAGCTCATAGAAAACTCCAAAATGTTACGCATTTGTATGCTAAATTAGCCTAGCCGAATTATCGGGTTTACAGGCTTTTTAAATTCTGTTAACTTTTATCTTAAACGATTAAGCTGATTTTTCAAGGTTATTAAATCGTTATTTTTAACTAAATGAATACGTTTAACAGTGAACGTGTTTTTATGAATTTAAGAAAGGTTAAGTTTAACCTTTCAACAGTGTGTTGGTGAGACAGAATATGCCTAATCATGACTCTAGTAGCAGAATTATCAGGTGGTTGACGTACCTAATGTTTATGATGTTCGCAATGACATCAGATTCTGTAGGCGAGATAATAAAAGAAGTAAAAGTGGCGTTTTCGGTCACTAATGCGCAAGCTAGCTTGATGCATTCACTCCCAATGTTGGGTATCGCGTTATCGGGCTTATTCTTAGGCTTCTTGGCAGACAAACTAGGTAGAAAACCTACTATCATCATAGGGCTAGCGCTCTTTGGGCTTGCGTGTTACAGCTTCCTAATTGCGAATGACTTCATGCTAATTGTTAGTTTAATGAGTCTTTCAGGCGTTGCCGTGGGCATATTCAAGACAGGTGCCCTCGCGCTGATTGGTGATATATCATCATCCACAAAACAGCACACAGCGACAATGAACGGTGCAGAAGCCTTTTTTGGCGTGGGCGCAATTATAGGCCCGTTAATTGTGGCCTACCTTATCCATCAGGGCGTTGCTTGGCAGTGGCTTTACGTTATTGCAGGGGGGGTATGTACCGTCCTTATTGTTGGCGCGTTGTTGGTTAAATACCCTGCGTATACTAGGAATACAGGCGCCGGTGAAGAAAAAGTATCCATAGCACAAAGCCTAAAACTGGTTAAAAACCCCTATGCGCTCGGCTTTTCTTTGGGGGCGTTTCTCTACGTTGCGGCAGAAAGTGCCATTTATGTTTGGATGCCAAGCTATTTAGTGTGTGACGCCACCACACTCAAAGCGACTTATGATTGTTACAGTGAAGGCTTTTCGCAAACATTAGCCATTTATTCCGTTACCGCTTTCTTTATACTTCGTGCTGCGGGACGATTTGTCGGAATATGGATGATGTCTCGTTTCAACTGGGCACTGGTTTTGATGTTGTTCACCGGTGCTATTGTACTCTGCTTCGGTATCGGGCTGTGGGGTGGAAAGCATATTGCGCTCTTCTTGTTCCCTCTGACAGGCATCTTCATGTCGGTAATATACCCAACCTTCAATTCAAAAGGGATAAGCTGTTTTCCTAAACATCAACACGGAAGTGTAGCCGGCGTAATATTGTTCTTTACTGCCGCAGGCGCAGCCGCTGGCCCCTTTATTATGGGCCTGGTTAGCGACGCTAATGGCGGTGATGCCAAATACGGTTTTATGGTGGCGACAGGGTTTGCTGCTCTGCTTTTTGTTGGGCTTGTCTACAATTATCTTAAGAACCCGACCAAAGCGCGTTTGGCTGAAATTGAAGCAAGCGAATACGCAAATTAAGTGATCCTAGGGCGTGTTGATCTTTGGTGTACGAATTTTAGTCTGCAAAAGTGCACAGCAAAGATCAACACGCCCTAGAATAAGACCTCTCATCAATTGATATTATAAATCCCATACCAGTGTAGGACTGAATTCTTGCACTGGTTTTTCCCTTCGTTGTTGTTTAAGCTTTATCTATTGAAGTCTCACCGCTAATTGAACCCACACATCAATGGATGAATTAAAACAAGCCCAAGCACTATACGACACCCTCGTTGAATTTGCAGTGACCTATAGCTTTCAAATTGTAGGTGCAATTATCATTTTCTTTGTTGGCTGGTGGATAGCCAACAAAATAGGCCATGTGGTTGAAAACCTTATGGTTAACAAAAGTATTGATGTCACGCTGAGTCGGTTTACTGGTGGAGTGTGCAAGCTAGCGATACTGGGTATTGTGATTATTATTGCGCTGGGCAACGTGGGTATTAGTGTTACGCCGCTGATTGCTGCTTTGGGTGCCGTCGGATTGGGAGCGGGGTTAGCTATACAGGGTATGTTGGCAAACTACGCGGCAGGTTTTACCATCATTATTACTCGCCCTTTCGTCGTGGGAGATACGATACGCGTTCGCGGCGTAGCGGGAGTTGTAGACCAAGTCATGCTTCCCTATACCATATTGATTGACGAAGACAATGTTCATATTCAAATTCCCAATAAATTGATTGTAGGGGAAATACTGCATAATTCTGCAGAGAACATGCTTATTGAATTGGAAATTGGTGTGGCGTATTC
Organism: Alteromonas sp. KUL106; assembly: GCF_009811415.1. Taxonomy (GTDB): domain Bacteria; phylum Pseudomonadota; class Gammaproteobacteria; order Enterobacterales; family Alteromonadaceae; genus Alteromonas. The sequence goes on along the minus strand of NZ_BLIG01000033.1, from coordinate 32,340 downwards.
CAGCAACGTGGATGAGGTTATTCAGATAATTCAAAGTGCCATTGAAACCGTTGACGGTGTGAGTGACGAAAAATCACCTGCTGTTGGTGTAGATAACTTTGGCGATAGCAGTATTAATTTTGGTATTAGGGTTTGGGCTCCTGCTGTTAGACACTTTGAGGTGCGCTATGCGTTAAACCAAGCAATTTTCAATGCCCTGCAGCAAAATAACGTTGATATTCCATTTCCACAACGAGAAGTAAGAATGCTCGACTAGCATTGCGATTTGGTATGACTCTCTGCGATTTTTTAAGCACAAGTGCGCCGCTTGGATGAATTGTCGAGCAGTGGGCGTTGCTCGACAATCAATACCTTTCGCAAAAACACTTAATATTCGTAAAGTTCTAACGGCAGCCCATCTGGATCTTGGAAAAACGTAAAGCGCTTACCGGTGTACTCGTCGATACGTACTGGCTCACACGCTATCCGCTTGTTAGTTAAGTGATTAATGACGGTATCTAGGTTGTTCACTTTAAAAGCCAAGTGTCTTAGGCCTTGGGCTTCCGGACGAGATGGTCTTTGAGGGGCGCCGGGAAACGAAAATAATTCCACTTGGCTACCGTCGGGTAACACGAGGTCGCATTTGTAGGAGTCTCTCTCCTCTCTGTAATTTTCGTCAAGGACCGAAAAGCCTAATATCTCGGTGTAAAATGCCTTAGAGCGAGGATAATCACTGCAAATAATCGCAACATGATGAAAGCCGTTTAACATACCCATTCCTGTTTCAGTTATTTATGGCATCTCTTGGCCGCGAGCGACTTCGAACAATTTATACCAATGCTCACGGGTAAGGTGGACGTCCATGGCTTTCTGACTGGATTTAATTCTTGCTTCGTTGGTACTGCCCAACACAGGCGCTATATTTGCTGGATGGCGCATAAGCCAAGCCAATACAATGGCCTCTGGTGTCGTTTGATATTCACTGGCCAGTTGCGCGACGAAATCTGCCGTGGCCTTATCCTTAGCTGTCTCTGCCTTAGCACCTGTATATTTTCCTTGAGCTAGGCTTCCCCACGCTTGCAGTTGTACCTTGTTCATCATGCAGTATTCAAGGGTTCCAGGAGCGTACCCGATATTTCGGTTTGCAGCACTATTTGTGGTAATACCGTCTTCTAACCAGTCTCTAAAACTCAAACTCATTTCTAATTGATTAGCGACTATAGGCGTTGATAGGGCCGATTGAAGATAGCTAATTTGATGACCATGCATGTTGGATACGCCAACGTGTTTAATTTTCCCCTGCTGCTGCAAAAGCAAGAGGGTGCCTGCGACCTCTTCTAATTCCATCAGAGGGTCAGGACGGTGAAGCAATAGCACGTCGAGCTGGTCTATGCCTAAACGAGATAGAATACCTTCAACAGAGTTATGAATATGGCTTGCTGAAAAGTCATACCGTTTTGGTCCCAAATCATCCTCAAAGCGTATTGCACATTTTGATTGGATAATCATTCTGTCTTTTAACGCTGGTGATTCTTTTAATGCTGCGCCAAAGGCAGTTTCGGCTTTACCAAACGTATAAATATCAGCGTGATCGAAAACATTGATATCTAAATCCAATACAGTGTCGATAATGGAACGCGCTTGGCGTATATCGTCTTTTGTAACAGATGAGGTATTCCAACCGCCACCGAGCCCCATGCATCCATAAATTAATCGGCTTGCGTGTGGAAAATGTGCATTCATTTGTTCTTCTCCCTATTTTCAATATCGAGTGAACAAAACGTGAAGGCACTCGCTATTGGTATCTATTCATGGCTTTTCGTTGAGGCACTGTAATATGAGTGCTCTGAGAATAAAAGTTTGATTAGGCGAAATTATTTCTGCTAACGACAGCTAGCTTATTTTGTATGGTCAGAGCCAATGTTGAGTGAAAGGGTCTATTGAATGAAGTAACGGCCTATTGAATGAAGTAACGGCCTAATACGAACAGCAGGTGGACCGTGCTATGCAAGTATTTACAAAAAAGAGAAGAGATATGCTTAAGAAATTGATTTTTGCTTTCGTTAATGGGGTTATTCTTTTTAGTCTATCAGCGTGTACCGGTGTGCCTGATAAAGTAACCCCTGTTGATGGTTTCGAGCTTCCTCGTTACTTGGGTAAGTGGTACGAGATAGCTAGGTACGATCATAGCTTTGAGGAAGGGTTAAGCGAAGTCACGGCGACTTACAGTATGCGCGACGACGGTGGTGTAAAGGTCATAAATCGTGGATTTTCTAAAGAAGAAAACACGTGGGATGAGGCCGAGGGTAAAGCGTACTTTGTTGAATCACCCTCGATAGGTCACCTTAAGGTCTCGTTCTTTGGGCCCTTCTATGCGAGTTACGTAATCATGGAGTTAGATAAAGAGGGTTATCAATACGCGTTGATTACTGGCCCTGATAAGGACTATTTGTGGATTCTAGCCCGCACCCCATCAATAAGTGAAAATGTACGTTCTCAGCTTTTAGAAAAAGCCACGGTTGCGGGGTATGATGTCAGCAAGCTAATTTGGGTAGAGCACGAAAACGTTAAAAAATAGCCTAAATCAACGACGGTGTTCTGCGCGCAAAAAAAGTGAGTTGTGCTATTATTGCGCGCAAGTTCCCCCTCTGTTTGAACAAGTATTAAGAGAGACAAGGCATGCAAACGCTTACCATTACTACACCAGATGATTGGCATCTTCATTTTCGCGACAACGAAATGCTAGCAGAAACCGTTCCGGCTACCGCGCGCTGCTTTCAACGTGCTATCGTCATGCCGAATCTTGTACCGCCAGTGGTAAATGCTGAAATGGCAATGGCTTATAAGGGGCGCATTGAGGCTGCAAGACCGAGTGGCAGCAATTTCGAGCCATTGATGACCTTGTTTTTAACCAATCAAACTACGCCACAAGATATTGTTGATGCCAAGCAAGCAGGTGTCACAGCTTGCAAACTGTATCCAGCGGGCGCAACAACGAATTCTGATGCCGCGGTAAAAGGTATCCAGGCGTTGTATCCCGTATTCCAGGCAATGCAAGAACAAGGTTTGTTATTATTAATTCACGGTGAGGTGACAGAGCACCATATCGATATTTTTGACCGTGAAAAAGTGTTTATTGATACTCATTTGGGACCCATTGTTGACGCGTTTCCGAAACTGAAAGTGGTGTTCGAACACATTACAACCGCAGATGCAGCAAGCTTTGTTGCCGGCGCGAGTGAGTTCGTGGGTGCCACTATTACGCCTCAGCATTTATTGTTAAACCGCAATGATCTTTTGGTAGGTGGAGTACGTCCACACAATTACTGCTTGCCAGTACTTAAACGCAATACTCACCAAAAAGCCCTTCGTGATATGGTTGCCAGTGGCAATAGAAAGTTCTTTTTGGGTACTGACTCAGCGCCGCATGCTAAGCATAAAAAAGAGAACGCATGCGGTTGTGCAGGGTGCTACAGTGCGTGGTCTGCAATTGAGCTTTATGCAGAAGTATTTGAGCAGCTCGGCGCAATAGAAAAGTTAGAAGGCTTTGCGAGCCACTATGGCGCGGATTTTTATGGTTTACCACGAAATGAGACTACAATGACGTTAGTTAAAGAATCGTGGACGGTGCCAGAGCAAGTGACTTTAGCGGATGGCACCGATATGGTTCCATTCTTTGCTGGACAAACATTACAGTGGAAACTAGAAAAAGCGTTTCAACCTTAATTATACTGGTTCTTTGTTTAAGTGCTCTGTGGATAAACTCCGCAAGGGCACTTTCTCTCTTTAAATCCAGTGTCCATGATTTTCAAGGTATGCTTACCCAATTGCAGCGAGAGCGCATTGACGAGTATGCCCGCACCGTCCTCGAAAATGCCTTATCAAACGAAAAAGTCGACTTAATACAGGCCTCGAGTAAACCGCAGCTTGGCCCCCATATTTATTCTAGTTTGGTGAGGAGCGAGGAAAACGAGCAAGCGTTTTATTGGATATCACCATTGATTGCGATGACGTGTGGTGGAACCATACCCTGCACGCCAAATGCGGGAAGTCAGCAAGAAAACATAGCCATCAGTTACATCGCAATCGATAAAAACAGCGCTTCCTTTGAATTTGCAGAGCGTGTAAGTGAAGAGGTCACGGAGTATAAAAGGTCAGAAAGCTTTTCTTTGCTTGCAAATGAGATGAAGTCTGAGCTGTCGAAAAATCATGCTAACGTCGAGCTGAATTACGGTCTTTTAAGCCTCGCGGGTAAGCTAGATGCTGATGCAAGCGATCTTTGGGTGATAGCTGATGTTATCCCACTCTTTTCTGAGAAGGGGGAACGCGGCAAATTGAAGGGCATTGCTGCCGATTTGGTCAATAATGTTCTCGATGAGATTTCACTGCCGCAATATATATTATCTGCGCCGTGGGAACGAATTGCTAAAGAAGCGATGTCTAAATCGAACGTGTTGGTGTTTGCTGTTATCCGCACGGAGGAAAGAGACGACGTGTTTCATTGGGTTACCCCCGTATCACGCAATCTTCATGGCCTTTATGGTTTAAACAAACCCTTTTTCGAGACCTTTGATGAAGTACCAAGAACCTTCAGAGTAGGTACGCTTTTAGAAGACTATCGCTATAACGTGGCGGTTAAACATGGCTTCAGAGTAAGCGCTTATGAATCATGGAATGAGCTAGTTGAAGCCTTATTTAATAATGAAATAGACACAATTTTCGGCTCTCAGGGGGCAATTGATTTTGGGTGTAACCCAAATCAGTTTAAATGTGAGACAATAACCCTTTCAAGTAAGTACGATATCTCAACGGCCTACCTAGCACTCTCCAAGAAAGACACTTGTGTATTGGTTTTAGAAAAACTCAAGTTAGCTGCGGTCGATGTGAAAATGAGTGATAAATTTAATGAGCAGCTTTCTTCATGGAGTGACATGGTGTCTCAAGAATACGGCATAGCTCATCATACCGAACATGGTGTAGTGCACCTTTGGAACCCAAATTAATGACAGTTGAAACAGTAAAGCAATTAGATATAAATCCCGCCATCATAAAAGCATTAGACTCGCAAGGTATCTACCAACTTTCTCCCATACAGGCTCAGTCGCTTCCAGACGCATTGCAGGGTAAAGATGTGATTGGTCAGGCCCAAACCGGCAGTGGTAAAACCTTATGTTTTGTCATTCCTGCGCTAGAGCGTATTGAAGTTAATGACTTTTCTACGCAGGCGATTATGCTTTGTCCAACTCGAGAGCTTGCAGAACAAGTTGCTCAGCAATGCCGTGCAGCCGCTAAAGATATTGGCAACATCAAAGTGACAACCTTGTGTGGTGGTCAGCCGATGGGGCCGCAGATTCAGTCTCTCAAACATAGTCCCCACATCATTGTCGGTACGCCAGGACGTGTGATGGACCACGTGGAAAAGCGCCGCATAGACTTGCGCAACGTAAAGTTGCGTGTACTCGACGAAGCCGATCGTATGCTGGACATGGGCTTTGAGGATGACTTGCGCGTTATTTTTGGTCAAACGCCAAAGCAGGTACAGACCCTGTTGTTTTCCGCCACCTTCACCGAACAAATAGAGCGTGTGGCCAAGCAGTACTTACACAATCCAGTAACCTGCAAAGTTGAATCGCAAGAGAATAAGCCTGCTATTACCCAGTTCGGATACAACGTAATGCCTCATACGCGTACGCAGGCGTTAAAAGCGGTATTAACTGAATTTCAGCCTAAAAATGCCATTGTTTTCTGTAATCGCAAGACGCAGGTCAATGAGGTGGTTGAGGAGCTACTTGAAGACGGTTTTAGCGCGAAAGGTCTTCAGGGTGATATGGAACAGCATCAACGAACGTCAGTGCTCATGCAGTTTGCTAGCGATTCACTCCAAGTGCTCGTAGCTACTGATGTAGCAGCGCGTGGTTTAGACATTGACGATGTCGCCTGTGTTATCAATTACACTGTGAGTGAAGAGCCTGAAACCCATATTCACCGAATAGGGCGCACCGCCCGTGCGGGGGCGAAGGGGATGGCAATTACGCTGGTAAGTGAAGAGGAAGAGCATTTCTTAAGAAAAATAGAGGTGCTACAAGAAAGTGATATTCCGCTGAAAGGTGCTCAGAGCCTGCGGTTTCACAAAAACAAAATAACCCAGCCCGAATTTACCTGCCTTTCATTGAGCGCAGGTAAAAAAGAAAAGCTTCGCCCAGGGGATTTGGTGGGAGCCCTCACCAAAGACGCAGGAATACCTGGCGATGACTTGGGTAAAATAGCGGTGCAAAACAGCATGAGTTTTGTTGCTGTAAAAGCGCGAAGCGTTAAAAAAGCGATGACGCAGTTTAGAGAGGGTAAAATTAAAGGTAAGCGCATCAGAGCTAAAAAGCTGTAACAAAAGTATGCTGCTAAACTGAGAGGGCTTCTTGTGGTCGCTGAAACTGACCTAAGCGTGTTACTAAAAAACTTAAACCCCGTGGCGAGTAGTGAAAATTATGTGTTCACTACATTGCCTGCGGATAAGTTATCAACCACGCTTGTCTCGGTGGCTAAAGGCATATTTCAGGAACGCGAGGGCACAACGCTGATTCTGCCAGTGGCCGCGGCCAAGCAAGCTAATCTGCAATTTGAAGGCTACTACCGCTGTATAACCTGTGAAGTACATTCGAGTTTGGAAGCGGTAGGGATGACTGCTGCCATGTCTAACGCGCTGGGTAAGGCGGGAATCAGTGCCAACGTGGTAGCCGCTTATTATCACGACCACATTTTTGTGCCAGCCGAAAAAGTCAATGTGGCGCTAGACGTTTTAACGTCGTTGCGTAACTAATGTTCTATTTTTGTTCCACCACAAAAAAGCCCCAGTTTGACGAACGAAACATGGGGCTTTAGCTATCGTATTATTTACGCAAGTTTATATGCGCAAGTTACCAAATTTTCACGCGCTCTTCGGGTGGTAAATACAACGCATCTTCTTCGGTTACGTTAAACGCTTCGTAGAATTCTGGCACGTTGCGTACCGCGCCGTTAGTGCGGAATTTTGTTGGTGAATGGGTATCGGTTTGTACTTGGCTGCGCAACGCTTCTTCGCGGTATTTACTGGCCCAAACTTGGCCGTAACCAATGAATACACGCTGATCGCCAGTGAAGCCGTCAAGTTCAGGGGCTTGTTCGCCATCAAGCGACAGGTGGTAAGCTTTCAGTGCGATGCTGATACCGCCAAGATCGCCAATGTTTTCACCTAGGGTATATTCTCCGTTCACATGCAAGTCAGGCAGAACCTCAAACTGATTATACTGCTCAATCAAGTTTGCAGTGCGCGCTTCGAATTCGCCCCGATCTTCATCTGTCCACCAGTTACGTAATACGCCATCACCGTCGAAGGTTGAACCTGAATCATCAAAACCATGGCCAATTTCGTGACCAATTACCGCACCAATTCCCCCGTAGTTAACCGCGTCTTCGGCGTTCATGTCAAAGAACGGTGGCTGAAGAATAGCCGCTGGGAACACAATTTCGTTCAATGGCGGGTTGTAGTAAGCATTGACTGTTTGAGGCGTCATGCCCCATTCATGGGTCCACACTGGGCCGCCTTGTTTCTTCAGCATTTCTTCATACAGCACGTCCGAAGAACGCTTAAGGTTTCCAAACAGGTCACTGGCATTCACTGTCAGAGCTGAATAGTCTCTCCACTGGTCTGGGTACCCAATTTTCACAGTAAACTTGGACAGTTTGTCCAGCGCTTGCGCACGGGTTTCGTCTGTCATCCAGTCGAGGTTTTCGATACTTTCTTTGTACGCTAAGAGCAAATTGTTAACCATTTCCATCATGCGGTCTTTCGCTTCCGGTGGGAAATGCTGCTTCACATACACTTTGCCGATGAGCTCGCCGACGTGCTCATTAGACAGACTTACTGCGCGACGCCATTGTGGCTGCTGCTCTTCTACGCCACGAAGCACTTTGCTGTAGAAGTTGAAGTTTGCTTCATCAAGCTCAGCATTTAAGCGACTGGCCGAAGCATTGAGCAAGCCCCATTTAAGAAATGTCTTCCAGTCGTCTAAGGATGTTTCAGCAATAACGCCATCGATGTTTTGCATGTAGTCTTTTTGCAGAATCCCCAGCGAAGGAATGTCGCTTACATCAGCTTGGGCTAGATAAGCGTCCCAGTCGAACTGAGGCATTAATGTTTTGAGTTCTTCAATCGTCAGCTTGTTATAGTTGGCGGCAAAGTTACGTGCCTGCTCTTTTTTCATGTGTAGCTGAGCAATTTTAGTCTCAAGTGCGAAGAGCATATCTGCGCTTTCTTTTGGCGCTTCAAACCCTGCCAACTCAAACATAGTTTGTATATGTTTAACGTAGGCATCACGAATGGTTTGTGACGTTTCGTCGTCCTTAAAGTAATACTCGCGCTCAGGAAGTCCTAACCCGGCTTGCCATGTGTACATCAAATATTCTTTTGGTGACTTAAGATCTGGGTATTGGGTTAAGCTGAAAGGCGCACCGTAGCCATAGCGAGCGGCATAGGCAAAATATTCGGCAAGGTCGGTATAATCTTCAATAGCGTCAATTTTTGATAGCTCAGGCTTTAACGGCGTCATGCCTAGTTCGTTGCGGGTTTCCATATCCATATAAGCACGATAAAAATCGCCCACTTTCTGCTCATCACTGCCCGCTTTAAAATCGCCTTCGGCAGACGACTTTATAATATCCATAACGTGGTCTTGGGCTTCATCGCGAAGAATGACGAAAGAGCCGTAGCTTGATTTATCTGCGGGTATTTCGAAGTTATCAAACCACTTGCCGTTTACGTAGCGAAAAAAGTCATCACCCGGGTCAACAGACAAATCCATATTTTCTTTAATAACGCCTGATGAAAGCGGTTGCTGGGCATCTTGGGTGGCCGCGCTCTGCGTCTGTTGTTCTGTGGATGAATGTTGAGGGCTACAAGCTGTTAAGGCTAGTGCCACGCTTAAGCTTAAAACGCTACGTAACATGTGAAGTTTTCCTTTTGTTGGGCAATGTTCGGGCTTGCCGCTTATTGTTTTAGTGCGTTGCGAAAACCTGTAAATACTTTTTACGGAATGGTTTGGCGGATTGCGAGCACGTTTTATTACTCGTTTTTAGCATGGCGGCGGAGATAGAAAAAGTGTTTATAGTGAAAATACACAGCTTGTAACAACTTGTAGGTTTAATTTCGCTATAGTGTTTTTTTATAGACATTACGACACTCAAGGAACGGCGATGGACTTACATAATATCACTTTTGACAGCGTATCACCTTGTGAGTACGCCGATGCACTGCCTAGAGAGCAGTTTATGCACTACGCGATAAAACCCTTGTGGGAAGGTATGCCACGTATTGCTGGCCCAGCATTCACTGTAAAATGTGAGCCAGGTGATCACCTTATGCTACATGCGGCCATATATCGCGCAAACCCAGGTGATATTATCGTGGTTGAGGCAGACGATAAATTTGCGGTTGCTGGGGGGAACGTCTGTGCCATTGCACAATCCCGCGGTATCAAAGGTTTCGTTATTGACGGTGTTATACGCGATATTGCAGAAACTAGGGAAAACCAGTTTCCCGTGTTTGCGCGCGGTGTGGTGCCCAAGCCCGGCGCAAAAAAGTGTATTGCTCCACTTAACCAGCCAGTACGTTGTGGCGGTGTCACCGTCAATGCGGGAGACATTATTGTGGCTGATGAAGAGGGAATAGCGGTTATTCCACATGAACAAGCGCAGCGTGCTTTTGAAATCGCCAAGGCGAGAGGTGATAAAGATGCGGCAATGTCACTCAGTGAATGGCAAGCGCAGCATCAAGATAAAGTAGAGGCTACGCTCGCTGAATTAGGTTTCACTGATTGAAAATAGATGTTTTAGTAAAGCCACGCATAGCTGAACTTCATAAAGACAGCTTGCTCGGTGCGTAATAGCCCTGGGTTTTCATCATCGGCAAACGCTGAATCGCCATAGCCAATATAAAGGCGCGAAAGTGGGTTTATCATATAAGAATACACCACTTGCGTGCCTAGGCTTCTATCTCGTGCATCTACGCGCATTAAGTAATTATCGGTATTTCGCTTGATATCGGCGTAAACCAGTGCAACGCGGATTTCGCTTGATATCGGCGTAAACCAGTGCAACGCGGATAAACTGGTTTGCACTAAACTGATAACTTAGTCGCAAATCCGATAGGTTGGCGGTAAAGAGCATTTCATCGTTTACATCAATACGATTGTATTCATGACTCAGTGAGGCTTCCAAATGCTGCCCCAGGTTAAGCGTAATTGAAGGCTCTAGGAGCACCTGATCGCCCAATCGGTCGTTTCTTAAATCGATTCTGTCACCAATACGGACGAAATTTTCGAAGTAGAGCGTGCGACTTGGCTGGGCTTCAAAATAGAAAGAATATTGTTCTTCGGTAAAGCGCGAGGTATTGCCATCAATGGCTAAACTAGCGCCATTGTGGCGTAGACCAACAGTATCCCTTTTAATCCATTGAAAATTGAAATAAGACTGGTAAGCCGCACTTAATTCTACTTGAGCCTGCATTTCGCGTTCGATAAGCTCTCCGTTATCGTTGTGAGTGATGTCCCAATCACCGCCGAACTCGAAGCGGTTCCACCATGCATTTTCATTCCACCAGATATAGCCGCCACCCAGTACACTCTTATGCCTATCCACGGTGCTCTCAAAGCCAAGGTCAGCACGAAAATCGGCTTGAGTACTGGTGCGATTGGCATAGACATACCAGTCACGGACCTCGTGACGGTAGTCAATCTTGTAGGTACTACCCGAGAAAGCATCGTTTTTGCGCGTTCGTAGGGTGATTTCGTTAATATCATCATCAGCACTACAGTCATTACTGCAAAAGTCAGAGAACAATGTTTGTGGATATTGCGTTTGTGAGCGCAGTACCTGCACACGTAACGTATCGCTTGGCGTTATTTGATAACGGCTGTCTAGGCCTGTAACAATGTTATGGTAATCCTCTGAGTGACGACCAGTAATGATTGCGCCTACGGAAAGCGCATCCGAAATATCATAGCGGTAACGCGCGGCTATATTCGTACTTTCTTCGTTGAGCCTTGCTACACTAGAGCCCAGATTTCCAGGCACCAAAAATGTGGTGCTTTCGTCGTTAGCGGCCAAAATGCCAAAAGTATGGTTGTTCACCCGCCCAGTCAGTTTGGTGCCGATGTCAGGTGCGCCGATATTACGGGTATACACAAGGTCATATTGGGTACTGAAAAAATCTGCGTTTTCAAGAAAGAAGGGGCGCTGTTCAGGGAAAAATAGCGCAAACGGGTTATTAATACCGAGTTGTCCAGCGTCGGCTTCCACTTGAGAAAAATCAGGATTAACGGTGGCTTGCAGGAGCATGTCAGATGATATGCCCCAGTTAATATCAACACCTATTTCTTGGTTATCTTGATACTGCCAGCCTGTCGCACTTTGCGAGGGTACGGCTTCACGGTTACGGGCATAGCCCGCTACCGCATAAGGTGTGATCGATAGGTTTTGACCTTGCTTTGCCGTGGCGAAACCTTCCATGTCTCCCATTTGACATAAACCGCATGCATTATTTCTATCAACGGGCCTGTTAGATATTCGAAGATTATTTTCTCTCGGATAGAAACGTACAAACTCCGCTCGCCATCTTTTCGGGCCATCACTATCGAGAAAGTTCATGATGCGAAAAGGTAATGCAATTTCAACGGTATAGCCGTCTTGTGTTATTCGTGCTTGTGCGTCCCAAATCGCATTCCAACTATCGCTTTCACTTAACGTCATTTGGTTTTCGATGGCATCAGATTGTATACCACGGGGGTTAACAAAGAACTGATATGACAGACGACTGTCGCCAAACGTATCTATTTTTATTCCAACTAAGTCGTTATCCCAAACGTTATCCCTGTCGCGAAATAAGGCGCGTAATTGGGATGGGTCGTCGTCTTGCGCCGTGAACGCAATATAAATGTTTTCACCGTTTTCAAATATGCGTGCCGTTGTCAGTACAGGAGGCGCTGTATTTTCAAAAGGCCGGGTTACAAAGGTCAGCGGCACCTTAGTTGCTTCTTCCCAAATGGCCTCGTTTATAATGCCATCAAGTTCCACTGTACCTGCAATGAAAGGCACAACCAGTGTATCGCCCATGTGGTCATCAGACGTTTCTGAAATCGCGTTTTCCGACCGCTCTGTAACGATAGTAGGAGGTATGGATGTGTCTATTGCTTTAGGTTGCTCGTGCGGTGTTTCCTGTAGTGGCGTTGAAAAGGCGGGGCCAGAGGCTAAGTAGCTCGCAAAGGCACAGAATGTAAAGATCCTACGCGCGTGCTTAAGCGCAGCATCGACGTGCTTTAATAAAGAATTATCCATAATAATGTGTGTGGCATCGTTATTATTTTTATCCACGTGAAGTATGAATAAAAGTCAAAACGACAAAAAGCAGATTAATCGCATATAAACGGATGCTTAACGTGTTTTGCATTTTTGCTTAAGCGAAATTGAAGTAAAAAAGGCGACAAAGCACGACAATGAAATTGTATTAAACAAACCAATGTATCACCGACAAGGCGTGAACATTTAGTGTAGAATTGCGTACTTATCGCATTGACCCTTGTAACAAAAACATACCGCAATGGTCGATGCGGTCAAGCCACGTTATAGCGATCTAGCATTGGCAACACGAACAAATCATCTGTCACTGAATAACTAACGAGTTTTACATGTTTTCATTTTTTGAAAAGCTGACCCAGCCTTTCCCAGATACACCGCCCACTCAACCACCTCAGGGTATCGTTGCTTTTTGTAAATACTATACCAAGGGCATGTGGGGAGTAATCCTCACCGTTTCTGTGCTCAGTGCAATAGTGGCCATGTTAGAAGTGGCATTGTTTGGCTTTTTAGGGCAGCTCGTTGACTGGTTTTCTGAGCAAAATCGCGAGACGTTTTTGGCTGACCAGAAGTTTACGCTTATTGGAATGGGGGGCACAGTACTTGTTCTCATTCCACTTTTCATTCTTTTGCGCTCGCTATTTTCTCGTCAGTCCCTGATGGGCAACTATCCTATGCGCATTAGATGGCAAGCGCATCGCTACTTACTGGGACAAAGTCTTACGTTTTTTCACGATGAATTTGCCGGACGTGTTGCCACGAAGGTCATGCAAACGGCTCTGTCAGTGAGAGAAACTGTCACCAAGGTACTCGACCTGTTGGTGTATATAAGTGTGTATTTTATCTCAATGGTGGTACTTATTTTTAGTACCGACTGGCGCTTGGCCATGCCGCTGATTGTATGGTTCTTTGTCTACATTGGAATTTTAAAGGTATTGGTACCTAAACTAAAAGAGGTCTCGCAAAAGCAAGCAGACGCACGCTCACTAATGACCGGACGTATTGTTGATAGCTATACCAATATCACAACGGTAAAGCTGTTTTCACATAGTCGCCGCGAAGCGGATTACGCAAAAGAGAGTATGGATGGGTTTCTTAAAACGGTTTATCCGCAAATGCGTTTGGTTACCGTGTTGGAATTCTGCGTGGAAATGGCCAATGCTATTCTCATTTTCACTATCGGTGCGCTGTCTGTGTATTTGTGGTTGGAAAATATTGCGAGCCCCGGTGATATCGCTATTGCTATTAGTCTGTGTTTGCGACTAAACGGTATGTCTCACTGGGTAATGTGGGAAGTATCGGGCCTGTTTGAAAACTTAGGTACTGTGCAAGACGGCATGAATACGTTAGCACAGCCTATTGCGGTACAAGACAAACCAGAAGCAAATGCTCTGCGCGTCGCTGGTGGGGGCATTACGTTTGATGACGTTAATTTCTCTTATTCAGGTGCGGATGACAAACCTATTGATGTGTTTAATCATTTGGATTTAACCATAAAACCGGGGGAAAAAGTTGGGTTGGTGGGGCGCTCAGGCGCGGGCAAGTCTACCCTAGTAAATCTGCTTATGCGTTTTTACGATACGCAAAGCGGCCGTATTATTATTGACGGGCAAGATATCACTGAGGTTGGGCAAGAAACACTTCGTGCCAAAATCAGTATGGTGACACAAGATACTTCGCTCATGCACCGCTCGGTACGCGACAATATTCTCTACGGTCGAACCGACGCAACGGAAGACGATATGATTCGGGCGGCTAAGCAGGCAGAAGCGCATGATTTTATTCTTACCCTTACCGATAGCTATGGCAGAACAGGCTACGACGCCCATGTGGGCGAGCGCGGAGTAAAGTTATCTGGTGGACAAAGGCAACGTATCGCTATTGCGCGAGTATTGTTAAAAGACGCGCCCGTGCTGGTACTAGACGAAGCGACATCGGCATTAGACTCAGAAGTAGAGGCAGCGATTCAAGCGTGCTTAGATAAAGTGATGGAAGGCAAAACCGTGCTTGCGATTGCTCACCGTTTATCGACAATTGCACAAATGGACCGTTTACTGGTACTGGATAAAGGCAAGATTGTAGAGCAGGGAACGCATGCAGAGCTTATTGCTTACAACGGTATTTATGCCAAGCTATGGGCGCACCAAACGGGTGGTTTTATTGGTGTGGAATAAGTTGAGTGAGAAATAATGGGAAGAGCATCTAGGAGAGATAAAGCGCTTGTATCTTGAAAGTGGTTAAGTATAATACGCGTCCCTCCCTTGCGATACCGCACTTTCCTCAGAAAAGACGCATTATTCCCAAGGGCAGTGTAAGTAAATTTTGTCTTGATGACACCACAGGGGTGTAGTTCGAATTGGTAGAACAGCGGTCTCCAAAACCGATGGTTGGGGGTTCGAGTCCCTCCACCCCTGCCAAATTTACTTAAACTAAGAATTTTTAAATTGCGCATTAACCAAATGCGTAAATCAACGACGCTGTAGTGCTAGGATCGTAACATGAGCGAAAAGACGGAAAATCAGTCCAATGCGTTGGACATGTTTAAATGGGTAGTGATTTTTGCACTGCTTGCCGGTTTAGTGACCGCTAATACAATGTACGGTGAGATCTCGGTACTATACCGTGCCATCGCAATTGTCGTAGTAGTGGGTATTGCTGGTTTCATCGCAGCAACTACCGAAAAAGGTAGCACCTTCTTGAGCTTTGCTAAAGAGTCTCGCACAGAAGTTCGCAAAGTAGTGTGGCCTACTCGTCAAGAGGCGAACCAAACTACGCTTATCGTGCTTGCAGCGACGTTAGTTATGGCACTAATTTTATGGGGACTAGACGGCATTATTGTTCGTGTAGTTGGCTTTATTACTGGAATAGGAGCATAAACGTATGTCTGAAGAAGCAGTAAAGAAAAGATGGTACGTAGTACAAGCCTATTCGCAATACGAAGCTCGCGTTAAAAAGACGCTGCTTGAATATATTAAAATGCACAACATGGAAGACTACTTCGGTCAGGTACTAGTACCAACTGAAGAAGTGGTAGAAATGCGTGCGGGTCAAAAGCGTAAGTCTGAGCGTAAATTCTATCCGGGTTATGTTTTGGTAGAAATGGCGATGACAGAAGAGTCATGGCACTTAGTGAAAAGCGTACCTCGTGTACTTGGTTTTATTGGCGGTACATCAGATCGTCCAATGCCAATCACGCAGAAAGAAGCTGACGCTATCTTAAACCGTCTTGAAGAGAATGTTGATAAGCCAAGACCAAAAACATTGTTCGAGCCAGGCGAAGTGGTTCGCGTTATCGACGGTCCGTTTGCAGACTTCAACGGTGTAGTAGAAGAAGTAGACTACGAAAAGAGCCGCGTAAAAGTATCGGTACTTATTTTCGGACGTTCTACACCGGTAGACCTAGAATTTGGTCAGGTAGAAAAAGGCTAAGCCTATTCTGCTTTGTAATTTTTAAAAGCCCCTTTACAGGGGCTTTTTTTTGTTCTGACATTGGCTATGGCGCATTAAAACACCGGAGCATCGATATCATAATCCCATCAATCGAGCTTTCATGGCGCGAACGTTAACGTCACACACTATTCAAAATAAAACGGACTAACGTAGTTAGGTAAAAAGGTAGCAACTTTCCCACTTGTTGATTATTTAATCGTCATGTTCTACAACTTAAGTATAACTTAAGGGGCTATCATGGCAGAGCAAAATGTTGCAAAACGCATAGCATGTAAAAACATAGATATTGACGCCAGCTCATTCCATCAAACTATCCTGCTAGAGCTTGAAAAGCTGTTGGAGGATGTTATTGGATTTGAAGAGTCAAAAAGTTTCATCAGCTTGGTTGCTGACAAAGTCGGAGAGATGCTGTACGACAAATACAAAAGGGAGCTAAATGATGATGCCATGACGATAGAAACAATGGCGCATATACTAGTCGATTTAAAACGAAGAATAGGCGGTCGATTTAGGGTTTCAGAGATATCTAGAAACGCTATAGTTTTAATCAACACCCAATGCCCTTTTGGTGTGAATGTGGTAGGGAAACGTCCGCTTTGTTCAATGACGGCAAACGTCTTTGGAAAAATCGTGTCAACGGAATTTTCTTATGCCGCTGTTGAGTTGAAAAAGACGATCGCAAGCGGAGATGGTCATTGCCACATCGTTATCCATTTAGAACCGCATAATGATGAGATGGGAGGAATAAGTGAGTATTTCGGTTGACCACACTAAGTTAGCTGGTGATGTGAGCCTGCGCTCTGTATTAGACAACATAACTGAGCCTGCTGTAATTGCTGCAATGGATGGTGAGATACTCAGCTACAACCGTCAATTTCATACCAAAGTGCCAGACGTTGTCTGCAAAGGGAATATTCAACAGCTCCTCAACGTAAGATCCAGCGTTTACGAAACCGAAAACATTATAGAAATAGCGACAAAAACAACAAAGAGAACCGGTTTATTTCCGATTCAGTTATTTGTAGAACTTGAAAACTGCGGTGTTAAAACATGCGTTCCGGGCTATATATCGGCACTGCGTTATAAAGAGTCTAGATTGCCAGCTGCAATGCTTGTGCAGTTAGATGAACACCTCATTAAAATCACATCGAGATTGAAGGCGCTGCAGGATGCGGAACTCGTTCATGCTAAGAAAGCACGCATTGCGTCTCTTAAAGCGACTACTGATGAGCTAACCGGCCTGAAGAACCGACGCTTTTTGAACACGTTTTTAAAATACCAATGGCACGCCACCAAAAGAAGTAGCGAAGATGCGGTAATAATTCTTTTTGATATTGACCATTTCAAAAAAATTAATGATGTCTATGGTCATGATGTGGGTGATGTGGCGTTAAAGAAATTTGCCTATTGTCTGGAAGAAGAAGCGCGAGCAGCTGACATAGTAGGGCGTTGGGGGGGAGAAGAGTTCATGGTCGTTCTTACTCATTGTAAAGAGGATGAGGCGGAGCTGTATCTATCTCGGGCAATGAAAAAGCTAAAAGAAAGGGCAGTAAAAATTGATCAGCAAATGTTCATAATGACTGCTAGCGCTGGCTTCTGTTCGCTATCTAAGGCGCAGTCACCTGAAGATGCCATATCCAAAGCTGATAAGGCGCTCTATAGAGCAAAAAATAATGGCCGTAATCAATTTATCAAGTACGCCTAAAAACAAAGGGAACCTGAAAAAGCTTGCCAACATGATTTGATGTCATATTGAAAAGTCCCCCTGATAGGGGCTTTTTTGTTTGTGTTTGCCCATTATACCAGCCCGCATAGATAATTACCCACTCAGCGAGAGCAATTATCTATGCGGATTGGTATTAGAAAGTAAGCGTGCAAAAATACTGAACTTTCGACCGTTTTTTATTCTAATTAGCCCTTGCATAGTAATTAATCACCTTATATAATGCGCGCCCTTTTAAACGGAAACGGGAAGCCGATTGAGCAAATAATCTCTGTATTTGCGAGGCGTTAGACCCAAACAAGAGAGCATGTAAAATGGCTAAAAAAGTAAGCGGTATTATCAAGCTTCAGGTTGCAGCTGGCGCTGCTAACCCAAGTCCACCGGTTGGTCCTGCACTAGGTCAGCACGGTGTGAACATCATGGAATTCTGTAAGGCTTTCAACGCGAAAACTGAAAGTCTTGAGAAAGGCGCTCCGGTACCAGTAGAAATTACTGTATACGAAGACCGTTCTTTCACATTCGAAACAAAGACTCCTCCTGCGTCTTACCTGCTTAAGAAAGCAGCGGGCATCAAGAGTGGTTCTGGCCGTCCTAACACTGAAAAAGTGGGTACTGTTACTCGCGCTCAGTTGGAAGAGATTGCTAAAACTAAAGAGCCAGACCTTACTGCAGCTGATCTAGATGCAGCGGTACGCACTATCGCGGGTTCTGCTCGCTCAATGGGCTTGAAGGTAGAGGACTAATCGAATGGCTAAATTAACTAAACGCGCTCGCCTTATCCGCGAAAAAGTGGACGCAAGCAAAGAGTACGAAATCAACGAAGCAGTAGCGCTTCTTAAAGAACTAGCAACAGCTAAGTTTGCAGAAAGCGTTGACGTAGCAGTTAACCTTGGTATCGATGCGAAGAAATCTGACCAAAACGTACGTGGTGCAACTGTACTACCTAACGGTACTGGTAAAGACGTTCGCGTT
The DNA here is from genome assembly GCF_009811415.1 of Alteromonas sp. KUL106. Classification (GTDB taxonomy): domain Bacteria; phylum Pseudomonadota; class Gammaproteobacteria; order Enterobacterales; family Alteromonadaceae; genus Alteromonas. The sequence continues at coordinate 13,835 of NZ_BLIG01000033.1, read as the reverse complement.
GCAGTATTCACTCAAGGTGCTAATGCTGAAGCGGCTAAAGAAGCGGGTGCGGACATCGTTGGTATGGACGACCTTGCTGAGCTAGTTAAGAAAGGCGAAATGAATTTTGACGTAGTAGTTGCTAGCCCAGACGCGATGCGCGTTGTTGGTCAACTAGGTCAAATCTTAGGTCCACGTGGCCTTATGCCTAACCCTAAAACTGGCACTGTAACGCCTGACGTTGCAACGGCAGTTAAGAACGCTAAAGCTGGTCAGGTACGCTACCGTAACGATAAGAACGGTATCATCCATGCAAGCATTGGTAAGATTGCGTTCGAAGCGAACCAAATTCAAGAAAACCTTGAAGCGCTACTTGAAGCACTGAAGAAAGCGAAGCCTTCTTCTGCTAAAGGTACATACATCAAGAAGATCAGCCTAAGCACTACAATGGGTGCTGGTGTTGCTCTAGATAAGGCTTCTGTAGGTCTTTAATTTCGCTGAGCTCAGGCTCATCGAAATCTCTTAAAGGTTATGGGTTGGAGCTGTGATAATTAGCAGTGCTAATAAGCAGCTCCCGTCCAAGACCGCAGGTGCGGTGTGGTGGAAGAGGTAAGAGAACTTTCACAGTCAACACACTGCTTAATACAACAACCTGCGCAGACGGTGGTTTGACTCAGACTCTCTGGGGTAACAAACACCGTAGAGCGGTATCAACCATGAGGGTTGGTATCAATCTGTGAACCCTGATGACGTAAGTAGGTAACTACAAACAACATCAGATACAAAGAGGTGAACTCAGTGGCACTAGGTTTAGCAGCAAAAAAAGAGATCGTAGCAGAAGTTTCTGAAGTTGCGTCTCGCGCTCTATCCGTAGCCGTTGCTGAATACCGTGGGATGGAAGTTAGTGAACTGACTGACCTACGTGTTAAAGCTCGTGAGCAAGGCGTATACCTAAAGGTTGTACGTAACACTCTTGCAAAACGTGCTCTAGCAGACAGTCAATTTGCAGACTTAGACAGCGCCTTAACTGGTCCGCTTATCTATGGTTTCTCTATCGACGCACCAGGCGGTGCGGCACGTCTTTTCAAAGACTTCGGTAAGACTAACGATAAGCTAAAAGTTACTGCACTTTCAATTGGTAGCGGTCTTCTTGGTCCAGAGAAATTGGACGCAGTTGCAGCACTACCTACCCGCGACGAAGCGCTTGCAAGACTACTTGCGACCTTCAAAGCACCAGTTGGGAAATTCGTTCAAACAATCAACGAAGTTCCTGGCAAGTTTGTGCGTGTATTGGCGGCGGTCAAAGACACCAAGTAATTGGCGTTTTTGGCATATTGATTTTTTTAACATTTTATACCCAGGAGTTTAGAGAACATGGCTCTAACTAAAGAAGATATCTTAAACGCAATCGCTGAAATGCCGGTAATGGAACTGGTTGAACTTATCGAAGCGGCTGAAGAAAAATTCAACGTATCTGCTGCAGCTGTTGCTGTTGCTGGTCCTGCTGTAGCTGGTGAAGCTGCTGCTGCAGAAGAAAAGACTGAGTTCGACGTTGTAATGACTTCATTCGGCGCTAACAAAGTTGCAGTTATCAAAGCAGTTCGCGGCGCGACTGGCCTAGGTCTTAAAGAAGCTAAAGAAGTAGTTGAGTCTGCTCCTAAAGCTATCAAAGAAGGCGTAAGCAAAGATGAAGCTGAAGCACTTAAGAAAGAGCTTGAAGAAGCTGGTGCAGAAGTAGAAATCAAGTAATCTGACACAGTCAGATTATTGCCTGAGACGGCAAGGCTGGTGGTTTTTTGAACCACCAGCCTTTTTGCGCTGTATAGTGTGTAGATTCTAACCCTTGACTACATCACGTAAAAGCGCCAATCGGACATACCCATAAAAAGCATAAAAATCCAACAAGTTAACTAATAATTGGTTAAATTTTGTTGTATGCTGGTGTATCTGCCCGAAAAAGGGTTGTGGAAGTTTGTTGCTTAGTGCGCCATTTGAAACGCAGCTTTTAGCCCATAGCACGCGTTTTAAAGCATTTTGCAGCAGGTTGGGTCATAAATCAGCAGGCTGAGGAACCCATGGTTTACTCTTATAGCGAAAAGAAACGTATCCGTAAGGATTTTGGCAAACGCCCACAGGTATTGGAAATTCCATACCTTCTTTCAATTCAGCTTGATTCTTTCAAAAAGTTTATTGAGATCGACGCAGATGCTCAATACGGTTTGGAAGCAGCATTTCGTTCCGTTTTTCCAATTAAAAGCTACTCAGGTAGTTCAGAGCTTCAGTATGTAAGCTACCGCCTGGGAGAGCCCGTTTTCGACGTTAAAGAATGTCAAATTCGTGGCGTAACTTTCTCTGCTCCGTTAAGAGTAAAACTACGGTTAGTGTTGTTCGATAAAGACGCTGCGCCAGGTACCGTAAAAGATATTAAAGAACAAGAAGTGTACATGGGCGAGATCCCATTGATGACTGAGAACGGTACGTTCGTAATCAATGGTACAGAGCGTGTTATCGTGTCACAGCTGCACCGTTCACCTGGTGTATTCTTCGATCACGACAAAGGCAAAACCCACTCGTCAGGTAAAGTGCTATATAACGCACGTGTAATTCCTTACCGTGGTTCGTGGTTAGACTTCGAGTTTGACCCGAAAGATAACTTGTTTGTACGTATTGACCGCCGTCGTAAGTTGCCTGCAACGATTATTTTACGTGCGTTGGAAATGTCGTCTGAAGAAATTTTAGACACTTTCTTTGAGAAAGTTAACGTACGTATCAATAAAGACAAGTTGATGATGGAAGTGGTGCCAGATCGCCTTAGACACTTTCTTTGAGAAAGTTAACGTACGTATCAATAAAGACAAGTTGATGATGGAAGTGGTGCCAGATCGCCTACGCGGTGAAACTGCCCAGTTTGATATCATTGATGGCGAAGGTAACGTTGTTGTTGAGTCAGGCCGTCGTATCTCTGCGCGTCATACTCGTGCACTTGAGAAAGCGGGTCTATCGGAACTTGAAGTTCCTGCGGATTACTTAATTGGTCGCGTATATGCTGCCACTTACGTAAACGAAGACACCGGCGAAGTCATTGTTAGTGCTAACGATGAACTTACTCTGGAAAACCTAGCGGCGCTGAGCCAAGCAGGTATAAAAGAGTTCGAAACGCTTTACATCAATGAACTCGATCACGGTTCATACATTTCAGATACGCTTCGTATCGATTCTTCAACCAACCGCCTAGAAGCGCTAGTTGAAATTTATCGTATGATGCGTCCTGGTGAACCACCGACAAAAGACGCAGCAGAAACCTTGTTTGATAACTTGTTCTTCTCTGAAGAACGTTATGACCTGTCTTCTGTTGGTCGTATGAAGTTCAATCGTCGTCTAGGTCGCGAAGAACTTATTGGTTCTGGAACGCTAGATAAAGAAGACATTATCGCTGTAATGAAGCAGTTAATAATGATTCGTGACGGTAAAGACGAAGTAGATGACATCGATCACCTAGGTAACCGTCGTATCCGTTCTGTTGGTGAAATGGCAGAGAACCAGTTCCGCGTTGGCCTTGTACGTGTTGAACGTGCAGTTAAAGAGCGTCTAAGCTTAGGCGACCTAGACAACGTAATGCCACAAGACCTTATAAACGCTAAACCTATTTCGGCAGCGGTTAAAGAGTTCTTCGGTTCATCTCAGCTTTCTCAGTTCATGGACCAAAACAACCCGCTATCAGAAGTAACGCATAAGCGTCGTATTTCTGCATTAGGCCCGGGTGGTCTTACACGTGAACGTGCAGGCTTCGAAGTTCGAGACGTACACCCGACTCACTACGGTCGTCTATGTCCAATCGAAACGCCGGAAGGCCCGAACATCGGTCTTATTAACTCATTGGCAAGCTTTGCGCGCACCAATGACTTCGGTTTCCTAGAAACACCGTTCCGTCGCATTGTTGACGGTGTGGTTACAGACGAAATCGATTATTTATCTGCAATTGAAGAAGGTCAATTCGCAATCGCTCAGGCTAACATCGCGTTAACTGAAGCAGGCGAGTTGGTTGACGACCTAATTCCTTGTCGTCACCGTGGTGAAACAACCTTGATGCCTAAAGAAGACATCAAATACATGGACGTTTCACCTCAGCAAATCGTTTCAATTGCTGCAAGCATTATCCCATTCCTAGAGCACGATGATGCGAACCGTGCACTAATGGGTGCGAACATGCAACGTCAGGCAGTACCTACACTACGCGCTGATAAGCCGCTAGTTGGTACCGGTATGGAAAGAACAATCGCGGTTGACTCAGGTGTAACTGTAGTTGCTAAGCGCGGTGGTGTGGTTGATTACGTTGATGCCAGCCGTATCGTTATTAAGGTAGATGAAGATGAAATGCTTCCAGGTGAAGCGGGTATCGATATCTACAACCTGACTAAGTACACACGTTCTAACCAAAACACATGTATCAATCAGAAGCCTACGTGTAACGTTGGCGACCCGATTGTTGCAGGTGACGTGCTCGCCGATGGTCCTTCAACAGACCTTGGTGATCTTGCACTTGGTCAGAACATGCGTATCGCGTTCATGCCGTGGAATGGTTACAACTTTGAGGATTCAATCCTTATTTCTGAGCGTGTAGCGCAGGAAGACCGTTTTACTACTATCCACATTCAAGAGCTTAGCTGTATCGCTCGTGATACTAAGCTTGGGCCAGAAGAAATTTCTTCTGATATCCCGAACGTGGGTGAATCTGCACTAAGCAAGCTTGATGAATCAGGTGTTGTATACATTGGTGCGGAAGTGAAAGGCGGTGACATCCTAGTAGGTAAAGTAACGCCTAAAGGTGAAACTCAGCTTACGCCAGAAGAGAAACTACTACGTGCAATCTTCGGTGAGAAAGCGTCTGACGTAAAAGATACGTCTTTACGTGTACCTAACTCTGTTCACGGTACCGTTATCGACGTTCAAGTATTTACCCGTGATGGCGTAGAGAAAGACAAACGTGCGCTTGAAATCGAAGATATGCAGCTACGTCAGGTTAAGAAAGACCTTACTGACGAGTTCGAAATTCTTGCAGACGGTATCTTCAGTCGTGCACAAACTGCATTGCTACGTGCTGGTGTTGATCAAGCTAAGCTTGATAGCCTACCGCGTGAAAAGTGGTTTGAAATTGCGCTTAACAGTGAAGATGCACAGCTAGAGCTTGACCAAATTGCTGATCAACACGCTGAGATAAAAGCCGACTTCGATAAGAAGTTCGAAACGAAGCGTCGTAAGATCACGCAGGGCGATGACCTAGCACCAGGCGTACTTAAGATTGTTAAGGTTTACCTTGCAGTTAAACGTCACATCCAACCGGGTGATAAGATGGCCGGTCGTCACGGTAACAAAGGTGTTATCTCGACTATTCAGCCTGTAGAAGATATGCCATACGATGCTGACGGCACGCCGGTAGATATCGTACTTAACCCGCTAGGTGTACCGTCTCGTATGAACATCGGTCAGATCCTAGAAACGCACTTGGGTATGGCAGCACACGGTCTTGGTGTGAAGATTGATCGCATGATCAAAGAGCAGCGTGAGCTGGCTGAACTACGTGACTTCTTGAAGAAGGTGTACGAGCTTGGTGAGAACCATCAAGAAGTCGACATCGACAGCTTCACAGACCATGAAGTTCGCCGTCTAGCGGAAAACCTTCGCAAAGGTGTTCCGGTAGCAACACCGGTATTCGACGGTGCTCGTGAATCTGAAATCAAGGAAATGCTGAAGCTTGCTGATATTCCAGAAAGCGGTCAGATTACTTTGTTTGACGGTCGTACCGGTCGCGAATTTGAGCGTCCAGTTACGGTTGGTTATATGTACATGCTGAAACTGAACCACTTAGTAGACGACAAAATGCACGCGCGTTCTACGGGTTCTTACAGCCTTGTTACACAGCAGCCTCTTGGTGGTAAAGCACAGTTCGGTGGTCAGCGCTTCGGTGAGATGGAAGTGTGGGCACTTGAAGCATACGGTGCAGCATATACCCTTCAAGAAATGCTTACCGTTAAGTCGGATGACGTTAACGGCCGTACCAAGATGTACAAGAACATCGTCGATGGCGACCACAGAATGGAACCTGGCATGCCAGAGTCATTCAACGTACTACTTAAAGAAATTCGCTCGTTGGGTATCAACATCGAGCTTGAAGAAAAGTAATACGGCGTTAGCCACGTAATGTTATGAGATGGCCCGGCGCTTGCGCCGGGTTCTAGAGACTGACTCCGCTGGGAGAGTAATGTGAAAGACTTATTAAAGTTTCTAAAGCAACAAAACAAGACCGAAGAATTCGATAATATCCGAATCGGTCTGTCTTCGCCTGACATGATCCGTTCATGGTCATTCGGTGAAGTTAAAAAGCCTGAAACAATTAACTACCGTACGTTCAAACCTGAGCGTGACGGTCTGTTCTGTGCACGTATCTTTGGTCCGGTTAAAGACTATGAGTGTCTTTGCGGTAAGTACAAGCGCCTTAAGCACCGCGGTGTAATCTGTGAGAAGTGTGGCGTTGAAGTAACACTGACTAAAGTACGTCGTGAGCGTATGGGTCACATCGAGCTAGCTAGCCCGGTTGCACACATCTGGTTCCTTAAATCACTTCCGTCTCGTATCGGCTTAATGCTTGATATGACCCTTCGTGATATTGAACGTGTACTTTACTTCGAATCATATGTGGTTACAGAGCCAGGTATGACGACGCTTGAGCGCAGCCAACTTCTTAACGAAGAAGAGTATTTGGATGCACTTGAAGAGCACGGTGATGAGTTCGATGCGAAGATGGGTGCTGAAGCGATATTTGACCTTCTAAAAGCACTAGACGTAGACGCAGACGTTGCGGCTATGCGTGAAGAGCTGCCTTCAATCAACTCTGAGACCAAGCGTAAGAAAATTACTAAGCGTCTTAAGTTGCTTGAGTCATTCCAACAATCTGGTAACAAGCCAGAGTGGATGATCATGACGGTACTTCCGGTACTTCCACCAGACTTACGTCCTCTAGTACCACTAGATGGAGGCCGTTTTGCAACGTCTGACCTAAACGACCTATACCGTCGTGTAATTAACCGTAACAACCGTCTTAAGCGTCTTCTAGACCTTGCTGCTCCAGACATTATCGTACGCAACGAAAAGCGTATGCTTCAAGAGTCTGTTGATGCGCTTCTAGATAACGGACGTCGCGGTCGTGCGATTACAGGTTCTAACAAGCGTCCACTTAAGTCGCTTGCAGACATGATCAAAGGTAAGCAAGGTCGTTTCCGTCAAAACCTTCTTGGTAAGCGTGTTGACTACTCAGGCCGTTCTGTAATTACCGTAGGTCCAACGCTACGTCTTCACCAGTGTGGTCTTCCTAAGAAGATGGCACTTGAGCTATTTAAGCCGTTTATCTACGGTAAGCTTGAAGCACGTGGTCTTGCGACGACAATTAAAGCAGCTAAGAAGCTTGTAGAGCGCGAAGCACCAGAGGTTTGGGACGTACTAGATGACGTTATCCGCGAACACCCGGTACTGCTTAACCGTGCACCTACACTTCACCGTTTGGGTATCCAAGCGTTCGAACCAACACTTATCGAAGGTAAAGCGATTCAGCTTCACCCGCTAGTGTGTGCGGCGTACAACGCCGACTTCGACGGTGACCAAATGGCGGTACACGTTCCGTTGACTATCGAAGCACAGCTAGAAGCACGTGCGCTTATGATGTCGACGAACAACATTCTGTCACCCGCGAACGGTGAACCAATCATCGTTCCTTCACAGGACGTTGTATTAGGTCTTTACTACCTAACGCGTGACAAAGTAAACGGCTTAGGCGAAGGCATGGTATTTACCAGCCCGAATGAAGCAGAAAAAGCATACCGTACAGGTAATGCTGAGCTTCACTCTCGCGTTAAAGTACGTATTACTGAATATGACATCGATGAAGATGGCAACAAAACTGAGAAAGTGACGCTAACAGATACTACTGTTGGTCGTGCAATTTTCTCATTGATCCTTCCAAAGGGTCTGCCGTTTGAAATCATCAACCAAGCCATGGGCAAGAAGCAAATTTCAAGACTATTGAATGCTTGTTACCGTACGCTAGGTCTGAAAGACACAGTAATTGCTGCTGACCAAATCATGTATACCGGTTTCCACTACGCGATGATCGCGGGTGCATCTGTTGGTATCGACGATATGGTTATCCCAGAAGCGAAGAAAGAAATCATCGACGCCGCTGAAGCAGAAGTTATCGAAATTCAGGAACAGTTCCAAAACGGTCTTGTTACCGCGGGTGAGCGTTACAACAAAGTTATCGATATTTGGTCAAATGCCAACGAAAAAGTTGCTAAGGCCATGATGGATAACCTTAAGACTGACATCGTAATTAACCGCGATGGCGAAGAAGAAGAGCAAACATCATTTAACTCTGTTTACATGATGGCCGACTCGGGTGCTCGTGGTAGTGCCGCTCAGATTCGTCAGCTTGCTGGTATGCGTGGTCTGATGGCTAAGCCAGATGGCTCAATCATCGAGACACCAATTACGGCGAACTTCCGTGAAGGTCTGAACGTACTACAGTACTTCATCTCAACGCACGGTGCGCGTAAAGGTCTTGCGGATACCGCACTTAAGACAGCGAACTCGGGTTACCTAACGCGTCGTCTAGTAGACGTTGCACAAGACTTGGTAATCACTAACGACGACTGTGGCACATTCGAAGGTGTTCAAATGACACCACTAATCGAAGGCGGTGACGTTGTTGAGCCACTACGCGAGCGTGTACTAGGTCGTGTAGTAGCAGAAGATGTACTTAAGCCTGGTACTAACGAAGTACTCGTAGAGCGTAACGTTCTTCTAGACGAAGCGTTAGTAGACATGCTTGAAGCTAACTCAGTTGACCAAATCATGGTTCGCTCGGTAATCACTTGTGACAACGACTTCGGTGTTTGTGCTAAGTGTTACGGTCGTGACCTTGCACGTGGTCACATGGTGGGTAGCGGTGAATCGGTTGGTGTTATTGCAGCACAGTCAATCGGTGAGCCAGGTACACAGCTTACCATGCGTACGTTCCACATCGGTGGTGCGGCATCTAGAGCATCTGCTGAGAACAGCGTACAAGTTAAGACTGCGGGTAGCCTTAAGCTACACAATGCAAAATTCGTACGTAACTCTGACGGTAAAGTGGTTATCGTTTCTCGTTCAACAGAACTTACTGTTATCGACGAGCAAGGCCGTGAGAAAGAGCGTTATAAAGTGCCTTACGGTGCTGTACTTAGCGTGGATGACGGTGCAACGATTGCAGCTGGCGACGTGGTTGCTAACTGGGATCCGCATAGTCACCCAATCATCACTGAGCGCGCAGCTAAGATTAGCTTCGCAGACATTGATGACTCTAACACCGAAATGCAGCAAGACGAGCTTACTGGTCTAACCCGTATCGTTGTTAAAGACCTTGCGAAAGTTAACTCTAAAGAGCCTAAGCTAATTCTTGAAAGTGACGATTTCGGTCTTCAAGAAATTCGTCTTCCAAGCTTCACGACTATCGAAGCGAAAGAAGGCAAAGTGGCGAATGAAGGTGACGTGCTAGCACGTATTCCTCAGGAAAGCTCGAAGACTCGTGATATCACGGGTGGTCTACCGCGCGTTGCGGACCTATTTGAAGCACGTAAGCCTAAAGAGCCTGCAATCCTTGCAGAAATCTCAGGTACTATCGGCTTCGGTAAAGAGACCAAAGGTAAGAAGCGTCTTGTAATTACACCTGCTGAGGGTGATGCATACGAAGAGATGATTCCTAAGTGGCGTCAGCTTAACGTGTTCGAAGGTGAGAAAGTGGAAAAAGGCGAAGTTATCGCTGATGGTCCAGAGTCTCCGCACGATATCCTACGTCTACGTGGTATCTCAGCAGTAGCAAACTACATCGTGAACGAAGTTCAGGAAGTATACCGTCTACAGGGTGTTAAGATTAACGATAAGCACATCGAAGTAGTTATCCGTCAGATGCTACGTAAGTGTGTTATCACTCACCCAGGCGATACGCAGTTCCTTGAAGGTGAACAGGTTGAAGTATCGAACGTTAAAGTGGCGAACCGTGAAATTGAAAAACACGGTAAGATCCCAGCGCAGTACGAAACGCAACTGCTTGGTATCACTAAAGCGTCACTGTCTACTGAGTCGTTTATCTCAGCAGCATCGTTCCAAGAAACAACACGTGTTCTAACTGAAGCTGCGGTTCAAGGTAAAGAAGATGACCTACGCGGTCTGAAAGAAAACGTTATCGTTGGTCGTCTAATTCCAGCGGGAACGGGTTTCGCTTACCACGAACGCCGTGCACAACGTCGCAAAGAGCAAATCGAAGAAATGTCAGTTTCTGCTGCTGAAGCAGAACAGGCACTAACCGAAGCGCTTAATGCTGGTGCAGACGAAGATACTGCCGAATAAGGCATGATCATAGGAGTACGTTAACGTACTCCTAACAAATTGGCAGTTCAGTTGTACAGATTGCAGATAAATTAACTGCTTAACCTTTGTACACCTTGACAGTCAGGGCGATGATCTTTAATATTCCGCGACCCGATTTTGGATAGCCTTGAAGGGCTCGATGAACGGTCGCGGTTTTTGTTTCAACGCTCAGTGAATATTGACGAGCACAATATTCACAAATCAGGGCGATTTTAAAAAAAGTCGCGTTTATATGGACCCAATCACAGTGATTGGGTTTTCGTAGTTTTTAATCAGGAGCTAGTTAATGGCAACAGTTAACCAGTTAGTGCGCAAGCCGCGTAGAAAGCCCGTTGAAAAAAGCAACGTAGCTGCTCTACAAGCTTGTCCACAAAGACGTGGTGTATGTACTCGTGTATATACTACTACGCCTAAGAAACCAAACTCTGCACTACGTAAAGTATGTCGTGTGCGTCTTACTAACGGTTTTGAAGTTTCTTCATACATCGGTGGTGAAGGTCACAACTTACAAGAGCACAGTGTAGTACTTATCCGTGGTGGTCGTGTTAAAGATCTACCAGGTGTTCGTTATCACACAGTTCGCGGTACTCTTGACTGCGCAGGTGTAAACGATCGTAAACAAGCCCGTTCTAAGTACGGCGCGAAAAGGCCTAAGTCTTAACGGTTCTCCGTTAGTAAGGCCAAACTGAAGTTTAAGAGTTTTGGGTTTTCCCTGAATTCATACGGAGAATAGAAAATGCCAAGAAGAAGAGTCGTAGGTCAACGTAAAATCCTACCAGAGCCAAAATTTGGTTCACAACTGCTTGCGAAATTCATGAATGTCGTAATGCTCGACGGCAAAAAGTCAGTCGCTGAAAAAATCGTTTACGGTGCGCTTGATATTGTTGCTGAAAAAACCGGCAAAGCACACCTAGATATCTTCGAGGAAGCGCTTGATAACATCCGTCCAACAGTAGAGGTTAAATCTCGTCGTGTTGGTGGTTCAACGTATCAGGTTCCAGTTGAAGTACGTCCAGTTCGTCGTAACGCGCTAGGTATGCGTTGGATGGTTGAAGCTGCACGTAAACGTGGCGAAAAGTCTATGGCACAACGCCTAGCGGCTGAGATGTTAGACGCATCAGAAAATAAAGGTTCTGCGGTTAAGAAACGTGAAGACGTTCACCGTATGGCCGAAGCAAACAAAGCGTTTGCTCATTACCGTTGGTAATCAACGTTATATAACTGAGAGAGATTTATGCCTCGTAAGACCTCGATTGAGCGTTATCGCAATATTGGTATTGTGGCTCACGTGGACGCGGGTAAAACCACGACCACAGAGCGTGTTCTGTTTTATACAGGACTGTCTCACAAAATCGGTGAAGTGCACGATGGTGCTGCTACCATGGACTGGATGGAGCAAGAGCAGGAGCGTGGTATTACTATCACGTCTGCTGCAACAACTTGTTTTTGGTCTGGTATGGAGCAACAGTTCGATCAACATAGGATCAACATCATCGACACCCCTGGACACGTTGACTTTACTATCGAAGTAGAGCGTTCACTACGTGTATTAGACGGTGCGGTAGTGGTATTCTGTGGGTCTTCTGGGGTTGAACCTCAATCAGAGACAGTCTGGCGACAGGCTGACAAATATCAAGTGCCACGCCTTGTGTTCGTCAATAAGATGGACCGGGCTGGCGCTGATTTTGAACGGGTTGTGGGTCAAATCCGCAAACGTTTAGGCGCAAACTGTGTTCCGATTCAAATCAACATGGGCGCTGAAGAGAATTTCCATGGCGTCATTGACCTTGTGAAAATGAAAGCCATCAACTGGAATGAAGAAGACATGGGTATGACATTTACCTATGAAGACATTCCGGCTGAATATTTAGACACGGCTGAGCAGTACCGCACAGAGATGATCGAAGCGGCTGCAGAGGCATCTGATGAACTAATGAATAAATACTTAGAGGGTGAAGAGCTCTCTGAGGAAGAAATTCGTTTAGGGCTTCGTAAGCGTACGCTGAACAACGAAATTGTTCTTGCCACATGTGGCAGTGCTTTCAAAAACAAAGGTGTTCAGGCTGTACTAGACTCTGTTATTCATTATCTTCCGTCTCCAACAGAAGTTAAGGCCATCACGGGTGTACTTGACGATAAAGACGAAACAGAAGCAGAGCGTCATGCAAGCGACGATGAGCCGTTCTCAGCGTTAGCATTTAAAATAGCGACGGACCCATTTGTGGGCACGCTAACATTCTTCCGTTGTTATTCTGGTGTAGTAAACACAGGTGACACGGTTTATAACCCTGTTAAGGGTAAGCGCGAGCGCTTTGGTCGAATCGTGCAAATGCACGCGAAAGATCGCGAAGAAATTAAAGAAGTACGCGCAGGTGACATCGCCGCGGCCATCGGCCTTAAAGATGTAACAACCGGTGATACGCTGTGTGATCCGAATCACGTTATCACGCTGGAGCGTATGGAGTTTCCAGAGCCGGTAATTTCAATTGCGGTTGAGCCTAAGTCTCAAGCTGATCAGGAAAAAATGGGCATAGCCCTTAGTAAGCTTGCGGCAGAAGATCCGTCGTTTAAAGTAAAAACTGACGACGAGACAGGTCAAACAATCATTTCTGGTATGGGTGAACTTCACCTTGATATCATTGTTGACCGCATGAAGCGTGAATTTAAAGTTGAATGTAACGTAGGTAACCCACAGGTTGCTTATCGTGAAACCCTTCGTAAGTCTGTTGAAGTTGAAGGGAAGTTCGTTCGTCAGTCAGGCGGCCGTGGCCAATTTGGTCATGTTTGGTTACGTATTGAACCTCAAGAAGAAGGTTCAGGCTACGAATTTGTGAACGAAATCGTCGGTGGTGTTGTACCAAAAGAGTTCATCCCAGCGGTCGATAAAGGAATTCAGGAGCAGATGCGAAGTGGTGTTCTTGCAGGGTATCCGGTACTTGATGTAAAGGTAACTTTGTTTGACGGTTCATACCACGATGTTGACTCTTCTGAAATGGCGTTTAAGATCGCCGGCTCTATGGGTTTCAAAAAAGGCGCCGCAGAAGCAAATCCGGTGTTACTTGAACCCACAATGAAAGTTGAAGTGACTACTCCAGAAGACTGGATGGGTGATGTAGTTGGCGACATTAATCGTCGTCGCGGCATGATCGAAGGTATGGAAGATGGTGTAGCAGGTGTTAAAATAATACGTGCAAAAGTGCCGCTTTCAGAAATGTTTGGCTACGCAACAGACTTGCGTTCACAAACACAAGGTCGTGCTTCATACTCAATGGAGTTCTTCAATTATTCTGAGGCGCCGAACAATGTGGCGCAGGCTATTATTGAATCTAGAATTTAATCTAAATGAAGGTTCGGTCCGGTCTATTGGTGGGTCGGACTTTTAACTTAGGAAACGAGAAAAA
>NZ_BLIG01000032.1 GCF_009811415.1 Alteromonas sp. KUL106 | reverse complement strand
ATAAAAAAACTGAACCAAACGTCTATTTTTTATTCAAATGTGATAAATAGTAGACAATATGGACTAATTACTAATAGGATGGGGGTTCAGATCCTATAAAGTAGTAGTCCGTAAAGTAGTGTCTGCGTCTGCCGTTATAGTAAAGGTTAGGTATAAGAACATATATAAGAGTAGATAAGCTACTCTGTTATTCTTCCTTATATTGAACTAAAAATAGAAAGATAAAAAACGGTAGGCTTCAGAAATTGACTACACAATAATTATAAAGGTGGGTTTATGTTACGACCTCTTACATTGCTATCAGCAGCAGTACTAGCTACTCAAGTTAGTTACGTGGCAATGGCACAAGACGCTTCTACTAATGAAGATATACAGCCAGCCATTTCAGCAAGCGCAGAAAAATCAGCTGAAGAGTCGAATCGCTTTCAAACAGCCTTTCTAAAACGTCAAGTTGACCAAACCATGTCTGTGGGACGTGCGATTAGTTCTATTGCTGGTCACTATCCCCAGGACATCGTGTCTATTGTTGACATAGCCTTGGATACTTACCCCGATAAATATCGAGAGATTATCTTCGCCGCTATTTCAGCACAGCCCTCTTCTACGGAAGAAATTGTTCAACTGGCTATAGAAAAGGAAGTAAGCAGCTGCCCGAGTATTGTTCAGTTGGCAATTAAAGCTGAACCTACCTATGTTGACTTTGTTGTTCAGGCCGCCGCGGTATCAACGCCAGAAGAGCTTGATGAGATAGTTCGTGTAGCTGTCCTTACACAGCCTGATGCAGCAGACAGCATTGTTCAAACACTTTCGCAAGAACACCCTAACCGCATCGTTGAAATAATGACAAGTGCACTCAACGCAGTCCCTTTTGTTGGCGAGTATGTCGTAGATGCATTGCTGGCGGTATTTCCCAATGAAGCGCAAACGGTAGTAGAAACGGCGGTAAGAGAATCATCTCAACAGCGCGAACAGGTCATACGTATTTTAAACACGGCGCAGCATGCGGGTGTGTCTCACGATAAACTAAAAGAATATGCAATGTCGGCGGGTCTATCTGAAGAAGACTTTGATAGCGCGGTAGACAATTAGATTATTGTTTTAAAATTGACGTTCGATAAAAAAACGGTGTATTGATCAATTAATATTAGCAATCAATACGCCGTTTTTTTATCAGCTTACACGCTTTATCTTACCGACATTGAAAGCACCTGCGCATTCATGACGTAAGGCAAAGAGTTGCAATGCTCATTTTTTAAAAAGAATAGAGCTGCGCTGCCTCTTTATGAAGCATGAGCTCTGCTTTTAATAGGTCTACCTTTGCTTTGATCTCTTTGATCTTCGCCTTTATTTCATTTTGCGCCCTTGCATTGAGTACAAACATATCGCTATCACCGGCATCAAAACGTGTTTTCTCTACCTTAGAGAGTGTCTTCGCTAATTCCGCGTTTTCGCTTTGAAGCGACACAATATCTTTCGCTTGGCTCCAGTAAATCAGCGCTTGCTCAAAACGTTGTACTATTGATTGCTCGGTCGACGTCAGTTTATGTGAAAGCTCTCGTTGCTTAGACTGCAGTTGAGCACGTTCAGCTTTCGCCTTCCTGTTACCGAGGGGATAAGAAAAAGACAGCCCCACTTTGGTTTCAGTACCTTCCAGTGATTCAGATCCCGCCCCCACATCTCTGGCGATCGATGCCGTAAGATCGAGCTTGGGTAATAAAGCATTATCTGCCAGTGCCATTTTATTCTGCACAACTTGCTGCTCTAGCTTCATCACATCGAGTTCTGGGTGATTGCGTAGAGCGTTGCGAAGCGTAACCAGCTGACCGTTACCTATCCAGAAAGGCCACTTGATGTCGCTGGGTAGTTTATCGCTGTCGAGCGCAATCATGTCACCGTTAACAGAACGCCAGTAAAAAGATAGCATCTGTGCATGCATGTCTCTTTTTTGTTTAAGCTCGGCTAACGTTAACCGCTGCTGTAACAGGTTTGCTTTAAACTCCGTGAGCACAATACTGGCCAAGTCGCCTTTCTCTACGCGAGTAACTAAGGCATCTTCCCTTTCTGACGCTGTCGCCAGAAGTTCAGAAACCGCTTGTATTTGCAGAGCACTCTCATACCACGCTATATATTCACTCACACCTTTATAGATAAAGTCATTAATAAGGCTTGTGGCTAAGGCTTGCCACTGGGACGTGGCCAGGCCTGCATTTCTAAGCTCAGTTCTTCGCTTGTCTATCTCTCGGTTTTGTAACAACGACATAGCAACACCAACACTTGCCTCGCCGCCTGAGAGTGTGTCGTAATCGCCTTCATAAGAAGGAAAATCACCACCGGCAATGCGATACTCACCAAACACAGAGGCATTGTAATCCTCAATAGGATTCGTAAACCGCTGAGTTAAGTTCGTCCCGTCGTAATAACCAGAAACACGGCTTTTCGTTTTTTGTTCAATAAAGGGGTCAAAACTACTTCTGGCTATTTCTAGTTCTGCCGCAGCTTGATAATTACCTTCATTAATGGCCTGAACATAAGGGTGGTAATTCACCATGCTATCGATAAATTCTTCAATGGATGGCGCTTGCTTTGCGTCTGTCGACTGGGCATGTGCCCCAACACCACCAAATATAGACAAGGTCACAAAAGCAATAGCGGCAAGTGTAGTCCTTCGCACTACCATATAGATGCTCCGGCGTTTTTCGTCCCGTTTGATGTTGAATCTTGCGTAGGTAACGGCGGGAAGTTATTGAGCTGACGCCACATCTCATAGCCTAAGCGCACTTCTTCTAACAACACCCATGCCTTAACGCGACTCCCTAAACGTGCCGAACTTTCCGTTGGCCATGGAATATCTGATTCGTCCGGCTTTATCCACACGTTAAAGTCGCCGGTAGGATTAGCGACTGGCTCTACGTACACTACCTCACCACCGAACGTACCAATTGCGCTGCCGGGCCATCCACTAAATTGAAAAACCGGCCAGCCTTCAAATTGCAAGCGCGCTTTGGCGCCGGGCTTTACAAGCGGTGCGTCTAATCCTCTTACCGTAACGCGAACGCTGCGTTTCGCATCATCGGGAATAAACTGCCCTAAAATATCGCCCGCCTTTACAAACGTTGAAACGCCGCCAGACAACAAACGCACAACCGTGCCGTCCACCGGCGCGAACTTAGTTTGCGTCGATTGACGTGACAAGGTCATACTCACTTCATTGATTTCAGAAACAGACGCTGCCACCTTAGCCCGCAGCTCTTGTACTTTTATCTCGGCTTTTTCTACTTCCTTGCGCGATACCAGCCCCTGCTCTTCCAGAGACTTTTGACGCGCTAAATTGTTTTCAGCATTTCTTACTGCTGTTTCATTCGCAAGATTTTTTGAATTCGCGGCGGCTAGCTGTGACTGCAGTTTTTCAAGACGCTGCGCATCAATGTCAATGAGCGTTACGATAGGCTCACCGGCTTTCACTTGCTGCCCCTCTCTTACATGCCATTGCTTTACTTGGCCATCGACAAGCGCGTTAATGGGTTGGGTTCTGTCTTTCGGATCGAGGGAGTCCACCATCCCTGTGCCATAAGCCGTTTGGATCCAAGGCGTAAAATACAAAATCAGCGCTGCAGCAATTACCAAGAAAATGATAATGCCAGTAATAATTCTGTGTAACTTGGGCACTTTCAAAGAAGGCAGCGAAGTAATGTTGTCTAGAAAGCGACGTTCTGCGTTATTCACTTACTCACCCTCCTTACTGTTGTTTGAGTTATCGTTCTTATCAATTTGCACATCTACGCTGGTCGGCATCGCGCCATTGTTGTGCTCATTAAGCGCGGCGGTAGCGTTGTCGTGCAAATGAATCACACCGTCCAAACAACCAGGTATGGGCATATTGGTAAAATACATGATCGTGAAATTATACTTATCAAGGCGCTTGAGCAGTCGAGCTCGCATATCAACCGGAATAGCGTCGAAGTGCTGATTAAGTATAAGCAGTTTCGGTTTAGCGATAATGGCCGCTGCAAGTTTGAGCAATAAAAATTCAAGCGGCTGCAGCGGTGCGCCTAATACAGACACTTTGGTTTGAAGCCCGTCTGGCAGACTATCAATCACCTTGGCCATCTCTACCTCAACTAGCGCTGCGCGAATATCAGCAATACTTGCGTGCGGGTGCGCTAGCTTCAAATAGCGCTCAATAGAAACTTCTATTATTAACGAACGATCTAATATTGTTACCGCTTGCCTTAGCTCGTGGGTGTCATAGTCATTCAGGCTTAATTCGCCAAGTAAGATATCGCCCGACTTAACACGATCATATTGTTTGAGTAATCCAAGGAGCTGTTTTTGCACCCAGCTCTTGTCGGTTGTGACAAAATACTTCGTGCTTGGCTCAAAAATTACGTTAAGAAGGCAGTGGTCGCTGCCATGTTTTAATTCAACATCGTTAAACACAAGACGTGAAGAAGCAGGAATATGTTCTGAAGTATTAAGTTCTTCTTGAGGCATCGCCAACGCACCGCCGAGCTTTTCAGCAGCGCCATACAACTCATAATAAAGCTTCAAATATTGCGTAAAACGGGATAGCCCAAAAAATACCGCAGACATCACTAACTCAGCCGCAACAAGTTGACCGATTGAAAGCTCGCCCTGCACCACGAGGACACCACCAATACCCAACAAAGCGGCGCTGGCTACCGCGTACATCAACAAGAACATTACCACTTGTGAGAACGTATAATGAAAATGATTTCTATGTTTTTGCACGTAGTTGCTTATGTAGTTTTCCGTGCTGCGCCCCGCATATTCAACGTGATCGGCCGATTTGAAAAACTCATGGGCAATAGCGATGTCGTGTAGCCATTTCGCTGAGTCATATTTAGCGTGAGAAAGTTCGATGGCCGTGCGTTTAGCACCGCGGCCCCACAGTTTCCACACCGCATACATGGTAAGTACAAGTACAACGTTAAATGCAAACAACGCAGGATGGTAAAACGAGACCAATGTAAAACCCACCAGCATCTGAAGTACCAATGCAAAACCATCTATCATCAAAGACGGCATATTCTTTTGAAACGTCATAATATCGAAGTAACGCTGGGTAATACTGACGTTTTGACGCCCTTCAAAGAAACTATGCGGTGCTAGAATGGTTTTAAGGCCAAGGTCGGCAGTGAGTCGCGCGTATACCTTGCGCTCATAAAACTCCATCACCCTCATGCGAAGCGCACTAAACACACCCGAAATAAATAAGGTAAGGAATAATACAACGGCCAATATAACCACGGCACGGGTAGAGCCTATGTTGGCAATACTGTTAATAAGGGTTTGAACCGCGATGGGCACGGCGAGTGTCATTAAACTGATTGCTACGCCATAGGCGATAGCAACCCAAAAAAAGCCAGCCTCGGGTCGTAGTAGTGAAAAAAGGGTCTTTCTCGTTTTACGTATATCTATTGGTTTAGCCATAGTTATGTCTTCAATATACCGCTAGCTTAAAAATTGAGAAACGCGCCGCTTGTTCAAATATAAAGCAACGATATGTAGTGTATTGCATTACTTAGTTAGAATAAATCTGTTAAATTCTTCATACTTCATCGAAAATAATTGCGTTTTCAAATAATGGGGTCAGAGTACAGTTCTGCTTTCGACGACTTCAATAATCGAGTAACTGGTTAAAGTATGCATCATCTAAACTATCATCATCTATATTATTTTTATCTTGTCGCCCGCGAAGGCAGCATCGCAAAAGCTGCTAAATTACTTCACGTTACTCCCCAAACTGTCAGTGGGCAACTAAGTACTTTTGAAGACCAGCTTGGTTACTTGCTTTTCGATAGAATAAATAAGCGACTCTACCTTAACGCAAAAGGCAAAGTGACGTACCAGTATGCCAGCGAAATATTTCACAAAGGTAACCAACTGGCTGAAATACTTAACAATAGCGACGAAGTGAATACGAAAGAATTTGTAATAGGTATTACAAATGGTATTCCAAAAGTCCTTTTTTATGATTTTGTGCACGATACCATGCGTAAATTTTCCAATGTGAGGTTTGTGATAAGAGAAGATAGCTTTGATGGACTATTAAAAGAACTGGCCATTAACGCTATCGATTTCATTGTGGCTGACAGAGGAATTGCGCCGGGCACGCAAGTAAACGCAAACAGCTACTTCCTTGGTGAAAGTTCGCTAAGCTTTTTTGCCAAGCAACCGCTTTCTGGCAATCAACGCTTTCCTGAGTGCCTAAACCATATGCCACTTTTAATGCAGGGTAACACCTCGGGCATAAGACACGCTCTATCGAGCTGGCTAGCAACGGAGCAACTGTACCCCAAGATTGTGGCAGAATTCGACGATAGTGCCCTATTAAAACTCTTCGGTAGCGAAAACTTTGGTGTATTTTGCGCCCCCTCGGCGATAACCGAGCACGTGGAAAAACAATACAATGTACATTGTATTGGCAAAGCAGAGGCTTTAAGTGAGCGATACTACGCAATCACAGGCAAAAGCCGCGCAGAGTACACGCTGAGTGAGCATATTATTAGCGCAGCAAAAGAGATCTTTAGTAAGTAATTTAGCCTTTGCATTTTTCCACACAAAGCTCTACTTGCGATTCGCCGAAGCGATCATCAAGCAATCGATGCGCTTCCATTTTAACTTTCGACCAGTCGAAACGTCCGCGACCGATGTATGCATTTTCAGCGAGCGTCTCGACCATCTCAAAACACTCTCGATCAACCACTTTTTTAACCATTTCGAAGACATCCTATTCCCCAATATTTTATGGATGATATGACATTCGCTGTTTATCTGCCTTCAAATTTGGGTATCTCTCTATCGCATTTTGTATCGTGAGGAATAACAATGGGGTGTTCAAAACACGCTTTGAAAAAAAAGGGCAGAGTAACCACTCTGCCCTTTCGGTTGATTAGGCTGCAACGCCATCGTCAATATCTTGCGAATAGAAACTTAGCGTAAGTATCTTTTCCAACATAAAGCGAAGCGCGCCGTTTATAGGCATCAGCTTATCGCCTAGCTCATAGTCTATCTGTGCAATCCTTTGTCTGCCCTCTGCGATCATAGGCGGCTTTACCGAGGTAGCTTGAACGGCGCTATTTGCAGCGATATCATCTATCAATGGCGCCTTCGATGCGTCTGCGCGCTGGGGTTGTATGGCAATTAGCGCAGCAGCGTACTTATCAGGCACAGCTTGCTTAATAGTTTTGCAAACCGAGAGCGTGGCTTCTCCCGACTTTGTTTTATAACCCGCAGCACCAAACATACGGCAAAGACCAGGGCGGTACTCATAAATGCCGCAGTAACCTTCTGTACCATCCAAACTTAAACGCTGATATTGCTTGCAAGCAAAACCGCTGTAGTTTTCAAGTTCGTCAAACACTTGCTCGGCTTGCCCCGTGTCAAACAAGTGCAAGGCAAATGGCAGCATCTCTAATGGCGACACTTCAATGTCAGGTTTATTACAGCATGCACCGCATTTTTCTACACAGTTTAAAGACTGACTAGATTGAAACGTACTAAATTCTTGAGAGAGCGATTGGTAAACATCCATCACTTGGCTGGAAAGCTCACGCAGCCTATTCATAATGACTCCGCTAATAAAAGCAAACTAAAACACAAACATGTTCATGCGGTCTTATGTGGTAGGTAGCATGAACGCAATACTCTGTTCACTGATTTGGGTAACCAATTACACAGATTGCATTGGAGTAAGAAATGTACTCTGACCCCAATATTTTAAAGCATGCTTCTTCCCCGCCGGATGTGAGTAAGCTTGAGGCTTAATGGCAGGAGTTGAATTGGCGGAGATTTTATTTTGAATTTTGGAGTTTGGGAAGTTTTTTATGAGGTTGGATTGCGAAAAGACTGATGCTTTTCGCAACCCCAATTCTTGATTAATCGGCGTTGAACAGGTCTCGGCTGTATACTTTGTCTAGTACATCTTCGATATCGCCGGTTACGCGGTTAGCGACAATAACGTCAGAGATTTTCTTGAACTCTTCCAAATCGTTTACCACGCGCGAGTTAAAGAAATCAGCTTCTTTGAGTACTGGTTCGTATACTACCACCTCAATACCTTTCGCTTTAATTCGCTTCATGATCCCTTGAATGGCACTTGCGCGGAAATTGTCTGAACCGGTCTTCATGATAAGGCGATAGATACCCACAATTTTCGGCTTACGACTTACAATTGAATCGGCAATAAAATCCTTACGGGTGCGGTTTGCATCTACAATTGCCTGAATCATGTTATTAGGCACCTCACTGTAGTTCGCAAGTAATTGCTTAGTGTCTTTTGGTAAGCAGTAACCACCGTAGCCAAAGCTTGGGTTGTTGTAATGCTTACCAATACGAGGGTCTAAGCCTACCCCTTCAATAATTTGTTTGGTGTCTAAGCCATTGCGCTCTGCATAGCTATCTAGCTCGTTAAAGTAAGCTACGCGCATCGCTAAATAGGTGTTAGCGAAAAGCTTGATGGCTTCCGCTTCTGTGCTGTCGGTGAACAACACATCAATTTCTTCTTTTATTGCACCTTGCTGTAGCAGTTTTGCAAAAACTTCAGCGCGCTCACTACGCTCACCCACAATAATTCGGCTTGGATGTAAATTGTCGTACAGTGCTTTACCTTCGCGCAAAAATTCTGGAGAAAAGATAATGTTGTCAGAACCGAAACGGGCTTTTGCGTCTTTGGTAAACCCTACCGGTACAGTAGACTTCACTATCATCACAGCATCAGGGTTGATTTCCATTACTGTTTTAATAACCGCTTCTACACTACCCGTATTGAAGTAGTTGGTTTGTGGGTCGTAATCAGTAGGCGTAGCGATTATAACGTAATCCGCACCTTTATATGCCTCTTGCGCATCAAGCGTTGCTACAAGGTTTAGCTCTTTCGTCGTTAAGTATTCTGAAATCTCTTTGTCTTCAATTGGAGACTTCTTGTTGTTCAGCATCTCGACTTTTTCAGGGACCAAGTCGACCGCTTTCACTTCATTGTGTTGTGCTAGTAGCACGGCATTTGATAAGCCTACGTACCCAGTACCTGCTACTGCTATTTTGTAATTGCTCATTAACGATTCCATTTTATAGATAAGTTCCAACTTTTAAACTAGCTTGCATTTGATTTTATGAAGAAAACTCTTCTTTTGTTTTAACTGAAAAGTTCTCTCGCATAAGTGTTAGGTTAGGGCTGTATGCAGGGTCATGGTCAATATAATTGCCCCATCTCGTTTTTAAATATTGTAGTTCTCGATTAAACCTTGCTGCTTTTTCCGGCGCGTGATCTGTGCCTCTACTGACTGATTCATGATGGTATAACTCAGCTTCTGCACAGTAAACATTTCTTGCGCCAGTTTCTTTAACTTTAAGGCAAAAATCTACATCGTTAAACGCTACTGTCAAATCCTTTTCATTTAGCCCCCCTACCTGCAGAAATAAAGACTTTTTCACAAGTAAGCAGGCTGCAGTCACAGCCGAGTAATTTTGCGTAGCAATCAGTCGTTTTATATATCCTGGGTGATAGCGCGGGAAATATTTGTGTGCATGACCTGCACCACCGCCGTACCCCATAACTACCCCTGCATGTTGAATTCTGCCATCTGAATATAACAATTTGGCGCCAACACAACCTATATCCTCACGAACAGCGTGCCCTACCATAGCTGTGAGCCAGTTGGGGTCAATTACTTCAATATCGTTATTGACAAGCCCTATAAGCGTGCTTTTATTAGAAGCATGTTGCACGCCAAAATTATTGATAGCTGAATAATTAAATTCGCCTGGGTAACTCAACACTTTAATTTTGGGGTGTTGGTTTAGCTCATCAAAGTAATCTGTGCTTTCTTTTTCATCCGAGCCATTATCAATCAATAATATTTCATAATTTTGATATGTAGTTTTATCCAGAATAGATTCAATACAGGCTTTAACTAAGTTTCTCGCGTTTTTGGTAGGGATAATAAGTGATACTAAAGGTTCGGAAACTATGGGCCATTGTAGATGGTTTACGCCAAGCTCAGAGTTGAACGAAGGCACAGCAGAAGTGCAATCTGACAATATCTCTCTTATGTCTTCAAGGCTTTCATCCACTACGGCTTTGTTTGTTGCTCTATGTAAAAGTGTAAACGGCAAATGTTTTATAAGCAATTCAGGCTGCTTAAGCCACAATTCTGTCACTAAACCAGCTATAGTTTGTGATTTGACGGTATTTTGCTTAACCAGTTTGACCTTGCATTTCACGCCTGTAAAAACATATCCGGTGGAATATTGCAGTTCAGGATTCCAATCTGGTAAAAAATGAGGCGAAACTCTTCGTTTTTTCACGTCAACCCTGTCGGTGTCGCAGTATATTAAGTCAGCTTCCTCGCCTTTATTTGCAAATACTCTTGTCGTGTCATGAGTAATAGTGTCACCACTATTTAGGAAAAAAAGGAACTTATCATCATCTAGACCACTTACAGCGTCTACTAGAGTTGAGAATTGAGACACTTTTACTCCTATTGTCTTCTCGGTAACAACTCTGATATCTATTTCATCATTGCTCGCTTCTCTCAAACTTTCGAGGGACGTTGATAGACTTTTGTGGCCTAGAATAATAAAAGTGACATCTAAATTAGCTTCACCGCTGAATGCATTACTACTTAATATTTTGCTTTGATGCTTTAAGTATTCTCTATACAGCGCCATACGCTTCTTTTCAGATGGGAACCCATAAAATAATCCTGAGCGCTGTAACGAACGGCTATAAAACTCGGTGAGTTTATGATTACTCTTGAGCTTGTTTCTAACCGCTTTAGGTACTAACCCAACAGCCCCTTTAACTGTCAACATGGCCAACTTTTTCATACAGCTAATAAAATTCCTAACACCAATGCCCAATATCAATAAAAAAGCCGCAATTTTTTGCGGCTTTTACATCATATCATGTTTTAAATTATTCGGTATCAGCTACCTGTTCCTAAACGCTCACCTTGATAGCTACCATCTAATACCGCTTTCCACCAGCCTTCGTTTGCTAAATACCACTCTACGGTTTTACGAATACCGCTTTCGAACGTTTCCTGTGGCTTCCAGCCGAGCTCACGCTCAATTTTGCTGGCATCAATGGCATAGCGCATGTCGTGTCCTGGGCGGTCTTGTACGTAAGTAATTTGCTCAGCGTATTTGCTATCTTTTGGCTTAACTTCATCCAGAATTGAACAGATAGTTTGTACCACTTCTATGTTCTGTTTTTCGTTATGCCCGCCAATATTATAGGTCTCACCTATCTCACCGTTTAGGGCAACTACGACCAATGCACGTGCATGGTCTTCAACATATAGCCAATCGCGAATTTGGTTTCCTTTGCCATACACAGGCAACGGCTTACCAGCTAACGCATTTAGAATAACCAACGGAATCAGCTTCTCTGGGAAGTGATACGGGCCGTAGTTATTCGAACAGTTTGTGACTAGTGTGGGTAGCTTGTACGTTCGAAGCCACGAACGCACTAGCTGGTCGGAACTTGCTTTACTTGCCGAGTAAGGCGAGCTAGGCGCATAAGGTGTTGTTTCAGTAAACAGTGGAAGCTCTGTTCCTGGCTCGACTTCATCGGGGTGAGGAAGGTCGCCGTATACTTCATCAGTAGAAATATGATGGAACTTAAACCCTGCTTTTTTATCGCCCTCGAGTGCTGACCAATAGGCTCTTGCTTGCTCAAGTAATGTATAGGTACCCACTACGTTAGTTTGAATAAACTCGCCCGGGCCATCGATAGAACGATCTACGTGAGATTCTGCTGCCAAGTGCATAATGATATCTGGCTGGTGCGTATTGAAAACACGCTTTACTTCTTCAGCATCACAAATATCAACTTGCTCAAAGCTGTAGCGATCGCTATCTGAAACTGACGTTAACGACTCTAAGTTACCTGCGTAGGTTAACTTGTCTAGATTGACTACCGTATGGTCGGTATCGTTTATAAGATGGCGAACTACTGCAGAGCCAATGAAACCCGCGCCACCTGTTACTAAAATTGTTTTACTCATTTTCTTTTTACCAAAAAATAATCTTGTTCTTGTCGCTTACGCTTTCAATTCATCTAGCATGCTGGCTAATTGCTTACGCCAGTGCGTAGGTTTACACGAGGCAAATGCTTCGCGTGCAGTTTGTTTGTCTAGCACACTGTAATGCGGGCGTTTTGCTGGCGTTGGGTACTGGCTTGACGGAATAGGCAATACTGGAATTGATTTATCTAGCAGCCCTTTTTCAACAGCTAACTCTTGAATAGCTAACGCAAAGTCATACCAGCTTGCGACGCCTTCGTCAGTCCAGTGATAAATGCCTACTGTTTTGTTTTCGGCGGCCGAGACACACGCTTCAGCCAAACCCTTAGCCCACGTTGGCGTTCCAATCTGGTCATCTATTACCGTTAACTGAGGTTTTTCAGCCATTAAGCGCAACATGGTTTTCACAAAGTTGTTGCCGTGTGATGAATACACCCAAGCCGTGCGGATTAAGCAGCTTGCCTCTGGCAGAATTTCAAGCAGCGCTTTTTCGCCTTCTGCTTTCGACTTGCCGTAGGCACCTTGCGGTTCAATAGGGTCGTCAGTTAAATACGGCGAGCCTTTGTGACCATTGAACACATAGTCGGTAGACACATGCACCATAAATGCGCCATTAGCTTTACAGAAATTAGCCAAATTTTTAACGGCAACCATATTAATGGCATTACACGCCACAGTATCATCTTCAGCTTTATCAACAGCCGTATACGCAGACGCATTAATCAATACATCAACTGATAGAGGCGCTAACGTAGCGTCAATGCTATCGCTACTCGTAATATCAATATCATCACGCCCTAAAAACGTCACGTCGTGTTCGTTATTTTCTAGTTCACGAGAAAGCTCAAATGCTAGCTGCCCAGACTTACCTATAATTACAATATTCATTAATCACTAATACTCAATGAAAGCTAATTAAAAGCCAGTAAAAATCTAATACCAATTAAAACGTGGGGGCATCCACAAATGCCAAACCCGCTTCATCTTTACCTGATAAAGACGGCTTCTCGTCATTTACTAAAGGCCAGTCGATATTCAACGTAGGGTCGTCATACTTAACCGATATTTCAGATTCTGGGTGGTAGTAGTCTGTGCACTTATACACGAACTCAGCTGATTCACTGGTTACATAGAAACCGTGGGCAAAACCCGCAGGCACCCATAATTGGCGTTTGTTCTCGGCCGATAAGGTCACCCCAACCCACTTACCGTAAGTAGGGGAGTCTTTACGCATATCTACGGCTACATCGTATACTTCGCCGCTTACTACACGTACTAGCTTGCCCTGAGTTTGCTCCATTTGATAATGAAGGCCGCGAAGAATACCTTGACGAGATTTCGAGTGGTTGTCTTGAACAAAATCTACATCTGCGCACTCTTTCTTGAACCAGTCGGTACGAAAGGTTTCTAGAAAAAAACCACGGTCGTCGCCAAATACTTTTGGCTCAATGATTTTAACTTCAGGGATATCTGTTTTAATTACTTGCATTTACTTTCCGTACGAGCTTGCATATAAATATGAGAAAGGTGGCGAAGCCACCTTTTAAAATTGGATTGAAGTTAAACTTTTACTCTGTCTTTGATAACTTTTAGCAGATAATTACCATAGCCACTTTTCTTGAGGGGTGCCGCGAGCTTTTCAAGTTGTTCAGCATTGATATACCCCATTCTATAAGCGACTTCTTCCGGGCAACATACTTTCAAACCTTGGCGTTTTTCGATGGCCGCCACGAAGTTTGCAGCATCAAGAAGTGAATCTAGCGTGCCCGTATCAAGCCACGCCGAGCCTCGGCCCATCAACTCTACTTTAAGTGAACCATCCTTAAGGTAAAGGTTGTTCAAGTCGGTAATTTCAAGTTCACCACGAGGCGACGGCTTAACTTCTTTGGCGAAGTCCACTACACGATTGTCGTAATAGTAAAGACCGGTTACGGCATAGTTAGATTTTGGAACGGCTGGCTTTTCTTCAATAGAAAGCGCATTCCAGTCATCATCAAACTCTACAACGCCATAGCGCTCAGGGTCGTTAACATGATAGCCAAATACCGTAGCACCATGATCTTGCTTATAGGCGTTCTGTAAGGAAAGTTTTAAATCGTGACCGTAATAAATATTGTCGCCAAGAACAAGTGAACAGCTATCGTTACCTATAAATTGCTCGCCTATAAGGAATGCCTGTGCCAAACCATCTGGTGAAGGCTGAACAGCATATTGAATATTCATTCCTAATGCCGAGCCATCACCGATAAGATCGATAAACCGCTGCTGTTCATCAGGCGTGGTGATAATGAGTACATCACGAATACCCGACATCATTAATGTTGTTAACGGATAAAAAATCATCGGCTTGTCGTAAACAGGCATTAACTGCTTACTTACCACCTTAGTTAACGGGTGCAAACGTGTGCCAGATCCGCCAGCTAGTATTATTCCTTTTCTACTCATTTTTCATTACCTGTTTGTAACCACTTAACTTTCACAACGCAGCGATGCTGCATGTTAACAGAATAGCCGTGCTATCTCATAAACCTGAGAAAGCTCTAGTTTAAAACCTTTAGCAAAACCAGGAGGAGCTTCTGCTGTTTCAGCTGCTAGAGGGATATAAGAATCGTAGAACTCAGCACCCACATCTATATTTAAAAAATTAGTATGCAAAAATTCTTCAATTTCTGGAAACATTATTATCAACTTAGCTCCCTCTTTGCAAAAGAGTTTAAGATGAAAGAAAGATGATGGGAAACCGATAAGAACGTCATAACATTGCATTATGTCTATTTGTTCTTTTAATGGAATGGTTTCAGGGTAGATGATATCAAACCCTAAACTTTCGAATATTTCATCGACTTTTTCACCTTGAGAGGTGAACCCGGTCCCTGATTGGAGCTTGCTTTTAGAAATAAAACCTCTTTTCGCGGTCTTATTTTTTTGACTAAGACAAGGGTAGGATGACTTTATGGAGTCTGAAACAAAATTAGCATCACTAAACGTGGCCTCGTGGTAGTAAAGCTTGCTCACTGATAAGGGCTTGTCTATAAAAACAATTTTTTCATGCGCTAATCCGAGTATAGTTAAAAACTCTCCTACGTAGCCACTTAGCACTTTTTCTCGGTCAAGCGAATCTAAAGGATAGTGAAATAATATAGGCGAATTACTAGTTCGAACTTCGTTCAATATTGGATACAGTCTTGAAAGTGAGTCCAAAAGAAAGTGACCAAAATGGTCATAAATCGTACCACCGTAAAACGCTTCATCATAATGCTGGAACTGCGCTTCAGATAGGGTCGCGTGAGTTTCTTCGTTCGGCCACCAAATCCTTCGTTCAGAACGAATATCTGACAACGTAGCTACATGCTGAAAGTCTTTGTCGAAAACTCCTTGCGATCTTCTTGTCCACCATGTCCTCATGCCTCGTTTATAATAGTTTGGGATTAATTTAGCTTCTTCGATATATTGACGGCCACTGGAACCTTCAACAATATTCAAAGAACCGAAGACAAAAGATGATTTAAAATTGTTAATTTCTAGTGCGTTATAAATTGAGAGCATCCGTTACCCTATCGAGCGCTTCAAATTTACTTTAAGTGTAAATTTATTTAGATGGAGGAAAAGTAAGCTGGATATTATCAAAAAATGCCTCAAATCTCTTCTTATCCTCGTATTCTTTATATATTCCTAACTTCAATCGAAAATGCTCAGGAGCTTTTGAGTTTCCTTTGCAAGAGAACTTGCTACTAAAACCAAATGGTCCAATCCGCTTACCGACCAATGCTCCTTTGCTCCAAACCTCAAAATATGAAAATTCGTCCTCTGAAGACACGTTTAACCGAAGCTCCAATGCAGTCCACTCTCCGGGCTTGAGTTCCAAGGAATAAAAACTCGAGCCAACTTCGCTGTCATCACCCCTAGTCATAAAGTTAATTTTGTGACTACTTCCCCTTACCACTCGAATTCCACCAAGCGGTGATAAAGGCGAACATTGCCAAAACTGCATAAGATAATAAAAGCCATTGGTTACATCAGCACTTGAAGGAATCATTAAATCGAACGTGATGGTTATAGGTTTATCAAACTCTAAATTCAAAGACGTTAAAGCTAATTCTGTTCTAGATACTTTTGAATGTAAACTCTCGCCCGCCGCTAAAAACTGGAGTGCGTTTCGACCATCTAAGTTGGCTATGCTCGCACTCTGACCATTTCCTTCACATTTCCCTCTCAACATTACTTGTGAAGTTAAAAGGTCGCCATGCCCATCGTTTATTTTTTCCGCACAAAGATGAGGATTTCTAATACCGTCTGTATCGCCTATCGGTATGCTTAATTTGAGCGAATCACTAGCCAGGAGCATGGCATAGAAAGCGAAGCCTAAAAACACAATCGCCGGCTTGTTTACATAGCATGGTAAGAATTTATAAATTTCTTACCTAA
Organism: Alteromonas sp. KUL106; assembly: GCF_009811415.1. Classification (GTDB taxonomy): domain Bacteria; phylum Pseudomonadota; class Gammaproteobacteria; order Enterobacterales; family Alteromonadaceae; genus Alteromonas. The sequence continues at coordinate 132,692 of NZ_BLIG01000032.1, read as the reverse complement.
CCAAGTTGAACTATTTGAAACATTGAGATTAAACACATCGAGCATGTTCAAGTCATAGCGCTCTAAAAAGTAATTCACTAAACTTTCAACTGCTTTGTCGTTGCCGCCGTGTTTATTAATTTTTCTGTATAGCGTATTTTCGTCTTCTTCACCAATGTCTTCGAAAGCCTCTTGCAATGAAGAAGCGAGCAGTACTGACTTCACTCCATTCACTGCGGTATGGAACTTTAACCACAAATCATCAGCATGATTGCAGACTCTCAGCGCACTTTCGACATCAATAACATCGGGGTGAAAATACTCCGGCTTATAAATAATTCCGTCTTTTCCAGTACCGACAGTCTTGATATTCGGTTCAAGCACAGACTCATCTGAATGTGTCCATTTTTTATATCTATGAATGTTTCGTGAGTCACAGCTTAGCACCCGCCCTCTGTACGCCACTACACACTCTTGCTTTTGTGCATTTTCGACGAGCGTCTGCAGCCAGGTTATAGGATACTTCGTATCATCATCCACAGTAACAAAATAGCTAAAGTCGTCTTTATCAAAAAAGTAGTCTTTTAGAATAGGGATGAACTTTCTATACGGCCCGATATTTTCTGTGTAGTTAATCGAAAACAAATTAGGGTAATTATCAGCCAATTCTTGTAGTGAAGCAGGTACATTTGGAATACCTTCGTCAAGTAAGTATCCTTTCTCTGAGATAAAAAGTTTAACTTCGAATTGAATTGTGCATTCCTGTGCAAGCAATGACTTAATAACATGATGTATTTTGTCTACCCGAGAGTGAATAGTTGTTAAGCTAATTATTACTTTACTCATTCGGAATTACCTTTTCAGACGCCTTTTTTGATTGAAGTAAGCTTATTCTCTTTCTAAAAAACGTGAGTTGATCGCCATTAAAATATTCATACATAGAAGATACGGAAGTCAGTGATGACCTCATAAAATAGAGTGGCACATCGAGTCTAACTACCGCATTTTCACCGGCAATTCTCTCGATTCTAGTTCTGAAGTCGATATCCCCTCTAGAGCGATAATTTCTGAACCCCCCTATCAGATCTATTAAGGTTCGCTTAAATAACAATGTCGCGGGGCCGTCTCCTAGTACCAGTAAATTTCTAGGGTCGTCTACTGATAAGTTACCGTCATCTGTATATCGAACATGTTTAGTGAAACAAGCCAAGCCTTTCTTCTCTTCTAGCGCTTTAACTTGCGCAGAAACTCGCTGTGGATGGCTAATATCGTCGTCGTCTTGTATCGCTATATACTCGCCTTTTGCCAAGCCAATTGCTGTATTTCTACTAATATATTGACCCACGTTATCGTTATTCCGGTAGTAGACAATGGGCCTTTCGGTTCTTTGCCTACAAAGTGCCTCTATACTTTCACTTATTGCTGGCGCTGAGCAGTCATCAATGACTATTATTTCTATGTTGCGATAAGTTTGCTGTAACAACGATTCGATTGCTTTTTCGAGAAGTTCGACCTTAGGGTTGAACGTAGTAATAATTATTGAAACTAGTGCACTATTAGCCTTTTCGCTCTCTATCTCCACGTCAAGTATGTGACTAAATATATTGAGTAGAGAGTATTCATCAACCTCAGGCAATAAAGGCAAGAAACCACTAACTTTCAACACATCATTTATTATTTGGTTACTTACATTTTTTAGCCCTAATGAGGCGCATAACGTTAAACTCTCTTCACTGTTTATGACTGGCAATCCTCTTGCAATCATCCCTTTGCATAAAAACGATAGCTTTTCACTGTCATGCATAGTTTTAGGGAGCAAACTAAATAAATAAATCAGTTTTCCCAAACTCAATCGGTCAACTTCTACGCCTACAAGTAAATTTGCGACTGCACTTTTACTAACTGGCGTTACTAACGATCGACGGACATCACGATAAAGTTCATTGAAGTCACTATCCTTAAATGAAAAGACTTTTTTAAGTACATCTTCGAATGGGTATATTGAAAGCCAGCTTCTATTTTCTTCTTCACAAAAATAATATGCTCTGAATAATAACTTTGCGTGAGGTGTGCGCTCAGTGTTCAACTGAGATAAAAGAGACGCTAGCACCGGCAACTCTGATACGTAATTCACTTTTATCGGCGAGCGTGAAAGGGTTTCGATTACGCGCTCATAATTTTTTATATGTGAAGATATACTCGTTAATTGGTGTGCTTCAAAAACACACTGCGCTTCTTGTGCACTCTTCGAGACACTCAACACAATCGCAATGAATGCATCCTCAACAGCAGAATCATTTGTAACTGTTATTTTTGAGCACGTCTCCAACACTTTTGCTGAATCTTTTAATGCAGAAAGTAATTGTTGAAGGCACCTTACATTTGGCGCATTGGCTACAAACTGAGAGGCTACAATAAGCGACTCAAACTGCGCTAACACAGCATAGGTAAAGCTATCCTCGCACTGGAGTAAAATTGCTATATCCGTTGCTTCATTTAAAGCTGCAAGCATCACACGGGGTAGTTCAATTACCTCTCGAACCTTCTGCTCAATTGAAAAAGGAATATCAATATCGACAGAGAGCAAATCAGCCAACTTCTTTAAATGCTCTCGCGTATCATGCTCACTGCACTCCTCGATTTCACGCAATATTTGATAAATGCTGGCCAAGTGGCTTGTTGCGAACTTTGCAACATACGAATGACTTGTAAGTTCACTCTCTTCTTTATCATTGCTCAACGTGCAACTTGATTGAGTAATTTTTCCCTCTTCTGAGGTTAAAGATGAAACCAAAATGATTTTGCTACCCTGCTCAATGAGCTCAGAGTCAAAAGCTAAAACACCGGGATGCTTTTCAAATTCTTGCTCTGTCAATTCAGAGATGCCCAACACACGCTTCGAAAACGTTGAAAAAGAAGAAAATCGATGGTGATTACGCATTATTTTTTACTCTGTGCTTTAATTTTTCTTTTTTCATTTACTCCATTAGTTAAATAGTGAACTAATGGGTTTATTGGGGATGCGGCCACATCACTGTATTCAGCCAGATAGAAACGTGTGGAGAAGTGTTCACTAGGATCTTTTAAACTCTTATAGCCTTCTAATAAAAAATGCCTTGCTAGGTATTCTATAGAACCTTGAAGCTGATACTGCGACTTATACCAGTTGGCATCAAAAAGCGAACTGTCTAATAACAGCTTTACGTCGTTTTCTATTGCAGCATTGTTATAAAACACGGGTTTAAACCACGTATTAACAATCTTACGCGTCAGCCTAGCAAGCTTTGAAGAGTAACGGTATTTCAACATCGCATCACTATGCATTGTTGCACTGCTCACAAAAAGCTCCTCATCAAAAGTCGCTACATTTTTGTAGGCTATTTTAGACGTAGCTGATTGTTTTAACCTGTTACGTCGAGACGCAGAGGTATGTTTGATGAATAGCTCTGGGTAAAGGGCTTTAATATTATCTTGTGATAAGGCGATATTTTCAGGGGCTATTGAATCTGTACCAAATACCTTTTGGTACAAAGAATCGTTATTTTCCATATAAACACTTAAATGCGAAGGTGGTCGATACGTAATGGCGGAGAACGGTTAGCATCTCGCTAAGTTCTTGTGAGCATCATACTACAAAAAGAGCACATCGGCCAAAAACTGTAACTCAATTACAGTTTTTTTGAACAAGTTTGACTACTTCGCGAACTACTCTTTGCCTTTCCATCAGCAGAGTTTCAGTAGCAGAAAATAACTTTCGAATTTTTTCAAGAGAATCGAAATAAGCATCCATGTTTACAGTACTAGGTGTCCAATCAGAAAGAATTTCAGCCGCAACAGTTTCTGACGTATTCGAAAGATTAATCATGCTTTCCTGATTGATAAGCTCGAACACTCGGTGAGAAGAGTTTGCGATATAAATAGGAACGCTACCCAGCATGAATGCATCAAAAATTTTTTCAGTAATATAGTCATCTAATAAGGTGTTTTCTATTGCCGAAAATATTGGGAACCTCCGCCTATATGTCAGCAGTTTGTCAAGATGCCAATCGGGTATGGCTTGCCTTGGGCCATCATTCCCCCACCCCATACCTTTAACCATAGCTTTATTATCCTTCAACCGCGTGGCAAGCGTTGTTCTATAGCTAGAAAGCGCGATATCAGCGTACTGCTCTGGAAAGAAGACATCATTTGTTCGCTTTTGTTGGAGAAAACAACTTTTTAATGAAATTGATTTCCAGTGAGTAAGCAATTTATTTTTATCAAACGCATTTAATAAGTTGGTGGTTTCAACTAAGTAACGTGCTGCGTAATGGCTTTCTGTAGTAATGAAGTATGGAATTTTACTGAACTTATAAATATTACTGTTAAAAAAGTTTGCTATGCCTACTTCTATAGATAACCCCATATGTTCGAACTGTATTTTCGTATCCAGAGGATAATTTTTTGAAATCAGATCCCACAAGGGCTCTTCAGATATCACTAAACACTTAACGTTTTTATTTCTAGCAAGAAAATTATGGTGAGCTTTTATCAGTCCGTATAGATCTACGGAATACCCGAGCACGATAATATCAGCGCTCTCAACTTCTTTTACCAACTGAAAGTGTTCTGAAAAAAGAGTTTGGTACTCTTTGTAAGCGAGCGGTGTTCGGTTGGCATGCCTCCCGAATAAACAAACCTTACGTTTTTTCATTGTGCGCTACTCATTCGTAGAAGAAGTAAGAGAAAACACCTGCTCAACAATACTTCTTACGTAGGAAGAATCTGAGCGAGAATAGTAACATAGCCACTTGCAGGCGTTCTCGAAACTGTGCAAAGCGCTTTGTACATTCGAGCTGATGTGTTCTCCTAGGTAGAGCTTTTGCCAACCTCGTTGAAATAGCCGAACGAAGCTCTCGTTTAAGTGAACTAATTGCTCAGCTTTTTCAGTTGGAATAACTGGTAGAGAACCATGTTCAACGCAAAGAGTAATTACATCAACCTGTTGCTGCAAAGCTGCTCTGCAAACGACAACTAATGATTCAGAGAGAAGTGCTTTGATACTATGATCACTTTTAATGTTGTTAGCATCTATATGCAAAGTCTTTTCAGGCTTTTTCTCATGAAAGACCACTCTTCCCTCATCGGCTTCGATTCGTTCAATTTGATTTTGATTAAATAAAGTAGCTTCAATTGTTAAACCAGCTTTACCCATAGGTCGCAAATTCAGCACCTTACTTTTTTCTAGTTTAGTTGCACGTTGAAAACTCAATTCAGGTATAAAAATAAGCGCTATGTTTTTAGCTGAGAATTTTAGGGTTGTAGCTTTATCGATGAAAAAGGTGACATAAAGGTGGGTAACACCTAACTTAGCTATTTCAGAGGGAAAATTAACAACTGCGGGGGAACTGCAAATTGAAATCAAAAATTTAGAATTGCCTATTCGGCTTTCGAAGCGAGTTTCCGCCGCGCCAGACAAATGGGCGTAACACCAAAATTCCCACTGTATTGCTAAATAAGAAACTTTTGAAAATATGTGTCGATAAGGTGCCAAAAGCTGTTGAGTTCGACGTTCGACACCGTAACAACAAGGAAAGCGTGAGTGGTTAACTACCATTGAGATTTTTCAAATTTCAACGCTCACAAAAATACGCCTTAGTATTTTCGTGAACGTTGTTTAACTGTAAAATTTTATCAGGGCTTAACCATTGGTAATTGTCGTGCTGTTTAACTGGCAAAGCTTCCAAAGTAGCAACATCAATCGAATACGCTATGGCCACGTAATGCGTTGAAATATCTTCACCAAATACACAGTCTTCATACAAATGGTCATACGGCCCTAAAAGCGAAGCGTCGGAAATAGAGTAACTACGGCCAAGTTCTTCTTTCGTTAGCCTCTCGAACGCCTGCGCTAAAGTTTCATTTTTTAAAATGCGCCCGCCCGGTACAAACCAATAACCTTTAGCGGGCCTATTCACACGCTGCCCTAGTAGTATTTCACCATCTCGGTTTCGAACCACTAGATCGATAGATACTAGCGGCGTACTACTTAATACTGTAGAAAAAGTTTCGCGGTCAAGAAACATAAAAGTGCCTTAAACCTTAGCCACGAAAGCTATTTTGATTTTCGATAAACCAGTCAAAAGCATGCTTTAAACCACTTTCTAAATTATAAGTATGTTTCCAGCCAAGTGCGTGAAGTCGACTTACATCCATTAGCTTACGCGGCGCACCATCAGGCTTAGATGTATCCCAAACAATATCCCCCGTAAACCCAGTGACTTTGGCAACAGTTTCAACTAACTCTTTAATGGTACAATCAACACCCGTCCCCACATTAATGTGGCTTAACATAGGCTGTGTATTTGCCTCATATGTTTCAGAGTCTAACTCCATTACATGAATACTTGCCGCAGCCATGTCATCTACGTGCAAAAATTCACGCATTGGTTTACCGCTACCCCATGCAACCACTTCTTTATCACCACGCTGAGCAGCTTCGTGGAAACGCCGTAAAAGTGCTGGAATAACATGCGAGTTTTCAGGATGAAAATTATCATTAGGGCCATAAAGGTTTGTTGGCATGACAGAACGATAATCTCTACCGTATTGCCGATTGTAACTTTCACATAACTTAATGCCCGCAATCTTAGCTATGGCGTATGGTTCATTCGTTTCTTCAAGTGTTCCAGTAAGCAGCGCGCTCTCTGTCATTGGCTGCTTTGCTAATTTGGGGTAAATACAACTTGACCCTAAAAACAAAAGCTTTTGAACACCTTGAGCATGCGCACTATTAATGATGTTCGCTTCTATCATTAAATTTTCATAAATGAATTCAGCCGGATAAGTATTATTGGCGTGTATACCGCCCACTTTAGCTGCTGCTAAGTAAACTTCATCAATTTTGTTTTCAGCAAAAAAAGTTGATACTTCCGACTGATTGACAAGGTCTAGTTCGCTTCTTGTTTGTGTTATTAACTGAACATCAGACCGTTTTTCTAATTGTCTTACTAAGGCTGCGCCAACCATACCGCGATGGCCAGCAACAAATACTGTCTTCATTGATAAACATCCTTGAAGGCCCCTAAGAGAAGGGGCCTATCGTTTTTTCTATTCTTTTGCCACAGCAACAGAAAACCCGTGTTGCTTTAACAAGGCGTGTTGTTTAGCTTTACCAAGATCGTGTGCAACCATTTCTGCACACATTTCTTCGACAGTAATTTCTGGTACCCAACCCAGCTTTTCTTTTGCCTTTGTCGGGTCGCCTAGTAGCGTTTCTACTTCTGCTGGGCGGAAATAACGTGGGTCTACTTCTACAATAACATCGCCCACTTTTACACCCGGTGCAATTTCATTGTCAACCGCCGTTACAGTAGCGACTTCTTTAACACCTTCACCACTAAACTCAACGGTAATACCGGCTTCTTTAGCCGACATGCTAACAAATTCGCGCACCGAAATTTGCTTACCTGTTGCAATAACAAAATCTTCTGGTTCATCTTGTTGTAGCATCATCCATTGCATGCGAACGTAGTCTTTGGCATGGCCCCAGTCACGTAGTGCGTCCATATTGCCTAAGTAAAGTTTAGATTCTAAACCTTGTGCAATATTGGCAATGCCTCGCGTTATTTTACGGGTAACAAAGGTTTCACCGCGACGTGGAGATTCATGGTTAAACAAAATGCCATTACAGGCATAAATACCGTAAGACTCACGGTAATTAACCGCTATCCAATAGGCATACATTTTCGCAACGGCATAAGGCGAGCGAGGGTGAAACGGCGTAGTCTCTTTTTGCGGAATTTCCTGTACTTCACCGTAAAGCTCTGACGTAGACGCTTGATAGAATTTCGTTTTCTTTTCAAGGCCTAGGAAACGAATAGCTTCTAACAAACGCAGCGTGCCCATTGCATCTACATCGGCTGTATATTCTGGTGCTTCGAAAGATACCGCTACGTGCGACTGTGCGCCTAGGTTATATACCTCGTCTGGCTGCACTTCTTGCATTATGCGAATTAGATTCGAAGAGTCTGTTAGGTCACCATAATGCAGGATAAAATTAGCGTTTTCTACGTGTGGATCTTCGTATATATGATCAACACGCTCCGTGTTAAATAGTGAAGCACGACGCTTAATACCGTGAACTTCGTATCCCTTTTCTAACAAAAACTCGGCTAAATAGGAGCCGTCCTGGCCGGTGACCCCGGTAATAAGTGCTTTTTTCATTACATACCTTTCATAATTAGGACTTTTCCTGTTCTGGCTTGTGAATTAAAAACTTCATAACCAAAACATTCACAATAATAATACTCATAAGGTCACTTTCAGACCTGACAGACTAGCAGTGTTGAACAAATTTATCTTATAGCTTATGTGCGATTTCATGTGCAGCCAGAACACTTATTAAATTGGTTCGTAAATTTTCTCTAACCGTACTATAATTTTCAAAGTCAAAGTTCGTACTTTCTCTTAATTCATCTAATGAGTCATATTTGAGAAAATCAGTATGACTTAAGTGAGGCAAAGCCATTGTTTCTGCGAGTTCACGTGTTCTCGAATCATGGTATACCCAAATCGCTGGTGTTCCGCTTTGCCATGCCGCCATGTTGCCGTGAAGCCTTAAGCCTATAGAAAAATCAACGCGTGCAGAGTCTTCCATCCACTGATCAACGTTATAATAAAGTCGCATCTTGGTTGCTACGAAACCCCTAAACTCTTCATCAGACATATAAGGCGCTAAAGCATTTTTTAGGCTGTTTTCGTGGTGCTCTGGAACGACTGCGGTCTGATATAAATTACGCTGTCTTGCGTACTTTATAAACGGTTCTACTGATTGCTGAAGGTATAAACCATTCCCTTTGGCAACCCATTCAATCATTTTTCTTTCTGCATCACGCTTTGTAAGGTCTTCGGGCCACGGCTCATCTCCCGTCGCTACAAATGAAAACGCATCTTGCGACCATTTCGTTTTCAGTTTATTGATAAAGTCTGGATCTTTATTTATAAAGTTGGTCGGACAGCCAGTTATAACACCCGAATCAATTCCCCTTTCGCGAAGTACTTTATCGGTAAACGCTCCCCGGAGGGCGACTTTTTCACTCTTACGTTTTATTAAATCTAATAGTCGGTCTATGCTTTCATGAAAATTAAATTCAGTTTGCTCGTAATTTTTCGCTTGGGCACCAAGCCCCAAAAACACTAAAGGTAACTCTGTCTTATCTAAGAAATCAACGAAGCCAGAAAAATCAAAATTTTCTCTTACAAAGTTTGCTGAAGGTATAACCAGCACTTTGCACTGGTCTTGAACTGTCTTGACATCCCACGGCAAATCCTCACCGACTACAACATAATCTTCATCGAGTAAATTGCACACTGCATATTGAAACAGCAAATTGCCTGTATTTGCGCCAACCTTTCTTAGTAACTCATCCGTATCGAGAAAAGAACACCCGTCTATTCGCCCGTGAGTTCCTACCACACCGATTTTTTTCATTTAAAAATCCCTTCCACTCATTTCTATTTTTGAATATGTATTCGATAGCCGCATTGCCGCTTCACTGAAAGAACTCCACGTACTGCCTAGCAACTTTTTACATTTGCTAAGTAACAGCACGTCTGCAAGCGCATAAATAATTTGCTCTTTTGAGCGATCAAATACATTTCTCTTTAAATAAACCAATCGGTCACCATAATATTGTTCGAAAATATCGTAGGTTTCTTGGAGATCGGTCGCTACAAATAGCTTCAAACTGCTATCTTCTTCAATTAATTTGTCTATACGTTTTATAAAAGCCGAATAATGGCTTTTTTCGCGCCAAAAATGTAACTGGTCGTGGCCTTCTTGTGTCCAGTTATCGACGGAATCGTAAGTATTGTGGTCAAGGCCAGCACCTGCTTCCATTCTAATATGCGCCGCTATATGGCCGTCTACGTTGAATGGTGCGATTAAATCTAACACCTGTTTAGAGGGTTTTAATGCTTTTATAAATTCGTTTTCTGCTTCCCAATGACTGGCCTCGTGTACAAAGGTATAAGCAGCACGGGCGTATACGTACTTGGTTGGCTTAACGACTATAGGCTTATCTTTCTGCGCACCTTCTTCAATTTCCATATAATTGAAAACATCACCATCTTTCTTAGCTTGTTCTAAGAAAGATTTTTCAATTACTTCGCCCTCGTAATCAAACAAATCAGAAAATCTACATTCGCAGTGATGGTCTGGCTCCCAAACTATCACAAGCTCTTTTCCTGTCGCTTTTGCTATGGCTGCCGCACTGCCAATTGCGCGCAATCTATTTCCTAATCCATGCTGTGCGTCTACAAAAAACTTATTGTAATCGGGATGTAACCCCTTAGCGTTGAATAGCTTGCTAGTTAAATCAGAAAAATCAACACTGCTAGGTTGAATAGCAATACAACCGTTGTGTTCAAGTACCGTCTCTATAGATAAATCAGCAAAAGAGACCTCTACTTTTTGTCCTATATTTCGCCACCCAGGCACGAAATACGTGTTATTCATTTTTGGAAGAACTGTTGCTACATCTCTAAGTGCATCAGATTGCACAACTAAGCCACAGTTAAGTGCTTGCAACTTATCAGATAGTGTCTTTAAAAATATACTTATATTTTTTGGCTCTTTTTTTACTCTATCCGGATGAATGTATATCGCGACATAATTGCTCATGTATTCGTATGCGTTTTCATCATTGTGTAACGCAATTTCAACATCTAATATGTTAACGAGGTGCTGTGGTTTGCTTTTTAGTACCTTACTCAGTTTTTGTGGTGTTAAGTCAAAAGTACGTAAGCCTGCTACCCACGAAGTTAATTCTAGCTCGGCTAAATACTCAGCCTGACTGCGAATGTGGTTAGGAACATAGTGAATGCTTTCGCCCGTCTGCTGTAACGTTATAAGCCCATTTTCAATACCTTGAATTTTAAAAGGCAAGAAAATTCGGTCTTTGTTCCACACAGGCATTATGTTAGCGATGTGCCTGTTTGTGTGAATTTTAAAACGCGGTGTTGAATGAAGTTCCGCCAAGAAGTCTCGATTTCCCGTTGGCCCACTGGTGCCTACTCTCAAACTGTCATCGTGGGGAATATGGTATATCGTTTTCACGTCGACGGCTTTTCTGCGTGTTCCTGATTCCGATAAGCGGTGATAGATGTCATCATCATCCCAGCCATATGTTGTAATGTATTCGTTGAACCCCTTAACTTTCATCAGGTCATCGCGATGAACGTAGAAAAAACCATTTATGTGCTCTTGTCCAGGTTCAGCAATACGCCAGTCTCCTGCGATGAAGGTCTTTTCGCTCAATAAATTGTTTGCAAAAAATTCTGGGTAAACAACAATATCAGCGTCAGTTTTTAAAATCTTGTTGTACGACGCAGCCCTAAAGCCAATATTGAAAGCGTAAGATAAGATCCAACGAGGTTGATGGTTTACGCGAATAACTTTAATTCTGCTATCTTCAATTCCGCGAGATTTCAGATAGTCAAACACTGGTTCATCACTAGACCAATCAACAATAATTATTTCGTTTATATCGTTACACGCAATCCAAGAAGGCAATGCTTTTACAAGGTTTTCATTTCTATTCATACAACATGTAACAAGGGAAGTACCATATCCCACTTGCGTAACATATTGGTCAAGATCAATACCCGCTTCAGCTTTAACTTTGCTCTCTCTGTATTCCTCTACAGCGTTCTCCGTTTTTAAATCATACAAAAAACGAAAGTGTTCTAGAAACGCTAGCTTTTTAGCTTTGTTTATTGTGCAGGCTTCTGCGAGTTCAGAGGCCTTTAGAACTGTTTGCTTTGCTGCGTCGATGTCACCATCTTTAACTAGCGCTCTTGCCTCATCAATTGATTGCCAAAACTGCATTTTCTACCCTATTAATCCCTATAATACCAATCATCAAATTGAACTGTTTTTCGTTCATAACCATTGCTTATAAGCAATTTATATATTTTTTCTCTGGCTTCAGAATAATTATGTTCTACCGTAATGCACTTGATGTCCCATTGGTCAAAAGGAAAAGAGTTTAAAATATCAAACTCGCTCCCCTCGGTATCAATGCTTACAAAGTCTATTTTTCGCGGTGCATTATGCTTAACTAAAAAATCATGAAGACTTATTGTTTGTAGGGTGGCTTTACCGAATTCATTCGCATAAGCATTTCGTTTATTCGCGTGGGAGTCTGCTGTTGCATAACTAGCAATCCCACCGTATTCATCTGCGAAGATAAACTCCACTTCTTCGCCCGTGTTTGCAGAGATACAACTGTTGGAAACGACACACTGTCTATTTGTTTGCAACTTCTCAAAGTATTTCGGGTTTGGTTCTGCACATAGGCCCTTCCATCCGAAAAGCTTTTCTAGTAAATAAGTATTACTTAATAGTACCCCATCTGTCGCTCCGAATTCGACAAAAAAGCCGTTTCTTTTATAACTATGCTGCTCCAGCGCCCAAATATCTTGGCCGAGTTGCGAAGGGGACTGTGCTACTAATGCTTTCTTAAACGCTTCTGTATCTGATAAATCCAACGAACTTTCTTCATTGCCTGCGAGCATGTATAACTGCTGCTTTTGTTGCGCTATTGTCATTTCATGACGAATAAGCTCAACTTCACTATGTAATATTGTTAACTTATCCTCGATGTCTTCACTAACACCAGCGCCATTAAGCGTGCTTAAAAAAGCTCTTTCAATGTCTACGCATGCGTCATCAAGCAACCCCAAACGAATTTTAGCGTTTATTATATTTTTCCCAAGAATGTCGCTTCCCGCAATTTTTAAACAAGCATTGGCTTGACGATATAGTTGCTTCGCCTTAATTTCATTTTTGTTTAATAATTGCCCATTCGCTAACGTCCTCAATGTACTCGACATTAATACTGCTCGGCAAAGCGGATTGTTATAGTTGAGTTCAGCAATTTCTTGTAGCAAACGCTCGCCTTCAGTCAGCTTTCCTTGATGAATTAAAATTACACCTAGGAATACAAGTAAATGACTTAACTGCTCTTCAGAGCGTATCGTTTTTTCTAACTTGTCGGTTTCAAGCTCTAGAGAGTATTCGGCCCATGCATCATGTAGCTCCGTTACATGCATAAATTGTGATGAAGACAAATTGTTTGCGTCTAACTGGGACATCAAAAAGTTCGAGTGCTCTAAAGACATAGCTAAACCTTGACAAATCTAGCTAGCATTTGAAGCTGAGCATCAAACTTTTCAAGTTCGAGTGTTAGTTTGTCATTTCTGAACGTTTGTTCTTGTAACGCTTGCTCTTTTGTAAGTAACACTTCAACTTTCTGCTTTTGAATATCTACATCTTCGTTAGCTGCTTTTAAATCAGCTTTTAGTTTTTCCAACTCTTGTTGCAGTGAAGCATTCCATTTCTCGTGCTCTGATAACCACTTCTCTTTTTCCTTAAAAGCTTCTTCTATTTTAAGCTTTTCATCCAGTAATGATGCGTTCTTCTGCTTATTTTCATCCAATTCGCCTTCAACATTAGCCAAACGTGTAGTTAATTCCGATAACGCTTTGTCATCATTCGCCGACTTTGCCTCTAAAGAGTCCAACGTGGATTTTTTCGAATCAATAGACTCACGAAGTTCTTCAATCTCTTCTTGTTTTTGAGCCAATTCAATTTGCAATGAAGATAAATTTTTGTCTTTTTCAGAGGCAAAATCGCTAACCTCTTGTTTTTCCTTTCGCAAAAGTTCAACCGAGTCTTTTAAATGCTGAATTTCATGATTCAAAAGTTCGTTCTGTTCTAATAGCTTTTTATTATTTTTAAATTTTTCTTCCAGCTCTTTACTTAAACTTTCAGCACGCAGATTGATCTCTTTCAACTGCGATGCCGAACTAGCTTTCGCTTCTTCGTACTCGCTACGAGTTTGCGCTAACTCCAATAAGATTGATTCATTATCTTGCTTGATTCGGTCTAGTTCCTTTAGTAATTCTTGGTTTCTCTGCTCGGCATGGTTAACTTGATTTTCTAGTGATTCTGCTAGGTTCGAATATGCTTCTATTTCCGCAGCGAAGCGAGTTGATTGTTGCTCCTCTAATAAAAGCTTTTGCTGCGCAGATGAAAGCTCACTCTCTAAAACCGAAGCTGTATTCTTTGTACATTCCAACTCTTTTACCAAGGGGTTTAATAAGTACTGTTGGTATTGCACACCTTCTGCCACAGCAGTATGTTGTGTTGGAATATAACTATTTGCCTGCATTAAACGCGTGATTTCCGCGGGAAGCAAACTATCCTCGAAATACCGAACTTCCGACTCTAAAATCACAATCTTACCGAAGACTTTAGCAAAGTCTGAGTTGAAGAGTTGCTTAAGTACGCCTTCAACCCCTGCATAGAGATCTATAATCAGCATGTTATCTTCATCTTCTAGCGTTATCGAAGAAAACAAGTCAGTAAGGGTCGACGATTTAAAGTTTTCTGCATTTACTACCCTATAGCCTGGATAATGCATTTTCACGTCTTTACATTTTGAGATGGAAGAAAGTGTGTTTAGGTTAGCGATATTAAAATGAACCAAGTCTGACGAATCATCAATCAAGCTATTTAGAACATGAATGTTACTAACGTGTGAGTAGCGTTGCTGAAGTGCTTGGCAAATATCCTGATTGGCTTCAACTAAGTAACAATTGGAAAATCCTTGCAAGTCAACATCAATTCCTTCGACATTCCCAGCACCCAACCAAACTAGGTTTTTTTTAGCTATTGAACTCATATATTCCTTATCACTCATGTCGTGGTGCCACTACTTTTTCTTTGACGATGATTCAGATTCGAGCATCTTCGGGGAAACGACACGCCCTTCGCCTCGACCATAAGTTTCAAAGTGCACTAGTGGGTTTAACCCTGCACTTTCAACATCGGGGTAACGAGCCAAATACCATTTACCATCAAAGTTTGGGCTCGGCAGGCGACCTTCGGCAGCACCGTACAACAGGTAATGCTCAACAGGGTGAATTCCCGCTTCGGCCACATCAGGGTAAGTTTCTAAATACCATTTAATGTTAAAATATTCACTGGTAGCAACTAATGAAATCTCTTGGTCATCTAATCTGAGTTCATCTCCACGGTTAAGCTTGTTTTTTGCTCTTTTGATAACCTGACCCGCAGAATAGAGTTTGCTGCGCTTAATATTGTCATTTTCTTTTCTTATTAATGTTAACTCAGCGAATAATTTATTATTACTTTTTTGAAGCTCATTTACCTTTGCTTCTAACGACTTTTTTTGTCTCTCATTTATCTTGCTCGAAGTTATCGCTGACTTTTTAGCGACTAAGGTGTTTGCTTCATACTCATCTAATAATTCAGAATGACGTTTTAACTCATTTTCTTTAGTAGATAGGATTACCTTAAGAAATGACAACTCATCTTCAATTTTCTGCTTTTTCTTTTCTACTCGGTCTCTTTGTCTTCTATAACGCCTTTTGTCGAACTCAGACTCTTCCAGTGCATTTTTAAGCGTCGCTATTTTCGAGTCAAATTCGGATAAAATACTAAGCGTGTACTTATTGCAACTTTCCTCTTCTAACAGGCTGTTATTTAAATCAAGCATCATAGTTTCCAACTTTTTAACTGCTTGGTTCTCAGCAACTAATGCTTCACGAGTGGAAGTTAACGCTTCAGTTAGCTCAAGTATTTTGGAAGAAAGTTCTGCAGACTGTTTTTCTTGCTCTTTTAAAAACACATCGACATCATTTGTTGAAGTTTCGCTAAGCAAAACATTCTCATTTAGAGGAGTTGTTAACGCATCTAACAAATCTAAGAGTTTTTTTACATCTGAATTGACCAGTGAAGAGTAATTTGCAAGAAGCTTAGTGCGGGACGCGAGGTTTGGCACTTCGAGCTTACTCAAGCTTACGCCTGATATGTTCTCAAACGATGTTCTATTTATTGCTGTATCTCTTGAACTAACAAGCATGATTTTGCTTCTATGTATACAAGCAAAGTTGACTAATTGTGTAAAGTGGGCCACCCAACTTTCTAAAAATTTAGTGAATGAAGTTTCTCTCGCTATTAAATTTTCAACGAAATCATAGAAAGATGTGTAGATTAATACTAGTTTGCCGTTTTTAACTACAAACTCATCTAATTCGTCGAACTTGCCAAACGAGCTGATCTCACCTCTACTTTGCATGGTTTGCAAGGTTTTGTCGTACTGAATACACCAGGAGGAGGACAGGATACTAACGTTGTTTTCCATAAACTATTCTTATACAGCCAATTAAATGTGCGAGCCAAAAAGCACCATCTTGGTACTACATATTCAGCAGCAATAATTCTAACACCAACTTGAGAGAAATGTTACCGCGTCAGTATTGCCTCGGAAAACTTAACTTTCACTTTCTGTTTTGAGTAACTATTTTCAACTGCCTTAAGCGCCTGTTTTGACAATTTTTCAAACTCCTCATGATTTTGCGAAAGTTTTTCTATTTGCGTAACAATTTCACTAGTCATTTTAAATGGAACTAAAAAGCCGCAATCTTCAGATATAACTTCAGTTAATGCACCTTTGTTGTAGGCAATAGGCACACATCCTAATGCCATCCCTTCTATTACAGTTCGACCAAAAGACTCATCGAAATTTGAGAGGTTGAGAATTACATTGACAGTCTTCAGAGCATTGGCGGTATCGCTAGCGTAGCCTTTAAAGACGACATTTGTTTCAGAATATCGATTAAGTAATGAAGTCAAAATATCAGTGCGAGGTCCATATACTTCAAACGACACTGGTAACTTTTTTTTGCTACATTTATACGCGACCTCAAAGAAATCTCTAATACCCTTTTTCTCAATATTACTGCTCATCATAGCTACGACGAAAGGGGAGTTCTTTTTATTTATAGTATTTACAGCGCTGTTGCTACTGACGGCGTTCGGCACAACTTCGCATATCTTTCCTAGGGCATAATAATTTTGCGTAAAATTTGAATTCGCAATATATAGATCAGCGACTTTGGCTACATGCCTTCTTATCTTTTCAGGGGATGCAGCCAAGGCTTCACATAGCGATTTATCATTCTCTGGAAGTTCCCTGATATGCATTACTGATTTAACTCCCAAGTTGCTAGCCGCCACAAGCGGCTCCCATAATGTAATCGTATTTACGTATAGAATATCAATCTTTAGAGATGTTATTAGCTTCTCAATAGTCGCTACTTGAGTGTTTATAACCTTTCTATTGCCGTCCCACCAACAGATAGGTAAAAAGAATACCTCTACAGCATATTTCAAGACCTCACTAACATACTCCTCATTAAGTGCACTAGGTAAAACAACATAAATATTCACATCATTTTCAGCTAACATTTGCACACAATCTAAAAAGCTTTTTTCAGCACCAAACAATTCAGGGCCAGCAAGATGTGCAAACATCATTACGCTCTTTTCACCATCCGCTTTAGGTTCTCCTTCTAGAGATAATATTTTTGTAAGATTATCTCTATCCGATAGCCATAAAATAAACGCTTGGGACAAAGAAACTTTTTTAATCCAAGCGTAAGCACTAGGATTAAAAAGAGAATTTGGCTCCCTCCCCTCATGAATACCATATCTTACATAGTGGTCAATGGGATCTATACCTGCGCTGGCAATATCTTTGTACTTGGCTAGATACCAACATTTATCAAACGCTTCCGAACCATTTATGTAATTCTTAAGATTGTCTTTATTGCTTAACTCCGTTCCTCTACATATATAAGGTGGAGCGATAAATTTTCGTTTTCCCTTATCGGGCATATAAAGTCCTTTCCCACTTTTATGCCATTTGAGAGCACTATCCAAATATTCTTTTCTCAGTCCTGAAAATTGAGTTCGAATGTGAGTTGGCCCAGCATTAGTGAGAGAAGAAGGCTCAACTCTACCGAAAGCGAGGGGAATTCCAGGATAAGCCTCAACTATTGAGGACTGTCCGTAATGTGAAAGAATTCGGTAATACATTTCAGTATCTGCATTTATTGAGACTGAATCCCAATATCCCAACTTCCGCAAAACACTTCTCTTAAACATTAAGCTAGATACATTTCTGTGTATTAAGCCATCATCAATTCGCCAACGTTGGAACCCGAGGCTGTTATCTGTTCTAACCCATGAACTAACACTCGCTTTTATATTCCTATTTGCTTTAAAAGCATTTACTTGTACTTCAATTTTTTGAGGGTGTGACCAGTCGTCAGAATCATGCGTGGTTATTAAACTTCCTTTCGCTGCCTTGAGCCCAACGTTTCTAGCGTTATAAGCACCGCCGTTCCGTTCTAACTTTAAATAACGAACACGCTTATCTGTTGATGCAATTTCTTTAATAACCTTCTCTGTATTGTCAGTAGAAGCATCATCAACGACGATAATTTCAATTTTTTCATAAGTTTGGGCAAGTAGACTGTTAAGAGCAGTTCGGATAAAATTTTCAGCATTAAAGCAAGGAATAATGACCGTTACCAAAGGCTTTAGCCATGAGCTTCTGTGATTTTTACCCGGTATGCAAGTAAGGCCATCTAAACCAACATCTTTTTCAATTAGTTTAAGTAAATTGGCTTCGGTATACATTTTGTTTAGGATGGCGATTTTATTTTGGCCAGATGCTGCTAAACTCGAAACAACCGTGTGCTCCCAGGTGCTTTTCCAAGTTGCTGTCGAAATTATAGATTTTGCTTTTTCCAAATCCCCCACTTTCAAGCAAGACATTGCAAGCAAAGTTATAGGACCGTCATGAGGTATTAACTCAAGTATGAAGTCATCTTCTGCAAAATGCCTCGAATAATAGTGTGCTTCTTCCCATTTATTGAAACTTGCATACCAACGCCCCAAAAACCACGCTGCTAAACTTTTTTCAGCACGACAATCAGCCTCAAACAAGCTCTTGAGTTGGCTTAGCGCGCTGCCACTTTTCGCATCTTCCCACAAGTCCTGGTCTGCGCGAACAGCGTTAAAATCGCAAGGCCACCGTCCCTCTTTCCAACCAAACAAAACAAAGTGCTTTTCAGGCGCTATGCTAGCATTTGCTACGTCACGGTAGGCTTTAAGATACCAAGATGAATCAAAATAATTGATTACTAATTGGGACGGCGTCTTAGGCATGGTAATATCCTGAGAATAACATTGTGGGCAATGGTATTGATGATTTGCGCAATCGTCTAGGGTAATTCTTTTTCCTTGTTTAAAGAAAATCCTTTACCGCACATTCTTTTTCAGTTTTCTCCGATTAAAGACTCAATGAAATATAGAAAAATAGCATGGGCTTTAGAAAAGCTCGTCAATCCTTCAAAGTACTCGAAAGGTCACCCTCACACCAACATTAGATGGATTTCTTATCACATACCCAAAACAGCTGGAAGCTCTTTGAGAGCAAGCCTTGAGCAGAATTATCCATCTCAGGTTTTCGGTGCATATGCATCTACTGGTGCAAAAGAAATTTCTAGGGCGGAGCCTTTGTGGCTTCCTAAACATTGTAAAATCATCCATGGCCACTTTAAACCTCACGAGAGTCATCTTGAAGTTTTCCCCAATTCGAAGAGGATGGTTTGGGTAAGAGATCCTGTCGCTCGAGTTTACAGCTTAGTGAGACACCTATTACAAACAGGTGGAGATCACCCACAATACCTAATACTAAAAAAAATATATGTTATGAATGGAGTCTCAAAGATTGAGGATATTGTATTTGATATGATAACTAACAATACATTGCCTCAATTTACTAAAGCTTACGCACGATTTTTTGAACGTGTGAGCATTGATAACATTGAATTCATTGGCTCCGTCCACAGATACCAAAAAGACCTAGAAAGATTAGGAAAAGACATGGGTGTTCCTTTATCTGAAAGCCACAAAAATATTCGCAACGTCAGTCAAAACGTTCCAAATTATGTAACCCTCAGACACTATTTGAGGGATGAATACGATATCGTAGAGCGTTATATATAATCCTGAAGGTTTCAAAGGAGAGAAAATTGTCAGCGTTTACAATAAAAAACAAAATAGTTGCCCCGCCGACAATCGATGGAGTTATTAAGTGGTGTGTTGATTCTCCAAAAAATGACGTCCAAATAGATAGTGATAATATCGAAAATAATGGAATTGAGCTAAGCGGTTGGTTTCTCTCTGAAATAGGAGAAGATATTCAGTTGGTCGCACTAGAGGGTAGTCGAGTCACACCAATAGAATTGAACATTGAGAGACACGATGTTATCGAAGTAGTACTCAAAGAGTGTTCTAGTGGCCACCCTTTGTTAATGTGTGGATTCAAAACGGCCTTAGATGTTTCATCCCAGTTTTTTCAAATTGGCTTTATTAGAAAAGGTAATTTTAACACTCTGATTGAATTTGAACTGAAAGGCGCACTTGAAATAATAGAAGGTCAAGAAAATTGGCTATTTTTGGATAACGATACCAACAATAGTGTTGAGCAATTCACCGGAAAGTTAAAACTTTCTAGGCAAGATAGAGCAGTGTGGAAAGTTTACTTTAGAACTCTATTAGATTTGCAAGAGACTTGTGGTTTCCATGTATGTATGCTCATAGCTCCTTCAAAAGAGATGGTTTTTCCACAGTACTATCCATTTGAAAGAGGGAAAAATACCGCTATTGATCAGGTTTTAAACCTAGTACCGGAAAAATTGGATGTAATATTTCCGGTTAGAGTACTTCAGGAATCAGAAAAGCGAAGCTATCGAATGTGTGATACACATTGGAGTCATTTTGGTTCCATGAAGGCGAGCGTTGAAGTAGCATCGCACCAAAAAACTGACATTAGTGAGCTTGTAGAGTTATTTAATAATGATCGTTACAAGACCAAACACGTGACTGGGGATTTAGGCAACAAAATCTACCCTAATAAAAAACACGACGAGGAATTTCTAGCTTCTTTTAATCATCAAAAATATGTCGTTTTTGACAATAAACTTCCAAACTTCGGGCGAATGCGTGTTATTTATTATGATAATGCAATTTATGATGAAGTACTTCTAATCCTTGGCTCGTCTTCTAGCTACACCTTATTCAACTATCTATGTAGGATCTATAAGATAGTTGTTTTTGTCCATTGCGCAGGCAACCTAGATATAAGTTTTATTAAAGCAATTTCTCCAGATTACGTTCTAACTCAAAGTAATGCACGTTTTATCATTAGGCCACCAAGTGTAGATGAAAACTACTTTACCTATTTAGAAGAAAAGCTAGAAAACCAAGACTCATCTTTTACCCCCTCCCCCTTATTAAACCAAGAGCTTTTAATAACATCGCAAAATGAAAAATTAACGGGTATTATCAACTTCGTAACTCAATATGACCAAAATTCTCTAGATGAAAATTAAAACGATAAAAAGATAATTACATGATTCATAAAAGGTTTTTTAACACATCGCTAAATTCTTTTTTTCAGAACAAGCGAATATTTTTCACTCAAAAGGGACGTGGAAGGTTTAGAGAAAATGAACGGGTTAGCTTCTTTTCTAGTTCATTTGCAGAGCCCTATACTGGCTATTTTGAAGGTAATAAATTACATACAATGGGCGCTTTCTCATATTCGTGGAGCGAGCTACCAGAGCATACCGTTGTTGGAAGATACTGCTCCATCGCTAGCGGAGTTAGTGTCATGGGAGAAAAGCATCCTATAGAACGCTTTTCCAGCTCTGCGGTTACCTACAATCCAACATTTATACTATCTACATCATCAGCGCAAGATGCTGGACTAGATAGCCCCTATCAAATTGCTAATCCACATCAGAACCAAGACCTCTCCATTACTATTGGCCACGATGTTTGGATAGGTAATAACGTAACTTTAGCTACCGGAATATCTATCGGCAATGGCGCAGTAATCGCAACGAGAGCCGTCGTTACAAAAGATGTTCCTCCTTACGCTATTGTCGCTGGTGTTCCGGCTAAAGTTGTTAAATATCGATTTTCAGAAACAGAAATAGAAAATTTGACGGAAATTCAATGGTGGAACTATGCCTACACGGATTTTAATGAGATTAAAGCTGATGCTGAGCCTGAAGAATTGTGTGATAAATTAAGAGAAAAAATAGAATCTGGTAGCATAGAGCGCTATCAGCCTTTATTAGTGAAGTTTCATGAAGTTTTTAACTAAGTAGAATTTTAACTGGTTGCTCGCTTGCTCAAAATCTCTCATTTCAACAAGCGAGCTATAAGCTTACTAGTAAATATAGAAGCCGCCGGGTGACTCTTTCCTTTCACCTACTATCGCAGGGTAGTTAAATCCCGTTGCAATTAAGGTCCCAGATTCTGTTAAAAGAACCTTTCTTCCAAATCCTTCATATTTGAAATTAAATTTAGATTTAATAAGAGTCTTATTTTCCCAATGTTCGGTGGAGTTAATACTGTAGTGATATATAGCTCCTGAACCATTCGAGCCTACGTTCTGAGAAGATACCTTTGTTATACCAAATAAATCGCTTTTTTCGCCCGGTGCGCCAATGAATAAATCATCGGCACCATGATTGAATGACAAGGAGTAACCGAAACGGTCTTCTGAATAGGGTGAAGGAGAAGGTGAGTTTAATAAATGAGCTTGGCTCCACAATCCGTCTTTTATAGCAAAAATTTCTACTTTACCTGAAGTGCCCTCCCCCCCCGGAGAACCTACCGCAATTAATTGGCCGTCATCTGATATATTTAATCCAGTGCCAAATGCATCGTCAATTCGAGGAGAACTCGATTTCAGTTTTGAAGTAACTAACCATTCGCCATTTGATTTCTCATACACAAAAGCTGCACCTTCGGTATAAGTGAAGGTGAAGAAATCATCATTATCGACTTCTATAACTTTTTCATCTTCTCGTGGTGAGCCTACAACAAAAAAGTTACCGTCTCTAGATACTGATATGGAATTACCATAACCTGTATATTTATTGGACTGAGTTGGGTCTTCAATAACAGAAAAATGGTAATTCTCGTCTTGGCCTTTTTCTAAAACAACCGTTCGCCCTAGAGAGTCTCCATATTTAAAATTTGTAACTACAATTAAATTCCCCGAGTACGTTAAATCAATAGCATTGCCACCATGCCAATCGCCTAAGCCATTTAGAGCTATAGTTTGACTTAGAAGCCATGAACCCTCTGATTGTTTCTCAAAGATATAAATTCCATTTAGCTTTTCAGAAGAATCTGTCTCTGACAAAACTTCTCCTAAAATAACTAAAACATGACCGTTATCAGAAACCCCGACTCCTTCTCCGAAATCAAGCTCAGCATTCGGTAACTCAAACTTTTCAATTTCTACGGGCGATCCAGTGGCTAAGGAGTATAAGTAGACAGAGCCGAAACGATATTCAAGTCCACTTTCTACGTCCGAAGACTTCTTACTCGCACTTACTAATAACAAATTAGCTTCGCTGGAAACCGCCACTTCACGACCATAATAGAAGTTCTCATCCACGCTGCCTAACTCTGTAAACAGTATTATTTCTAATAAGTTTTCGCTAACGCTTGAAATTTCTGACTGCGCGCATCCTAGTGAATTACAAGTTTCAATGATGATTTCCGCGCTCGCATACTCATAGCTATTCACAATGAGTTCATAAGAGTTAGTTGAAATCCCGCGTTTGATTGGGACAAATGTATCGCTTTCACTTTGGCGAAGAAGAATAGAATGGGACATATTTTTTGACGAATTGTTAACCCATTCTAAAATAATTTTTTTGACATCATAATTTATAGATAATATTGATGGGGTTGGTGCGCCATGACACACGATGTTCACTATCTTAATATTATCTTGGATTGAGTCTTGTGTAATTTCACATAACAAACCAGCTGGTTGTGAGATTATGCTAACATTTGCTTCGTTCAGTGATTCGAAACCATTTTTGAATCTATACACTCCATTGGAGTTTATGCTTACTCGCTCACCTATGCTAGATTCGATAGTTAGGGAGCCAGACTCTAACCCCGATATACTTATATCTAAGTCAAATGTTTTATCTTCACTACTGCAAGCAGATAATTGTAAAGCGCTAATAACAATATAAAAAAATACAAATAGAAAACGTCTATTTCTCATAAATCAAATCCTTTTGAGCAGAAAGAACTAGTCCATACATGCTCTGAAAAATAAAAGACCGGCAACTGCCGGTCGAAAGATATAGTTTTAGTGGGTAAAAACTGCTTAGATAATTTTTATTTTTTGTCAGTTTTAAAAAAGTTACTCTTCTTTCACTTAACCGTCAACTTCTTTGCTTAACAATTATTTAGCAACACGCCCATATCTATCAGAAAAACGCACAATATCGTCTTCACCAAGATATGCACCAGACTGCACTTCAATAAGCTCTAGCGGTATCTTACCTGGGTTTTCTAGCGCATGAACCGCACCGATAGGAATGTATACCGACTCGTTCTCGGTAACTAACTGCGTTTCTTCATCTATAGTTACATTTGCACTACCAGAAACCACAATCCAGTGTTCAGCGCGGTGGTGGTGCATTTGAACCGATAGCTTTTCACCTGGTTTTACTGTAATACGCTTAACTTGGAATCGAGCGCCACTGTCGATAGAATCGTAGCTACCCCACGGACGGAATACTTCGCGATGGAATTCAAACTCTGGGCGGTGCTCAGCTTTTAGTTTGTTGACCACATTTTTAATGCTTTGCGCATCATCTTTGTGGGCAACCATAACCGCATCTTTAGTTTCTACAACTACTACGTCTTCAAGTCCGATGACCGACACTAAACGCTGCTCTGCGTTTACATAACTGTTTTTGGTGTTTTCTAAGATAGTATCGCCAACGGATACGTTGCCATTTTCGTCTTTTTCAGCAGTTTCCCATAGTGATGTCCAGCTTCCTACATCACTCCAGCCTGCATCTAGCGGCACCATGGCTGCACTGTCGGTTTTTTCCATAACCGCATAATCAATTGAATCGTCTGGACAAGTAGCAAAAATGTCGTGGTCGACACGAATGAAGTCTAGATCTGGCGTTTCTGTGTCGATAGCACGCTTACACACGTCTAGCATTTCGGGGTTATACTTTTCTAGCTCTTCCAGGTAACGGCTTGCTTTGAACATAAACATACCGCTGTTCCAGTAGTAACTCCCAGAATCTACATATTCTTTTGCAGTTTCCAAAGCAGGCTTTTCTACAAACTGAGCTACTTCGAAACCATCGCCCGCTTGCTCGCCCGCTTTAATATATCCATAACCCGTATGCGGCTGGTCTGGAACAATACCGAAGGTGACGAGTTTACCCTGCTCTGCTAGCTTCTCGGCTTTAGCAATAGCAGTGTGAAACGCTGGGTTATCTTTAATAAGGTGGTCTGCCGCCAATACGAGAAGAACGGGATCTTCGCCATTTATGTTTGCATGCAGTGCCGCTAATGCAATTGCAGGTGCCGTATTACGACCAACCGGTTCTAAAAGAATACCGCCATGTTGGATATTCTTTTGACGAAGCTGCTCCGCCACTAGAAAGCGGTGTGCGTCGTTACAAATGAAGATTGGGTTTTGGGCTGGTGTGCCTTTTAAGCGTGTGATCGTGTCTTGCAGCATGGTGCTGTCTGATGTGAGAGACAGAAACTGCTTTGGAAGCGCTGCACGCGATTTTGGCCATAAGCGACTACCTGAGCCGCCAGCTAATACTACTGGTTTCATTTGTAATATCCTTGATGTGTGAGTGCTATGCTCACGTCCTGTTATTTATATATTCTCTGTTCAGTATACAAAGGTTTGTATTGCGATTAAATGGCAAAGTTGTACTGAATTACAAATGAAGTGCTCGTAACTAGTGTCATGTCACACAGAGTTTATAGTGGAACGCTAAAAGAATAATAGGGTGAGAATCGGGACTTCGATTCCATTTTTCATGAACGTTGGCTCAGCGTCTCATCCAACAAACCCAACACCTGCTCATCACTTGACTTAGCCTGCGCCCGAACTGAGATACTCGCTTGCTCCACGATTTGCGCCTGTGTAGATTTGGCAGTTTCTGCGGCGAAATCAGTATCAAGGATTTGAGAACGGGCCGCCATTAAGCCTTCATGCATGCGATCGTTCACTTTTAATGCCGATGCCATTTGATTCATTTTTGCGCCGTAAAAAGCGCGGCTTTCGCTTACGTACGCGAGAGCATTGTCTATTTGCTGTAACGCTGCCTCTGCGTTTTCAAAAGTAAGCACGTCGCTTTCTACCATGTCTAAATCGGATAAACCCACTGGGGTTTTTATAAGGTTTATATAGTCTGTGCCATCGCTCAGCGAGTTAGTAGCGGTAATATCAACTGGGCCGGCTTCAAAACTGTTTCCACCGCTTCCAGGAGAGCCTAACGTATCCCAATCTACCGTTGCATCAAACACGCCTTGCCCAATTACTGCAATAATGAGTGGTTCGTTTGTGTTATCGATGGTTAGGCTTTCTGTTGTTATGCCGGGGTGTTGATCACCAGAGAAAGTAAATGTTGTTCCGTTAATTGTGCCCGCACCATTGGTTATGAGCGAACTGCTGTCGTAGCTAGCCGTTGGTGTGTAGCCTTCTTCGGTTGAGAATAACAAGCGTTTAATGTCGCTTGCTGAACTTATGTTATTGGAAGTCCACACGTTGTCTGACAGCGGTGTACCGACCAAATGTCTGCCGCTTGCGGTAAATACTTGAAGATCATCATCTAAAGAAAAGCTATCAACATTAATGGATACGTTTGTTGAACCAGCGGGAATATAAGCCACAGAACGTAAACCACTATTTAGCCGGGTTGGAGTGCCTTTGACAAAGGTATCGCCTATTGATGGAACATTGTCAGATAAGAGGTCGTTATCACCTAACAAAGGCAAACGGTTAAATGCTTCGGTGTTGTAGGCAATGCCATTAAGTGCGTTTTTTAACTGCTGAAACTCCTTATCAAGTGCACGCCTATCAGCATCTGAATTGATGCCATTTTGAGATTGCATGGCTAATTGCCGCATACGCTGCAAGATATCGGCAGATTCTTGCAGCCCGCCTTCCGCTATTTGTGCGTAGCTAATACCGTCATTTAGATTACGGCGAAGCTGACCTTTCGCCATAGATTCTGACGTTAATCGAGTCGATATCTGTAGACCCGCACTGTCATCTGCAGCTTTATTTATTCTTAGGCCTGAGCTCAACCGTTCGTAAGCAGTAGATAGTGTTTTACTGAACAAAGGGGTTGATGAAAGCGACTGCGTGAACGATGACGTTGTTAACATAAACTTCCTTGTTATGGATAACTGAAATACATAAGTTGAAAAACATGGCTCAATTTGGCGTTTTCTATACGCTTTTAGCTTAATTTCCTAAAGCTTTTTGCAAACATTAAGCCAAAGTAATAATTAAAAATAGAAACAAACAAGTTAGGTTGCTGGTGCAGTTACTAAGTAGAAAGAACGATGGGGTCAGAGCTGTGACGCTGACCCCATTATTATTTTTTGGGCACAAAAAAAGGGGCCTGAGTTTTCACTCAGGCCCCTTTTTCTAATCGAGTATTAATTACTCTTCAGTTGCTTCTACTGCTTCTTCTTCAGCTTCTACAACTGGACGGTCAACTAGCTCAACATATGCCATTGGGGCATTGTCGCCAGCACGGAAACCGCATTTAAGAATGCGAGTGTAACCGCCTGGACGAGCTTCGTAACGAGGACCAAGCTCGTTGAATAGTTTACCTACAACCTCTTTGTCACCAGTGCGGGCAAAAGCTAGACGGCGGTTTGCAACGCTGTCTTCTTTAGCCATAGTGATTAGAGGCTCGATTACGCGACGTAATTCTTTCGCTTTTGGTAACGTAGTTTTGATCACTTCGTGCTTGACCAAAGAACCGGCCATGTTTTTGAACATAGCTTGACGATGGCTGCTGTTGCGATTCAACTGACGACCACTCTTACGATGGCGCATAGTTTTATCCTTCTCTACAAATCAGTTTGATAAAAACCTGATTAATCTTTTTCAGCGATGCTCTCTGGCGGCCAGTTTTCTAGGCGCATACCTAGAGAAAGACCACGAGATGCTAGAACATCTTTGATTTCAGTTAGCGATTTCTTACCAAGGTTTGGCGTTTTAAGTAGCTCAACCTCAGTGCGCTGTACCAGGTCACCAATGTACTGGATAGCTTCTGCTTTCAAACAGTTTGCAGAACGTACTGTTAACTCTAGGTCATCTACTGGACGAAGCAGAATCGGATCGAATTCTGGCTTCTCTTCCTTCGCTACTGGCTCAGATACATCACGTAGGTCTACGAATGCATCTAGCTGTTCAGCTAGGATGGTAGCAGAACGGCGGATCGCTTCTTCAGGATCCAAAGTACCGTTCGTCTCCATGTCGATGATTAGCTTGTCTAAGTCTGTGCGTTGTTCAACACGCGCAGATTCAACAGTGTAAGCAATACGTTCAACTGGGCTGTATGAAGCGTCAACTAACAAACGACCAATTGGACGATCATCTTCTTCAGAGGAGCGACGGGTAGAAGCTGGTACATAACCACGGCCCATTTCTACTTTGATACGCATGCTGATTTCAGCTTCGCCAGTCAAAGTACAAATTAAGTGCTCAGGGTTTGTAATTTCTACGTCGCCATCATGCTGAATATCACCAGCAACAACAGGGCCAGCGCCAGATTTCACTAGAGTTAGGGTTGCCTCAGTTTTACCTTCAAGGCGAACCGCTAAACCTTTTAGATTTAGCAAGATTTCGATAACGTCTTCCTGTACACCTTCTTTGGTGCTGTACTCGTGAAGAACGCCATCAATTTCTACCTCGGTAACTGCACATCCTGGCATAGATGACAATAAAATACGACGTAGGGCGTTACCTAGAGTGTGGCCAAAGCCGCGCTCTAGTGGTTCCAAAGTTACTTTGGCACGAGTAGGAGAAACGTTTTCGATCTCAACTAATCTCGGTTTTAGGAATTCAGTCACAGAACCCACAATGCTTCCTCTTTAGTTAGCTTTACTTAGAGTAAAGTTCGACGATCAACTGTTCGTTAATTTCCGCAGACAAATCAGTTCTTTCTGGAACGCGCTTGAAAGTGCCTTCCATTTTGCTGCTGTCTACTTCAATCCAGGTTGGCTTCTCACGTTGGTCAGCCAGTTCCAAAGCAGCTACGATACGCGCTTGCTTCTTAGCTTTTTCACGAACAGAAACCACGTCTTCGGCAGAAACGTTAAACGATGGGATGTTCACAACTTGACCATTTACCATGATCGCCTTGTGGCTAACTAGCTGACGTGCTTCTGCACGAGTGCTAGCGAAACCCATACGGTAAACTACGTTATCAAGACGCTGTTCTAAAAGCTGTAGCAAGTTTTCACCTGTGTTACCTTTTAGACGTGCAGCTTCTTTGTAGTAGTTGCGGAATTGCTTTTCAAGAACGCCGTACATACGACGAACTTTTTGTTTTTCACGCAGCTGAACACCGTAGTCAGACAGACGGCCACGACGGGCACCGTGCTGACCAGGCGCTGTATCGATCTTACATTTAGAATCGATTGCGCGAACGCCGCTTTTTAGGAACAGGTCTGTTCCTTCGCGACGGCTAAGTTTGAGTTTTGGACCCAAATATCTTGCCATGATCTTTCTCCAACTGTCCGTCGATTAAACGCGACGTTTTTTCGGTGGACGACAACCGTTGTGAGGAATAGGGGTCACATCGGTAATGTTTGTGATCTTATAACCTGTAGCGTTAAGAGCACGGATCGCAGACTCACGGCCTGGACCTGGACCTTTAACAAATACTTCAAGGTTCTTAAGACCGTATTCTTGTGCAGCAACACCTGCACGCTCAGCAGCTACCTGTGCAGCAAATGGGGTAGATTTACGTGAACCACGGAAACCTGAACCACCAGATGTCGCCCATGCTAGTGCATTGCCTGAACGGTCTGTAATAGTCACAATTGTGTTGTTGAAAGACGCATGGATATGAGCCATACCGTCTGCAACCTGACGTTTAGCGCGCTTACGCGTGCCACGAGCTGGTGCTTTAGCCATAACTTACTCCCCGTTTACTTCTTAATTGGCTTACGAGGACCTTTACGGGTACGCGCATTGGTTTTAGTGCGCTGACCACGTAGAGGCAAGCTACGACGGTGGCGAATACCACGGAAGCAACCCAGGTCCATCAAACGTTTGATGCTCATAGAGACTTCACGGCGTAAATCACCTTCAACGGTGAATTTAGCCACTTCGTCACGAAGCTTATCAATAGTAGCTTCGTCTAGCTCTTTGATTTTTGTATCTTCTGCAACACCAGCACCCGCACAAATGCTTTTCGCACGTGTGGGACCAACGCCATAAATCGCTTGGATAGCGATTACAGCATGCTTGTGCTCAGGAATGTTAATGCCAGCGATACGGGCCATTAACAGCACTCCTCTTGTTTATTTGTCGACGACCTAAAAAGCCCGATAGGATACTTATCCGTCGACTAAATTGCAAATTAAGGTTCAAAATACTTTAAACAAAACTAGCAGAACCTGATAAGTACAATTCAGGTTCTGCTTTCTTAGTCTTGCAAATATTCTGTACCGCTTTGATTAGCCCTGACGCTGCTTATGCTTTGGGTCAGAACTGCAAATTACGCGCACAACACCGTTGCGCTTGATAACTTTACAGTTACGGCAAATCTTTTTTACTGATGCACGAACTTTCATTACATCTTTCCCCTTTCTATCAATATTAAGGGGCTAACTTATCGGCCGTAGCCTTTAAGGTTAGCTTTCTTCAGCACAGACTCATATTGACTACTCATCAAATGTGTCTGTACTTGTGCCATAAAGTCCATGATAACTACTACGATAATTAATAGTGACGTACCACCGAAGTAGAACGGCACATTCCAAGCAATTAGCATGAATTCAGGCACTAAACAAATAAAGGTTATGTACAGTGCGCCAGCCAGTGTAAGGCGAGTCATTACCTTGTCAATGTATCGTGACGTTTGCTCACCCGGGCGGATGCCAGGAATGAACGCGCCAGATTTCTTCAAGTTGTCTGCTGTATCACGCGGGTTGAACACCAACGCCGTGTAGAAGAAGCAGAAGAAGATAATCGCAGCTGCGTATAACATCACGTACAGCGGCTGACCAGGAGATAGCATAAGCGCTACATCTTGCAACCACGCTGTTGATTCATTCTGTCCGAACCATCCTGCGATAGTACCCGGGAACAGAATAATGCTAGAAGCAAAGATTGGTGGAATTACACCAGCAATGTTGACTTTTAGCGGTAAATGGGTGCTTTGCGCAGCAAAAACCTGACGGCCTTGCTGACGTTTCGCGTAGTTTACCACAATTCTGCGCTGTCCGCGCTCTACAAATACAACTAGGTATGTAAGCGCAATAACAATCACAGCAATCAACAATAGGAACAACAAGTTAATGTCGCCCTGCCTTGCTTGTTCCGCAGTCTGACCTATCGCTGTTGGCAGACCGGCAACAATACCAGCAAAAATCAATATAGAGATACCGTTACCAATACCTCGTTCGGTAATTTGCTCACCTAACCACATTAGGAACATCGTTCCTGTGACTAGGCTTACTACTGCCGTAAAGTAGAATCCGAAGCCAGGGTTTATCACCAATCCATTAATCAGGTTAGGCAAACCGGTCGAAATTCCAATTGACTGGAAGATAGCCAATACAAGCGTTAGATAACGCGTGTACTGACTAATTTTACGACGGCCTGCTTCGCCTTCTTTTTTAAGCTCCACCATCGGCGGGTGAACCACCGAGAGCAACTGCATAATAATGGATGCAGTAATGTATGGCATAATGCCCAAAGCCAGAACGGATGCACGCTCAAGCGCACCACCAGAGAACATGTTAAACATTTCTACAATGGTGCCTTTTTGTTGCTCGAACAAGTCAGCAAGTACAGCTGGATCGATGCCAGGGATAGGAACATAAGAACCTAGTCTGAAAACAACAATCGCACCAAGTACGAACAACAATCTTGCCTTAAGCTCACTCAAGCCGCTTTTAGCGCCTGAATCCAATCCTGGTTTAGCCATCTAGCTTATTCCTCTACTTTACCGCCAGCAGCTTCAATCGCTTCTTTAGCGCCTTTAGTAACCTTTAACCCGCTTACTGTAACAGCGCGTGAAACTTCACCGCTCTTTACAACTTTAACGAACTGGATTTCTTTCTTAACAAGTCCAGCTGCTTTCAAAGTTTCAAGAGACGCAGTATCACCATCAACCTTCGCGATTTCAGCAAGAGTTACTTGATCAGTAACAAAGCTCTTGCGTGATGTGAAACCGAACTTAGGAAGGCGACGCTGTAATGGCATCTGACCACCTTCAAATCCTGGCTTAACACGGCCACCTGAACGGCTTTTTTGACCTTTGTGACCTACGCCACCTGTTTTACCTAGACCTGAGCCGATACCACGACCAGTACGCTTACCAGTAGGCTTTGAACCTTCGGCTGGAGAAATTGTATTTAAACGCATGTCTTACTCCTCCACTATCTCAACCATGTAATGTACACGGTTGATCATGCCACGAACGGCTGGGGTATCTTCCAGTTCACGAACATGGTTGATTTTACGAAGGCCTAAACCTTTAAGCGTAGCTTTGTGCTTTGGCAAGCGGCCAATTGCACTTTTCGTTTGCTTTACTTTAATCGTTGCCATGTCTGATTACCCCAAAATTTCTTCTACAGACAATCCACGCTTCGCAGCAACTTTCGCCGGGCTGTTCATTTCTGTCAGCGCGTTGATTGTTGCACGTACAACGTTGATTGGGTTTGTAGAGCCGTAACATTTTGAAAGTACGTTTTGTACACCAGCTACTTCTAGTACTGCACGCATCGCACCACCAGCAATAATACCGGTACCTTCAGATGCTGGCTGCATGTAAACTTTAGAGCCAGAGTGACGACCTTTAATCGGGTGCTGTAACGTGTGACCGTTAAGGTCTACGTCAACCATGTTGCGACGTGCCTTTTCCATTGCTTTTTGGATTGCAGCAGGTACTTCACGTGCCTTACCGTAACCAAAACCAACGCGACCGTTACCGTCACCCACTACTGTCAATGCAGTGAAACTAAAGATTCGACCACCTTTAACCACTTTAGAAACGCGGTTTACAGCGATCAATTTCTCTAGAAATTCACCATTTTGAACGTCTTGTTTAGCCATTATAAACTCCTAGAACTGAAGACCAGCTTCGCGAGCTGCATCAGCTAATGCTTTAACGCGACCGTGGTATTGGAAACCACTACGATCGAAAGCCACTGCTTTAATGCCTTTCTCAAGTGCGCGCTCTGCGATTGCTTTACCGACTACCGTCGCTGCTTCAGCGTTACCTGTAGACTTAAGACCTTTTGCAAGATCTTTCTCAACAGTTGAAGCTGCAGCCAACACTTCAGAACCGCAAGGAGCGATTAACTGAGCGTAGATGTGGCGAGGTGTACGGTTTACTACCAAGCGATGCGCGGCCAGTTCACGAATTTTTGCACGTGCGCGAGTAGCGCGACGAATGCGAGCTGTTTTCTTATCCATCGTATCACCCACCTACTTTTTCTTAGCTTCTTTACGACGTACGTTTTCATCAGCATAACGTACACCTTTGCCTTTGTAAGGCTCTGGTGGACGGTAACCGCGAATGTTCGCCGCAACCTGACCAACCACCTGCTTATCGGCGCCTTTGACGACGATTTCAGTTTGGCTAGGAGTTTCAACCGTAATGCCTTCAGGCATTTCGTATGCTACAGGGTGAGAGAAACCTAGTGTAAGGTTTAGTTTGTTACCTTGTGCTTGTGCACGGTAACCAACACCTAACAACTGCAATTTTTTCTCGAAACCTTGTGAAACACCTTGAACCATTGCGTTAAGGATAGAGCGCGCAGTACCAGCCTGTGCCCAACCGTCAACAAAGCCTTCACGTGGAAGTGCTTTAAGTTGGTTCTCTTCCTGTGCAACTTCTACAGCGTCGTTAAAAACGCGGGTCAAAGTGCCTTTACTACCTTTAACAGTAACTTCTTGACCAGAGATAGAAACTTCTACACCTGATACAACGTCTACTGGGGCTTTTGCTATACGTGACATTTCAACTCCTCCGTTATGCTACATAACCGATGATCTCACCGCCCATGCCAGCGTTACGCGCTGCACGGTCAGTCATCACACCTTTAGAAGTCGACACGATAGCTACGCCTAAACCACCCATAACCTTTGGAAGCTCATCTTTTTTCTTATAGATGCGCAGACCAGGACGGCTTACACGTTCAATTGTGTCAATTACTTGCTTGCCTTCGAAGTACTTAAGCGTAACTTCTAAAACAGGCTTAACGTCACCAGAAGCAGTGAAGTCAGTGATATAACCTTCTGCTTTCAATACTTCACAGATTGCAACGCGAAGTTTTGAAGAAGGCATAGTCACAGAAACTTTCTGTGCCATCTGGCCGTTACGGATGCGGGTAAACATATCCGCGATAGGATCTTGCATACTCATTATCAGCTACTCCTTACCAGCTGGCTTTCTTAAGGCCAGGGACTTCACCGCGCATCGCTGCTTCACGAAGCTTGATACGGCTAAGACCGAATTTGCGTAGGTAACCATGTGGACGACCAGTTACACGGCAACGGTTGCGTTGACGTGACGCACTAGAGTCACGTGGCAGTTGTTGTAGCTTCAGAACAGCATCCCAACGCTCTTCTTCAGAAACGTTAACATCGCTGATAATCGCTTTAAGTGCGGCGCGCTTCTCAGCATACTTAGCTACTAGCTTAGTACGCTTCGCTTCGCGTGCCTTCATTGATTCTTTTGCCATAACCCTACACCCCTACTTTTTGAATGGGAAGTTAAACGCGTCCAGCAGAGCACGTGCTTCTTCATTTGTATTCGCACTGGTAGTGATAGTGATATCCATACCGCGAACTTTATCCACTTTATCGAAATCGATTTCAGGGAAAATGATTTGCTCACGCACGCCCATGCTGTAGTTACCACGTCCGTCGAATGATTTAGGATTCAAACCACGGAAATCGCGAACACGTGGAATAGCGATTGAAATCAAACGCTCTAGGAATTCCCACATACGCTCGCCGCGTAGGGTTACTTTACAGCCAATCGGATAACCTTCACGGATTTTAAAACCCGCTACTGATTTTCTTGCAACTGTGACTACAGGCTTCTGACCGGCGATAGCCGCCATGTCAGCTTGAGCATTTTCAAGCACCTTTTTGTCAGCAACTGCTTCACCTAAACCCATGTTTAGAGTGATTTTTTCAATCCGAGGGACTTGCATGACGCTTTTGTATCCGAACTGCTTCGCAAGTTCAGCTACTACTGTTTCTTTATAGAAATCATGCAGTTTCGCCATCGTACTCTCCAATATAATTAAACAAGTTCGCCGTTAGACTTAAAGAAACGTACTTTCTTTTCGTCTTCGAAACGGAAACCAACGCGATCTGCTTTGCCCGTTGCCGGGTTAACAATCGCAACATTAGAAACGTGAATAGAAGCTTCTTTCTCAACGATGCCACCAGCTACACCCAATTGTGGGTTTGGCTTAGTGTGCTTCTTAACGAGATTAACGCCTTCTACAATTACACGGTTATCAGCAATAAGCACTTTAAGGACTTTGCCTTGTTTGCCTTTGTCTTTACCCGCTAATACGACTACTTCATCATCACGACGAATTTTATTAGCCATTATCGTGACTCCTTATAGTACCTCTGGGGCCAATGAGATGATTTTCATGAAGTTTTCACTTCTCAACTCACGGGTAACCGGGCCAAAGATACGCGTACCAATTGGTTGCTTGTTTGCATTAAGCATAACAGCCGCGTTACCGTCAAAACGGATGGTAGAACCATCTGCACGACGAACGCCTTTTCTAGTACGCACCACCACTGCGTTCAGTACGTCACCTTTTTTAACTTTACCGCGAGGAATTGCTTCCTTAACAGTAACTTTGATGATGTCACCGATACCTGCATAACGGCGATGCGAGCCACCAAGAACCTTAATACACTGAACCCTGCGAGCGCCGCTGTTGTCTGCAACGTCCAGGTTAGTTTGCATTTGGATCATGTTAGTGCTCCGCTCTTAAATTAAGACTCTCCCGAGTCGTTAGTGCTGCTAAAAAACAACTGGATATCGTTGCTTTTATGTACATACCCCCATAAAAAGGGCGCGAAATAATAACAGAAAACTTTTGGAAGTGATAGCGGTAAATTGAATTATTTTTAGACTATGCGACCAATAAAAAAACCCCGACTAAAAGCCGGGGCAGATAACCACGTCATAGGTTATCAAGCAGGATCTTTTAGCGCAGAATCATTGTTGTGAACCCGATTACTCAAATTCCTAAACACACATTCTTTTAAACGACTTACACCGACAGGCTTAGATATGAAGTCATTCATACCCGATTTCAAGCATTTTTCTTTATCTCCGGTTAATGCATTAGCGGTTAAGGCAATAATAGGAATTGCTCGAGCGTGTTCACCCAAATTCCGTATTTGGTGTGTCGCCTCTAAACCATCCATTACCGGCATATGGCAGTCCATTAGAATGACCGCGTACGGCGAATTTTCCGCCAACGCGCGTTTTACCTTTTCAACGCCCTCCTTTCCATTGATTGCAAGATCACTGGTTAGGCCAACTTCCTTAAGCTGCTCTTTTATCACTAACTGGTTTATTTCATTGTCTTCTACGATGAGTGCTTTCAACCCACTAAGCTCTTGTCGCGTCGGCGTATAATAGTTTTTATTAGCATAGGCATTTTCAATGGTAGCTCCTGTCATAGCGTCATCAAGCATCAGCACCACTGTAAACCTTGCGCCTACCCCTAGATGGCTACTTACCTCAACACTACCTTGATAATGCTCTGCTATTTTCTTGACCAGTGATAAACCCAATCCAGTCCCACCAAATCGTCGCTGCTCTGGGTTTTCGCCCTGCATAAAGGGAGAAAATATGATTTTTTGCTGCTGTTCACTTATTCCTATTCCGGTATCTGTTACCACAATTTTTACTTTAAACTTGCCTTTGCCATAACCAGTGCATTTGGTATCTACAGTAACTTTACCTTCATTGGTGAATTTGATCGCATTATTGAGAAGATTCAAAAAAATCTGCCCTAGGCGCAACTTATCCGCTGTAAATACCTTCCCTTTAAGCGCCTCTGTATTGACGTGTAATTCAAGCCCTTTTTGCTTAGCGAGGCGCGTAAACATTGGGATTTGCTCTTCAATGGTTAGCGCTAAATCAGTAGGGCTTTCTTCAAAAGGAATATCACCTGAATCAATTTTTGAAAAATCCAGTATGTCATCAACTATCTTTAGCAATGAATCTGTACTTTTCGTTGCAACTGAAACAAGTTGTAGCTGTTTGGTACTAAGTGTCGTTCCCGTTAGGGCTTCTAGCATACCCAGTACACCGTGAATGGGGGTTCGTATCTCATGGCTTATTTTTTCCAGAAACTCACTTCGGGTTTTTAACGCACTCTCTGCGAGTTCAGACTTATGCTGTAATACCGCCTTATCTAAGTGAATTTGCGTGATATCTATTGTCGCACCAATCACTTTTGTACAGCGTCCATTTTCCATAATAGGGTGTGCTCTGCTTTCTAGCCAACGGGGCTCTCCCACGTCTGTGCGCACCTCTAGCTCATAGACAAAATCCTTTCCTGTTTTTATCATTTCAGCAAAGCGTTCAAGGTATTCTTTGCGTTGGTATTCATTCGTGATTAAGTTGGTTACATCCTCGGGTTTGAGAATTTTTTCTCCGTGCATGTGCAGCATACGCTTAAGTGCGCCCGACCAACTTAATGCCTGTGTTTCAAGGTTGAGTTCCCATGTCCCCACGCCAGCCAAGTTCGTCACTTGATTTAGCAATGAATTGCGCTCTGCCAAGATGGCTTTTTGTGCATTGATATTTTCCATTATCTGCTGGCGCTCAAGCTCATTACCTATCCAAGAGGCGAGCAGCAGCAAGTAGTCCACCTCGATTGAAGTAAAAGGCTCATGTCTTGGTGTTAGTGAAGAAAAGTTCACGGTACCAAAGAACTCACCGGCTACAGAAATAGGGGCTGCTAGATAGCTTTTAAGGGTATATTTAGCAAAACAAGGGTGTGATGCACCTGGCTCGCAATTGATGTCATGATAGGCGATATGAGACTGTGCATTGACAACATCTGCACAGTAGGTGTCTGAGAGTGCGAAAACGCTATTAACCGAAATACTGTTATCTTCCGTTACTGCGCTCATTACACTATAGCGTTCGCCCCGAATATTGCTCACAATGCCCGTTTCGAGCCCAAGAAACTTTGTGCCTATAGCCAACAGGCTTTCTAGCTTATTGTCTAAGGACATCGTGTAGTCATTAGAGATGATTTGAAGCTCTTTGATAATACTCATGAGGATCTCAGTAAAGACAACGATAAAAAAGGCCGACATTTCATATGTCAGCCTTTTAAACGTAAGAGAAATTTCAGTAAATGAAAGTTTTCAACCTCATCAATTAGTCTAAAAAAAACTTAACCTATTAATAAAGAATGTTTATTTCATAACCCGTCGGTGTGTCTGCCGGTTCTACGGTAACAATGTAATTTTCTTCTTCGGTAAAACCAAACAACGCCGTTCTATCCAATAATACTTGTTCTTCGTTCCCATCTTCATAAACAGCAATTACTTCATAATAGTCCGAAGGCAACACCTCGCTGGTGTTCTCCGCAAATTCTAGGTTTTGAACATCGTATTCAGCAGTATCGATAGTTTCATCGTTGCGTACTAGATAAAAATCTACATCATCAACGTCACTCACAAGGTTGATAAAGTTCACGGTTTTATCATAGGCCTGAGGCAAGCCACTCTCAACAAACGTCGCCGCACCTAATTTTTCATTCGTGTCGTAAATTAAAATAGCCTTACTTTCACCTTGATTAAGCGTAACAAGCTTATTGCTAAGACCCGCTATTGAGCCGGTAGGATCGGTAACCGTAACCCGATAGTCACCGTAGCGGATTGCACTAAACTCTGAAAGTTCGCCTGCTGCGAGAGTAAAACTCACGTCTTCTTCGTCAGTATTTCCGCCAAACGTCACTTGTAGAGGTGTTTCAAGATTAGTTGAATTGTAAATACGATACTGAGAGTCAGCTTCAACATCAGTTAATGCAGTGACTGTTGAAGAATTCAATAAGGTATCAACAACAAGACCATCTTGAATCGCACCACTCACATCACGAAGGGTCATTAGGTATTCGGTCTCATAAACGAAATTAAGGGTTTGCGACTCAAACACTACGTCATCACTGCCAGGTTCAGTAAGAAAAATGGTGTATTCGCCTTCATCAAAATAATCGCTGTCGTCATCTTTATCCCAGTAGTCAAACTCAAGCATATCTGAGGTAGTCACCGTACCAAGAAAGTTAGCAGCCTCGAACGGGTCACCCGACTCACTCATATAAAAGTCATAAGATGAACCGTCTACCGCCACTGATAAGCCGAACAAGCGAAAGTGGTCTTCCATGGTCTCTCGCGCATACGAATAGCTTGCAAATATAGGCGAGCCAAAGTCTCCACTCATTACGACTATGGTTTTGTACCCTTCTTTAAGATCCACCGTAACCGTGTCGATGTAGACTTCCTGATCGTTCGCATCGGTGCGTATAAATTCTAGAGCTAGCTCACCATCCTCCATAGAAAACATTGAGGTCGTGTCGCCAAACTGCGCTGAACCAAAGCTGTCGCCATCTACTTCACGCATTTCTACATTCGCACCATTAGGCGACGCGTTGTAAAACTGCAGATACGCATAAGAGTAATCTGAACTCGTACTGTCTGAGCCACCGCACGCGGTAAGCCCTATGAGAGCAACAAATCCTATTGCTAATGCGCGGAACCACGTTCCTGAAAGCAAAGATTGAGAGGTCAATTGCATAAATTGAATGTCCTTTAAAATTGTTCTTCTGTTGGATGAATGCCGTAATTCAAATGAGCTGGCACCGTTAGCGTGCGTTGGGAACTTGCACAATACAGCGATAGGGCTGCCATCGAAGCGATTAGTTCTTAGCTTTACGCTATCTTTGCAAAGCTGACATTTCTTTATTAAAGGGAGTTATCTATGCCGACCGATAGGACATTTTTAAGGCAAAATAGGGGTTATAACCTGTGAAAACTAATAAAAACGAAGCCATCGGCTGCCAAAAAAATAAACCCCTCCAAAAGAGGGGTTTATCGTCAATCTAAGCCGGCTTAAGCAGGCTTTGCCATGTTTTTAGGGAGACGCCGACATTTACTCGTAAGAGTAAGAAAGCGTTAATCCACTGTACGAAGAGTAAGCGCGAATACCTATGTGCCAAGTCCCTGAGGCTGGCGCATCGAATGTGCATACTTCGTTGTTACCATTTTGGTAGGGGCGACAATCAAAGCTACTTGTCTCTGGTTGAGAGCCAAATTTCACGTAAAGGTCTGCATCGCCAGAACCACCAGAAGTTTGAATTGTCATTCGCGTCACACCTTCAGGAATGGTCCATGTGTAACGATCCCAGTTTCTGCGCGTTCCAGACAGGTTTGTCAGCTGGCCTGACACTGGCTCTACGCCAGGTTCAGCGCCGCCACCGTCGCCTGTGCCGCCGCCAGCACAACCGTTAGTATTCAGATAGTTATAGGTGTCAGCCAGCTGCATTAGGCCATAACCATAAAAGTTATCGCGGCCTGCACTACCTTTATCTTTGGCGGTAGCATTTAGTGCACTTCTAATTTCATTGTTTGTACACTGTGGGAAGTAACTCCATACTAACGCTGCACCACCCGCCACATGCGGAGTGGCCATTGACGTACCGCTCAGTGCAGCATACGTGTTGGTTGGATAGGTAGATTGAACCGCGCTTCCAGGTGCTGCTATTTCTACCTGATCATTGTATTGACTGTAACTGGCGCGGTTTTCATTTGAGTCTACTGCGGCTACTGACATCACTGCATCGTATGACGCTGGGTAAGACTTCGCACTATTACCATCGTTCCCCGCAGCAGCCACTAGCAACATGCCTGCATCAGTGAAGCTTTGCATTGCATTGCGCTCTGTGGTGGAAGAACTGCCGCCACCCAAGCTCATGTTGACGACGTTTGAACCTGCGTTTTGACACTGAGTGATTGCATCAATAAGGTCTGACGCATAAGTCCACTGCCCGTTATCGTTAAAAATTTTAACGATGTGCATGTCAACGCCCGGATACACACCAACGACACCTTCGTTGTTATCGTATGCGGCAATGGTTCCTGCCACGTGAGTACCATGGCCGTTACCATCGTTGTACCAATTCCCTACAGCACTGTTATTGGCCTGACCTGTCACGCCATCATTAGTGCCCGGTAGATCTGGGTGGCCTAAGTTGTACCCCGTATCAATGATACAGACCTTACGAGCGGCAGTGTCTGATTGTGCAAACTGATTTGCCTGTACCATGGTGTAGCCATAAGGTGTTGTTTGCGCCATTGGCTTACGACGCACATCCACCTCGATACTTTCTACATTAGGATTGCTGCGAAGCTTGTTTAGCGCAGACTTGCTCATAGTAGCCGCGACCATTTTGTGCTTTTTCAGCTCTTTCTTAATAGCACCACCCGCTTTTCTCACTTCAGATGTAGCCGACGCAATGTCAAAAGGCTGTTTGGTTTTAGCTTTGGCGCTTTGTAGCTTACCTTTTGCTGCATTTGTTTCTAAGGTTTCGCTCACCATTTCATCTTTGAACTTAATGATGTAGCGTTCTTGGTCCGCAGTAACAAGGCGGTCGACAGTAAGACGCTTTCCTAGTGCTTGCTTAAGAGTTTGAGGTTTCTCTTTAACTTTTACCAAGCCTTCGCCTGCTGCCATTGCAGAGTTGCCCATAAGGCTAAATGATACAGCCAGAGCAGCTGCAGTTAGACATGTGTGTTTCTTATTTAATTTTGAGTTCAAAATTTATTTCCTGTTTTATCTGTCTTATTAACTTCAACACTGTTTTTGTCCGTGCTTTTGAAGCTATTTGTTATTAAATGACATACAGGTATAACCATTACCTCATACGAAAAGCTCATCCATGACAACCGACGCAACTGCGTTGCAACGACCTACCCGTTTGTCAGGTATGTAAACATCTGAATCAATCAGAGTATTCACAAAGCTCATATTATGCGGCTTATCAATGAGTTAAGTATGTAACCTCAACCCTGATGAGCATTTTTCATACCTTTTAAAATGAGTAAAAAATTCTCTTTATTCGTGAAAGCCACGCTAAACGTGCGCTATGAGCGAATTCAGTTTAGGAATGAAAATCTATAATTAACATTTATTTTACAAATTGAAGTGTAACAAAATATTAAATATCTATTTAGCTTTGCTTATGCATTTATAAGAAGGAATGATGTCTAGGTTGAGAGCAACCGGAAATAAAAAAGGCGCTCAGAAATCGTTCTGAACGCCTTTGAATTTACTTATATTGTGTGTTCTTGCACCAACAGGGGGGCACAACAACGTTCGGGTAGCACTATACGCTACGTTGCCTTACTATCTCGTACAAACAAACGCCAGTGGCCACCGATACGTTTAGACTAGTTACGCTGCCGGCCATGGGCAATTTTACCAGTTCATCACACGTTTCCTTCGTCAAGCGACGCATTCCTTTACCTTCAGCGCCCATCACCAGCGCGACAGGGCCTTTTAAATCAACATCATAGAGGGTTTTGTCGGTCTCACCTGCCGTACCAATAACCCATAATCCTTTATCTTGAAGATGCTTTAATGTTCTAGACAGGTTTGTAATTTGAATAAGCGGCACAACCTCCGCTGCACCACAGGCAACTTTTCTCACTGTACCGTTTAGGCTCGCAGAATTATCTTTAGGAACCACAACCGCGTGAACGCCTGCTCCATCGGCCGTACGCAAACATGCGCCGAGATTGTGCGGATCTGTAATACCGTCTAATACGAGAATGAGCGGCTGCGCCTCGTTTTCGAGGATTTTATCCAGATCGGCTTCGTCAAGCACACGAGCTGGCTTAGCCTTTGCCACTACACCTTGGTGCTGCTCGCCTTTCACTTTGTCGTCTAGCGCTTTACGCTGACTAAACTGTACTGAAATGCCAAAACGCCGTGCTTGGTTAACAATGTTGGTTAAGCGTTCATCGTTACGCCCTTTTAAAACCCACACTTCCATTACACGCTCTGGCTCTTTTTCAAGCACCGACTGCATTGCATGTAACCCGTATAACCATTCTTGCTGCGCCATTTAACGCTTACCTCTTTTATTCAATGACAATGTTTTGCCGCCGCTACCGCTTTTTGCACCGCCGCGACTTGACGGTTTTGCACCGCTACGTCTAGACGAGCCTGAACCGCCTTTGCCCCCTTTCTTATCAGAGCGCGAGCCTTTGTCAGAGCGAGCCGTGTTATCAAAGCGAGTAGGTTTATCTGAAGCCTTTTTGGCTGACTTCACTTTCACCTTCTTGCCTTTAGCGGAGCGCAGCATAGACTTATCAAGCAATAAATCAATCTTTCTTTCATCAAGATTGACCGCTGCTACGGTTACTTCTAGGGTATCACCGAGTCTGAACTGGCGGTGGCCTGACTCTCCAACGAGTGCTTGTTTAACCTCATCATAGCGATAATAGTCATCGTCTAAAGATGTGATATGCACCAAGCCGTCGATATGGTATTCGGTTAAGCGAACAAACAAGCCAAAGTTGGTTACCGAGCTCACCACGCCTTCAAAGGTGTCGCCAACGTGATCGAGCATAAATTCACACTTGAGCCAGTCTGCCACATCGCGGGTTGCATCATCGGCGCGGCGCTCAGTCATTGAACACTGTTCGCCAAGTTGCTCAATTTCTTC
Organism: Alteromonas sp. KUL106; assembly: GCF_009811415.1. GTDB lineage: Bacteria > Pseudomonadota > Gammaproteobacteria > Enterobacterales > Alteromonadaceae > Alteromonas. The sequence continues at coordinate 88,927 of NZ_BLIG01000032.1, read as the reverse complement.
TACCGTATAATTTTTTGCACCACTTACCGCTTTTTTACCCTTCTGTTTTGCAATGATGCCTTTAAGTGCTCTATGCACTACGAGATCAGGGTAACGTCGAATCGGTGACGTGAAATGCGCATAGGCCTCTAAGGCAAGACCAAAGTGGCCTACGTTTTCGCCATCGTATACGGCCTGCTTCATTGAGCGCAGCAACATGGTTTGAATAAGCTCTTCGTCTACCCGACCACGTGTTTTAAGCACCACATCGGTAAACGCGGCAGGCTCTGCATCTTCAACAATACGGTGAGGAATGCCAATTTCACTTAAGTAGCTGGTAAATGCAGTAAGTCTGTCGGCATCTGGCTTGTCGTGCACGCGATATAGCGCGGGCGCCTCGTGCTTTTCAAGGGTTAACGCCGCACTTACGTTTGCCATGATCATGCATTCTTCAATCAGCTTGTGGGCGTCGTTGCGCACTAGCGGCACAATATTTTCAATTTTGCGCTGTGCGTTAAAGACGAATTTCACTTCTTGCGTCTCAAATTCTATCGCACCGCGTTTAGCACGTGCTTTTTTAAGCGCGCGATATAAGTCGTGTAAGTTTTTAAGATGTGGAACGTGAGGCTCATAGCGCTGGTGCAGCTCTTTATCGCCCTGAAGAATTCCCCACACTTTGTTGTAAGTCAGGCGTGCATGTGAATTCATTACCGCTTCGTAAAACTGAAACGCGTCCAGTTTGCCCTGTGCGCTAATGGTCATTTCACATACCATACAAAGACGGTCAACCTCTGGGTTTAGTGAACACAGGCCGTTCGACAACACCTCTGGAAGCATAGGGATAACTTGGTCAGGGAAGTACACCGAGTTACCACGCTGCTGCGCCTCATCATCGAGGGCGGTGCCGGTACGTACGTAGTGGCTTACGTCAGCAATGGCAACCCAGAGCTGCCAACCGCCATCATCTAACGGTTCGCAATACACCGCATCATCGAAGTCACGGGCGTCTTCACCGTCAATGGTAACTAGCGGAAGCTGACGCAAATCGATGCGGCCCTCTTTGGCGTCATCGGGCACTTGGTCGGTAAGTTTTTCTACTTGCTTAGTCACGCCGTTTGGCCACTGGTGAGGAATATCAAACGTGCGAAGGGCCATTTCGATTTCCATACCAGGCGCCATGTGCTCACCGAGTACTTCAACAATTTTACCCACCGGATTCATTTTACGGCGAGGACGCTGGGTAAGTTCTACCACTACCACCTGCCCCATGCGCGCACCATGCGTACTCTCTGGCGGAATAACGATTTCATGCTGTAAACGGCTGTCATCTGGCACTACCATGCCAAAACCCTGCTCAACAAAGTATCGACCTACGATGGGTTCACTACAAGGCTCAATCACCTGTGTGATAAAGGCTTCTTTTCTACCCCGGCGGTCAGTACCGCTGATGCGCGCTTCTACAACATCATCGTGTAGAAACAAATTCATTTGCCCAGCACTTATGAATAAATCACCGCTTTTATCTTCAGGACGCAAAAAACCGAAACCATCTCTGTGACCTATTATTCGACCTTTAATGATTTCATCACGGTTTTGAAGTATGTATTTCTTCTGTTTGGTGAACTGCACCTGCCCTTCGCGCTCCATAGCACGCAGTCGGCGCTGAATACCAATTCTCGCTTCTTCATCGAAGGCGTTCACCAAATTACAGATATCAAGAAACGACAATGGCTTGTCGTGTTCTTTTAGTAAACTCATTAAATATTCCCGGCTTGCTACCGGGTTGTCGTACTTCTCTTTCTCGCGCTGATAATGCGGATCATCACTCATGTATTTTTAATTTACCTTTCGTATTTTGCTCAGAATGTTTTCGTTCGTGGCCTAATTTTTCAAAGCGCTATGGAAAACATTAAATATGATTTCTTAGACACACAAACCGTTTTTGGTTCATGTGGTTAATTGCTGCACAGTATAACAGTATTTGCAGTAAAAGATTGTGCGTTATTAGGCTTACAACGTTTAGCAAACTATTTTGCTGTGAGCGGGGGCCTACAACTTTGAATAGCGGATTTTCAGTGGTGAAGAATAGAAAGCATGTTGCTAAGTCAGCACATATGAAAGTTGCAGCAACAATTTTGTAAACCGAAATACTTGCTAGTAGATTGACTTTAAATTGGGCTTGTTGTTTGCGGTTCTATATAGGTCGTATGCAACCTGATAATGCATCCATGTTTGGGCACTAATACCGCTCACAGCTTCAAACTTACGAGCAAGCTCAATGGTTAAATTCGAATGCCCGTTAATAAACCGCGATAAATGTTTCGTTGAGATATTTAAGCACTGCGCGATCTCATTTTGCTTCAGCGATGACTTTGACATGCACCTGCGTTTAAAAACTTCACCAGGATGAGGCCTTTTAAGATGTTCAGGCCTTGATACTCGCTCTCCAGTATCGATAAGTGCTTTGCCTCGGCCACCATTGTATTCAATACCTATATGCATACTGTGTTTCATGGGTTGTATTCTCTGTAATCAAGGCAGAAACAAAGGAGCTTATCGTGGACAAAACTTATTATTGCCAATAGAACATCCAATAAAGATTACCACAGAGGTAATTTTTTCTCAAAAAGATGTACACATTTTACCCAGTTACAGATGCATCAACTTCGATCCAAAGTCCGGTTCTAGATTCAGCGCAGCCTGACATCTCTATGTCACAAACACTTAGTATAAAAATGGACTTTCGTTTTTGTTGAACGGGCGTTTAACAAAACACTACATACTCTACTTCCCTACAAAACCTATAAAGAGCAGGCATATGGATAGAAGATCGTTTATAAAGCTGTCGTCATTCGCAGGTGCGACCGTGGCAGTGTCTACAGGGCTAGAAGGCTGTACGGTTAGCACTACAGCAAAAAGCCAACCACAAACTAACGCAACCTTTACCCATGGTGTGGCAAGTGGCAGAAACGCTTGCCGATGATCTTCCGTTACTTATTGAAGACTTGCAGTACTGTAATCTTCACCAGCGCGGCTTTATGACATTGGCCGTCAGCCAAGATAGCGCTACAGCGACTTGGCATTATGTGGATGCGATTTTAACCAAGGCTGGAAAAGTGGTTAATACACGAAGCTATGAGATTAAGGCATAGCGTTCTACAACGCTGTAACGTGTAGGGCATTGAGCTGTAAAGCGGGAACGTTATACCCGTCTGCATAGATAAAAAAGCCTGGACAGAGCCAGGCTTTTTGCTTACCAGGGGACAAAAATTTAGGCGCTGACGCGTTTGCTCTGGCGCGCGCCCGTAGATGTTTTCTGACTGATTGCTCGCTGTAGGGCACTTTTTTTACTGGCATAGATAAATGCCGCAAAGCCAAAAGCAAACCACAATCCGGCAATTAGCCACTCGTTTGGCCACAGCAAAGCACCATTGCTGCCGGGCAAGTATAAGCATGTCATACCTAACGCACCGAGCAGACCAACAACACCAAAAAACATACCGTAAGGTACTTTGTAAGGGCGTGGCATGTTCGGCTCGCTCTTACGAAGTTTGATAAATGATAGCGCGACAAACAAATACGCTAATACAAAACCGAGGCTACCCGCATTAGACACCCAGATAAGAAGCTGCTTACCAAAGAAAGGACCGATGCAGCCAAGGGCAGTAATTGTCCAGATGGCGTTAGTTGGCGTGCGATATTTTGGGTGTAACTGTGCGAAGAATGCTGGCAACATGCCTTCCCTTGCTAATGCATAGACAGCGCGACTTCCGCCAACTAAAAAACCGTTCCAGCTGGTGAGAATGCCTGCCAACCCGCCGATGATCAGCACTTGCCAGCCAATTTGCCCCCACGCTTTGCCCGCTGCATCTACAGCCGGGAGATTGGCCGCTGCCAAACCCTTACCGTCAAATATCATTGAAACGGAAAGTATAACCGCGCAGTACCAGGCGGCGCCCGCTACCACAGCGACGACAATAAGTTTACCCAGTTTGGCTGCCGGCAAATTAATCTCTGAAGCAGCTTGTGGGATAACATCGAAGCCTCCCATCAGAAATGGCGCCATAACCATAACCGCGACAATAGAGCCGGTCACACCGTTGACAAAATAAGGAGACAAATTCTCGGCGTTACCCTCAAAGGTGGCACCAGTAAACAACATAACGCCGGCGGCTAAAATAACCAGCGTAACGAGAGTCTGAAATAACGCAGCGGTTTTCACACCACGAACATTTAGCAGACCAATCACGATGGCACCAGCGGCACCCATTAGGCCGTAGGTCAAATATACATCGTTATTGGCGATGGTCCACAAGTGGCCTTGGTCTAATGGTCCTACAAAATATTCCGCTACCTGTGGCAACGCCACCGCTTCAAATACCGTAATTGACACATAGCCCAGTACCAAAGCCCAACTGCAAATAAATGCAGGCCAACGGCCAAAGGCGCGCATACAGTAATTTTGAGCCCCGCCAGCCATAGGCATGGCAGCAGCAAGCTCTGCGTACAAAAGCCCAATGACGACCAGTATTGCACCTGCGGCCAAGAAGCCGCCGATAGCGCCCATGCTGCCAGCCACACTGATCCATTCACCAACCAGCACTACCCAGCCCCAGCCAATCATGCAGCCAAATGCCAGTGCCAATGTATCTTTTAATCCGAGCTCTTTATCAAGCGCAGTGTTTTTTGTTGTCATTGCAATCGACCCCCCTGCTTTTATCCTTTTACCTCGCGGACAGGGCAAACCAAACATGTTACCTACAAGATGGTTTGCCCTGTGAAATACCGTCGGTAAAATTGAAAATTAAATCTCTGTTTTAAATGTGAATCCGAACATGCGAGGGCTACCTACTTGCCCAGACAACACACCGGCACTTCCAGAGGTCAGAATTTCAGTGAAGTATTCTTCGTCGGTCAGGTTTTTCACCCAAAAGCTGGCTTCCCACCCTTCATCTGACTCCACACCAATCCTAAAACCGGTAAGCCCGTAAGCTTCCTGACTCACTGCTTTTAAGTTATCAAGTGAAAAGAAAACATCATCTTGATAGGTGTAGTCAACTTGCGCATAGCCATATAGCCCGCCGCTTAAGTCATGAAAATAGCGGGCAACGACGTTGTAAGTAAACTCTGGCGTGTTCGCTGGTGTAGCGTCGGAGTAAGACAACAGTCCAACTTCCGCATCAACACTTGCATCGGTATAACCCGCGCCAGCGATAATCTCTAAATTATCCGTAGGCAGCCAGTTCGCTTCAATTTCAGCACCTTTTACACTGGCTGAGCCAGCATTGAAAATGGTGTAGCGACCGTCAGGTAAATCAGCGAATAACTGCATATCGTCATAGTCGTAGTTAAACACTGCCGCATTTAATCGAAGGGTATTGTCCATAAGCGTGGACTTAACGCCCAACTCAACCGCATCAATAAATTCAGGCTCGGCAGAGCTGTGATCGCCTTGCGTTGCCGCCCAGAAGCCGTTCCATACGCCTGCTTTGTAGCCGTGACTAAAGTTACCATACAACAACACATCATCGCTTAACACGTAGTCCAGACCCACCTTATAGGTTAACTCGGTTGAACTAATTTCTTCGTCGTCAACAAGGATTGGCGTGTCTACAGAAAAGAATGTCACGTCGCCAGTGAAATCATCATCTAAATTGACGACTGTGGTGCCACCATCAAACGAAATTTCATCTCTTGTGATACGCGCACCTGCAATCAGCTTCCACTTGTCGGAGAGCTGAGTTTCAGTGTGCAAGTAAGCCGCAATACTGGTGGTGTCTTGGGTAAAATCGACCTGCACATCGTGATTTACGCGGTCAGTGTAACCATAGAGGTCGAACACTTCTTGGGTATCTTGGTAGTACATCAAACCAGTGATCCAGTCCGTTTTTCCAGCCAGTGGACGGGCAGATGTCAGACGAAGCTCTTGACTGAACACATCAATATCGTTGCTGTATGACGTATCACCTATGCGAAATGGGCTACCGTCAAAATCTTCTTCGGTGGTTTTATCAAGGGTTTCAAATGCAGTAATTGAAACAAATGAGAATGCATCGAAGTCAAGGGTAGCATGAGCTAGCGCGCCGAAACTGTCGCTTTCAATCACCGGCTCTTGACTGAATTCCCCTTCACGCACATCGGTATAAGGGTCGTAGTAACCTACACGGTTAACACAGTTGCTGTTGTTAATGAACGCGTGGATGTCATTGTCTGCACGACTCAAACAATTGTTGCGATACTGCTGCCCATTAACGCCTGGCAACTCTGGTGCTGGGCCTGTTGGGTTATCGAGAGCGCTGCGCCCAATCCCTACCCATGGCTCGTTTTCGCTGCGGTCGCGGCCGCCATGCAGATTGACGTATAGCTCTCCATTGTCTAAATCAAATAAGAAACCCGTACGTACTGCGAATGCATTTACTCTTCCTAGATCTCGGTTTGAGTCATCCAGACGATTGGTGAATGTTCCTTCACCTTGATAGAGCCACTTCGCTGAAACCCGCGCTGCAACGTCTCCGGTTAAAGAAAACGATTTAGCAATTTCAGCATCGGCCGATTCGTAATTACCCACGCCAATTCTGGCATAACCGCGACCGTCGTGATCGGGTCTTACTGTGGTAAAACTGACTGCCCCTGCCGTCGTGTTACGCCCAAAAAGCGTACCTTGGGGCCCTTTAAGTACTTCTACACGTTCAGTGTCAAAGACAGAAAAGCTCATCATGGTGTTGGTTGGCAGGAACAACTCGTCAACATAAACACCTACCGGCGCAACACTATTTGAAGTAAACGCGGCGTTACCTATGCCGCGGATAGTAAAGATGGGCGCTGATTTATTCAGTACATTTTTAACATTTAAGTTTGGGGTATGAACTGCAATATCAATTGGCTCTTGGATACCCAGCTTTTCCATTGATTTTTGATCAAAGGCGGTAACAGCCACACTCACGTCCTGTACGCTTTGTACACGCTTTTGCGATGTGACTTGAATAACTTCTAACCCGCGAGACGGTTCTTCTTCTGATTCTTGCTGTGCTATTGCGCTATTACTTGTTGCCATTGCTACGCCACAGGCAATCGCAGTGCGCCAGAAAACATGTTTTCCCATTTTCATTATGTGGTTCCTCCAACAATTCACTTTTTTTATTTTTCGGGCAACTGGCGATTATTATTTTTTGCATCCGGTAACGGGCATCAAGTGGCTCGTTTTTGTTTTCCGGATATAGTTTACCCGCTATCCAAACTAGCGTTACCACTCGCAGTAAACAATGGATAAAAATTATCCACCCCTGTGAATTAAACTCACAGACTTAGACAAAGCAGGAGGTGCACGTCTTATTTAAATTTCCAATTGGTAAATTGGTCTGATCAGCTGTGCAGCGCACGCATGATCCACTCTTCAAACAACCTCACTTTAAGTGGAAGATAAGCATCAGGTTGGCGCAAAATGTAATAGTTATGAGGCTCATCGAGCGGCTTGTTCATACACTGAACTAATTGTCCGTTTTTAATGAACTCAAGGGTTTCAAAGCTGTTTGCCAACGCGATTCCATAGCCCTGGGAAGCGGCGGCGATAGCCTGACTAGTATTAGAGAAATAGATATTATTAGCGGGGGTTCGACGCGCATTATACTGCTCTAACCAACGAGGCCATTGACCATGCCCTTCGTGGATCAAAGTGTGTTCGACTAATCGTTGAACGCTGATATTGTGACCGATTTTATTGAGCAATGTGGGGCTGCACACAGGAAAAAGCGGGGGTGAGACCAGCATGCTCACCTGCCGTTCATCTTCTTGAGGTTTGCCATAGCACAACGCAATATCGATGTCCTTTGGGATCTGAGTTTGCATTGCGTCGATGACCGACACTTGAATGGTTATGTTGGGATAGTGCTCGCTGAACTCACAAATGTGTTTGGTTGCCCAGCATGTCGCCATTGTCTGAGTACAGGCTATATGCAAGGTCCCACTCATCTTATCGCGACTTAAATGGCGCGCGCCATCGGCGATTAAGTCAAAGCCGTCGCGTACTGAGTCATACAGACTGATACCCGCAGCCGTTAGCGCCATTCTATTATTGGCCCGTGAAAACAGGACCACGCCGAGCTGCTCTTCCAGTGCTCTTATCTGATGACTTATAGCACCGTGGGTAACGCCCAGTTGTTCACCGGCCTTACCCAAATGCAAGGTTTGCGCTGCTGCTTCAAACGCCCTTAACGCCGAAAGAGGAAGTTTCCGCCTGTCCATTTTGCTTCTCGCTGTTGGTCATTTATGCCGATGGAATTTTTCTCACAAAATACTATATTTTGTGAGAAAAAATAACAAGCATGCAAACTATCATCAACATTGAGAAGTGCGCAAGTCAGGCGAAAAAGGCTCCTGTTATAACCGGTTGGCAGTCACAACGTTTTGCGTTCTTTTTATTGCAGGGACGTTAAACGCTTGCCTGCTCGGTAAACAGTGTTGTGAACTTGTCCAGACCTTCTTCAAGCACTTGGGAAGTAATGGTAAGCGCAGGCAAAAAGCGAATAACATTACCATAATAACCACACGCAAGCAGCACCAAGCCGTGCTTTGCTGCATTGGCAATAAGCCGCTGTGTCAGGTGTGTATTCGGTTTGTCTGCATCGCCGTCTTCACAAAGCTCTAATGCAATCATTGCTCCCTTGGCGCGAACCTCACTGATAAGCGCTGGAAATTGCGCCTTAAGTTCGTTCAATCTTGCCAAGAAGGTTTCGCCAATGGTGTTTGCACTGCTGATTAACTGCTCTTCTTCAATAATATCTAGCACCGCAAGCGCTGCCGCACAGCTTACCGGCGAGCCACCGTATGTTCCGCCAAGTCCACCTGGGTGTGATGCATCCATAATATGTTGTTTGCCAACGACAGCAGCTAACGGGAAACCACCCGCGATGCCTTTTGCCATGGTGATGAGGTCTGGCTCTATGTCGGCATATTCAGTGGCAAACATTTTACCTGTACGGGCAAAGCCAGACTGAATTTCATCGCTGATCAATACGATACCGTGCTCATCGCACAGCGTGCGAAGCGCTTGCATGAATTCAACCGGTGCTGCGTAAAACCCACCTTCACCTTGAACCGGCTCCAAAATAATAGCGGCCACATCCTGCGCGGGAATAGTGGCTTTGAATAGGTTTTCAATACCTTTAAGTGCATCTTCAACGCTTACGCCATGAAGCGCATTAGGGTAAGGCGCATGGTAGATATCACCCGGGAAAGGACCAAATAAATTTTTATACGGCGTTACTTTACCGGTTAACCCCATCGTCATATTAGTACGACCATGAAAACCACCGTTGAACGCGATTACACCGCGGCGACCGGTGTGAGCACGTGCAATTTTCACACAGTTTTCGACCGCTTCAGCACCTGTGGTCACAAAAATTGCGCGTTTTTCGCTATCGCCCGGTGCAACAGCGTTAAGTTTTTCAGCCAGTTCAACGGCCACTTCATATGGATTTACCATGACACAGGTATGACTAAACTTATCAACCTGCTTTTTCACAGCTTCAACGATTTTTGGGTGGCTGTGCCCGGTGTTACACACTGCGATGCCGGTACCGAAATCGATGTATCGATTACCTTCCACATCCCACATTTCCGAACCTTGTGCACGTTCAACGTAAACTTGATAAGCATTGCCCTGACCGCGGGCAAACGCCTGTACTTTTCTTTCTTGTAGTGATTGATTTTTCATTGCTTTACCCTCTAACTGCTTAAATGCCGCCCATGCACAAATATTTAATTTCTAGATAATCTTCCAAACCATACTTGGAGCCTTCACGACCATTGCCTGATTGTTTAACACCGCCAAATGGCGCCGCAGCGTTTGAAATAGCGCCTTCGTTTATTCCAACCATGCCAAATTCAAGCTGCTCGGCTACACGCCACACTCGGCCGATATCGCGGCTGTAAAAATACGCGGCAAGCCCATACTCACTGTCATTCGCTTGGGCGATGACTTCACTTTCCTCGTTGAATCGCAATATGGCTGAAACTGGCCCAAAGATTTCATCTACGGCTAGCGGCATTTGCTGTGTTACCCCGGTGACAACCGTAGGAGCAAAGAAATTAGAGCCATCTTGTGGCGCACCGCCAAACACGACTTTTGCGCCTTGCTCGACGGAATCATCAAGCAATCGCTTTACGCCCTGCACCGCTTTTTGATGGATAAGCGGGCCAATATTCACCCCTTCATCCAGACCGTTGCCCACTTTAAGCGCGCTGACTTTGGTAATGAGTTTTTCAACAAACTGGTCATGTACACTGTCGTGCACGTAAATGCGGTTTGTGCATACACATGTCTGCCCGGCGTTGCGGTATTTCGACACTATGACGCCGTCTACGGCGGCGTCTATATCCGCATCGTCAAAAACGATAAACGGCGCATTTCCGCCAAGCTCCATGGACACCTTTTTCACGCCATCTGCGCACTGAGCAATGAGGGTCTTACCTACACCGGTTGAACCCGTGAAGGTAAATTTCGCCACGCGGGGATGCTGGGTAAGTACTTTACCGATATCGGAAGCCTGCGTACCTGTGACTATGTTCAACACGCCTGCGGGTATTCCGGCTTGCTCCGCCAGCTCGGCCATGGCCAGTGCTGACAAGGGAGTTTCGGAGGCTGGGCGAACCACAAAAGTACAACCTGCCGCAAGTGCAGCGGCGGCTTTACGAGCGATCATGGCATTCGGAAAGTTCCAAGGTGTGATCGCAGTAACAACACCCACGGGCTGCTTGATAACAACGACACGTTTATCTGGAGACGGCCCCGGAATGGTATCGCCATAGACCCGTTTAGCTTCCTCTGCAAACCACTCAACATACGCAGCACCATATTTGATTTCGCCGATAGCCTCAGCCACAGGCTTACCCTGCTCAAGCGTTAACAAATGACCCAGCGTGTCTGCATGCTCGATCATAAGGTTGAACCACTTTCTTAATAGCGAGGCGCGTTCTGCCGCGGTGGTTTTTGACCAGCTTTTAAAGGCCATATCTGCTGCTTCGATTGCCGCCAGTGCATCGTCTTTTGTCGCATCTGCCACACGGGCCACCAGTTCACCCGTCGCCGGATTATTGACATCAAACGTGTGCTGGCTAGCTTGCCATTGACCATTAATGTACGAGCCATTTTTAATGAGCGTTTGTAACGCGTGGGGTTGCATAATCAGATCCTTTAAACCAAGGGTGCCTGAGGCACGGCGTTAAACTTTAAATGCAGCATAGCCCCACGATACTTTTGCTTATATAATTGTTTATCATTATTCACTTTTGAATTTGCAAATGTATGGGTAAAAACAAAGCGATACTGGCTGGAAATTTGACCGATTTGGATATTCGACAGCTAAGAATATTTTTAGCGGTCGTTGAAGCGGGTGGGTATACCGCCGCTGAATTAACGCTTAACTTGGCAAATTCCACTATCTCTAATCACATCTCTAATTTAGAGAAGCGTCTGGACATGAAGCTGTGTGAACGAGGGCGCTCCGGTTTTCGTTTGACCGAGCAAGGTGAAGTGGTGCACAACGCGACCCGCAACCTGTTTAACTCAATGGAAGCGTTTAAACAGGTGGTAAACCAAAGTCACGAACAAATTCTAGGCAGCTTAAATCTGGCATTGGCTGAGCATATTCCTGGGATCCATAACGGGACAATCGTTCGTGCACTAGAGTCTTTTTCCGACAAAGCCCCTAAAGTGTCGTTGAGTCTGTCGACCATTGGCTCAGATGAAGTAGAAGAAGCCGTATTACAGAGCCGAGCCGATATTGGTATTACGGTGCTGTCACGTTCAAACAGTGCGTTAGACGCAACACCGTTGTTTCGTGAGACCATGCATTTATATGCGTTGCGCCACCACCCGTTACATCAACACGCAAAGTTAACTGTTGAGCAAGTTCGCGCCTACGGGATTGTTGAATCTCCCCGTATGGTGGTGGGGCGCGAGCCTGGTGACATTCATCAAAACTGGCCAATCACTGCACGGGCCCACCAACAGGAATCCCGCATTGCCCTGCTGTTAACCGGTAAGTACATAGGCTATCTGCCAGAGCACTTTGTTTCCATGTTGGGCTACAGCGATAAACTGCAGCCGCTGCTACCTGACGTGTTAAGCTACACCAATGATTATCATGCCATCAGAAAAAAGCCACTGGCCAACCAACGTATAGTGAACTTGTTTATGCAAGAGCTTCAGGATAACTGACCTCTCTATTTCTGTATTCTCGAAAATTGAGAGCTCAGGTGATTTAGATACAGTTAAGGTATAGTTAAGGTGATGTGACTAGGGTCATGAAAGCGCTTGATTAATTAAGCGCTTTTGAGACGGTTCGATGAACCATAGTCGACATATTGGAAGCAATTTTGTGACAAATATTCTGTCAGCCGTTAGGAAACCGAACAGGCCCCAATTCTGTATAACAAAGTTGTGCAGCCCCTATGCACGAAAGAACTATCTCAGTACACTATTAGTCTAGGACAGCAATAACATTTAACCAAAAAGCGAAATGGAGACTGCAATGAAAAAACTTATGATGGCTACAGCTATTGGCGCTGCGACCTTATTAAGCGCGTGTAGCTCAGAGCATGGCACAACGCAATGCACTACTGCACCGGAAGCAGAATGGCAAAACCAAGATGCGTTTCAGGCACAGCTGCTAGCGCAAGGCTACAAAATTAATGAGTTTAAAGTGACTGGCGGCAACTGCTACGAAATTTACGGCTTCGATAAAGAAGAGAATAAAGTTGAAATTTACTTCAACCCGGTTGATGGCAGCATTGTTAAGAAAGAAATGCACTAAGTGTGTTTTAGCAGGCTGTACATAGGCCGCTTGCTTTAACATTTGATAAAAACGCTGCAAACTATTGCAGCGTTTTTGTTTTAACTTAAAAAGAGCACGTAATGAAAAAAGCGAAAGACACGCCATCAGAAATTTACGTTTGGGATAGGATTGTTCGCGTGTGTCACTGGGGCATTGTTGCGGCTTTTATTACTAATTACTTTATTGTAGAGCCAGGCCGGCTTTATCATGAAATAGCCGGTTACATTGCACTAGCACTCATATTCACGCGCGTTGTTTGGGGCTTCTATTCAAACAAAGAGAACACGCACCAAAGCAACTCGTCAAACGCGAGCTTTTCCAACATTTCGCTGAACAAGCAATCCTTTAGTGAACATATCCAGCACTTAAAACAAAAGCAAATACCAACCCACCATGGTCACAACCCCTTTGGCTGGCTTATGGTGATTGCCGTTATTGCTCTTATGCTGGGATTAGGTATTTCCGGTTTTATGATGGAAGAAATAGATGCGATGTTTGGCAATAGCACGTTGGAATGGATACACGGCATGATGGCCGATGTGCTGTACGCCTGCGTTTTAGTGCATATTGGCGCAGTGTTTGTCGTGCAATACGTGGGCAATATTCAACTTGTACGCCCCATGCTCAGCGGCTGGCGAAAGCGTTAGGTTATCGGCGTGACCGATTTCTGTTGTCAGTTGATTTCCTTCCCTCAATAGGATGAATAGCACGGAGCGGTAAAAGAAAGGCTCACTGTTTAAACCACTGGAATTGTTTAGCTGTCCATGGGACGCTTGGCCTCGCGCACTGCTTTTGGATGCATTAACTTTTCCAAACGCGCGAGATAAGACGCTATTTGCTGATGCTGCTTTTTATCATTGGTTATTGAGTTATACAGCCAATGATAGGCATCTTGGTAGTCATAAGGGCTGCCGTAGCCCTCTAAAAATAATTCAACCAACCTGATTTGTGCTTTCAAGTTTTTAAGCGCCGCAGCTTCTCGCAAGTACACAACGGCACGAGACTTATCCTGCTGCACAAGCGTGCCCTTAGCATAATAACGCCCAAGTTGCTCAAGCGCTGCTGGCAAGCCTTGATTGGCAGCGTCTTCCATGTAGCCAATGCCTCGCGCCGGCGCAGCATCAACACATACGCCCCATGCTAGCATATCGCCCCATAAGAACTGGTAAGCAGGTACTTTGAGGACGTCGGCGCGCGCTTCAATGTCCTGCACAAGCTGGCATCTATCTTCCACTACTTTATCTAAATGCGTATTAGCATTGATCATATCGATTAATGCGTCTTGGCTGTAAAGCTGAACAGCGCGAAGCTCTTCAATTGTTTCACCTTCAAGCGCACACGCGGAAAAGCCTGTCGCTGAAGCGCACATAAATAAAGCGGTAGATAAAAAACGTTTCATAGCAAAAATTTTATGATGAATGCAGTGTCTTAGTTAAGTTATCGACGTAATGTAGATTATCTTAACTAAGACATACCGTTCTTTACAAAATTCCTAGAAAGTAGCTCAGTATTAACTGTTTTCATAGGGCGTAAGGCCTTTCTTGAAGAAGAACCATTTCCCCATTTAAAACACCTAATGGCCGCTTTTTCTCGGGCACAATGCTGACTGGATGTGACGGGCATGATCGGCAAGGTCAATGCCTAAATCAGTGAGATAGCCACCATCGGGCTGAGTCACTAACCCCTTTGAATACAACCGTGATGCTGCGTTGACCATTGCTTGACTCGCGTCGTGATGAATTTTAAGGCCTTGTAGTAAACTGTCTGTAGGGAACTTAAGCAGCAAATTTAATTCGTCTAGCATGTCCTGATCGAATGAGCTCATGTAACCACCTTAGGCAAAAGGTAGGCCTGCTTCTCTTCAGATACACAGTATACAGTGAAGAAAGACACAGCCTGGATTTGTTAAATTTTTTAACGCTTTCTTATATCACACAGAAACAGGGCGTCTGTAAAGGTTAATTTGTCTGTAAAAGGTTTAATCGCAGATTAGCAGTGCTTACTGATCGGACTTTAACGCTAAATAGTATATTCTTGCCATAAATTACATTCGTGGATACACCTGCACTGATGAAATACAAAGATTTACGCGACTTTATTCGCCAATTAGAAGCTAAGGGCGAACTAGTACGCATTAGCCAGCCCATAGACACCGACTTAGAAATGACGGAAATTGCAGATCGCACATTGCGAGCTGGCGGCCCAGCCCTATTATTCGAGAACCCAAAAAACCACACTATGCCCGTACTCGCCAATTTATTTGGAACGCCGGAGCGCGTGGCGATGGGCATGGGTCAGGATTCGGTTGAAGCACTGCGTGAAGTCGGCAAACTGTTGGCGTATTTGAAAGAGCCTGAGCCCCCTAAAGGCTTGAAAGACCTTTGGGAAAAATTGCCAGTGTTTAAGCAAGTACTGAATATGCCTACTAAAGTGCTCAAGAAAGCCCCCTGTCAGGAAGTGGTGCTCACTGGTGACGACGTAGACCTATCGAAAATCCCAGTACAGCGCTGTTGGCCGGGAGATGCTGCGCCGTTGGTGACGTGGGGATTGAGCGTAACGAAAGGACCGCATAAAAAGCGTCAGAATTTAGGTATCTATCGTCAGCAGGTTATTGGTAAAAACAAACTCATAATGCGCTGGTTGTCACACCGTGGTGGCGCCCTTGATTTTCGTGAGTGGTGTCAAACTCACCCGGGTGAACCCTACCCGGTATCAGTGGCCCTTGGCGCTGATCCAGCTACAATATTGGGTGCGGTTACGCCTGTCCCCGACACCTTGTCTGAATACGCTTTTGCAGGCTTATTGCGCGGTGATAAAACCGAAGTGGTTAAGTCTATCAGCAACGACTTGCAAGTTCCTGCCAGCGCAGAGATTGTGCTTGAAGGTTATATTGCCCAAGATGAAACCGCACCTGAAGGCCCTTATGGCGATCACACGGGGTATTACAACGAAGTTGACGATTTCCCTGTGTTTACCGTAACGCATATTACGCACCGTAAAGACCCTATCTATCATTCAACCTACACAGGCCGCCCGCCTGATGAGCCGGCTATTTTAGGTGTTGCGCTTAACGAAGTGTTTGTCCCTATTTTGCAAAAGCAATTTCCTGAGATCGTCGATTTCTACCTCCCCCCCGAGGGCTGCTCTTATCGCATGGCTGTGGTAACCATGAAGAAACAATATCCAGGGCACGCGAAACGGGTCATGATGGGTGTGTGGTCGTTCTTGCGTCAGTTCATGTACACGAAATTTGTGATAGTGTGCGATGATGACGTCAACGCGCGCGACTGGAATGATGTAATTTGGGCTATCACCACACGTATGGACCCTGCCCGCGATACGGTAATGATAGAAAACACCCCTATCGACTATTTAGATTTTGCGTCACCGGTGTCAGGCCTTGGCTCAAAAATGGGGATGGACGCTACCAATAAGATGCCCGGCGAGACCGACCGCGAGTGGGGCGTACCTATTGTGATGGACGAAGACGTCAAGAAACACGTTGATGATATTTGGGACAGTCTTGGTATTATGTAGAACCCAATATCAGCGCTATTTTATTTTGCATTGATGCGTGCGCTTTTTAAGAGCGCATGTAAAGGCGACACGCTAAGCAAGAAGGTTAAAAGAGAATACATGTCAGAAATTAAGTGTAAGGTTGCAAGCATCACGCCTTTAACCGAAGTGGTACAAAAAGTTGAATTAACACCAGAAAGCCCGGTTGAATTTAAAGCGGGTCAGTACGCCATGGTTGTTATGGGCGAAAAGGATATGCGTCCATTCTCTATTGCCAATGCTGCGTATGATAACCGCCGCATTGAACTTCATATTGGCGCAGAGCCTGGCAACAGCTATGCAGGTGAAGTGCTTGCGCGTATGCGCACAGATGGCGAAATCACGGTCAATGTGGGTAATGGCAATGCCTTTTTGCAAAGCAACGGCCTGCCCATGGTACTGATTGCGGGGGGAACGGGCTTCTCGTATACCTACTCAATTCTGCAAGAGCATCTTAACAGCGGTGACAAAACGCCACTGACTCTGTATTGGGGTGGAAAGCACGCATCTGATTTGTATTTAGCCGACAAACTCACTGCACTCGCTGAAGCAAACGACCACTTCACTTTTGTGCCGGTTGTTGAATTTGCTTGTGATGAATGGAAAGGCAGAACAGGTTGGGTTCATCATGCAGTCATGGCAGATCACGCCGATTTTTCCAATATCCAGGTATACGTTGCAGGTCGTTTTGAGATGGCGAAAGTGGTGCGCGATGATTTTACGCAGCGCGGCCTAAAAGTTGAGAACCTATTTGGTGACGCGTTTGCGTTTATTTAAGCGTGAAATATAAATAGAAAACAATGCTCATGTCGTGAGCACTCTATCTACCTCTAGTCCGTCATGTTGACCACACAAAACTACATATGGTCGACATGGCGTTCCGTTTACTCATCCCATCTTCTTACTTAAATTAAGTCAAATAAAAGCCGTCTGTTTTCACTTCTAAAAAACTGCTAACATCAAAATTCATCCAACAGATCAAATACAAAAACATAGGGAATTGGAAGTATTGGTAGGGTAACCAGTTTGATTTTAGCAGTCCGCGCTGCTTAGACATGTGTCCAGCCTACTACTACGCCTTTCAGCAAAATATATGAAGTACAACAAACAACTGATAATAACAGGCCTAGCGGCTGCTATTGCCGGATGTGGCGGTGGTAGCTCATCACAACCTCCTACTAACAACAACGGAAGCACTCCGCCTACGTCAAACTTCGAGCATGTGGTTAGTGCAAATTACTTTAATTCATGCGGCGAGTTAACGCCACAAACCGACGCGATGGTTATTCGCCATGACGACAGCGGTGCAGTAGCTGCTGTCTATGAAGCTGACGATGACGGAAATATCGCTATCGATTATGCCGGTGTGGCAACGTATACAATGTTAAGTGCTGGCTATTGGGGTGAAACTGCCTATCCTCGCGTACATACCTACGTAGACATCACCGCAGATAAAATAAAAAATACGCGTATTATCGCCGCAGATTTTGGCAACGGTGACGCGTGCGAATGCAATAATGTGACGTTCGATATTAGTAGCGTTCCCGTTGCCTCGCCCATGGCCAGTGTCGTCGTTTCTACCACGACATCGGCTTCCGCTTTCGATATTAATGACACAGACGGCTTGGCTCAAGCTAACGTCTGTCGACCTGCTGGCGGCGAGTGGCCAGACATTGCCCTTACGCTAACTAGCGTACAAGAAGAACCGGCTGAAACTTATTACACTGCTGTCCTTAGTGACTACAGTTTTGATGAAACATTTGTAGTCAATAACGCCGAGCTTGTTAGAAAAGTACCTTTTTCGGTGCTCAATAATAACGTGAACAGTAACTCAAGTCTGCGCGTTGTGCTGCGCGGGCGAAAAGATGGCTGGCTGCATTATGCTGATAATATGCAAGTTTGGGATGTAGCGGAACTTTCACCTTCAGTTCCTATCTTTGACACGCCTGAAACGTATATCGATGCTTACAATTTCGAGTTCGACAGCTTTAGCAGTGAAGGCACAGATGTTCAAGTATCCATCTATACGGGGGGACAGGTAACAGTACCTTCAACCCACACTGAGTCATTAGACTTATCAATGATGTCTTATGATTTATTTTCCGAACAAGTTTTAACATTCTTTAATGATGAAAGTTATGACTTGTCGGCGTTAGGGGCAGATTCAGTAACCATTACCATGTCTGGAAATGATTCTTTTGGTAATCTGCTTTACTATTTCCAGTTAACCACCCCCAATAAGGGTTCTCTTGCAATTTTAGAGAACTTAGACATTGAGGGCGTCGACTTTCCCCTATCCTCGAACTTCGATTTCGATGAAGAGCCTGCGTCGGGTTACATATCACTGGAAGCTTATGATGTGCAAAGCACGACTAATTATCTTGAGTCACTTAAAAATGATGATGTTACCGCTTACGGTATTGTTTACTTCGATTTTTAAACAAGCTTAAGTCTTGTAAACTATAAATATATCGGCACGGAGTGTTTCGTGCCGATATATTGTATTCCTCTTAAATAAAGTTAATTACATCGATATTCATTGTCCATTTTCGACGCATTCAGTATGGTCTGTGCAGAAAATGGAGAAAACAATGAATAAATCACAGCCCTTTTATCTTACAAACCTTATGCTACGAAAAATTGCTCCCGCAATTGCGCTAACATTATCTACTGCAGCTTTCGCCCAAACCGAACAGCAACAGGCACTTTACGATATTGCTAAAAATGTTTCCGCCGAAAACATTGAAAAAGACATCACAACGCTGGTGAACTTTGGTACTCGCCATACCCTATCGGACACCAAATCTGATACCCGTGGTATTGGCGCAGCGCGACGTTGGATAAAGTCTGAGTTTGATAAAATTTCACAAGAATGTGGTGGCTGCTTAGAAGTGTACTACCAGTCGGAAGTCATCAGCGGTGAGAAGCGTATTCCCGACCCAGTAGAAGTCGTGAGTGTTATCGCCATTCAGCGCGGCACCACAGACCCGGGTCGCTACGTGATCATGTCTGGCGACATCGATTCACGGGTGTCTGATGTGATGGATTTCACGTCTGATTCACCCGGTGCAAACGACAACGCCTCAGGTGTTGCCGGTACCCTTGAAGCCGCACGAGTTCTATCCAAATACAAATTTAACGGCAGTATTGTGTATGCCGCCCTTTCAGGCGAAGAACAAGGCCTTTTCGGCGGCCGTATAATGGCGAATAAAGCCAAAGAAGACGGCTGGCGAATTAAAGCGGTACTCAACAACGATATGATTGGCAATATTGAAGGGGTTAACGGTGTAATTAATAACACTACCGCTCGTTTGTTTGCTGAAGGAACGCGGGTGACGGAAACCGAAAAAGAGGCGCGCATGCGCCGTTTCACCGGTGGTGAAGTCGACTCGCCAAGCCGCAACCTTGCCCGCTATATCGATAACATTGCCGATAAGTACATTGAGAATTTGGACACCATGGTGATCTATCGTTTAGACCGATTTGGTCGTGGTGGCCACCATCGCCCGTTTAATGACTTAGGCTACCCGGGCATCCGCATCATGGAAACCAACGAAAACTACACGCGTCAGCACCAAGACCTGCGCGTTGAAAACGGTATTGAATACGGCGATACATTGGACGGTGTAGACTTTGATTACGCCGCTAAACTAACCGGACTAAACGCCGTTTCCCTTGCTGCTATGGCGTGGGCACCAAACCCACCGGCAAATGTAGAAATCGCTGGCGCTGTTCAGCCTTCAACGACCCTAAAGTGGGATGCGTTAGATGCCAAGCAAAATCCACAGCTTAAGGGCTATAAAGTGTACTGGCGTCATACAGACGCGCCACAGTGGGAATACAGTAAATATGTAGGTAACGTCACAGAAGCAGTGCTTGAAAACGTGGTTATCGACAATTACTTTTTTGGCGTTGCCAGCGTTAACAACGAGGGTGTTGAGAGCGTCGTGGTGTATCCAGGTCCCGCAGGAAGTTTCGGTGAATAGATTGTGTAACGTTAGCCCATGCTGGTGTGGCATGTGGCCGTGCGGCTTTTAGTACATCCATCATCGCCCTCATTCACTTGCCATGTAAGCGACACAATATGCAAAATATTGATGTCGCTTACATTTTGTTAATTTAGCCAAGGGCGAGTTTATTGGAATTAAACGGCTAACTGCATTAGAGTGTAGTTAATGCACGGTTGCAGTACGGAGTTCAATTTTGGCAAGATGTAACGCTTTCCCGCTTTCCTTTTCAACTCGTCGCTTCCTGTTTTTGGGCGTAGGCCTAGCGCTTTATTGTTGCATGGTTGTTGCTCTTCATGCAGCGCCTACAACCCTTGGCGCGTCCTCATTTGAAACCTATATCAGCGACGACGGTGAACCCGCTCGCATCAATAGGCTATTGGAAAGCGTGTTTGAAAAAGCAGGGTTGGACATAGAGCTTCGCGTCATGCGCGATGCGTTCTTGGGCAGCTCAGTGCTTACCGGTAAGCTAGATGGTGAATTCGCTTACATTAATTTAGGCGAAGACAATGGTCATCTGATCCTGTCAGACGTTTATCTGCCTATATACTTATACGCAGTCAGCAAAAATCCAGATGTAGAAAGCGTAAAGCTGTTTCCCCACCTGAAAGATAATCGTGTTGCCATTGAAAACCGCTTTGCAAACACACCCACGTTCAGAACGCTTAAAGAGATAAAATGGTCGCGCAATCCAAGTACTTTTGACGCTTTCCGTCAACTTGCCGATGACCGTGCTCCCTTTTTATTAACCACTGAACTCCTTGCTCGCGAACTCAATATTTTATTGGCAAACGACAACGAGGAAACCCTGCATTTTTCTGCCAAACCGCTCGCAAAAACGGGCTTTCAGCTTGCTGTCAGAAAAGACCTTGCCAACGGGGAAACCTTGGTTGAACAGTTTAATCAAACAGTATCGCTAATGCAGAAAAATGGAGAATTTAACGGCCCGCTCTCGCTGCCATGGTTAACAAAAGATGTGGACGGTGACGGTACTGCAGACTTTATTGGACACAGCGATATCACGCGCCCCTCTGACAGCCTAGCTACTGCTTATTCTCTCGACGGAAAGTCAACATCACCTGACAGTAGATTTTATATAGATGGTAAAGGTTACGATTCGCTAGACGATGCACGGGGCTACCTCACCCTTAACGATGCATCCTCGCCTAGGTCCTCTTTGCTAGATAAAACCACATATCAACGCCTGCTGCGTCGCTGGTAGAGGGCTAATAGACTAATTAACAATGTAAATAAAACGCCTTTGGTAACTCGTTGCTACCAAAGGCGCACATATGAACGTTGTCAGGCTCGTGTTGATAACAGCTTACGTTTTAATGAGCCGTTTCGGGTAGGTACATTTCCAAAATAGTCAGCAGCTCTTCGCCGTCTACGGGTTTAGAAACATAGTTGTTAAAGCCTGCTTTGAGCGCTTTTACCCTGTCTGACGTGTATGCATACGCCGTTAACGCTACCGCGTTCAGCTTGGCTATTTCCGGAACCTCACTTGCGCGAATTTTAGTGACAAGCCCCAACCCGTCCAATTCAGGCATGCCAATATCAGACAGTAAAAGGTCAAACGCTTCTGGCATATCGTTGAGCTCTTTCCACGCCAACAAACCGTTTTTCGCCACGTTAACGCGGGCACCGTTTGACTCCAAAAACAACTTAATGAAATCTCTGGCATCTTGCTCGTCTTCCGCCACTAAAATGCGCAAGCCACTAAGACGCAAAGACTCGGTCAAGTCGCTAATTTCCGTATTTTTCGTTTCAATTATGTCATCGTGCAAGCTCAGTGGGGCTATGGGCAACGACACAAAAAAGGTGGTTCCTGAATTGAGCCCATCACTTTCTGCGTAAATTTCGCCGCCATGCATTTCTACTAAGCTTTTCACAATGGATAGCCCCAACCCAAGGCCGTACTTATTATGCTCATTTTTACCTTGGTAAAAACGTTCAAATACTCGGGCTATTTGGTCTTGGGTCATTCCCTTGCCATTGTCTTTAACACGAAACAGGTAGTTAGAGTGCTCTCGCTTTCCGCGCACATGTACTGTGCCACCTTTAGACGTGAACTTAAGCGCATTGCTTAGCAAGTTGTTGATGACCTGCTTAATACGCAAATTATCACCTAAAATTTGGGTGTGCTCGTCTTCGCAGTTTATAGAGAGCTTAATATTCTTGCTAACGAACCCTGCCTCGAAGGACTTTGCCACTTCTGAAATTGACGATGCGATATTCAAAGAATGGATACTGAGTTTCATTGTGCCTGAAATAATGCGAGAGAGGTCTAAAATGTCGTTTATTAACGCTGCCTGAGTAGACGCTGCACGTTTTATCACCCCTAATGCGTCAGTCATCCTATCAACATTTTTTACATCCATTAGCGCCAAATCGGTCCACCCAACGATAGAATTAAGTGGCGAGCGCAGTTCATGAGAAATACTGGCAAGGAATTGATCTTTCGCTTTATCTAACTCTTCTAGCTTACTGATTTGTTTGTCTAAAGACGCTTTCAAACTTAGCGCATAAGGAATAAACAGGTGGTCGAAACCTTCTATGATTAGCTGGTCGTCCTCTGTCCATGCCACTGACTCATCCGCAACGCTCTGCAGGTACAAATCGAAGGAGTTGCGAGGTGTGAGTGATTTACCAATATCTTTTTTTGCGGCGTCTCTCCCGGCCCAGCGTATGGTCCGATCTTTAGGCTCTCTGAACCATACCGTATAATACCCTAGCTTAGCCGACACACATGATATATACATTCCCCGAATACCGTTAAGGTCACAGTCATCGGTGACTTCATTAGCTAACTTATTGATCGCGATTGATTCTTCCGAATTGGCAATGACCAGTTTATCAAGTAGCTTCGTTAATGTTTTTTCAGACGGTGTTCTGCCCACTAAGTATTTATCAAACGGCGTTATAACCGCCATGCCAGATGCGTTGGCCACATCCAATAGCCCGGCTTCTTTTTGAGTAATCGCTTCTAGCGGGTTTTGATAGCTTGTTAGCTGATGAATAATGATATTTAGCTTACGCTGTCGAATTTGAAACTGCTCTTTCTTTTCATGTAGCGCTTTTGTATGCAATTGCCACGCGTAAAGATGACCAAGCGATTCACATACTAATCGTTTCTTCTGGTCTATGTACTTAGGCTCGTTATTGTGACAGGCCAATAAGCCCCATAACTTTCCTTCAAATACAAGGGAAACAGAAAACGAAGAGCGAATGCCCATGTTTTTCAAATACGTAATATGAACCGGGGAAACAGAGCGTACCATCGACATTGATAAATCAATAGCCGGACGGCCTGACTCTTTAATACAAGGATTTAAGCCAATTGGCGTCTCTTCAACATCAAAAACACAGCGCACCCTATTTTTCAGATACAACTCACGCGCTTGACTGGGAATATCAGAGGCGGGAAACTTTAGGCCTTTAAAAGAGCGTGAAGAACCGACTTTGGCTTCGCCAATGACTTCTCCGCAATAATCGTTGTCAAACTGATAAACCATCACAGAATCAAAGCCGATATATTGCTTAAATACCTTTGCGATAGCGTCTGCTACATCATTGATTGAATCACAATCATCTACATCGGGTAACAGCGTACGTATATCAACATCCATCGGCACCCACCGCTGGGCGGCTTCATAACTAAGCTGTGGGGTTGGCTCTAATTCAATGACGAGCAAACCGTTAGAGTCAAATGCGACCCCACTACCTTCTTTTTCCCAGTTGTCGAGCCAAAGCGCGTTTTGAGTAAACTTCCACTGATATGCACGGCGAATATTTCCACCTTTAACCGTCTCATATATGTTTTGGAAAGTGGGGGCGTCCGGTGAAGGAATATCGATAAGTTCAGTGATGAGCGTTTGATTGGGGATAATATCAACCTTAAATAGGTCTTTGATATTTTCACTGAAAACTTGGATTTTTTTTGATTCAGGATCTATCGCTATAACGTATCCAAAGCTTTGAACACTTTCGATTAAATGAATGGCTTCATCTTCACAGTTCTGAAGCGGCTTTGTATTTGTATCTGTAATGTGTTGCATTGCCTTGGCCGAGAAAATGGGAAAGCGAACTTTCGTAGTGGATAAATAATCAGTGCCACGATAACAAGTTACACAATAAAGATCATGTTTTATCGCTTCGCCCTCCTAATTAATTTTCATTAAATTCCTTATTAAAAATCGCTCATAAACCAAAATTAATCTTGTTTTTTTTGATTTGGCGCAATAAACTTTCAGTAATTTCTGAAACTTCTGGAATATCAAAATGAAAATGACACCGCTAATTACCTCCGCAGTTATGCATTTTGGCGAAATGGGTAGTCGCTGGGGATTCAATAGAACAGTGGGACAAATTCTTGCTCTCATCGTGTTGAATGAAGAACCTATTGCAGCGCAAGAAATTGCGGACGCCCTTAATATTTCCAGAGGCAATACCAGTATGGGGTTAAAAGAGCTCCAGTCTTGGCGCTTGGTTAAACAACAATTAGTGCCTGGCGAAAGAAAAGAGTTCTTCGTGCCTGCGGGCGATATTTGGACGCTTGCCAATCGCGTCTTTGAAGAACGGAGAAAGCGTGAAATAGACCCGACCATGAGCTTGTTGCGCGACCTTTTACTTGATACTCCGGCCAATGAAAAAGAAGCCAATGCTCAACACAAACTGAACGAAATTCACGATTTACTCGAATCAATTACGGCATGGTCGCAAGAACTTCAAAACCTTGGACCTGAAAAACTGAACACGCTGATGAAATTAGGTTCTGGCGTAGGCCGTATGCTCGAGCTTAAGGATAAGCTACTTCCGGGAAAAAACAGCGTTAACTAAGGGGGCCTTCTGTGGATGCATTCTTGCTGTCTCGTTTACAATTTGCGCTAAATATTAGCTTTCATATCTTATTTCCAACCATCACGATGGCCATGGGATGGTTTTTATTTTATTTCAAATTGCGCTCAAACACCTCAGGTCACCCTGTTTGGATGCGCATGTACCGCTTTTGGGTACGTGTTTTTGCACTGAGCTTTGCGCTTGGCGTTGTGAGCGGTGTGACCATGTCTTTTCAATTCGGCACCAATTGGCCGGGATTCATGGAGAAAGTAGGTAATGTTGCTGGCCCGCTGTTAGGTTACGAAGTCCTCACTGCTTTTTTCCTAGAAGCCACGTTTCTGGGCATCATGCTATTTGGTATTCGCCGTGTTCCCAACTGGCTGCATACGGCTTCTACGCTTATCGTTGCCCTGGGCACTACAACCTCTGCTTTCTGGATATTAGCGCTCAACAGCTGGATGCAAACCCCACAGGGTTTTGAAGTCGTTGATGGCGTAGTGTATGCCACCAATTGGAAAGAGATTATTTTTAACCCTTCTTTCCCCTACAGATTTGTGCACATGATGCTTGCATCTGGGCTGACGGCAAGCTTCCTCATCGCAGGTTTATCTGCCTATCGTATGCTTAAAGGCGACGATAAATTAGCACCGAAGCTTGCCCTTAAAACAGCCACTTATACTGCTGCTGTTTTAATACCGCTGCAAATATTTGCAGGCGACATGCACGGTTTAAATACCCTTGAACACCAGCCGCAAAAAGTAGCGGCAATGGAGGGCCTTTGGGAAACCACTGAAGGTGCACCTTTGCTACTTTTCGCAATACCTGATGAGGAAAGTAAAGAAAACCATTTTGAAATTCCTATTCCTTACGGCGCAAGCTTAATACTTACCCATGAGCTAAAAGGTCAAATCAAAGGGCTTAATGAGTTTGAAGGGGAGCACCCTCCTGTCGCGCCTGTGTTTTTTGGCTTCAGGGTGATGGTAGGTATGGGAATGCTGATGCTTGCGGTGTCATGGATAGGCAGTGTGTATCTTATGCGCAAAAAAGACTTTCCTTTATGGCTGAAACGTACTTTCGCCGGCATGGCCTTTAGCGGTTGGATTGCTACCCTTGCTGGCTGGTATGTCACTGAAATAGGCAGGCAGCCATATTTGGTGAGCGGCGTGCTGAGAACCTCTGACGCAGTAACGCAACTTCCCCCTGGGAACATTGCAGTGTCGTTCACACTGTACTTGATCATTTATACGGTGTTGCTCATAGCGTATATGGGAACGTTAATGTTGATGTGCAGAAGAGCCGTTGAAATAGAAGAAATTACAACGGAAGAACGCGAAGTTGCGAAAGCTAAAATGCAGCCTAGCGATCCCGATCCTAGCACCGTTTAAGGAGAGCAAAGATGTTTGAGAATGTATCAGCAGAAATGCTCGGTAATATCTATGTAGGGTTACTTGGATTATCGGTTTTACTGTATGCCATTTTAGATGGCTATGATTTAGGCGTGGGTGTACTGATACCGCCAAGGACTGAAACCTTCCGCGATGACATGATTGCTTCTATTGGGCCCTACTGGGATGCAAACGAAACGTGGCTAGTCCTCGCTATCGGGCTATTACTTATTGCTTTTCCAGAGGCACACAGTGAAGTACTACAAACCCTTTATTTACCCGCTACTTTTATGTTGCTAGGGCTGATACTCCGCGGCGTGGCATTCGATTTTAGGGCCAAAGTCGTGCAAGTAAAAAAGCGAAAATGGGACTTGGTATTTAAGTACGGCTCTTTGCTTACCACATTAGCTCAAGGCTATATGTTGGGGATTTACGTAACGGGACTTCGTACAGATATGTGGGCACAGGGCTTTGCACTACTGGCCGCTTTTGGGGTGACTGCTGCCTACGCCTTTATCGGGTCTTGTTGGCTAATTTTAAAAACCGAAGGAGAACTACAGCAGAAAGCGTATTATTGGGCACGCAGAGGCTTAGGTGTACTCGCGTTAGGTATCATTGCAGTGAGTATTGCGAACTTGACGTTGCACGATTCGGTTCGAGAATTGTGGCTATCTGCCCCCTTAGGCTACGTGCTGTTTGCTATTCCAGTGACGTGTTTTGCACTGTTAGCGCTATGCGGCGTTTTATTAAAGAAGCTGCCAGACGCTGACGGAAAAGGCGAATGGCTGCCGTTTTTTATCGCACTATTGGTTTTTTTACTTTGTTTCAGCGCGTTTGCAATTAGCTACTATCCGTTCATCATACCAGGGCAGATGACGATCTCAGACGCACTGAGCGACGCAAGCTCGTTACGGTTTCTATTAGTCGGTGTAGTCATCGTTGTTCCGATCATTCTCGCCTATACTGCGATGGTGTATAAAATCTTCTCAGGCAAGTCTGAAAAGCTATCTTATTACTAAGGCAATAGTGCTACACCCTAACCTGACAGCAATTATTTTTAGCAATAGCGAACATTTCTAGTATTTAGTGGTGTTCGCTCTCTTTTGGGCGTTATGATAATGCTGAGGGATCATGATCTCGGTATGATCCCCAGCTATCGCGTTTTCTTTTTTCCCTTACTTTGCTGAATGCACGTTTTATCGACAGACCCTAAACTAAAGTCTATAAAAAATGATCCTTTCACCTCGTCAGGCAATAAAAATAAGTAATAGCGTTAGATCAGCGTAGATCCTCACTTGGGAAATGTAAGCAATACGCCATGCAAAAAAACGATCAAAACGTTGTTGACATCAAACTGTAATATTAGTACATTTTATTTGGGGCAATTTTTACTAGAAGGAGCCAATTTATGGAAAATGTATTCCATTCAATCTCAAGGTTCTTCAAGCGCGCACACCCCTATCCGGTAGCCCATTATATCGGCAGAAAGAATGCGCAGCGTATCTTAGGATGTAAAATCAAAAAGAAATCCAAGATATTCGCCGAACAGCACGTTGAAGACCAAAATCATTAATTAATATGGGGCCCGTCAAACCGGCCCTATTTTTTTGCCTGCTCTAATACCAATCCGCATAGATAATTACCCACTCACAAGGTGCTGGCAAGTTTCCTAGTGAAGCGTGGGAATGCAGGAGTGGCTGTTCCCTTTCAAATTCCCAGAATGAAGACACGCAAGGCTTCCCTTTACCCTTCACTTTCGTTGATACCATATCGACTAAAGGTGATTTAATGGCACCGCCGTGGTGTATTTAATTTGTTCCATAGCGAAGCTTGATGTCACGTCCGAAAACTCAATGCCGTTGACAAGCCGTTTATAAAAATGATCAAAGCAGTCCATATCAGTGACTAACACTTTGAGCAAATAATCATATTCTCCCGACATTCGATAGCATTCTACCACTTCATCGAACGAAGCGGCGTGTTTGGCAAACGAAGCAAGCCACTTCCCATCATGTCGACCTGCTTTCACTTGCACAAACACCGTCATAGTGAGACCAAGCTGCCTTGCTTGCAACAGCGCAACGCGTTTTGAAATAAACCCTTTTTCTTCGAGTTTCTGGATACGACGCCAGCACGGCGTGACCGTTAGGCCTATTTGCTCCGCGATTTCTGCAACCGGTGTCTCAGCATTGTTTTGAAGCCACCCCAAAATAGCCTTATCAATAGCATCTATGTTCATGTTTTTATCATTTCGCATAGCGGTAAGCCGATCTTTTCATAAAGATACACTGCACAACGACATTGAATAGTTTGATAGCTATCGTGTTCTCGTCTCTCACTAAAGCCACCATGGTTGAGTAAAATCCACGTTTTCCGGCGCAATTTCATATTGAAATGGAGGTGTGAAAACATCCCAGAATGATTCTTTCAATGCCTCGTCCATTATCTGTAATTGACCATTTTCACGATAGCGAGTGAGCAGCGCATTGTATGCATCAATTGGCATTTGCGGATTAGATTGAAGGAATATTACCCGTCCGCCAAACTCTTCAAACATGGCTTTTTCGGTTTGGTATTGCATAACCTGTTTTCGCGCAATTTCTTCGATAGACTTGCCGTCGGTTTCCTTAGACACTTGGTTGGCGAACTTTTCACTAAACTTGCTTACAAGTGCCTCGTTAAGTTCAATCCCTTTTTTGTCAGCAAAATCATCTAAGATCAGTTCATAGATTTTCGTCGACGCATTTACACGAATAATATAATCGAGCATTTCGCTAAAGTTTTCTTTAGCCTGTTCCTTTATCTCTTTTTGCTCTTTCTCATTGGGCAATACGTCTGCGCGAGTAACCTTGGTTTCTAACACTACAGCCAATACGTTGTCATCAGCCTCATTCAAAGGCTGAGATGCTGGCTGGGGGGCAGCGTTGACAGACTGCGTGGTAAGAACTAAAAGTGCCGTGATAAACAATACTCGCAAGAAAACGGTAATTTGCATTGAGCTCTCCGTGGAAAATGTCTTTGATACGGTGAGTAAAGCATTAAAGTCTATTGCGACGCAATATTTGCTACTGCTGATTAAGCAGTCATCAGGGTAAGCATCAAGAGGGTAAGCGGCTACGCATTACTTGATTGGCAGCTTGAAGATAAAACGGTTGAGGTATGAAAGGTGAGTTTTGAATTAAGGTGTAGAAAGAAAAACGGCGGTCTAATGACCGCCGTTTTTGAATTCTTAGATAGCTTGCACGTTAGCAGCTTGAAGACCTTTTTGACCTTCTTCAACTTCAAATTCTACTCGCTGACCTTCTGGAAGCGTTTTGTAACCGTCAGAGATAATTGCACGGAAATGAACGAAAACGTCCTTGCCGCCATTATCTTGTGTTAGAAAACCGTAACCTTTATCAGCGTTGAACCACTTAACTGTGCCTGTAACTTTAGACATGTCGTATAGACCTCAAATATCATATTAAATTGCGCATAAGCGCGTGTAACTTAGTTCTTTAAAGTCTTTAAATTGGCGGAGTATTGGGTCTTACTTACGAATGGACAAACAACTTACAACAAATTACAGGGTAACTCGAGCGGTTTAACATATAGCAAATAATACAAAATCGCGTCTATTTAAAGACATTGGCTAAGAGCCAAGACCACTATAACACTCTTCGGGACGATTACTATACAAATTAATCACTAAACAGCGGATTTCATAAATGTTTCACCCCAACGTAACAAAAGTTACAGCCCTTTCCGCCACGCCATAAACCAACAAATTGTGCCTATCAGGCCCGTTAATGCTGGGAAATACCACGATAAATCATAAACTGGAAGGATTAGCGATGTGAGCATAAAAGTCGCTCCAACCACACTTAAATGAGTGGTCTGAGTTGTCTTTTTCTGCTCTTGAATCAGCGCTAAGTGGGCTCTTTGTTGCTGTAAGGGCAAGCGCTTCATCTGCTGTAAACTGTCATAAAGCAGGTCTGGCATTTCAGGCAGCTTTTCCGACCAGAACGGCAAGTTATCTTTTACTTTCCCCATCATCGCGGTAAAGCCAATTTGTTCTTTCATCCAGTTTTCTAGAAATGGCTTGGCGGTTTTCCACAAATCTAGCTGCGGGTAAAGCTGTCGCCCTAACCCTTCTATGTAAAGCAGTGTTTTTTGCAAAAGAACAAGCTGAGGCTGCACGACCATATTAAAGCGGCGCGCAGTATTAAAGAGCTGTAATAGCACATTACCGAAAGAAATTTCGGCGAGGGGCTTTTGAAAAATAGGCTCGCACACCGTACGGATCGCCATTTCAAATTCATCGATATTGGTATCTTGTGGCACCCAACCAGAGTCTGCGTGAAGCTGGGCTACTTTGCGGTAGTCGCGGTTAAAAAACGCGATAAAATTTTCCGCCAAGTAACGTTTATCTTCACGGTTAAGGGTGCCCACTATGCCAAAATCGATAGCAATATATTTGGGGTTTTCAGGATGCTCTGTGGATACAAAGATATTGCCAGGATGCATATCAGCATGGAAAAAACTGTCGCGGAAAACCTGCGTAAAAAACACTTCTACACCGCGTTCTGCCAGTTTCTTCATGTTGGTATTCTGGGTAAGCAGTGCATCGATATTTGAAATAGGTAAGCCGTAAATACGCTCCATTATGAGCACGTTACTTCGGCAATAGTCGCTGTATATCTTCGGTACATACAGCGCATCAGAACCTTCAAAATTGCGTCCAAGTTGAATACCATTTGCCGACTCTCGCAACAGATCGAGCTCATCAACAATGGTTTTGCGGTACTCAACAACCACTTCAACCGGGCGCAAACGTTTGCCGTCGGGCAGCCAACGCTGTAGCACATTCGCCAAACTAAATAGTAGTTCCATATCAGCGACGATGGTGTCGCGAATGTCCGGTCGCAATACCTTAACAACAACATCTTCATTGTTGTATTTTAGCTTCGCTGCGTGAACTTGAGCTATAGACGCTGAAGCGAGCGGTGTTTTTTCAAATTCACTGAATAAGTCACTTAAATCGTCAAGGCCTAACGCTTGTTTAATAATGTCTTGTGCAGCATCTGATGAGAATGGCGGGACTTTATCTTGTAAGCGTGCAAGTTCATTCGCAATGGCAGGAGGAAGCAAGTCACGGCGAGTAGACATCATTTGGCCGAACTTGATAAAAACTGGCCCAAGGCTCTGAAGTGCAAGAGTGATGCGCTCACCGGCAGATTTTCCCTTGTGCTTATTTCGTACCCAGAAAATGGTATGTCGCATCGCTCGCGCATACCAGGGTAACCACTTTGGCGGGATCAATTCGTCTAAGCCGTGTTCTAACAATACCTTGTTAATACGGTAAAACCTAACAATACGCATCTATAAGCCTGTTTTAAAAAACGTTCTTTAACTTTTCTTCTAATTTACGCAACCGCGCCTCTGCACTTTCTGTTCTATCACGAAGCACATTGACTTCATCACTAAAATGCATAACCGCAAGCTTATGAGCAGCAAGCTGTTTTTCTTCTACTAGGGCGTTACCTACCACTTGCCCTATCCATGTCACTGCTCTGGTCGCTTTTTCATGCACTGCCGTTACTGTGTTAACTGCTTGGTGGGCAATGACATCGTTTGTCTTTTGCGCCAATAATTCTTCAACGTCGATATCGAGCTCTTGAAAAAGCGCGCTAACTTGTTGGGCTACGTTTAACTCCCCTTCTAATATCAACGCTTTTTGTTGAATAAGACGAGTTAGCTGGCTGGTTTCTTTCAGTTCGGGCAGCGTTTGGAGGGACGTTTTAATGCAGCAGTCTTTCGACCCTAAAGACGCAACGGTCTCCTCAAAGGTGCCTTGCTCGGTGAGTACGTCTATGCGGTCGGAAAATGACAGTGTTATGCCATAGGGCAGCGGCGAGACGAATGCCGTAAGCCTAGCACCACGAAGAGGCTTCAGCCTTGATTCGCTATCTTCATCTAATGAAAGCAGCTTATTTATAACCGATTCAGCAGCTGCTGCAACAAGCGCAGAGGTAGGCATTAAAACTTGTAACCTCTGTGTAGCGCAACTATGCCACCGGTTAGATTTTGATAATCACACTGCTCAAAACCTGCTTGCTCAAACATGCCTTTTAGCGTCTCTTGATCAGGATGCATGCGAATACTCTCAGCGAGATACTGATAGCTTTCTGCATCATTGGCTACAAGCTGCCCCATTTTGGGCAAAATATGAAACGAATACATGTCATAAAGCTTGCTGAGTTGTTCGGTAGTTGGTTTTGAAAACTCAAGCACTAACAATCGACCGCCCGGCTTAAGCACACGATAAATCGAATTAAGCGCGTTCTGCTTTTCCGTTACGTTGCGCAGGCCAAATGCCATGGTTACAACGTCAAAATGATTGTCGGGAAACGGCAGTGCTTCTGCATCTGCTTGTACATAGTCAATATTGCTGACCAAGCCACGATCGCGCAGTTTATCGCGACCTACCTTGAGCATAGATAAGTTAATATCGGCAAGGGTAACCAGTCCCGTTGGACCAACTAAACGAGAAAACTTGGCAGTCAGGTCGCCAGTACCACCCGCAATGTCCAACACATTGTTGCCTGCACGTACACCGCTACAATCAATAGTAAAGCGTTTCCACAGGCGGTGGACTCCCATTGACATTAGGTCGTTCATTACGTCGTACTTCGCCGCTACCGAATCAAAAACATTAGCCACCAAAGACGCTTTCTGGCCTTTATCAACCTGTTTAAAACCAAAGTGTGTGGTTTGCCCGGTTGCATTGTCTGTTGCGGAGTCTACTTGCGTAGCGGAAGTCTGATTGTCGCTCATGACAGTCCTGTAATGTGAATATTTTTATTAATGCCGAAGTGTATAGGATTGTGTTGCCAAGCAAAAGCTTTATGCCCGAGTTGTATGTCAAGCCTCATGCGTGAAATTCGACTTAAACGGGCCTGTTGTTGGTCCCCCAACTGAAAGCGACGATCGCGCTGAGCTCTTGAAGAGAACGCCCGCTTTCCTTATGCCACTGTGCGAAAGCCGCGTTTGCTGCGGCTAGTGATTTTTTGGACGTTAGCCCACCGTCAACAATATCGTGTTTTCGCAAATAGTCTTCGACATCCCGAGAAAACAAAAAAGTATCGATACCCAGTGCGCGAAGCATGTAAGGCCCAGTATTCCCGCCTAAGCGCGCGCCGCGTTTTTTCAAAAAATCCCACAACTCTGTGATATTTTCTTTTTCAAAGCTTGTAACAAACTTGCCAAAACATCCGTATTCAAGCGCCACGTCTTTAATCATCATGGCGTTGTCGCGAATTGTTGTGACCTTCTTATAGTTTCTCACAATTCTCTTATCTGATGCTTTTTGCTCCAGCATTTCATCAGGCATCAACAGCACTTTGTCCACATCAAAACCAAAGAAAACGGTTTCGAAATCTGGCCATTTTTGCTCAATGACTCGCCACACAAAGCCAGACTTGAAAACTTGCTTTGTCATCGCGGCCAAAAAACGATGGTCAGGGATCGCCTCTATGTTTGCGCGAGAAAGCGGCGCTTGAAGCATAGCTTCAAGCACCCTTTCTCCGCCTTTGCGTTCACAGGCTCGGCGGTAGATAGTTTGAAAAGACTCTGCCATTTACGCTTAGCCCTTTATACCACTATGGCGAAGAAGCGCATCTACCTTAGGCTCTCGTCCTCTGAAGGCTACAAACAAGTCCATTGGCGACTTACTACCGCCCATCTCAAGAATATTTTCTAAGAAGGCTTTGCCTGTCTCGCGATTAAAAATACCGTCTTCCTCAAACTTGCTATAGGCATCTGCTGAAAGCACTTCTGCCCACTTATAGCTGTAGTATCCCGCCGCATAGCCGCCAGCAAAAATATGCCCAAAGCTATTTTGGAAGCGGTTAAATGAAGGTGGAATAGAGACAGCAACTTCTTTACGCACGCTATCAAGCGTACCTTGAACGTCGACATTACTGCCTTTCTCACTGTGCAACAGAAAATCAAATAAGCTAAATTCAAGCTGACGCACCATTTGCATCGCTGACTGATAGTCTCTTGCCGCCAGCATACGTTCTAGTAAATCAGCCGGCAGTGGCTCTCCGGTTTCATAATGTCCTGAAATGAAGTTGAGTGCATCCTCTTCCCAGCACCAGTTTTCCAGGAACTGACTAGGTAATTCTACCGCATCCCAAGGAACACCATTGATACCCGATACACCTGCCACACGCATCTTTGTCAGCATGTGGTGGATACCATGGCCGAATTCGTGGAATAAAGTGACGACTTCATCATGGGTAAACAATGCGGGTTTATTACCTACTGGCGCATTGAAGTTACAGGTAAGGTAAGCCACTGGAAGCTGCAGTTCACCATCTAACTTCTCTCGGCGAACGCGGCATTCGTCCATCCAAGCTCCGCCACGTTTTTTCGCTCGTGCGTACAAATCGAGATAAAAACTACCGCGCATTACGTCGGCATCGTCTGTAATGGTGAAATAGCGAACGTCTTTGTGCCAAGTATCAATACCCGGTTGTTCAATAATTGTTAAGCCATAAAGACGATGTACCACCTCAAACAAGCCTGATAATACTTTGTCTTCAGGGAAATAGGGACGCAACATTTCGTCAGAAATGGTGTACTTTTCCTGCTTCAGTTTTTCACTGTAATACGGCAAGTCCCACGCGCTGAGTTCGGTCACACCATGTTTGTCTCTGGCATAAGCCTTTACGTCTTCTAATTCACGCTCAGCTTGAGGTTTTGACTTCGCAGCCAAATCGCGCAAGAAGCCGATAACTTGGTCAGTAGATTCAGCCATTTTGGTTGCAAGAGAGCGCTGGGCATAGCTATCAAAACCCAAAAGCTCAGCGAGCTCAGTTCGAAGCATCAGAGTTTCTTTGATAATTTCAGTGTTATCCCATTTACCTGCGTTCGGGCCTTGCTCTGAAGCCTTTGTAGAATAGGCGCGATACATCTCTTCGCGTAACTCGCGGTTATCAGCGTAAAGCATAACCGGGAGATAAGAGGGAATATCTAAGGTAAATAGCCATCCCTGAAGATCTTTTTGATGCGCTGCCTGAGCAGCGGCTTCTAGGGCTGATTCTGGCATACCAGCGAGCTCGGCTTCATCAGTCACATGCTTTGTCCACCCCATCGTGGCATCCATGACGTTATTTGAAAATGTTGACGAAAGCTCACTTAGCTTTGCCTGGATATCTGCAAAACGTTTCTTTTGATCTTCGGGAAGTGCGACACCGGAAAGGGTGAAATCACGAACGGCATTCTCAATGACTTTCTGCTGTTCTTCGGTTAGCGTATCAAACTCGTCCGATGCTTTAAGCTCAGAGTAGGCATTGAATAGCCCTTCATGCTGGCCAACCCAAGTTCCGTATTCGGAGAGAAGCGGCAGGCAGGCATCGTGAGCCTCACGAAGTGCATCACTACTTACCACACTGTTCATATGCGACACCGGTGAGAACATCTTGCTCAAACGGTCGTCCACTTCCTCTAATCGCAGCACCAAATTTTTATAAGAGTAATCCTTCGACGCCACAACGTCTTCTATCTCGCTTTTACATGCCTCAATAGCTTTTTCAATGGCAGGTTTAATAGACTCAGGCTCTATAGCAGAAAAAATAGGTAGGCCGTCGACCTTCTCAATTGCAGGGGTTGTCATAGTCTCTTCACTCTTAGTACTTTGATAGCATAATGATGGGGCTTCACGAAGTAAAAGCAAGCCATTGCTTAACCTGTTGTTGACCTACTTAGGTTCTACTTCTATTGTTAAGTGAAGGATCAGGCCTCGTCCTACACGCCGTACGACATGTTTTTAAATACAAGGCTGTCGCAAATGTCACATATCATCCTTTTGTCTACTTTGTCTCACACTACTTCTCATACTATAATTTTGGCCAATAAACCAACAAGGCAATAATATGAAAACGTTGACATCTGGTGAGATAGCGTCTTTTTGCGACGTCAATCTCCGCACAGTGATACGGTGGATAGAAAGCGGTAAGCTCAAGGGTTTCAAGCTTCCTGGGCGCGGCAACAATCGCGTGCTGGTTGAAGACTTTATAGAATTCTTGGAGCGTCATGAAATGCCAATCCCTGATGCCTTGAAAGGAATCGCCTCGTCGTCAATTCTTATCGTTGATGACGAAATGCCTGTCGCAAAATCTATTCAGCGCGTTGCTAGGCGGGCAGGCTTCGACTCACATATTGCGACCGGTGGGTTCCAGGCAGGAATAATGCTGAGCCAGTATGAACCCAAAGTCATGACGCTTGATTTGAGCATGCCCGGTATGGACGGTTACAGCGTTATCGAATTCACTCGCGACCAGAGTAAATTCAGAGATTTAAAAATCGTCGTCATTTCAGCTTTAGATGATTCCAGCCTAGAACGCGCCTTAGATATCGGGGCAGATGCAACGCTTCAAAAACCATTTTCTAATCATGATTTAACTGTCGTACTTGAACAGTTTATGTCGATTTGATTTTTCTACAGGGAGTGAATATGGGTTTGTTTGTCCGGTACTTCGTTTTAGCTGCTTCCCTTACTTTTGGCGCATATTCCGTAAGTGCAGACCCTATCACCTTCGGTGTTGTGCCTCAGCAGTCAGCAAAGAAAATGGCAGAGAAGTGGCAGCCATTAATAGATTATATAAGCAATTTCACTGGACTTGATGTTCAATTCAAGACAGCCAAAGACATCCCTACGTTTGAATCTGAGTTAGCGCAAGGGAAGTATGATCTCGCCTATATGAACCCATACCATTTTGTGGTTTTTAATGCATCGGTAGGCTACCGTTCACTGGTGCATCAAAAAGACAAAAGACTAAGCGGCTTAGTTGTTGTACATAAAGACAGCCCGATTGAATCCGTCAATGATTTGGCTGGCTCTGAGATTGCTTTTCCGGCACCTGCGGCCTTTGCTGCATCCATTATTACGAGCGCTCACCTTCGCAACAATGACATACCGTTCATCCCCCGCTATGTGAATTCACACGATTCAGTTTATCTCGCTGTACAGCGTAATTTTTTTAGCGCGGGGGGTGGCATTCTGCGTACGTTTGATGCATTGCCAGCGGACATTAAAAAGGATTTACGCATCCTTTGGACAAGTGAGGGTTATACCCCTCACCCCATTGCAACCCATCCGAATATGGCAGAAGCCGACAGACAAGCTATTCTTAATTCATTAATAGCAGTATCTAACGACACTAGTAAATCGTGGCTTTTAAAGAATATCGGTTTAAGTGGCTTTACCGCATCTGATGACAGCGAGTGGGATGATGTAAGGTCACTTGGAATCGCATCCCTTTCTAGACCTCACCTTTGAGTAGATTGAGCATGAAGATTTCTTTACGTACAAAAACAATAGCAGGGGTTGCATCCATTGCAGCTTTATTGCTGTTGGTGCTGCTCATTACGGTGTTTCAACTGCTGAATGATCTTGTTGATAGCAGCGTAAAAAAATCAGCCGATACAACGGCTTCACTGTTTGTCTCAACCACCAAAAATGCGTTTTTAAGCTACGACTTGGCATCCCTCGATGCCGATGTGTCAGAAATCCTCACGAATCCCAACGTCTCCTACGTCAAAGTTAAAGATAAAGACGGCAACGTATTCGTAGAGAAAGGGAATCAAGAAGCGCTCGCTCGTGAATTTAGTCCAGATAATTCCGTGTCTGAATCCAACGACGGAGTTTATGATACACGAGCGCCTATCATGGTAAGCGATACGCTCTATGGATACGTAGAGATTGGGTTGAACATAGCCTCCGTTACCGAGTCAGTGTCTCGGATAAAGAGCTGGACAGTGACACTGGCGCTCTTAGAGTTTCTCTTGGTTGGCCTTTGTTCATACTTGCTGGGTTCATTTCTCATGTCACAACTGCACCAATTACACGAGGGTGCCAAGCATTTGGGCGATGCAGTCAAAAATAATGATTACAGAGAGGTCTTCGTACCTGTTCGCGGTAAAGACGAATTAAGTGAACTGGCTGAAGCTTTTAATCAGTTGGTTGAGCGCTTAAAAGAGGAAAACGAGCAAAGACAGCGCGCTCAAGATGAATTAAAAGAGCTGAACACATTACTTGAAGAAAAAGTGCAAGATAGAACCTCTCTTTTGAATCAGAAAAACTATCAATTGCAAGAAGCCAATAAAGACCTTAAAGAAACGCAAGTTCAGCTGCTACAAGCAGAAAAAATGGCATCGGTAGGTCAGTTGGCAGCTGGCGTTGCCCACGAAATTAACAATCCCGTTGGCTTCGTTGGCAGTAACATCGCAACCTTAAGTGAATATGTTGCTACTTATCAAATGATTTTTTCACAAATAAACGTTGCACTTAAAGCCAAGGAAGATAAGGCGAGAGACGCTGCGCTCAAGGAGCTAGAAAACATGTTAGCTAATCAGGATATGGCGTTTATCAATGAGGATATAACAGAACTATTGGCTGACTCGCAAGAAGGCCTTCATCGTGTTGCTGAGATTGTGAAAGGACTTAAGTTGTTCTCCCGTGTTGATAGCGACCAAATGCAGCAGCACAATATCAACGACTGCGTTCGTACCACATTGGCTATGGTAAATAACCAATTAAAATATATCTGTACTGTGGAGACGCATTTAGGCAAGGTACCTGATGTATTGATGAACGTGGGTAAAATTTCACAAGTTATTACGAATTTATTGATCAATGCGGGTCAGGCAATCGAGGCAACTGGCAAAAACGGCAGAATTATAATTACCACGTGTAAGCTGAACGACTTCATTGAACTGCGCGTAGAAGATACGGGGTGTGGTATTCCTGCCAGTCATCTCGATAAGCTTTTTAACCCGTTTTTCACGACAAAACCTGAAGGACAAGGCACAGGTCTTGGCCTTTCAATTTCATTCGGAATTGCTCAAGAGCACGGTGGTTCCCTCTCAGCAACGAGCATTGAAGGAAAAAGCAGTACGTTCGTTCTTACGCTTCCTATTAACTCAGAGGCGTCAGAAAATCACGCTGAGGGAGAACACGAATAATGGACGCGGCCTCGGTGATTTCATGCTTTATAACAAGTAACAGCTACAGTGTCGTGCATAAGGATTATTATTTATGACAGAGCCTAACGCAAAAGCGACAACCTACACGGTGCTATTTGTCGACGACGAACCCAATATTCTTCGTGCGATAAAACGCGCGCTTTTCACTATGGACATTACCCTGCTTCTCGCTGATAGCGGAGCAAAAGCGTTAGAGCTTATGAGTCAAAACGAAGTTCACGTGGTAATTTCTGACATGAAAATGCCGCAGATGTCTGGCGCAGAACTTTTAGAGCAAGTGGCAACTAACTATCCAGATACTTTCAGAGTTGTGCTCACCGGGTACGCAGACATCGAGTCAACTATCAAGGCGGTTAACCAAGGTAAAATCCACCGCTATTTGCAAAAGCCATGGGATAATCAGGAATTAATTGCGGTAGTTGAAGAAGGGCTGGAAAGAGTAAAATTAAAAACAGAAAATCTACGCCTGCAGAAACTCACCCGACTACAGAATAAAAAACTCCGTGATGTTAACGCATCCCTAGAGCAGGTTGTTCAAAAGCGCACCCGCCAAATAAAAGCCGCGTTGAATAAAATTGAGAAGCACAATATTGCAATGGAGCAGGTGCTTTTTAATGTTATCAGTATCAACCCCAACATAGATGGTAAGTTTGCTATTGAAGTGAGTGAACTAGCCGCAAAAATTGCGCGCATCGCTCGCTTTGATAAAGACGATATAAAGCACGTTCGCTATGCGGGTTTGATCTGTGAAATCGGGCTTTTAGGGTTAGAAACCGAAGATTTTAAAGCGCCATTTTCAAAGCTCAAATATCAACAGCAACAAAATTATTTATCGCAAACTAAACAAGCCGCGCTGATCCTGGCGCCAGCCCATGAACTTAACCAAGTATCAGATATCATTGAGTTCCAGTTTGAGCACTACAATGGCTCAGGTCTTTACAATAAAGTCGCCAAAGAAATTCCGGCAGGGGCTCGTATACTTGCTATTGCGCGCGACTATTGGCGACTTGTGACCGGTCGAATGAGCGGCATTGAGATGAGCCCTCGCGATGCGAAACTAGAGATGAAAAAACACCGAAACACGCGTTATGATGGAGAGTTTCTGGACCTTCTCTTAGAGGCTGAGGACGTGACTACGTCTAAACTGCTCTCAACGTCGTTGAAAGCGTCACAGCTTAAAGCCGGTATGATATTGGCTCAAAACCTTTATAACGACAGCCACATTCTTATACTTCCTGAAGGTCACGTGTTAAGTGACGCCACCATACAGAAACTCGTGCACTTTGAAGTAGAGCGAGGCAAAGCTTTTAGTATTCAAATAGAACCAGAAAACCTTTCTGAAACTATAAATAGCTAGAACAACATCTAGGGCGCTTATGCAGAGCGGGGTAAACACGTAAAGCATGTTTATCTCGTTCAACCTTTTATTTCGCTACTTCTATCCCCATTGATAAACTAGTTGAAATACCTTGAAGCGAGTTCTGGTCTCTAGAATACTCTTCTAGGTGAAACGCAGCAGCGTCAACTTTGCTTTGCGAGCGAACCGTAATAATGATGAATAACGTTTATCGGTCTGCGCTCGCCTAACCGACAGAAAAGGCTTTTTGTATGACACATTTTGATTATATTTGTATTGGTGGTGGTAGCGGCGGTATAGCGTCTGCTAATCGCGCGGCGAAACACGGCAAGAAAGCCGCCATCATTGAAGCAAAAGATATCGGTGGCACCTGCGTAAACGTAGGGTGCGTGCCTAAAAAAGCCATGTGGTACGGTGCTCAGGTTGCTGAGGCTATTCATCGCTATGCGCCGGAATACGGGTTCGACTTGTCGGTAAATCACTTTAGCTGGGACAGCCTTATTGCTAGCCGCCAAGCCTATATTGAGCGCATTCATGCCTCTTACGACCGTGTGCTTACTGCAAATGATGTCACCTTAATTCGTGGTTTCGCCAAGTTTATCGATAACAACACCGTGGAAGTCAACGGTGAAAAGTATACGGCTGATCATATAACGATTGCCGTTGGCGGCCGCCCTATTATTCCAGATATAGAAGGTGCTGAGTACGGTATTGATTCAGATGGATTCTTTGCATTAAAAGAGCAGCCTAAGCGGGCGGTAGTGGTTGGCGCAGGCTATATTGGTGTTGAACTGGCCGGCGTACTTCACGCTCTTGGCACAGAGTCACACCTTGTCGTTCGCAAGCACGCTCCATTAAGAAATTTCGACCCTATTATTCATGAAACCTTGGTGGATATGATCCACGCCGAAGGCTGCAAACTGCACACTCACGCCAGCGTTGAGAAGGTGGAAAAGGCCGACGATGGTGAGCTTTCAATACACCTAACCAATGGTGAAGAGCTAAAAGCTGACTGCCTTATTTGGGCCATTGGCCGCAAACCCTCAACTGATAAAATTGATATTGAGAATACCGACGTTGAATTAAACGATAACGGTACGGTGAAAGTGGATAAATATCAAAATACCACTGCGAAAAATGTTTACGCTGTCGGTGATATTACCGGTGAAGCAGAACTTACTCCGGTGGCAGTGAAAGCAGGTCGCTTGCTGAGCGAGCGCTTGTTTAACGGTCAAAAAGACGCGCACATGGATTATTCGCTTATTCCTACTGTCGTGTTTAGTCATCCTCCCATTGGCACCATTGGCTTAACTGAGCCAGAAGCCATTGAAGAATACGGCGAGGACAGTATTAAAGTGTACACGTCTAGCTTTGCGTCGATGTACACCGCTGTCACCCGCCATCGCCAAATGACCAAAATGAAGCTTGTGTGTGCAGGTGAAGACGAGAAAGTAGTAGGCCTTCACGGCATTGGTCACGGCATGGATGAAATTCTGCAAGGTTTTGCTGTTGCCATTAAAATGGGCGCAACAAAGGCTGACTTTGACGCGTGTGTCGCTATTCACCCTACCAGTGCTGAAGAGTTTGTTACTATGACATAACGGTGTGCCATTCACTGATTAACTTGATGTAGATGAGTTCTTTTTGCGGACTTCTGAAAGGTTAGTCACAAGCAAGGTTACTGGTAAAAGCACAATGAGGAGAAGGTTTACTCCTTGAAAATTTTCTCACAAAAGCC
The DNA here is from genome assembly GCF_009811415.1 of Alteromonas sp. KUL106. GTDB lineage: Bacteria > Pseudomonadota > Gammaproteobacteria > Enterobacterales > Alteromonadaceae > Alteromonas. Next base: position 46,202 of record NZ_BLIG01000032.1, on the reverse strand, counting down.
GGCATTTCCTCACATGTAAATGCCGGTTTTTTTATGAGCTCAGCTTACTTTTTCTAGTATCACCGGCACGCCATTTAGCACTGCATTTCCTGATAGTTCATCCACCTGCAGGTCGTCAGTGAGAATGTTGGTGTTAACCCCCGGGTGCTGACTTGCTACAGACAACTTGATACCTTTCTTGTTGTGCCCCCAGCCGTGAGGAATAGACACTACGCCGGGCATCATCGCGTCCGTAATTTCAGCCTCAATAGTGAGCTGACCTACCCGCGATTTCACGTTTACCTCGTCACCATCTCCAATGCCGTATTTCGCGCCATCATCTGGGTGCAGCTGTAGCGTACATCGATTGTTTCCTTTCACCATGCGCGGACTGTTATGCAGCCACGAGTTATTAGTTTTAATATGCCTACGACCTATCAAAACCATTGATTGAGATTGGTTCTCTCTTTCAAAGAAATGGGTGTTTACCCTGTTTAAATCCGCCATGAAATAATCAAAATCCAAGTGAACCTTCTTATCCTCATGGAACAATGCGTGGGGCAAAGACGGTTGAAGTGGCCCTAAGTCAATACCGTGGGGATGTGCTTTTAGCGTTTCGATAGACAGCCCCTCTGCTGGAATAACGGTTGAGGTTTCATTTGAGTGAGTATCCGCGTCCTTGTATTTATTTGCGTTTCGTCCATAAAGCCCAGCTTTCAATAAATCATCAACCACACCTTTAGGTTGCTTTTCCCAAAGTGCGGCATAGTGAGCCGTGCTTTTTCCATTTAACGCGTCTAGCCGCTCGGCTAAAGACAGATAGATTTGCCAATCGGTCAGCTGGTCTTTGTCAATGTCCACAACAGCTTCAGAGTACTTAGCAAAATTTCGCACTGCAAAGTTGTGAAAAACAATGTCGTAATGGTCGCGTTCTAGCGCGGTTACCGGAGGCAAAATAACATCCGCATGACGAGAGGTTTCGGTAATGTAGAAATCTACCGCAACCATAAAGTCGAGCTGAGCAAATGCTTTATCAAGCTGCTCTGCATTGGGTGTAGTAACCACTGGGTTGCCCGCTCCGATCACCATGGCTTTAATTTGCCCTTCTCCCGGGGTTAAAATTTCCTCGGCTAAACACGCTACCGGATACTCACCAGCAAACGCCGGAAGCCCTCTTACGCGAGAGGTAAATCCGCCCATGCTGCCCTTGCCTGATACCGGTAGTACGTCAGCGGCTGGCTGGGTAAACATCATGCCACCTCGCTTATCTAGGTTTCCAGTGAGCATGTTAAACAGCATGATAAGGTACTGAGTGAGCGTTCCAAACGCCTGTACGCTAGCCCCCATTCTGCCATAACAAACTGCTGACTCAGCGTGACAGAAGTCCAAAACAAGCTGAGTGACTTGTGAAGCCGAAATACCGATAAACTCGCTGACCTTTTGTGGTGAATAATCGCGAACGTAGTTTTCAACCTCTTTGATGTCTTCGGCATAAGGTAAAATTGCATCCACTCTGTGTAGCTGTTTTTCAAACAGCACGTGCAGCATTGCCAGTAACAGCAACACGTCGCTTCCGGGGCGAATGAAGTGATGCTCACAGCTGATATCGGCGGTTTCGCTGCGTTTGGGGTCAATAACGACCACTTTACCACCGCGTTTTTGAATGGCTTTCAAACGCTTTTTCACGTTTGGCACTGTCATAATACTGCCATTAGAGGCCAGCGGATTGCCGCCAATGATCATAAAATGTTGTGTGTTATCGATGTCAGGAATGGGGATTTGAGAAATATGACCAAAAAGTCGTCGACTAACAATGTGATGTGGCAACTGGTCAACGGATGTAGCGGAATATCGGTTGTGCGACTTAAGAGCACGATAGAAATATGGACCGAACAATATAGAACCCATATTGTGCGCATTAGGATTGCCTAAATACACACCTACCGCATTATTCCCGTGTGCCTGCTGGATGTGGTGTAAGTTGTTTGCAATCAAATCAAAGGCTTCATCCCACGTAATTTCTTCCCACGTATCGTCAACTCTCTTCACAGGACGTTTTAGACGGTCGGGATCATCGTACAAATCTTTAAGGGCACTCGCTTTAGGGCAAATATGCCCCTGGCTAAATGGGTTATCTTTGTCCCCTTTAATTGACAGTATTTGTTGGCCTTTTGTCGCTACCTCAATACCACACATTGCCTCACAAAGCGTACAAGTAGAATAATGCAATTGTTGTTCAGCGTTGCTCACGGTAATTCCTACACAATTCATTGTTAATAACTTGTTAGAAATTAGCGGTTCTTGCTGTAATAGACAAGCATCACTGAAAGTGATGATGAGTGGAAGCTTGTGATAACCCCGCGAACGGAAGTCTCGTTTATATAATTTGATAAGCCCTACACCAAGTTGCCATATAATTTAAAAATATTGCGCCATATATAGAACATATAAAATCATTACGTACCATATATAGAACAAATTAATAGTCATCAGATTTGACTAGTCCATTTTCGTGCACTATATATAGCTCATTAACCATTTAAATGTTCTATATGCGACTCAAATGCCAAAATCTATAGTCAGAAGTTACTCCAGTTACACCGAAGAAGCGCTAACATTGTTGGCGAAGCTCATTCGAGCCTCAAGACTCGAGAAAAAGATGAGCGCGCAGGAGGTGGCAGACCGAGCAGGTATTTCCAGAGGGATGCTTTCCCGCATAGAAAAGGCAGATCCTAAATGCGAAATAGGAGCAACTTTTGAGGTAGCCAGAATCGTCGGTGTAACATTATTTGAGGCAGAACCTAGCCGACTGACTATGCAGGTCAGGCAAATTGAAGAAAAGCTGTCACTGCTGCCTAAAAGTGCACGAAAAACGAAGATGGAAGTGATAGATGACTTCTAAACAGGAATATAAAGAAGCATTCGTCTGGATTTGGTTGCCCGAGGAGACCAAGCCTGTCGTGGCAGGTCGTCTCGCTCCTGATGGCGATAATTTGATCTTCAACTACGGTAAAAGTTACTTAGAGAGAGTAAAGGATGCAGTACCTATCTATGAACCTGAACTCCCCCTGCGTCCAGGTTCACTCTCGTTATTAGACGGGCTCAGTGTGCCCGGCTGTATCCGTGACAGTGCGCCAGATGCATGGGGCAGACGTGTTATTATTAACCGACGTCTCGGGTGTAAAGGTGATGATATCGATACAACTCAGCTAGATGAGCTGACCTATCTTCTGGAGTCTGGGTCTGACCGCATTGGTGCACTAGATTTTCAGCTTTCTCCTACCGAATACGTGCCACGCTCTGCGATGAATGTCTCCATGGAGGAGCTAGCAAAATCGGCAGAACGCGTTGAAAAAGGCGTACCGCTAACGCCCGAACTAGACCAAGCCCTGTTTCACGGAAGTTCAATTGGTGGCGCACGCCCTAAAGCCCTGATTGAAGAGGACGGAACAAAATACATCGCAAAGTTTTCTGCCAGTAATGATATCTACAGTGTCGTAAAGGCTGAATACATCGCCATGCGATTAGCCAAACTGGCTGGACTTGATGTGGCGCCGGTCAAACTAACCAAAGCCGCGAATAAAGACGTACTGCTAGTAAAAAGGTTTGATCGTGTAGCTTCAGAGAAAGGCTGGGAAAGAAAATCTATTGTGTCAGCACTTACCCTATTTGCACTGGATGACATGATGGCGCGGTATGCCAGCTATGAGACACTGGCAGAAATCATTCGACACAGATTTACTAGACCGAAAGAGACACTTCGGGAACTGTTTGGCCGCCTGACCTTTAATATTCTTTGCGGCAATACAGACGATCATGCTCGCAATCATGCAGCGTTTTGGAATGGCCACACACTAACGTTAACACCGGCCTATGATGTATGCCCTCAGGGGCGTACCGGAAACGAAGCGTCTCAGGCCATGCTAATTGCAGGTAGCAATAAAATGAGCCAACTCGCAACTTGCCTTCAAACCGCGCATAACTTTCTGCTATCGCAGGAGGAAGCGAAGGCTATTTTTGAACATCAAATTCAGATAATTAAAGCTAACTTTGATACCGTCTGTGCCGAAGCTGAACTGTCTGAAATCGATAAGCGGTTGTTTTGGCGGCGGCAGTTTTTAAACCCTTACTCAATAACACAATAGCACCCAGCGTCGCTATTTCCCGTTAAGCGCGGCGGGGTGGCTGTGCTGTTGGTTTAGACCAGCCGCTGAGTAGCGCTTTTATAACAAGTTGTAGTTGTCGTACCCAAAGTCTCACAATATTGCTTACATACAGCGAGACAAATGTGAAATAAGCACTAAAAGTAACGATTATCGAGAATAGTTCAATGATAGTTAAACGCTAAAATCAGACTTACAATCGCATTAGCTAAATAAAACTCTTACACTTTGCAGTAGTATTAACGTGAGCTTTACAATTCAAGAGTGCGGCAGTTTACGCTAACTCATGTACTCTGATGTAGACACAAAATAAATAATAAGCGGTTGGAAACACAATTATGATAACGACAAAGAAACGTTTACTGGCCATCACGCTAGTAAGTGCCTTGGGTTTAGGTGTTGCACCTACTTTATACGCCCAAAACGACAGTGAAGAAAAAACAGAATCTGACATTGAAAAGTGGGACGTAAATAACCCACCTTATGCCCTTAATGAAGTCACGATCAAAACCAATGAGACGACCTGGTCTAGCTTAGACATAGCACCTAACGGCGAGTTTATGGTTTTTGACATGCTCGGTGACCTATACAAAGTTAGTATGAAGGGTGGCGACGCGACGCCACTTACGCAAGACTTCGCATGGAATATCCATCCTTCCATATCTCCGGACGGAAAGCACATCGCGTTTATCTCGGATAAAGACGGGTTAAGCAACGTATGGGTTATGGACATTGATGGCAGTAATCTTCGTCAAATAACCAAAGAGAAAAGCAATCTTATTCACTCGCCTAAATGGAGCCCAGACGGTGAATACTTAGTCGTCACCAAAGGCATTATGTCTAGCCGCAGTATTCCTGCAGGCGAGATTTGGATGTATCACAAATCGGGTGGCGACGGCCTTCAAATCAAAGCACGTAACAGCGGAAAACGCGACCAGCAAAACATTGCCGACCCTGTATTTTCTCACGACGGAAAGTACATTTACTTCACCGAAAATACGGTTCCAGGCGCCCGTTTTGAATATAACCGTGATCCGTTAGAAGGCATTTTTGCTATTACTCGCTACGACCGCGAAACCGGCGAAGAGAGCCGCTATATCAGCGGTACCGGCGGCGCTGTAGTCCCTACCCCTTCTCCTGACGGCAAGCACATTGCGTTTATTCGTCGCGTTAAAGATAGAACCGCACTTTTCATCAAAGATATAAAAACAGGTGTGGAAACACCGCTGACGTTGGAATTAGAGCGTGATATGCAGGAAGGCTTTGGTTCGGAAGGCTACTTTGCCTACTTCGACTGGATGCCTGACAGCAGCAAAATCGTATATTGGACAGGCGGTAAATTCCACACCATCGACGTAAAAGATAAAATCACTAGCACAATGGACGTAACCGTTGAAGGTACCGTGAAATTCGCAGATGCCCTTCGCTTTGACGTTGATGTGGCACCAGATGAATTTGACGTACGCATGATTCGCTGGTCTCAGATGTCACCCAACGGTAAAACCGTGCTCTTCCAAGCCCTTGGTAAACTTTATGTGCGCGATGTGAAGTCAGGCAAAATTAAACGTTTAACTAAACAAAACGATCACGACGAATACTATCCGCGCTTTTCTAACGACGGCAAGTCGATTGTGTATACCACATGGAACGACCAAGATTTAGGCACCGTTCGCGTGGTTTCTGCCCGCGGTGGTAAAGGAAAAATCATTACCCAGCAGCCTGGCCACTACATTGAACCGTCGTTTTCTGCCGATGGCGAGAAGGTGGTTTTCCGCAAGTTTACGGGCGGTTATTTGCTAGACCCCAAATATTCGGTTGAGCCAGGTATTTACGTAGCTGACCTTGAAGAAGATACGGTAGAAAAAGTGACCGAAGGCGGCTACAACGCGCATTTCGCGGGTAGCGATGACCGGGTGTATTTCACCGAGTCAGCGGGCGGTGAAGCCTATTATGAAACGCAACTTTCCAGCGTGAATCTTAAAGGCAACGACAAGCGAACTCACCTTTATGGCGCAGATAAAGTAAGTGAGTACAAGCTTTCTCACAATAAGAAGTGGGTTGCGTTTGTTTACCAGTTCAAAACTTACGTGGCGCCTTTTGTTGAAAATGGCAAGCGTATTACTATTGGTCCGAATATGACCTCGTTACCAGTTACGCAGCTTTCAAGCCGCGCGGGTGAGTACCTCACGTGGTCGCCTGACAACAAAACCTTAAGTTGGTTTAATGGCCCCACGCTATTTAGCCGTTCACTGGATGAAGCTTTTGCCTTTGTTGATGGTGCCGCTGAAACTTTGCCTGAGCCGGTAGCTGAAGGGATGGACTTGTCGTTTACGACGAAAGCTGACAAGCCATCTGGATACAAAGCCTTGGTTGGCGGCAAAGTGGTAACCATGCGCGATGCTGACAATACACAAGAAGTGATTGAAGATGGTGTTGTACTCATCAAAGACAACCGCATTGAAGCGGTTGGCAAACGTGGCGAAGTGACCATTCCTGATGACGCCATGCAGATAGACACCTCGGGTAAAACCATCATTCCTGGGCTTGTTGATGCCCACGCACACGGCTCGCAGGGCCGCAACGAGATTATCCCTCAGCAAAACTGGAGTCAGTACTCGAATGTGTCGTTCGGTGTAACAACTATTCACGACCCATCAAACGACACGACAGAAATTTTTGCTGCGGCTGAATTGCAACGCAAAGGCGATATTGTTGCACCGCGTATCTATTCCACCGGCACCATCTTATACGGTGCAGAAGGGCTAGGCTACAAAGCCATTATCAACAATTATGAAGACGCCTACTTCCACGTCGAGCGATTGAAAGAAGCCGGTGCTATTTCAGTGAAAAGCTACAATCAGCCCCGTCGTGATCAGCGCCAACAGGTCCTTTGGGCGGCAAAAAATCAAGAGATGATGGTGGTCCCTGAAGGGGGCGGTAAGCTTCAGCAGAATCTGACTATGCTGGTAGATGGCCACACGGGTCTTGAGCACAGCATTCCTGTTGAAAAAGGCTACAGCGACGTCACTCAGCTATGGAAAGCTACTGAGTTTGGCTATACACCGACCTTCGTTGTGTCGTACGGCGGCATGATGGGTGAAGAATACTGGTACGATAAAACAGAAGTGTGGAAGAACCCCCGCCTTCTTCGTTATACCCCATCGACTATTCTAGACAGCCGCGCCATTCGCCGACCTACTGCACCAGAAAATCAGTACAACCACCAGAACGTAGCAAGCTACGCCAAAACGCTTCGAGACAATGGGGTCAGTGTACATATTGGTGCTCACGGCCAGCGTGAAGGTTTAGCCGCTCACTGGGAGTTGTGGATCATGGAACAAGGCGGCTTCACGCCTTGGGAAGCGCTACGCGGCGGTACTATTGATGGTGCGAAACACCTAGGTATGGGTAAAGATATTGGCAGTATCGAGGAAGGTAAGCTTGCTGACCTAGTCGTGATTGATGGCGACGTACTGAGCGACATTAGAAAGAGTGAATTCGTCGAATACACTGTACTAAATGGACGCGTATACGAGTCGGCTACCATGAATGAAGTGGGCAGCAAAGAAAAGCGCAAGCCGTTCTTCTTTGAACAAGACAATGCGACCTTTATGCCGCAGCAAACAGCAGATGATGTGGAAGCGAAAGCACACCACTATCATTGGGCGCATTAGTTAATTAATGCTATGACATCAAAAAGCCGATAAGCCGATAAGCCGATAAGCCGATAAAAGATTGAGTTTTATCGGCTTTTTATTTTATTGCTTTTATTTAAATTAAAATCTGTGTTTTGTCTTGGCTAAAAGGATGCTATATATAAAAAAAGGAGCGAGGTATTACATATGTCTCAAAATATCGCAATTAAAAGGACTTAATGGCCATGCCGAACTATCTGCCCTTTGCTATATTACTTTGTGTATTTTCGATAACGTCTGTTTTCGCACAATCAAGCGTCACTCCTACCTATTATAAAGACTGCTCCATACTCGACTTCGGTGAACAAGATATGTCGACTATGACGGAAGCGGAAAAAATACAAGCGCTAGATGACTCTCTTTTCGGCGCATTAAATCAAAGCGAAGAATGCATGAACGCCGCCGCTCAATCGAGTGCACAAAGCGTTGCGAATGCAGCTGGACAAGGCGCAGGCTCTGGAAATTCATCGCCTACCGCATCTTCTGGCGCGGGTGCTGGGCAAGCTAATTCGCAAAGCAGTACAGAATCTCAAGATTCATCAACGAATACACAAACTACGACATCAAGCTCTGATCCTTCCAAACAATCCGTTGGCGGACAAGCGAAAGGTGGTAGTTCAGCGGTATGTGGCGCCGTAATTGCCGGTTTACAAGGAGCAAAAGATGAGGCTGAAAAGGCTCACTTCCAAGCATTAAAAGAGCAATACGGCTGCTAATAAACTCAGAGGAAGGAAAGGAAATGTCTTCATTTAAACCAAAGGCCCTGTTTACAGTGGTCGCAACGGCATCGTTTATACTTTTAGGTGGCTGTGGTTCAACGCAAACGAATGTGTCCAGCGTTGGTCCATCTATGGTAGGTCCTAGCGTTGGCCAGCCTTTAGGTGCACAGAGAAATAGCTATAACTACAACTCAGAAATTTACATGGATGTCGCTGTTCCCGTTTTCGATCCTGGCTTTCCTACCGATCGTGATGGCTCTATCGATTACGACGAAATAGAAGAAGAAGGCATCTGGCCACAAGTTCGCCGATTAGAAGCGAACCGTTTTGCCATTGCTACCAAAGAAGCGTTAGGCGAAACCAAATCGTTTGGCAGCATCAATGTGACGCCTGACGCGTCTGCACTTGCCGACGTGTACGTTCTTGGAAAGATCAATTACTCAGATACCGAAACGGTAGAAATTGGCGTAAAAGTCATGGACGCCAAAAACACCGTATGGGGCGAAGAAGAATTTGAATACCGTGTCAGTGAAGGCTGGTACCGCGATGCAATGTCTCGTGGAGAAAACCCGAATGGCCCAGTGTTCGAGCAAATTGCTAAATTTGTTTATGACCTGCTGATTAAGAAGTCAGAGGCTTACAAGCAAGAAGTACAGATGGTATCTGATTTACGCTACGCGCAAATGTATAGCCCAGAATCGTTTAGCCAGTACCTATCTCAGAACCGAAAAGGCGAGATTGAGCTTGTTAGTGCACCTTCTGAAAGCGACCCAATGCTTCGTCGCATACGCGCCATTCAAGCAAAAGACGAGCAGTTTATTGACAGCCTTCAAGAAACCTACGATTCATTCTGGGTGACGACAGAAGCGCCTTATAGAAAATACCAGAAAGAAACGCTACCTGAAGCCAAGAAAATCCGGGAACTTGAAGCTGAGCGCACTACCAAACAGGTAACCGCTGGTTTGTTTGCAGTGGCTTCTGTGCTGTTAGGCTCTAACTCTAGCTCTACCGTTGGTCAAGTGGCCGCTGCTGGTGCTGGTATTGCCGCTATTGGTTCACTTAGCCAAGCAATACAAACCAATAAAGAACTTCACGCCCAACGTGACTTGTTTGACGAAATGGGGCAAAACCTTGATATTCAAGTTGCTGATCAAATTGTTGAAATTGACAACCAGCGCATCGAACTACAAGGCACCGCTGCCGAACAGTACTACCAGCTGCGATCTCGCCTTAAAGATATATATGAAATGGAATCAACACCAATGACTGCGCTTTAAGCGTAGTCATTTTTTTAATGTTGATTCAATATTGAGTTCCACCGCCATTTCATTTCACGTGAAGATAAGAAAACAAAGGACTACGCATGCCAAGCGTTGAACAGCAAATCGAGCAAAGCAGAGCCAAGAAAAAAACGATCATTAAAAAGACAATGCTGGGCTTCGCGGTAGTGCTGTTTGTTGGTATGGCAAGCGCCGTCCTTATCGCTTATATGCCAAGCGCTTCACCAGACGTTGATCTAGCCGTTGATGAATCAGAAGCGTTACGTCAGCCATCTAAAAGCCCTACTTCCCCCCTGCTTAGTCCAGAAGAACGAAAGGCACTTCAAATGGCGCTAAGTGATAGCAAACAACGGGTGAGCGAGCTTGCGCAGCGGGTTACACATTCAAAAGAATTTTCAGAAAAAGTAAACCTTGTTGACGATGCGTTAAACGACGCGTTTAACAACTACAGCGCATCTAACTATGGCGAGGTTGAAAGCGCCTTAGCACAAATCAATGCGTCTGTTGCAACTATAAGCCTTGATTACGAAAACGCCTATACCGCCCCTTACGAAAGTGCGCTCCTTGCTTTTAAGAACGATGATATTTCGGGGGCTTTTAACTCAAACAGACTGTCGCTTACAACGAACCCGGATTTCGACAAAGCCAAGGTATTGCAGCAGCGTATCGATGTGTATAACGACGTGCAGGACGCTTATGAACAGGCACGCGTTGGCCGTGTTGAAAATAACATACAAAAACAGCGCGATGCCTACGCAAAGATCGTCTCGCTTGACCCATTTCGAGAAGACGCCAAGCAAGCGCTAGATGCAATTGAGCGTCAACTGCTTGATAGCCGATTTAACACTTTACTTGCCAAAGCCAACAAAGCTATCGATGTTCGTGATTTCAGCGCAGCAACACAACATATCAATGAGGCTAAAACTCTCAAATCTTCAAGTAGCGAGCTCACTATCATCAGCAGAAAATTAGCCTCTTTGATCGCCGGTAGTGAACAGCAAAAAATTGAAAACCAAGTCACTCTTTTTGCGGACGCAGATGAATGGAAAACCGTTCAGCTTTTGGCAAGTAAAGGCCTTACTTCTTTTTCGACCAGCCCGACATTGCTTAAAGCAAAACAAGACGCCGATGCAATTATAAATGCGAGCAAGCGGATAGACGCTTATCAACAAAAACCTGAACGATTGTCCGATGACAATATAAGAAATCTAGCCCAGCAAGATATCGAACAGGCTCGCAACTATGCCGATAGAAGCGCCAAGTTACGTGCACAAATTACTTCGCTAGAGCAGATTATCGATGACATTAATCAGCCTCGCCCTGTCACTATTACGTCTGACAACGACACCTACATCAAGGTGCTTGGGGTTGGACTTGTTGGTGAAACCAAAAGTAAAACCATTCAACTTAAACCGGGGACATATCGACTTGAAGGAAGTCGCGAGGGTTACCGCTCTGTGATTAAAGAAATTATTGTATCACCATCAGCTAACAACCTGACAGTGCATGTTGAATGTACTGAAAAAGTATAAGGATCTATCTAGTGAGCAGTATTGATGACGCCATTGCTAAAGGAAAAAAACGTAGAAAAGGCGTAGCTATCGCTTCACTCATAGGTCTGGCTGCTGTACTTGTAATTTATTTTAGCTGGCTGTTTCTTACTAAAGGTTATGCCTTTGCTGTTGCTCCAGAAAGAGCCGCGACAGCGCCGCAATTTGCGGTTACCAGTGGCAACGCTCTGTTTATCGGCGATAAATTATACGTTTTTGGCAGTGACGCAGAAATACAGGTAGCAGCGCCTAAATATCAAACTGCAAGTGTTGTCATTGACGATACGTCGCCAAGTACCGTCAAGGTGACACTTACGCCACTGCCAGCCGAACTCACAGCATCAACCATTCCCTCGCTCGACGGCATTACATGGTATTTGAATGAAGAGAAGATGTCGGTATCACGCACGTTTACCACAGCGCTGAGTCAGGGTAGCTATACGGTTCGCGCCAGCCATCCGCACTTTCAGACGGGTGAGGTAACGTTTGACGCTGACATCGCGCAAATTATTGAAAAAGAGATATCCTTGTCTGCGCTTAAAGGCGCGATCACGATAAATTCTACTCCCTCTGGCGCGTCTGTTTCTCTCGACGGAAAGGATATAGGTCTCACACCGCTTACCTATAATGCGGAGGGTGGGAAGTACGCGATTGTGGTAACAAAAGCAGGCTTGGAACCTCTGAAGGATATGATTGAAGTGACTAATCAGCGTCTTTCACCGTCTCGAAACTACAATCTTCAACCGCTACAAGCGCAGCTATCTGTATCCACCACCCCCCAAGGCGGCGTGCTTACCGTAAACAATCAACCGGTTGACAATAACGCCCGTGTCGATGCCAACACACAACATACAGTTAAATACGAAAGGACAGGGTTCATTTCGCAAAGCAAGCAAATCACCTTAGCACCTGGTGAAAACAGAACGCTAACGTTTAGCCTTAGCAAAGAACTCGGCCAAGTGGATATAACGGCATCACTGAATGCAAAGGTGTCCATTAACGGCGCACCTCAGGGCCAAACGCCGTTAAGTTTGAGTCTTCAAGCCTTGCCACATGCGGTTACCTTTGAGCGCGACGGTTATCGCAGCGTAACAAAAACAATAACACCTAGCGCGAAACGCCCGGTGAACGTGCATGCAGACATGCTCACTGAATTTGAAGCCCGACGCCGTGAAGGTAAACCTCTTTTCGCAACTACGCTGGGTATTCAACTAACGCTGATAACGCCAAAATCTTTTACCATGGGTTCTCCAGCCAACGAAAAAGATCGTCAACGCAATGAAGTGCAAAGAGACGTGTCGTTTTCTCGCAAGTTCTGGGTATCCAAGCATGAAGTAACACAGGCCCAGTTTGCCGCTTTCACCGGAAAAGGGGGAGGTAGCGCACTGCCGGTCACCAATATTTCTTGGAGTGAAGCCGCTGCATTCACAAACTGGTTAAGTCAAAAAGAAGGTTTGACGCCATTTTACGTTATTCAAAATGGACGTGTGACAGGTGTTGACGCTACTTCAAAAGGATACCGCCTGCCCACTGAAGCTGAGTGGGAGTTTGTCGCCAAATTGAACCGCCGCGCGTCGCCAACAACATTTGTGTGGGGTAACCAGTATAGTCTACGAGACAAGCAGGGAAACTTCGCCGACGCCTCACTCAATGGCAAGCAAACCTTTATATTAAAAGACTATGATGATGGATTTGCTGGCAAAGCCCCGGTGGGGTCTTTTAAAGCCGAACGCGGCGACTTCTATGATTTAGATGGCAATGTGCGTGAGTGGGTTCACGATACTTACGATGTTGCACTGTCGGCCCAATCTGGGAGCTACACCGATTATTTAGGCCCTGTGGGTCAGGGTAAACATGTGGTAAAAGGCGCATCTTACCAAACTGGCAGGCTTAAAAATATTCGCGCAAGTGTACGTAGTGGTGAATCTGCGCCAGCTGACGACATAGGCTTTCGCATAGCGAGATACGAGAACTAATATGAAAAAGAAACTATTAATCATTGCTGTGCTTTTAGGCATAGCGGGAACAGCCAGCGCATACTTTGTATCGCTAGATTCGCCACAAGACTTCCCGACCAATATTTAGGTATCAAGGACCGAGCATGCGTAAAGAGAATACATTGTCAATGAACCCCAGCTTTCTTGTAAGCGGTGGGGTATTTCTGTTTATTTTCGCCTTGGTGCATTTTCTATTCGCAGGCGTTATTCGCCCCGCTGCAGAGAAAGTCATGGCGACAGCGGGGACTGCGTCCCTTTCTTCTATTTGGGTTATTCTCAAAGATGTTGAGCAGCAAGTCTGTCTATCACTCATGTTGTTCTGTATTTTTTTGATGGTTTACAAGCTTTGGAAGCTCCTCGATGAAGAGGAAATCTATTCACGTGATCTCTTACCTGAACATAACAAAGATACGCCACTTGATGTAGACAAAGCACTCAATGAGCTCTCATCGTCGTCATACAGCGATACACCAGCCTATAGCACGTGGATTAACTGTATTAGGCGTTTTAAAAATACACAAAATGTACAGCATGCCGCCGACGCTATTCATGCATCGGTAGAAAACATTGCGGCGCAATTGGAAAGTGGTAACAACGTGATCCGCTACATTATCTGGGCAATCCCCTCTATTGGTTTCGTCGGCACCGTTCGAGGCATAGGCGCAGCGTTGGCCCAGGCAGATGCCGCGTTAGATGGCGACATTGCCGGTATGACCGCCTCGCTAGGTGTTGCCTTTAATTCAACGTTAGTGGCGCTTTTCATCTCGCTGATTTTGATGTTGCTAATGCATCTTTTAAATGGCCGTCAGGACAAAATGGTTATTCGCACTCAAGAGTCGTGCGAACATCACTTACTGTCACACCTTCACAATTAATTAGGCGATATTCCAATGCCTAAAGTGCGTAAAGCCGAAGACGGATTCAACCTAGCCTTTTTGGATGTGATGGCCTGTGGTCTTGGCGCGGTCATTTTGATTTTTATTCTGGTCGATTTTAAAGCTTTCACGCCTACGCCAACAGAAGAGAAAGAAAAATTAGAACAAGAACTCGCGGCAGCAGAGCAAGAACAGCAGAAGCTTAAAAAGTCGATTGACGAAATAAATGACAAAATTGCACTTGAGTCAGCAAAGCAAGATGACGCTCAACAAGCCCGAGCAGATAGTACTCAAGACCAGTCGAAGCTGCTTCAAGATATGTCTACCGAAATGGCGGTAGTGGCAGATCTAGAGAATCAACTTGCAGCACTGTCGAAAGAAGTAGAAAAGTCAGCCAATATCCAAATGCAAGGTACGGGCGAGCAAAACTATATCACCGGCATGAAAATAGAAGGCGCTGAAATAGGCCTCCTTATCGACAAAAGCGCGTCAATGATGGGCGACAACTTGTTGGATATTCTAGGCAAGCTGGCATTAAGTGACGGACAAAAAGTCTCAACACCCAAGTGGGTGCGCACAAAACGTGTTGCGCAGTGGATGTTAGCTCGCGTGCCGTTAGAGTCAAAAGTTACCATGGTGGCGTTCTCAGATACAGCCAAAACCTTGGGCCTTCGCGACGTAAACAGCGCGAAAGTGAGCGGTTCGATGAACGCAATGGTTAAGGACCTTGGCGGCATAGTGCCAAACGGCGGTACAAACCTCCAAGAAGGCTTAACCATTTTATTTAAGGCTAACCCAAATATTACCGACGTGTATATCGTCACCGATGGCTTGCCCACGCTTGGCGATGGATTGCCACTAAGCTGTAAAAATTTCATTAGTAGCAAAAAGTCAATCTCATCTGATTGCCGTAAGACCCTATTTGTTGAAACCGTCAAACGGGCTAAAAAAGGCGTGCACTACAACGTGATTTTGCTGCCGATAGAAGGCGATCCGTTTGCATCTCCGATGTACTGGGAATGGACCCGTGCAACCAGCGGCACTTTCCTTTCACCTGCTCCGGAGTGGCCATAGTGAGAATGAAACCGTGAGGAAAATTCAGCGTGCCCCTGTTGAGGTATTCAACATTGCCTTTCTTGACATCATTTCTTGTGCCTTTGGTGCGGTAGTGATGCTTGTACTGCTGGCCAAAAACGGTACCGAGGATACCGAGCGCGGTCCAAGTAATGTGAGCGTATTGATCGATCAGGTATTACAAGCTCAAGTTGACGTTGAAACGCTTAAAGGAGCCCTGTCGGATAAGCAGCAAGAACTCCAAGCTGCGCAGAGTAAAACCGCGTCAGTCACAGAGAAAAAAGACAACTTAGAGGCTTCGATACCCCGGGCGCAACAAACGATTAATCAGATGAAGGATAAAGCGTCGTCTCTGCGCCGAGAAATACGTCAAGCTACGGCCATGTTAAACACGCCCAACCCCACAGATACCCCTGATGATGATGTAGGCGGTATTCCCACCGACGCTGAATATGTCATTTTCGCTATCGATAATTCAGGGTCCATGTCTTCAGGTAGCGGATGGAATCGCGTAATCACAGTGGTTAACGACATCTTAAAGAATCACCCCAAAATGAAGGGGTTTCAAATTATGTCCGCCGACGGCAGCTTTATGTTTTCAAGTAAAGCAGGTCAATGGTTAGATGACAGAAAAACCATGCGAGATACGGCAATGAGCCAAATGAAAAGCTTTAAAGGCGGGGCAAGTCAGCCAGAAGCGGGAATTTTAAAAGCCATAAAACTGTATAAAAATACCAAGGGCCGTGTAAGCCTTTACGTATTTGGTGATGATTATCAAAGGACTAACTTAGACCAAATTGTTGGCCAAATTACGCAAGCTAACCAAGGCACTAACGGGCAGCCCGTGATTCGAATTCACGGTGTTGGGTTTAGCCGCAGTAACGGCAATGCGCAGCGCTTTAGTGCCTTTATGCAGGCGGTAGCAAAACGCAACCGCGGCGCTTTTATCGGCCAATACTTCTAACTCTGATTGACCGATAAAAGAGACCGCCGCCTATGTTTTATCGGTTTCTTCCGTACTGCTCGTGAGACGATACCCAATCTGATGAGCTAATAGCAGAAGCCAGCGATATCTCACCAGCTAGCACTACTGACGCAACGATTTCCGCGAATTTATACACGCGGTCACGACCGTAACAATCGAGAAGCTCTAGACACTCCCGCTGGGTGCCGATACCGGTGCCACCACCATAGGTCGCAACGATAAGCGAAGGAATGGTGATAGAAACGTACAAGTCTCCGTCTTCCGTTAACTCTGAATACATGATTGCTGCCGACGATTCAGACACGTTTGCCACGTCCTGTCCTGTGGCAATGAACATAGCCGTTATACCGTTTGGTGAATGAAGGCCCGTATTATTGACACCAGACAAGAACGACCCGACACCGGCAACACGACCGTGGTAGTCAATTTGTTTAGGCTCTACGCGCATTACCTCTAACAAATGTTCCCGCTTAATTGTGGCTTCGGCAGTAACCCGCTTACCGCGAGTGCGCATAATGTTTATCTGTGACGCTTTCTTATCCGTAGCAAAGTTAGACTCGAGATAGAAGTTTTCTATCCCTTCATAATGGTCCAGTATCCACCCACAAGCGGCGAAAGTCGCTCGCCCAACCATGTTCTGACCCGCAGCGTCTCCCGTCTTGAAGTTAAAGCGCAAAAATGCAAATTTGTTAGACAGGAAATTATCGATGTATGTCAGATTAGCAATACTCGACGTGGCTTCAGCCTCTTCCTTTATCTTGTCAAAATTCTTTTTGACCCACTTGACGAAGTCTCTTGCGCCTCGAGCATCTTTAAATATGAATACCGGTGCGCGCTGCATAGCGTCGTCAACCACCGTTGCTGTTACACCGCCACTCATGTTGAGGAGTTTCATGCCGCGGTTATAGGAAGCTACCAGCGTTCCTTCTGTAGTCGCCAACGGCACTACAAATTCACCTTGCGCATGTTCACCGTTTATTTTTAGGGGCCCTGCAATACCGATGGGCACTTGGGCAACGCCGATAAAGTGCTCGATATTCCCTTGTAGAGCCTGGGGATCGATGGAGTACTTACCTACATGGTCAATCTTCTTGCCCGTGGCGCTTTCGAAATATTCTTGGCGTGTTTTTATAATGCTCTCACCGTAGTCATCCAAGTCATCACGAGGGATAGAGGCGCTGCGCTGCCCTGGCGCAGTAATATTATCTTCTACTTCAAATTTGAGTTTGCCAAAAGGAGATGCAGAAAAACAAATACCCAGTTTGCGCTTTTCAGGACAAGGAGCCTCGTCAATGTCTAAATGCACAGTAATGGTTTGACGCAAACCAAAGGGTTCACCACCAGATTTGTTTAGCGCGTCCATTGATATACAGGTATCGGCGGTAAGCTGAAGAGATATTTTGTCTTCTGGAATTTTTTCCCCATCAAGAGATATCCAATTCAATTCTTTGATGGTTGCGTCTTTTAATCTGTTCTTCAGAGAAAACGATAGGCCTTTTTCTGTCTTGGTTAGACTCGCGCGCGTGTAGAGTTGTTTTAAAAGTATGCTGGGCACAAACATGAGGCTTCCTTCTGTGTATTTTTATCGTGTTATTTTCATATTTCTTCGTTTTTTATAGCACATTCTTTATACAGATCTATGACTTCTTTTTATTTGCGTGCTAATTATTTGCGTCAAATCAATCTCTAAAATTGAGCCAAGCACTTTTAAAAATGCGCCAAGCATCAATGAACCCTGTGTACTTAAAATATAGACCTCTCAAGAAATTCATCAACTTACCTATCCCTCTAAAGTGAAAACCGTCACCGCAGTAGTGTTGACCACCAAGTATCTGGCAGTACGACAAAGGAGGCATCAAGGATTGCGATGCCATGGATGAACAGCCGGTAGGGAAGCGGCAGCCAGATACGCTATGTGTGGAACGTGAAAGGGATTTTCACAAACACAACAACATATAAGCACAGCCTCAATACAAGGAACGAAGATGAGAACAGGACTATTTCGAAAAGAAGCCGTGGATGAACAGTCGAACACACTCGACGGCAGTTTCTTAATGACCCCTAAACCTGTTTATTCGACAGTCGCACTGTTGCTTATTGTGTGGATAGCAGCATTGGTTATTTACCTTAACATGGGGAGCTATGCTAGGAAGGCATCTGTGATTGGATGGTTAGAGCCGAGCCATGGCGTATTTAAGCTCTACGCCGACACACGGCAAGGAAAAGTCATTGATGTGCTAGTCCATGACGGAGAGCATGTTGAGAAAGGCACGCCTTTGATCACCATTGATTATAGTAATAGTGATGCTTCAGGTAATCGTGTGAGCACCCAACTGCTTAAAGAGCTTGAAGCTAAGCGAGAACGAACGCTAGAAAATATCACCCGGCTTCGCGCCCTTCACATCGCACAAGTCGAGAGTTTGAACGATCAGCTATCACAGGCTGAGCGCACACTCGACGATTTGAACGCCATCGTCAAGCTATCTGAAACACACTGGAACATGGCTGTAAAGCAATGGGAAGTTGCACAGGCGCTCTTGAACCAAGGCCATTTGAGTCGCGCTGATGTTGAAAACCAAACGCTGCAGCGTTTAACCGCAGAACAACAGCTTACACTGGCTAAAAAAGACCGACGAATAGAACGGGCCAATATTAAGAATTTACATCATGACATTGCGACACTACCTAAGCGTCAGGCAAACGAACTGGCGGATTTAGAGAACGCACTGAGCGATCTTCAACAACAAATTGTTAACCACAACAGCCATGCGGAAGAAACCATTTATGCGCCTCGTAGCGGACGAGTATCAGGCCTTTATGTTAAAGCTGGCTATACCGTTGATAGTACGCGCCCCTTACTAACTTTGCTTCCTGTCAATACGGACATCCACGCTCGTATCGCCGTGCCGGTGCGCTCAGCTGGCTTTTTGCACGAGGGGCAAGCCCTGCACATCCGCTATGACGCTTTTCCCTATCAGAAGTTTGGTGTGCAGTCTGGGGAAATTACCAACATCTCACCTTCATTAGTCTTGCCGGGCGAACTTGTCGACGTGCCGATTTCAATTAGCGAACCCGCCTATTTAGTGACCGCGACGTTAAGTACAAAAGAAATTATGGCTTACGGCAACCGTATCTCGCTCAAAGCCGGTATGACTTTCTCTGCCGACGTACATTTAAGCCAGCGCACCCTAATGGAATGGTTAATGGAACCGCTTTATAGCATTACAGGGAAGCTTTAATCATGATGAGTATGACACACCCTCTTTCTACGCAATTTCTTCAACCCACAAAGCGTGTTCCGGTTATTTTACAAAGCGAAGCAGCGGAATGTGGACTCGCTTGTATGGCCATGATTGCCCAATATTATTCTGATAAGCGAGATCTTAATGCCTTGCGCCAAACCATGTCTGTATCGCTGAGAGGCACAACCCTAAAAGATGTTATGCGTATTGCGAGTACCTTAGGCTTTCAAACCCGCGCAATTAAAATAGAAATGGCGCATCTTGCGCAATTATCCTGCCCTGCGGTCTTGCACTGGAGTATGAATCACTTTGTGGTGTTAACAAAAGTGAAAGGGAAAACCATCACCATCCACGATCCCGCGCTTGGACAAAGGACACTCACTGTTGAAGAAGCTTCAAGATACATCACGGGTATTGCACTAGAAGTCTCACCAAGCGATACATTTAGCCCCAAAAAGTCTACGCCTCGCCTTGGTCTGACACAGTTTTTCTCGCGCGCGATAGGTTTCAAACGCAATCTTCTTACCCTTTTCGCATTGTCGATAGTGTTGCAACTCTTTGCACTTGCAGCACCTTACTATATGCAAACGGTGGTCGATGACGTATTAATTTACAACAACGATGCGTTACTCAAGGCACTCGCCATGGGTTTTGCTCTACTCTTAGTGGTAGAAACCTTTACCAGCGGCATTCGAAAATTGGTTATTTTATCGGTGTCTTCTCGCCTTCAACTTCAGATGTCGGCATCGGTATTTAAGCACTTACTCTCACTTCCCTTAGATTACTTTGATAAGCGCCACATTGGCGATGTGGTGTCTCGGTTTGGGTCGCTAGCAAGCATTAGAGAGTTCTTAACGACTGGCGTGGTTACCGCACTGCTCGATGGGCTCATGGCCGTGATCACGCTGGCTGTAATGATGCTGTACTCGATAAAACTCACCCTTGTGGTCGTCGCCATCATGCTGGTGTATTTATCTATTCGACTGGGCCTGTTGCCCTTAATCAAGCGGCTTACAACAGAACGTATCGCACTTTCCGCTTCAGAACAAAGTCACTTTATGGAGAGCGTCAGGGCAATATTGCCTATTCGAGTCTACGGGCAAGAAGTGCAGCGCCACGGTCACTGGCAGAACAAGCTGGTTGCTACGTTAAATAAAGATATAACCCTGGGTAAGATTAATATAGGCAGCACGCTTTCCAACCAGCTTTTATTTGGCGCTGAGAACTTGGTGGTTGTCTACATCGGCGCGAGTCTCGTCATGGAAAGCACACTTTCAATCGGTATGTTGCTCGCTTTTATAGCCTATAAAACTCGCTTCGTGAGCGCGCTTGACGGGGTAGTTAACAAAGTGATTGAGCTCAATATGCTAGGCGTCCATTTCACTCGCCTCAGCGATATATTGCTAACGCCTGCTCAAGTAACGCCAAATACACGTTTGGTATTGAACAACAATCCCTCACATAGCGATTCTGAAACGCTCCCAACCGATACCCTATCAAACCATATCGCACTTAACGCCCAATCCCTTGGCTATCGATACAGTGAGTCGAGTGAGTGGGTATTTAAACAGATCAATCTTTCAATCAACGCAGGCGATATCGTGGCGATTATTGGTGAAAGTGGCTGCGGAAAAAGTACATTATTAAAGTGCTTAATGGGCCTTTACCCGCTATCAAAAGGCAGCGTTACCTACCCGAACGCGCAACATCCTGTCATCGCGTCAGTGCTACAAGAAGACGCTTGCCTGAGCGGCACCATAGCCCAGAACATTTGCTGCTTTGAACAACCGGCTGATGTCCAAAAAATGGTTCACGTTGCCCATCTTGCATGTATTCACGAGGACATCATGAAACTGCCTATGCAATACCACTCGTTGGTGGGGGACATGGGCAGCAGTTTAAGCGGCGGTCAAAAGCAGCGATTACTCCTCGCCAGAGCACTTTATCAAAACCCTGACATTCTTTTTCTAGATGAAGCTAGCAGCCATTTAGATACCGCTAATGAAGCACGAATAAATCATCACCTTCAATCTTTAAATATGACAAGAATTGTTGTGGCTCATCGTCCACAGTCAATCGCCATGGCAGACAAGGTTTATCGTCTGGTAGACGGCGTATTACACCCCTGCTCTCCCGCTGACGTAATTGGGACGCAATATCAGGTAAAAACGGAGAAATCTAATGAAAAACCATGAAATAAATGAACCCGCGGTATTGATAACAGCCGCTGAACGTTTGCAGATAGATACCCATGGTATTACCGCCTATGGCAGCGTGATCCCAATTAACTGTCTATCTAAACGAGAACGGCAAGTCGCGCACAAAATTATGGAAGGCTGCTCTAATAAAATCATCGCCTCAGAGCTATTTATTAGCGAAAGGACAGTGAAATTTCACTGCGCCAACATCTATAAAAAGCTCAATATATCAAATCGTTCTGCGCTTATCGCAGGCTGCTTTAGAACCCTTTACCAAGAGGCGATATCACTTTAGGTGAAATTGTCTTGTCACTCAACACGCCACTACATGGAGCGTAAACTATGAAAAATCACCCACATCAACCTAGCAACAAACACAATAAGAACGTACCCCCTGTTCAACTTGCCGAAGCCCAGCTTTTTGAGGTGTCTGGGGGCGTACGAGCACGATTGATTGAAACCCCACCGGCGATCGTTCCCGAGCCTAAAGAGCCTGTGTATATCACATTGGCTATTGGCGAGGGCGGCGGCAAACTGCCTGACATATTGTCCTAACCCCAGACACCAATGAATCCCGCAACAACACATGTATGCACGGAGGATCTATGTGCATGCACGTGTTGTTTTTATCATTCGTCATTGATTATGTTTACACAAACAAGGAGCACGGATGCACGTCGCATTATTAGGAAGTGAACAAGACCCCCAAATTCAGCATATAGCACAAGCGCTACGTCAAATTGCCATACCTTTTTATATCGCCAATACACGCTACTTTGGCATTTCCTGGACCATCAGTTATGACCCCGATTTTGATGACGGACTCATTCATTTCAGTTCATCGTCGCTATGTGACCAGCCTAGAGTGACCTTTTCAAATACCAAAGCCGCTTACTGGCATGAATACCTGCCCGGATTTTCACGAGACAATAAAAGTGAATCTGGGGGAAAGGAAGAAGAAGCGCAAGGTCGGCGCGCGAGTGTACTCGTAAATGACGGTTGGGTTGAACAGGAACGCGCCAGCACTTTGCTTTGCTGGTTCAGTTATGCTGACATTAAGTGGGTCAACCCTATCGACGCTGTCCGAAGCCACCAGTGCAAACCTTATCAATCGCGTATTGCTGGTAAACTAGGCGCACATATTCCCTACACCTTTGTAGGCAATGCGCCCGAAGTCGCCACGCAGTTTTGCAGTAATATGCGCGAGGTTATCTATAAGCCTGTACGCGGCGGAAGAACTGCACAATTTGTAAATAAACAACCCAATATGCGCCCTTTACTCAACAACTTACTCAGTGAACGCCCTGTTACCTTTCAAAAATATATTGCGGGTGTAAACATACGAAGCTATGTGCTGGGCAATGACGTACTCAGCGTACAAATTGACTCAAGTGAATTGGATTACAGGAACGACGACAACGCCAGTGTGTCAGTAACCCTAGTTCCCAGAGACGTTCAGCAGTTAGCTGTCAAAATATGTAAAGCATTAGGTATGCACTGGTGCGCGATAGACTGGCGCAAAAGTGCGAAAGGAAAGTACTTTTTTTTAGAGGCCAACCCCAGCCCTTATTTTTTGAAAGTAGAAAACGATACTGGCTTGGATATTACAGAAAAGTTGGTAGCACTGCTGGTGAGGACTTGACTGACAGCTGATATGAGGACTTTGTATGCGATAAATAATAAAGCCTCCCTTTGAATTGGATAACCCAACTATTTTCGGGAGGCCTCAACCTAGCGGTAAATTAAAGGATAAAGCGCGACAGATCTTCGTTATCCACCAAAGTCTCTAAGTGGCTATTAACGTAGTCTGCATCAATCACGAACGACTCTCCACTCTTCTCTGAAGCGTCGAACGAGATGTCTTCCATAAGACGCTCAAGCACGGTGTGCAAGCGGCGGGCACCAATGTTTTCAGTGCGCTCATTCACCTGCCATGCTGCTTCGGCAATACGTTGAATACCAGAATCATCGAACGTAATATCCACGCCTTCTGTCTTCATTAACGCTATGTACTGGTGCGTTAACGACGCATTCGGCTCGGTAAGAATACGTTTAAAGTCACCGACTTTAAGGGCAGAAAGCTCAACGCGAATAGGCAAACGGCCCTGAAGCTCTGGAATAAGGTCCGAAGGCTTGCTCATTTGGAATGCGCCCGAAGCAATAAACAAGATATGGTCAGTTTTAACCATGCCGTGTTTTGTCGATACCGTTGAACCTTCGACTAGCGGAAGCAGGTCACGCTGAACACCTTCGCGAGATACATCAGCTGACGAATTACCTTCGCGCTTACAAATTTTATCAATTTCATCGATGAACACGATACCGTGCTGCTCAACCGACTCAAGCGCTTTTTCCTTCAAATCTTCTTGATTCACAAGGCGCGCCGCCTCTTCTTCTATCAGCATTTTGAAGGCATCTTTAATTTTCAGCTTTTTCTTTTTCTTTTGCGAACCCGACAAGTTCTGGAACATGCCTTGAAGCTGGTTGGTCATCTCTTCCATACCTGGAGGCGCCATAATTTCTACGCCCACCTGCGGAAGTGCTACATCAATTTCAATCTCTTTGTCGTCCAAATCGCCCTGACGAAGCTTTTTACGAAATGCCTGACGCGTGCCGCGATCTTCAACGTTTTCTTTATTGCCCCACGCATCTTCTGGTGGAGGCAATAAAACGTCTAAAATTCGCTCTTCCGCTGCTTCTTCTGCACGGAATTTCACCTTCTTCATTTCGTTTTCTTTCGTCATCTTTACCGCAATATCGGCAAGATCGCGAATGATCGTCTCTACTTCTTTACCTACATAACCCACTTCGGTGAATTTTGTCGCTTCAACCTTAATAAACGGCGCGTTAGCGAGTTTTGCTAAACGGCGAGCAATTTCAGTTTTACCCACACCCGTTGGGCCAATCATCAAAATATTTTTTGGCGTAACTTCTTGGCGCAGCTCTGGTTCAAGTTGCATTCGACGCCAGCGGTTTCGAAGTGCAATAGACACAGCGCGCTTAGCGTCTTGTTGACCGATAATATGGCGGTCTAACTCGTGAACAATTTCTCTTGGTGTCATTTCAGACATGAATAAACCCTTTTCTAACAGGGCTTGTTGTACTCGTATTAAAATGAGCGACAGCAAGCCGATAACAGCATTCAGCTATTACTTAGTAATCTAGTACATCAACCGTTTGGCTATGGTTAGTGAATACGCAAATATCACCTGCAATGGTCAATGCTTTTTCCGCGATCTCTTTTGCACTTAGCTCTGTATTTTCAAGTAATGCAGTAGCTGCGGCTTGTGCGTAGTTACCACCTGAACCAATAGCAATAAGATCTTGTTCAGGTTGCACAACATCGCCGTTACCGGTGATGATAAACGATGCAGTTTCGTCTGCTACGGCAAGCAGAGCCTCTAATTTGCGAAGCGCCCTGTCAGTTCGCCAGTCTTTCGCAAGTTCTACCGCCGCCTTGGTTAAATGGCCTTGGTGAGCTTCAAGCTTTGCTTCAAAGCGTTCAAACAGCGTGAATGCGTCGGCTGTGCCACCAGCAAAGCCCGCTAAAATCTTGTCGTGGTATAAACGGCGCACTTTGCGCGCATTACCTTTCATTACGGTGTTGCCCAGTGATACCTGCCCGTCACCGGCCATTACCACTTGATTCCCACGTCGTACAGATACAATCGTTGTCACGTTAATTCCCCGTTTAGCTGGGCGCTACTGCGTTTTTCGTCTAGCAAAGGCAGCAGCATTCAAATTCAATAACAAGTAAGTGGGGGAAGGCTTTTTAATTTCAAGGGTAAGACAAAAGAATGTGCGCTCTGAACTGCCTACTCTATGGGCTTAGCGTGTTCGCCAGTGTATTGAATACATCATTTATTGAGTGCATACTCTCGCCAACAAACCCTACGGCCACTTTAAATAATGCCTAGGTAATAAAATGCAGATAAAGTAGCAACACTGAAGTCGCTATATAATGATATTAAAGGAGTGGTAGTGAAGTATCAGGGAAGAATTCAACAGTGGGATGATGCTAAAGGTTTTGGCTTTGTAGAGCCTAACGGTGGAGGCACGCGCGCGTTTACTTATATCAAAGCGTTTAAACAACGCTCTAGGCGCCCTGTTAATGGCGACATGATTGTTTATGAAGTTGAGCAGGATAGAAAAGGCAATCACCGCGCCTGCAACATCAGCTTACTCAAAGACCACAAAGCAAAACGTTCACGCGCCAATAAGCCAACCTCGCAAAGAAAACGTAATATTATCATTCTGAGTATTTTCTTCGGTGCACTTGCATTACTCACATTATCAGGTCAGTTACCCTCTATAGTACCGATCTTTTATGGCGCGTTAAGTATGCTTACCCTAGTGTTTTACGGTATTGATAAATGGGCAGCTAAAAACGACATGTGGCGAATTTCAGAAGCAAAACTGCACCTATTAAGTTTAGTGGGGGGCTGGCCTGGCGCATTGCTAGCCCAGCAGATGTTTAAACACAAGCGTAGTAAATCGTCATTTATGAAGGTTTATTGGGTAACGGTAGTAGTTAACCTTTTTTTGCTTGGGCTAATCGCATTTGAAGTGATTAATACGCAAGCATTTAAGATGGAAATTTAGCGAAATCGATATCTTTCAATTTTAAAACCAAAACCACTTTCATATCCCTTTACATACACCCACCCTTTATTCGGTAGGCGTTTGTGCTCGCTTTCCCTTAAGCATAAGCGCCCATCAGACAGGGGGCCGTTCTCTTTTAGCAAAAGTGGATGTCGACATTGCTTAGAACCGCTGCCTTTTTCATAAGCAAATTTTCTTTCTGTCTTTTGTTTATCGGAGGCTAAATGAAGCGTGTAAGGCAATGCCGTATCAACAAAACTAAAGCTTAAGAAAAAGGCTAATAGCGGCATACCAACTAATGTCATTTTCCCACGCAAATCTTTAGTCACAAATTGCCCGTGCCGCTTATCGAGGAAAACAGAAAGGTAATAAAGGGCGCTATAAATAAAAGTAAGTAAAACAATGGCCCATGTCGAATTATTTAGCCACGCGTTAATCACGACAAAGTCAGTGAATGCCGTCACAAATAAAGCGCCAATAAGTACAAAAAAAGTACCGTTACTGATACGTGTTATTGGATGAAGCTCAGACCATTTAGGTCGAGTAACATGCTCATCATGATGGGCGCTGTCCGCATCATTCTCAGGTGGCTGCGTTGCTCGTTTCGAAGCGAGCTCATTCTTTGCTGCCTGGTAGCGCTCTGGAAAGGCCTGCTTATCAATATTTTCCAGAACGTCCTCAAGCTCTTCTATGCTATAAGCGGCGTAATTTGGTTGTTCGGTGTTGGCAATACTCATTGATACTTCCTTGTAAACGCATCCTTTCTCTACGCGCTATTTCAGCGCCGTATACAACGCATTAAGTGTTGCCTACAATAAACTGCTACAAATTCCAGTACCAAATTTGGCATGTCGCAATATTCACTTTACGCAGACTATGCTTCGCTTTTTCAGCATCACGCTTAGACTCGTAAGGGCCCAGAATAACGCGAAACCAATCGCCATTGCTGCCAGAGCTTTGTTTAATCAACGCCTCTAAACCTTGGAACGCAATTTTAGCTTTCATCTCTTCGGCTTGTGCACGGGTTCTAAATGAAGCGCACTGCATCAAATAGCGTTTGTCGGATTTCTCCTGTTCTTTCACGTCTACTTCAACTTCGTATCCTGGCAGAGTCTTAATATACTCCCACTCTTCTTCGGGCAATTCGGGCAACGACTCTTCTGTAGGGGCAACAGGACGTGATACTTGCGTGTCAACGTCATCCTCTACATTATCTTTAATTGACCACAAAAACACACCAAAGCCAATGAGAAGAGCAAACACGCCGATAAGTCGAATTATAGGTAGCTTAGCACCTGCAGCCCCATTGATTTGGGCATTTCCAGCAGGCTTTCGGCCTTTACCTGCAGACTTCTTTTTTTGGGTAGAGCGTCCACGAGAGACATAATCGCGTTGGGCCATAGTCGGCTATATTCCTACTTGTTATCGTTGTTTGTATTCGTAAGGAAACGTCGTATATCAAATTTGGCGAGGGAAAGTGATTACCGCACCGTTTATCGAGCCAAAATTTTAACGTATTGCATCACAACAAGCTAACTGAAATCGGTAGGATCAATATCTATTGACCATCTTACTTTCATTGCTTGGGGCAACGCCTGTAAAAACGGCAGTGCCAAACGCAGGGCATGGTGAAGTGGCGCGCGCTTTTCATGACTGCATACCAGCATAAACCGAAACCTGCCTTGTCGCTTTTCTATTAAACAGGGAAATGGGCCGTTCGTCTCTATGGCATGCTGCTGATTAAACACCTGCTTGCTTTCTTGCAAGAAGCGATACGCTAAACTGCTATCGGTTGCCTCTGCTCGAATAACAAACTGACTGATGAAGGGCGGTAGTCCTGCTGCCTTACGCTCCATTAGTGCATGTCTGGCGAAGTGCCCATAGCCATTGTGTACTAAATCTTGTAGTAAAGGATGGTGAGGGTTATGGGTTTGTAGCCACATTTCACCGGGTTTACTCGCGCGCCCCGCCCTTCCAGCAAGCTGCGTCACAAGCTGAGCGAGCTTTTCCGGCGCTCTGAAATCGGCGCTAAACAGTGCACCATCACAATCGAGTACCGCCACTAACGTTACGTGAGGAAAATGGTGACCTTTTGATAGTATCTGGGTACCTACTAGCAACTGGTACTCTTGGCGGTTAATTGCATCAAGTGTTTGGTGCAGTTTGTCTTTGCCCCGCACGGTGTCACTGTCTATTCGAACCTGTTTAACACCGGGAAATAAGCTTGCGAGGCCTTGCTCAACTTGCTCGGTCCCTGTGCCCGCTGTCACTAATTCATTATGATGGCACGCTTCGCAACTTGATGGCATTGACCGCATGCCGCCACAATGATGACACTGTAATCGATTTTGCGCTTTATGCACGGTATAAGAGCGGTCACAACGCTTACACATAGCGGTTTCACCGCAATGATGACACAGCAGCGCGGGCGCATAGCCTCTGCGATTCACAAACACCAATACCTGATTCCCCGCGCTGATATGCTGGCGCATTATCGTTAGCAGACCTTGGGAAATACCGTAGTGAATGGGTTGGTCGCGCGCGTCCAGCACATGCTGATGCGTGCTTTTCGCCCCTCCCGCTCGCCGTGTGAGCTGCAAATGAGCATAGCGGCCGCTTAGCGCATTATTAAGTGTTTCAAGCGCGGGCGTGGCGCTTCCTAGTAACAGCGGAATATTATGCTGCTTGGCACGCATTGCTGCCAGGTCACGGGCGTGATAACGAAGCCCGTCTTGCTGCTTAAAAGACTCGTCGTGTTCTTCATCTACAATCAACATGCCGGGGTTGTGCAGTGGAGTAAAAATAGCCGAGCGCGTGCCTATAATAATACCGAGTTCACCGGCCTTGGCTCTCTGCCATACATGTAACCGTTCTTTATCGGAAAGCTGAGAATGTAATACGCCCACCGCAATACCAAAGCGCTTTTCAAAACGAGAGACCGTTTGTGGCGTAAGCCCAATTTCTGGCACAAGGATAAGCACTTGCTTCCCTTCGCGCAGTAGGGGCTCAATGGTCTGAAGGTATACTTCGGTTTTACCGCTACCCGTTACTCCTTCAAGCAAACTCACAGCAAAATTGCCTTGCTGACGATTCAGAGCGGCAATGGCAACCGACTGCTCCGTGTCCGGTATCGGCTTTTCAGACAGCGATAACGAAGCAAGCCAACTGCTTGGCTTATACTCTGGCGCAACCTCTTCGATATTTGCTAATGACTTTTCAACGAGGGCTTTGACGGCAGGCGTACCATACTGCTTACGTGCTTGTGATGCTAATAAAGCACCGCCAGCCAGCGCAGTAAAACAGGCTTGTTGTTTTGGCGCACGCGACAGAGTATCTGCGGATGTTTGCTTACCTTCTTCGGTAAGCTTTAGCATATCTTGTGGCGTGGGTTCTGCTGACTCCCCTTTACGCAATAAAACGGGCAACATGGCGTGCAGCACCTCACCGGGTGCGTGATGGTAATACTGCCACAGCCACTGGGCCATTTTCAGCAAAACTTCATCTACAATAGGGCTATCGTCGAGTACCGATTCAATGGCCTTTAGCTTATTGGAATTGTCGATGTCGCTTTCAGATTTCTGTAGTGTTTCAACGACAACGCCTACAAGTTTGCGCGGACCAAAGGGCACAATCACCCTCACTCCGGCACGAAGCGCACTATCGTGGGTATATGTGAAAAGTTGGCGCAGTGGCACTGGCACGGCAACTTGAATAAAGGCCATTGCGAACGTTCTACCTTATCTGATGATGCTTACAGCGCGCTGTGCGCTCGTTGAAACACGTAGGTGGCAATACATTACAGCATTCGCTGTTACTTGTAGTTTTTTTGCTACCCAATCGTGTTGACCTTGCCTTGAAAGCTAAATATTTAAACATACTTTACAGTTAAGCATAAAAGGAATGTTTTTTGTTTGACCTTCTTGTGTAGCAATTAGCCAAAAACCCCTTGATCAAGCCCTTCCCATCCTTTATTATGCGCCGCTCTTTTTGCGATAGGCTGTTCTTTGAACGACTTATCATTTGAATTAAGTAACGTATGGTGTGCGACTTCGGGTTGTATAGCGATACGGCCTTATTATGTGAGGTAATCCCATGAAACAAGATATCCACCCTAAGTACGAAGCAATCACAGCAACTTGCTCATGTGGTAACGTAATGAACATTCGTTCTACGCTTGGTAAAGACATCAACCTAGACGTATGTTCTTCATGTCACCCATTCTACACTGGTAAGCAACGTAACGTTGATACTGGTGGTCGTGTTGATCGCTTCAAGAAGCGTTTCGGTGCATTGGGCAAAAAGTAAGCCTGATATCGAGTTCGAAAAAGCGCCTTTTACGGCGCTTTTTTATTGCTTAAAATTCGGTATTACATTAAAACCGTGATGCCAGTCCATGCGCAGAGCCGACCGACAATCATACTAAGAACAAGGTCACATATGCTCAATGGACATGTTTAACGTTAGATAAATGCCTTTCCCAATTGCCGCTACTGGCTTTTTTACATGCCTCCTCGCTATCAAAATAGATACCCGCAGGAATAGACTTAATTGACGCCAGTGCAATATTCACTCGGTTTATGAAGTCCATATCCCATCCGTTAGACAATGCCCGCTGTTTCTCTTGTTCAGTATTAAAAACAGCGATAACCTGCGGCGCTCTCCAATGCCCTACATGGGTAAGCCATAAAAAGCCATTGCCATCATGCTTAACGTTTTCGCAGACCTCAGTTAGCACATCTATTAGTTTTCTCTCTGTCATATCCTCGCCTGTAATGCGAATGTTAAGTGGGGTTTCACAAACGTTTATTATAAAAAGTAAAACATAAATTTGGCACTCGAAGCAATTTGCATAGTATTTTTCAGCGTTGCACGGGTGGCCGACGTTAGCGTTGAGTTGAACGCAATGTCGATAGCAACACCCCACGATATCTGATAGATCAAAGGAATGACAATAGACATTAAAATAAATAGTGTGAATGGCAATTATAGCCCTATTTTACTGGTCTAATTAGTATGCCTAACCTACATTGGTAAGTGAGAATTCTGATCAGATATGTACACAGTGATTGGCTGTGTTAGAGTTGCGATCAGCACTTTGATAGTGGACATTAATGCTATGAATAATGCTCAACTATCAGGGCCTGTAGGGCGTTTATGGATAACGTGTGACGGTAGAGGCCAAACAAGGTAATAACGCAGTGATAGAAGAGGTTACCTCTTAATTAACTGCCAACCGTCTATAGGCCCAGGTGCTTACAACTATTTACAATAACGTTTGTTACTACTTGGTTATAACGCGCTTACGTTCACCTACCCTTAACGATAACAACAATAAAATAGCGGTAGAGCGTGAACGAAAACACTGATGAACCCTACATCTAAGGATACCTTTTTACATGTCAGATTTTAGACAACGCGCACTCGATTATCACGCTAAACCCACGCCTGGAAAAATCCGCGTAGAACTATCAAAACCGGCAGATAGCGTAGACGATCTTGCCCTCGCTTACAGTCCAGGCGTTGCCGAACCGGTAAGAGAGATCGCCGAAGATGCTGATAATGCTTACAAATACACGGGTAAAGGCAACCTTGTTGCCGTTATAAGTAACGGAACAGCGATTTTAGGTTTAGGGAATTTAGGCCCTCTAGCGTCGAAACCTGTTATGGAAGGTAAGGCTTTGCTATTTAAACGCTTTGCCGGACTTGATGCTATTGATATTGAGGTCAAACATCGCACGACCGAAGAATTCATCAATACGGTGGCCAATATTGCTGATACGTTTGGCGGTATAAACTTAGAAGACATCAAAGCACCAGAATGTTTTGAGATTGAGCAAGAGCTTATCAAACGCTGTAAAATTCCTGTGTTTCATGATGACCAGCACGGCACCGCTATTGTAACCGCAGCAGGTATGCTTAATGCCCTAGAGATCCAGGGCAAAAACATAGAGAGCGCAAAAATCGTCTGTATGGGTGCAGGAGCCGCAGCGGTTGCCTGTATGGAGCTGCTTATTAAATGTGGTGCTCAACGCGAGCGTATTTACATGTTAGACAGAAAGGGCGTTATCCATACTCGCCGCGAAGACTTAACAGAGCATAAAAAACTATTTGCTAATAACACTGACAAGCGCACCCTTGAAGATGTCATGGAAGGTGCGGATATTTTTGTTGGCGTGTCAGGCCCGGATGTTCTTCCACCAGAAACTCTGGCCTTGATGGCTGAAAACCCCATCGTATTCGCCTGCTCTAACCCAGACCCTGAGATCAAACCAGAGCTGGCTCATGAAGTGCGTAAAGACCTTATTATGGCGACAGGCCGCTCTGACTATCCGAATCAGGTGAATAATGTTTTATGTTTTCCGTTCATCTTCCGTGGCGCTTTAGACGTGCGTGCGACGGCCATTAACGATGAAATGAAAGTGGCTGCAGTAGAAGCGCTTCGCAGTATTACCAAAGAGCCCGTTCCAGAGGAAGTTTTAGCCGCGAGTAAAAGTGCTAGCCTGACATTTGGTAAGGAGTACATTATTCCAAAACCTATGGACCCTCGCCTTTGTGAACGTATTGCCACTGCAGTATCAAAAGCGGCTATTGCGTCTGGCGTAGCCCGTTTACCTGAAAGCGCTGGCGAATAAATGCAATAGTCCTGATGTTGAAAGCAGCGTGAGCAAAACGCACACGCTGGCTTCTCAACAAACGGTTTACGTCACGAGCATTACAGACAGCAAAAAGCGACGCCTTATTGCGGAGTCATTCGCAGTAAGGGCGTCGCTTTAGTATTGTTTACTTAAAACGTGAAACCTAGTCGTCTTCGGTCACGTTATTTTCAAAACTCGGATCAATCCCCATTTCTTCCATGATACGCCTAGCCTCTGCCGGCACGCGATTAGGGTTATCTTTTCGCAAATCATCATCGTTAGGTAACGGCTGCCCGGTAAACGCATGCAGAAACGCTTCGCAAAGTAACTCAGAATTAGTGGCATGACGCAAATTATTTATTTGGCGGCGAGTGCGCTCGTCAGTCAGTGCTTTAAGTACATTAATTGGGATAGAGACGGTGACTTTCTTTACTTGTTCGCTTTTTTTGCCATGCTCTGCGTAGGGGTGTATATATTTGCCATTCCATTCTGCCATTATGCTAACTCGGTCTACTCTTTTTATATTATGAACGGAAATTCTAAACAAGTTCACGAAAAGGTCAATTGAGCAGTGTAAACCTCTTGACGTCTAGACATATATTCTTTAATTTAGACGTCTAAACGTCCATAAGAACAAACTTTTGAGAGAATAACCATGGTTTCGTACGCACAAGGTATCGATGCATTAAACCAGTCCCTGTCGGAACTGCGTGATATTGATGTATCTTTTGAGTTTTTTCCGCCTAAAACAGAAGCCATGGAGCAAACACTTTGGAAATCAGTTGAGCGTCTAGCGCCATTAAAGCCTAGCTATATGTCGGTAACCTACGGCGCTAACAGTGGCGAACGTGACAGAACCCACGACGTTGTTAAACGCATTCAGCAGCAAACCGGCGTAGCCGCGGTTCCTCACTTAACGTGCGTTGATGCGAGTCGAGATGAACTTAAACAAATCGCAAAAGACTACTGGGATTCAGGCATACGCCGCATCGTTGCCCTTCGAGGTGATTTGCCACAAGGGGTAGAGAAAACAGAAATGTATGCCTCTGACTTAGTTGCGCTTTTAAAAGACGTTGCCGATTTTGATATTTCTGTTGCCGCATATCCCGAGAAGCACCCTGAAGCACCCAATGCGCAATTCGACTTGCTTAACCTTAAGCGCAAGGCTGAAGCTGGAGCGACTGAAGCCATCACTCAGTTCTTTTTTGATACCAGCGTTTTTTTGCGATTCAGAGACCGCGCGGCGGCCGCAGGCGTAGATTTAGATTTAGTGCCTGGAATTTTGCCTGTAACCAACTACCAAACCTTAGTGAAGTTCGCTGGCTTTACAAACGTGCATGTGCCTGGCTGGCTGCACAAGATGTTTGATGGCCTTGATGCTGACGACCAAGCGACCCGCAATCTGATAGGCGCTAACATTGCGATGGACCAGGTAAAAGTACTGGCTAAAGAAGGCGTGAAGCATTTTCATTTCTATACGCTCAACCGCAGTGAACTAAGCTATGCCATCTGTCACATGCTGGGTGTGCGCTCTGGCGCTTAAGTACTTTATTCCCCCAAAGGTGCTAAGAGCAAAGGTAAGAAGGCGCAGTTAATGCGCCTTTCTTGTATAAAATTTATATTAAACTTTTGCCAGCAAGGCCGCCCCCAGTTACCATCTGAAATAACAAGTCATGAGCTATCGATACCCTAAGGCCTGTCATCAATAGGTTTTTTATTTTTATTTAAAGGTACCGTCAGGAGAAGTTGAGTGGATTCAGACAAGGTTAAAACCTTATATAACAATGTTGCTCCTCAGGTGAGAGATCTCTTCAGCATTTTTATAAAACGCTGCAAGGAAGACAATATTACTATCTCTGCCGGGCATTTAGCCTATGTAACGTTGTTATCTTTGGTGCCGTTTATTATGGTGACCTTTACCATCATGTCTGCTTTTCCAGCTTTTGCGTCTGTGCGAAGTAAACTAGAGCATTTTGTTTTTAGCAACTTCGTTCCCACTGCCAGTGATGTGGTTCACAAATACATGACCGATTTTGTGGGAAATGCCTCTCAAATGAGCGCCATTGGTATTTTGTCTCTGTTGGTTGTGGCGTTAATGCTTATTTCTAACGTCGACAAAACCCTTAATAGAATTTGGCGCACGCAGAGCGACCGACCTGTAGTATATACCTTTGCCATATATTGGATGGTGATTACCCTTGGTCCTTTGCTTATGGGATCAAGCGTGGTAGTAAGCTCGTATTTAACAGGCCTTGCAGCGTTCACCGAAGAATACACTCCCGGTCTTGGAACCTTTTTATTAAGCCTGGTACCAAGCGGCGCAGCCCTGCTGGCTTTCGCAATTTTGTATATGGTTGTGCCCAATAGACGCGTTTATGCGCGACACGCCTTCGTTGGCGCAATCGTTGCCACTATTGCTTTTGAAATCACAAAGTCTGGATTTGCCCTTTACGTCACGAACTTTCCATCCTATGAGCTCATCTATGGCGCGCTGGCGGTGGTACCCATTCTCTTTTTGTGGGTGTATCTATCATGGATAATCGTGCTATTTGGCGCAGAGTTCACCTGCAGTTTAGGTGAAGCTTTTGAGAACAAGAAAGCAGAGAACGCGCCTCGCAAAGTTCCAAGAGAGTAGCAAACACGTTTGCAACAGATTGAACCAAGTATACTTGAGGTAACACGTCGCCATGACCAACATTTAAAGTCTCGCTGAGCGGGTAATTATCTATGGGGACAGTTGTTATTATGCGATAAGCAGAGCGTCTTGGTTGCAAAAAAAGGGAGCTATTGCTCCCTTTTTTTAGTGCAATTAACGACTAATTTTTCATTGATGCAATAAAGGCGTCAGACTCAGCAATGGCCGAATTCATCTGACCAATGAGTTGAGCAACATTGTTTTCAATCGTAGAAAGCTCTCCCTGCAATGCACCAATGGCGCTAGCATTTAAGTTATGCTTTAAGTACAACACATTGTCTTGCAGTGCGCTGAGCACGGGAGGCATTTTACTCTCTGCTTTGCGCATGGCTTTCATCAGTGACGCATAGCGACGCTGAGTTTCACGAAGCTTTGCTGAGCTGTCGCGCTTGAGCGAAGCATTCTCGTATTTTTCCAGCTCTTCAGACCATTCATCGAACAAGGCTTCAGCCACACTCTCGACTTTATCAATACGTGCGCTTACCTCTTCTGATGCGGCCACACTGTCCTCGTACTGTCCGTTAAGACGGTCGTAAATATCTTCTAATTCGCCGCCATCGAAAGCAACGGCTGCACTAAACGCCTCAAGGGCTGAACTAAACTGCTCTTGCGCGTCTTCTTGCGATTCTTTGGCGTTTTCAACACGGTCTACTAAGATATCGCGCTTTTCAACGCCTACCTTTTCCCATGCCGCGTAATATGCAGACTGACATCCACTTAGGGCAAGCATAGCAACCAATGCCGATGCGATTAATTTCATGCGGTTACTCCACCTCTATAACGTGCTGCGCTTATGATGCTGATTAGATGTAATATCAACCCAAGTGGGCCAAAGAGCGGTGCGAGGATTACAGTCCAAACAAGTCCATAGCAAGCCCAAACCGCCACAAAGTAAAACAAGGCTCCCAATACTCGACCTTGTACCAAGTGACCTAACCCAGGAATAAAAAAGTTACAAATTGCGGCAATTACGTTACCGCCCGATCCTTGACCCGCCATATAAACATCCTCGCATTTATGACTATAATATGATTAGCTAGTACGTAATGACATTTGTTCTATAGTATACAATTTGTGTTTAACACATAAAATGTAAGCATAAACAGCGTTGAAGCAGTCAGCACGCAAATGTTTGTATAACAATAAACTAAACTAAAACAGGCACTCACACAACGCGCAGAAACAAAATGAAACGACTTTACCCCGATGTTACCTGCTATGAGAATGGATTTATCGAAGTAGGAAATGGGCACTCGCTTTACTTTGAACAAAGTGGCAACCCAGACGGTATCCCCGTACTCTTTATTCATGGCGGTCCTGGAGCCGGACTACCACCTAATTACAAGTGCTTCTTCGACAGTAATAAGTATCGCATTATTGGCTACGAACAAAGAGGCTGCGGTCGCTCCACACCTATCGCAGATACGCTTAATAATGACACATGGATGAATGTCGAAGATATTGAAGCCTTACGGGTACATCTTCATATATCCAAATTCCTTTTATTTGGTGGTTCATGGGGCTCTACACTCGCATTACTCTATGCGCTGACGTATACCGAGCATGTAACAGGTCTCATACTTCGCGGTGTTTTTCTGGCAAGGCAACAAGACCGAGACTGGTTTTTATCACCGTCCGGATGCGCAGCCCAATTATTTCCTGAACACTACCGAAAGTTCATCAAAGATGTCCCAACGCCCGTCACATCGAAAGCCGTTTGTGACTTCTATAGCGCAATGGTTCGCTCTAGCAATGAAGTACTTCGTCATGCTGCCCTCAAACGGTGGTACCAATGGGAGGAACGTCTGTCGCGCCTATCCCTGCCGCCAGGAGTCGGTGATTCCACCACCCATTATCCCATGCATTTGGTAACCTGCTTGGCCACACTGGAATGTCATTTTCTCTCCAACAAATGCTTTTTAGAAGAAAACTATATTCTTAACAACATAGGTAAAATAAGCCATATTCCCGGCACGATCATCCACGGAAGATACGATATGATTTGTAAAACGGAAGCGGCGGAAACGCTTCACAAAGCATGGTCTCAAAGCCAACTACAAATCATACCAGATGCAGGCCACAGTACGTCAGAACCGAGTATAGGCTACGCGCTCTGCCGCGCTACCCGTGATATGTCACGTTTTATTCAGGAGTCATGTAAGTGATAGGGTTAATACAACGAGTATCAGAAGCTAACGTAACAGTTTCAGGTGAAGTAATTGGTGAAATTGGAAACGGCATGCTGGTGCTTTTAGGTGTTGAAAAAAAAGACGGTGACGAAGAAATTGAAAAGCTTGCTAATAAGCTTTGTCGTTATCGCATGTTCAACGACGAAGACGGCAAAATGAACCTTAATATTGAGCAAGTAGGCGGGGAAATGTTGGTCGTATCCCAGTTCACTCTCGTAGCTGATACACAGAAAGGCAACCGGCCAGGCTTCTCACGTGGAGCTTCCCCTGAACATGGCCAAATCATTTACGACAAGTTTGTTCATACACTCAGAAAAAAAGGCATGACAGTGGCAACTGGCGAATTTGGGGCTGATATGCAAGTTGGACTGATTAACGACGGGCCGGTCACATTTCAATTCACCGTATAGTCGTACGGTAACTAAACACCGTACTGGTCTCCTTATTCTGCTTATATAATTAAACTTGTACCGTGTGTATTCTTACGTTTAAATACTCTTTCATTTTTTTAATAAGGCCGGTTTATTGTGTATAAGGTAGTGACGCCAAAAAGCGATGCCGAATTTGAAGCCTATTTTCATTTTCGGTGGGAACACCTGCGCCAGCCGTGGAACTTCCCTCCAGGTTCAGAGAAAGACGAATATGAACAAGTCGCAGAGCACCGTATTATTACCAATCGCAATGGAGACGTTGTTGCATGTGGTCGTGTACATTTAAATACGGCTGAAGAAGCACAAATCAGACACATTGCCGTTCACCCACAACATCTGCGCAAAGGGCTGGGTCAAATGATGATGGCAGCGCTTGAAAACGTTGCGAAAGATCTTGGCGCAGAGCGGGCAGTAACAAACAGTCGCGAGATTTCAATCGACTTCTTCAGTGCCTGTGGTTTTAAAGTAGAACGAGAAGCGCCCAACGAACTCGGCATGTTAAAACGCCAACAGATGGTCAAAAAGTTTACCGAAAATAATACCTTAGTGCTTCATCCAAAATGGTGCAAACTACTTCAAGAAACATGGTCTGAAACCATTCCCATTACTGAACATATGGGGATTAAGTTATATCAATACACGGGACGCACACTTGAAACCCGCGCATCGCTTAATAAAAATATTAATATTCACGGTACGATGTTCGCAGGAAGTATCTTTTCGCTAGCCACACTCACTGGGTGGGGGATGATTTACCTTCAGCTTAAGGAACGTGGTCTAGATGGTGATATTGTGTTGGGCGATGGTAATATTCACTATCACAAACCGATTACAATGAAGCCTAGGGCTATTTGCAATATCGAAACACTATCGGGCAAATTCAAACCATTAGAAAATGACAATAAAGCGCGTTTCGAGTTGAGCGTTGCCATATTAGATGGTGACTCGCCAGTAGCCGAGTTTGAAGGGGTATTTTACGTATTGCCGGTTGCGAAACAGGGAGCGTAAAATTTTTCACCAAACGGGTGATTGAACTGCAATTTATCTGAATCAATAAAAAAGCGCCCTTTGGGCGCTTTTCAATAACTATATCTTAGTTTCTTGCTTTTACTACGCAACCATAGCTGCCTGTAGTTTTTTCATCGCATTCTTTTCAATTTGACGAACACGCTCTGCAGACACTTGATATTTATCAGCCAAGTCTTGCAGCGTGATTTTGTTATCTGCCAACCAGCGTGTTTCGATGATATCTTGACTACGCTCGTCTAGGGTTTTTATGGCCGAATACAGACGCTTGCTTGCTGCAGAGTCCCAGTCATTATTGATAACATCCGTTTCTACATCTGAAGTCTTGTCTTCTAAATACTGAACCGGTGCGAAATTTCCCGTTTCATCTTCGTCTGCAGTTAGGTCAAACGCTTGGTCTTGGCTGCTCATACGTGCTTCCATCTGAAGCACTTCTTTTGTGCTGACCCCAAGTTCGTCTGCCACTGTTTGTACTTCAGCGTGAGTAAACCAACCTAAGCGTTTTTTCGCCTTGCGTAGGTTGAAGAACAATTTACGCTGCGCTTTAGTCGTCGCAACTTTTACTATTCGCCAGTTTTTAAGTACAAACTCATGAATTTCTGCTTTGATCCAATGCACCGCAAAAGAAACCAAACGCACGCCCACCGTTGGGTCGAAGCGCTTAACGGCTTTCATTAGACCGATATTACCTTCTTGAATTAAGTCGGCTTGTGGTAAGCCATAACCTGAGTAAGATTTTGCAATGTGCACTACAAAACGAAGGTGTGACATTACTAGCTTACGAGCGGCTTGTAAGTCTTCGTCTTCGCGAAGGCGCACTGCCAACTCACGCTCTTCCTCAGCGCTAAGCATATCAATGCTGCTTACAGCTTGAATGTAGCCTTCAATGCTACCGCTGTGTGGCACTGACAGGGCCATAGATTGCAAATTGTTGCTCATTATTCACCTCATTTATTGCTGCTTCATATTAACAAAGTAACCGAAGCTGCGCGAGACCTAATTAAGATATGAAGTTCTACCGATATGTAGGTATGGTGGCACTTTCTACAATATCAAGACCTGAATTATGAAAAAAAGTTCAAATTAACGTTCAATATATCGTCTTTGCATTATTTAATTGGCAAATACCCCGATATCATCCGTCATCCATGGCAATGGTTGAAGTCACACGCGTTATTGCTGATGCAGCTTTTACACGCATTTAACCGCCAAAGCCAAACTTTCACCACACTTTTATAATACGTAAATTAAAAAAAGTCATTACAACGTTAATCTCAGTGACATGAATTCTAACGCTTTCATCTAACTTAAACGCGGGGGGATCGTGCTTCAAAACTGGCGCTAAGTACTGAGCTAACTTCTGATACGTCGCTTGCAATTATAACGCTTGCTTTTCGTTCTTAAAACTGAAGATAATAGATTGGATTAATCGATTTTGCACTACAACTGCAGCAACGCATTTTCCAGACACATAGACACAGCGCTGAATAGGGAAATACTTAAGCAAGGAAGTAAGGCAAGTGAAGCAAAGAGGACTTTGATGTTTGCTTACGTCGCTAGACAGCCCATATTCGATGTAGACCGAGAGGTCTATGCATACGAACTACTTTTTCGTATTGGCGAAGAGAATTGCTTTCCTGACATCCCGCCCGATGAAGCCACCTCAAAGATATTAACCTCAACGCATTTGAGCTTAGGTATCGAAGAGATAACCGGAGATAAAAAAGCCTTTATAAACTTTCACCGTGATACGCTTATGTTTCGCTTTCCTACATCTTTGGATGCCAATAAGGTTGTCATTGAGATTGTAGAAACGGTTGAAGTAGATGAGGCACTGGTTTCTGCTTGTAAACACATTCGCGGTCTTGGATACCCTATTGCCCTGGATGATTACGACATGAAGGGAAAGTGGGAAGCGTTTCTCCCTTTTACCAGTATCGTAAAAATCGACATTACCGAAATAGCACACGAAAAAATTCCGGCGTTGGTGGAACGATTCAAGTCTCAAAACATAAAGCTTGTCGCAGAAAAAATCGAAACGTATGAAGAGTTCAATAAGTTTAAAGCGATGGGCTTCGACTTTTTCCAAGGTTACTTTTTAGCAAAGCCAGAAATTGTTAAGCACCGGAAGCTAGGTCCAAGTAGCCTCACTATGATGGAGCTTCTCTCGCTCAGTAGCCAAGCGAAGCTGAATTTTGATGAAGTGAACAAAATTATTGAGCGAGACCCGTCACTTACGTATTTATTATTGCGCTTTATCAACAACCCAATGGTGAATAAGCGACATAAAATTACTTCTCTCAAGCACGCCTTGACGTTTATGGGCGAAGTTGAAGTGAAGAAGTTTATTTCGCTGCTTGCTCTTGCCAATTTAAGTGATGGACAACCTACAGAGCTATTGCAAATGGCATTAGTTCGCGCAAAATTTTGCGAGTTAGTATTTTCTCAGCTGCAAGCTTCAGATAACCCGCTTAAAGGGTTTCTCACCGGCTTACTCTCCTTGCTAGACGCCATGATGGAGCAGCGTATTGACGACCTAGTCAGTAAAGTCCCCATTAGTGACGATGTAAAAACCGCACTATGCGGAGGGCCTGGTATGCTAAGACACTGCTTAACATTGGTTCAGTTATTTGAACGTGCAAAATGGGCTGGAATACAACAATTTGCAGCAAAATATGCTATCAGCCAAGACCTTTTACACAGCTATTACAACGAAGCGATTAAATGGGCCAAACATATTCATCAATCTGCATTAAACGGTACCGAATAAGTATCGTTTAGCAGAGAGTTGATAATTAATGATTGAATAGTTGTTAGATTACGAATACATATCATAGACTAGAGAGTAGCTTAACGTTTGTTGAGTTAATCTTGGAATTAGAATTAATAACGATGTAAGTTCGTTTTCAGCAGGAAGAAATTATGTTCGCGTTTATAGCCCGTCAGCCTATTCTAGATAAAAGCAAAAGCGTATTTGCCTACGAGCTTTTGTTCCGAGATGGCAAAGGTGGCGCCTACCCTGAACATAAAGAGGAAAAAGCAAAGTTTATCTCTGAACATTTTCATCCTTTAGGCCTTGATGATATCAGTGGTGAGAAAACATCTTTCATTTCTTTTTCTTCCGAAACGCTTATTTCCCGTTTTCCCACTACAATGAACCCAGAGTCTGTCGTTGTCGAACTCGCCGATCCAACTGACACGTCCAGCGGCTTATTTGAAGCCTGCCAACATATAAAACAATTAGGGTTCAAGTTGGCAATAGACGACCCGATGATGATGGCATCGAAACACGATATATTCCCTCTAATTGATATCGTTAAAGTTGATGTATCGAAGGCGCGCTTTGAAACCATCGAAAAACACATTCCACGCTACCACGACGCGAATGTTCAATTAGTAGCTGAACAAGTCGATACGCAAGACAATTTCTCAACGTGCGTTGAATTAGGGTTCGACTTTTTCCAAGGCTACTTTTTTTCTCAGCCAGAAGCGCGAATTTTAAGACAGCTTCCTGCGTCTAAAATGAACATTGTCGATTTAATGGGTGAAAGTTCTAACAACACGTTTGACATTAATCGCATTGGTCAGATTATTGAGCGTGATGCATCGCTTAGCTTTTTACTCTTGAAGTTTATTAATAACCCCACCATCAACAAGCGCTATAAAATTACTTCATTAAGACACGCCCTAAATTATATGGGTGAAGTGGAGATTAAAAAATTTATTGCCTTGTTAAGTTTGACGAATTTAGGCGACGAGAAGCCACTTGAGATCATTCACATGTCGCTGGTTCGCGCCAAGTTCTTTGACCTTTTGGCCGAGCGAAGAGGAATGAAAAACGATCCTCCTTTAGCATTCTTAGTCGGCTTATTCTCATTGCTTGAAGGGCTGCTTGACCAGTCGATGACTGATATTTTAAAGCAACTGCCGCTCTCAGAAGAAGTGAACGAGGCGCTACTTGGTAAAAACGTTGAAATTGCCAATTACATGACGTTAGTCCGCGCCTTTGAAAGTGCGCTTTGGATGAACGTGATAAAACAAGCGAAACTGCTAAATATCGACCAAAAGCAGCTTCACATGTTGTATAACCAAGCCATTGTATGGGGAAATGGCGTACGCAGTGCGGTAACCTCACACTACCCTCGGGCCATCGCGCAATCGTAAGTATGCCGTTGCACTAAGCCGCTACTTAGGCTCTATTTCTCTAACGTGGCGCTGAACTGATATAAGTGAGCCTAGTAACCCTAGAAGCACAGACAGTCCAAGCATTGTTAGCAACGCTGTTCCCGTTAAACCGGTGATATTAAAATCTTTTTGGTACATGGCTGCAAAGGTAGAAATACTGCTATCCATCCACCATAGAATAATAATGACGGCGAACCATGCCATTAGCCCGCCTAATAACCCATACCAGAACCCCGTGTAGAGGAAAGGGCGATGAATAAACGCATCGGTGGCGCCTACCAACTTCATTACCACAATTTCATCGTATTTATTGAGGATGTTAAGGCGAATGGTATTGCCGATAATCAGCACAACGGCAATAAAGAGCAGCAGCCCAATTAAAGTAACAAGATCGCGAGCAATATCAATAACTGCATATAAACGCTCTAACCACTCAATATCCAGTTTACCCATATCGACCTCTCGCTGCTGGCGAAGCTTATCTAATAACGCTTTTGCAGCCGTGGGGGACGCATGCTTTTCAGCAGGAGTAACGAGCACCACATCTGGTAGTGGATTTTTTTCCAGATATGCTATCGCATCACCAAGCCCTGATAAATGCTGGAACTCTTTGAGTGCATCGTCAGCGGGAATATAAACGACGCTGTCTATTTCAGACCATGCGTTCAGCCTAGCCACCAATTGCTGTGAACTTGCAGCGTTAGTAGTGGGCTTTAAAAATAACGAAATTTCCGAGGCCTGATCCCAGCCAGCGGTAATTTTTTCCGTATTTTTGACCATAATATAAAGGGTGCTAGGTAACGTAATACTTAGCCCCAATACACCAATTGTCATTAATGATGCTAGCGGTTGACGCCAGAGTTCGCCTAAACTTGATAACGCTTGACGCACGTGGCTAACGAAGAACATAACGATAGATTGAACAATCCCAACCTTCGCTGACGTCGCCCCCTTCGCTCGTCCTTTGAACAAAATACTCATGACCAGGCTCCTTCACTACTGCCGTCTGCACCATTGTCGAGGCCGTCTGTCAGGCCATCAGTAATCATTTGGCCATTCTTTAGCGTCAGCGTGCGGTATCGCATTCGGGCAATAAGGCCGAGGTCGTGGGTCGCAATTAACACTGATACACCGGCTTGATTAAAGTCTTCAAACAGGCGAATGATTTCCATAGAGAGTTTGGGATCGAGATTACCCGTAGGTTCATCGGCAAGAAGTAGTGGAGGTTTATTAACAACTGCTCGTGCTATTCCCACGCGCTGCTGTTCACCACCCGAT
Source organism: Alteromonas sp. KUL106 (assembly GCF_009811415.1). Lineage (GTDB taxonomy): Bacteria > Pseudomonadota > Gammaproteobacteria > Enterobacterales > Alteromonadaceae > Alteromonas. The sequence goes on along the minus strand of NZ_BLIG01000032.1, from coordinate 1,404 downwards.
AAGGTGATGGGTAAACACCGAGTTTTATCTCGAAGGCCAACCATTTCAAGTGCAGCTTCAACGCGCTTACGTATTTCTTTGTGAGTATAACCCTCAATCACTAGCGGCAAGGCCACATTGTCAAAAACAGACTTATCCATCAAAAGCTGATGACTTTGAAAAATCATCCCAATATCGCGACGAATATAGGCGATATCTCGGCGGGTAATGGCATTAAGATCATGACCATTTATCAAAACACGCCCGACCGTAGGACGCTCCATTAAGCTGATAAGTTTGAGGAGCGTACTTTTTCCCGCACCTGAATGCCCTGTTAAAAAGGCCATTTCACCAGGAGCTATATGAAAGTTCACTTTGCTAAGCGCGCGCTGACCGCCCGGATAGGTTTTGCTTACCTGCTCAAACTTTATCATTCTCTTTCCCTACCGCTTTACCATTCTTAGCTTTCAGGCGATTCCATCTCGCTAAATAGCGCATCAATAAATTCTTGCCCGTCGAACTGGCGCAAATCATCAATACTCTCACCCACACCAATATACCTTATAGGAATATTAAACTTGTCAGCAATAGAGAAAATAACACCGCCTTTTGCAGTACCGTCTAACTTGGTCAAGGTAATACCCGTTAAACCCACTGCTTCGTTAAACAACTTCGCTTGGCTAATTGCATTTTGCCCGGTGCCGGCATCTAAAGTCAGCATAACTTCGTGAGGTGCGTTGGGATTAATCTTCTTCATTACGCGAACCACTTTCTTGAGCTCTTCCATCAAGTTGTTCTTGTTCTGTAAACGCCCTGCGGTATCCGCAATTAAAATATCTGTACCACGAGACTTTGCTGCCTCAAGTGCATCGTAAAGTACAGATGCACTGTCTGCACCTGTATGCTGTGCAATTACAGGAATATTGTTACGTTCACCCCAAACTTGAAGTTGCTCAACCGCTGCAGCTCTGAATGTGTCGCCTGCAGCAAGCATGACTTTTTTCCCTTCTTGCTGGAATTGCTTAGCCAGCTTACCAATGGTGGTGGTTTTACCTACACCATTTACGCCAACCATTAAAATAACGAACGGTCCTTCACTGGCGTCATGTGCCTTTATCACTTCAGGTAGGGGTTGATTGACCTGTGACAACATACCAGACATTTGTTGTTTCATTATCTCTAACAAGGCTTCCGCATCTTTAAGGTCTTTGCGCGAGGCACTATCGGTAAGATGGTTGATGATCTTCTGGGTAGTGTCCATACCTACATCAGCAACTAAAAGCTGAGTTTCCAAGTCTTCGTACAACTCGTCATCAATGGCTTTGCCTTTAAATAGGCTAACAATGCCACTACCTAAGTTTTCTTTTGTACGAGACAAACTCTCTTTCAAACGCGCAAATAGAGACTTCTTCTCTTTCGGCTTTT
>NZ_BLIG01000031.1 GCF_009811415.1 Alteromonas sp. KUL106 | reverse complement strand
GTTTCTCTGCTTTCTTGTTCTTACTGAACCAGCCAAAAAGTTTCGACATCGTTAGGACAAATCCTTATAAATTCTGAGCAAATTCGGCTACACTTGCCGCCTAATGTATGAACGCATGATACCATTGTCAGCCACTATGAAGCGAGTTTCTCGCCCTACTCGGGCACCATCTTCTGCAAAAAAACCTTATTCATCCCAAAATAAGAAAAAATCAGGGAAAACCCAGGGCGCAAACGCCACAGGACAAATACGTATTATTGGTGGTCAATGGCGTGGAAGGAAGTTGCCTGTACTTAATGCAGAAGGGTTGAGGCCAACCACAGACAGAAACAAAGAAACCTTGTTCAATTGGTTGATGCCGTACGTTAATGAAGCTCGATGTCTTGATGTATTTGCAGGCTCGGGAGGGTTAGGTTTAGAAGCGCTCTCTCGCTATGCATCACATTGTGATTTTATCGAACTCGATAGGCAGGCTGCAACCCAGCTTGAACGTAACCTCGCTCTACTAAAGTCAAACGAGTCGATATCTGCCCACGTTCATCAAGGTGATGCATTGAGTGTTTTAACCAGTATTAACCATACTCCCTACGACATCGTCTTTGTCGACCCACCATTTGCGAGGGAGTTGGTGGCACCTACGCTCACGTCCCTTGAAGAAAATAACATTGTGCAAAGCGGTAGCGTTGTGTATCTGGAACATGAAAGTAGCTTGATAACCCCCTCTTTACCAGACCGCTGGCAGATTATAAAAGAAAAGCAAACAAGCGCGTTACGCTATATGCTAATTGAGGTTGAGTAAGCCTCGAATGTTTTAAGGCATGCGGTTTTGCAGCAACACGCTCCCTTTTAATAACATACAAATACCCACATGGATTGCACCACCGTTATTTGCATTGGTATTATTCACAGCCAGAAAAAGGCGATAGCACAGGGCGGTTACAGCTCAAGACCGATATTAGAAATACCGGCTTCTAACGCCAGCGCTTTCATTTCATCGGCCGCTTTTGCCGGGTACTTTGCTTGCTCTACATAATCAAGAAGCTCATGTTGCACTTCTACTTCAAACTCCATAAGCGGATGTGCTTTGACAGTGTCATCATCTGCTTCTTCGGTAGCAAGCAAGTAAGCTTCAACGCTTCCCTGAGATAGTTTACTAATGACAACCGCACCTTGCGGATCATCGCCAGCCATCAGGTTCAGTAAACCGGCAAGCCCAATTGCAGCATCGATCGCTGGATATACGCCATAATTATCAAAATCATGGGTGTCTGGGGTAGCAACCTCTACCTTTTCAAGCTGCACGGCAATGTTAAATTTACTTTTCGGTGACTTAAGTGTTTCCCACACTAAATTTAAACAATTGCGTAGCGCATCTGCATCACCACTGTCTGTTAAGTCACAAAAAAGAGCGTAATTTGGCAACATACGCTCAAGTAATGCAGCACCAAATGCAATGGCTTTCCAGCCCTCTAAGGCGCGAACCCGTCCGAATGTATTAAGCTTTTGCTTTACCATTTTTTATAGTGCTCCAGTGGCATGCATGAAATATTTGGTAACGCCATCGAGAAGCATTTGGATGGCAATCATCACAAGGATCATACCCATTAATCGTTCCATAGCAACTAGACCACGCTCCCCTAAAATTTTATGGAAAACGTTTGAAAACATGAGAATTACAGCACTTATGGTCCATGACGCCGCGAGCGCTATCGACCAGTCTACCATTCTATCGGGTGCCTGATTAGCAAGTAAAATGAGCGCTGCCAGAGTTGAAGGCCCTGCAATCATAGGTATAGCAAGAGGTACAAGAAACGGCTCTTCGCCTACCGCTAAGCCGCTAGTGCTGCCTGATGATGGAAAAATCATCTTAAGTGCGATTAAAAATAGAATGATACCACCTGCGATACTCACCGTTTCCTGCTCGACGTTCAGAAAGTTAAGCACCGATTGCCCGCTAAAAAGAAAAAGGAACAGGATACCTAAGGCAAATAATAATTCTCGGATAAGAATAAATTGTCGTCGCTTGGGTTCAATGGATTTGAGTACCGACATGAACACAGGCAGGTTACCAAGGGGATCCATGATCAAAAAGAGCATGATGGCAGCAGACCAAGTGTCCATATTCTACGTGTCTCCGGAACTGAGCATAAGCCCATTACTGGTTAAATTATCAAGGGTAAACTTTCGAGTATAACTCAAGATTGCCTCGGTTGGCGCGCAATGGTAAACCAAGCTCTCTAAGTAAAAAACCTCTTTTGCCCGTCACCGGTCTCTTTCTTCCCTCCTTTTAGATGGCAGAGCACGGATAACGTTGAGCAAAACACAAAAAAATAGTCGAAAATTCGCCGAAATGCGCTTAACTAAGAAATAAGATAAAGTGAGAGCGTTGGTGTTAGTGCGCCTTCGAAGAAGTCATTGTAAAAATGTAAGCTTTATTTACTTTCAAGTACGATGAGATTAATCACCTAAAAATTTAAATTTACTCCGTTTAGGTAATGTCATAGCAAACGTACTTTTGGTGTAATGAATAAAAATAGTATTTGCCTTACGATAGGGCTTAACAAGCCTTAAATAACAATAATCAAAACTAGGAAAAAACCAATGAGTTTAATGACAGTGAAAGAAGTGGCAGCCTTTCTCGGCGTTCAAGATGTTAGGGTTGAGCGCCTTGAGCGAGAGAGTTTATTAGTATCGAAAGACAAAGACACTGATGGCAATCCACTCTTCGACAGCTCAGACGTTGAACGCTACAAACAACTCGCCGAACGCTTGGGCGGCATTTAATACCAGCCCGCATAGACAATTACCCGCTCAGCGAGACTTAAAATGTTCGTAATCGTGGCGTGTTACCACAGGTACAGTGGTTCTACATCAAGGTGACACAACAAAGAGTACGAACATTTTTAACTCGCCCTTCGGGAAGGGCTGGCAAGCTTCTGAGTGGGCAACGATCTATGCAGATTGGTATAATAAAAAGGGCGCGATATTTGTCATTGCGCCCCTTCCTTAGATAGTGTTTAGCTGAACGACAACGTGCAACAGCAGCGTACATGAAGCCGTTTGCAACGTTTAGCTCAGGCAGTCTTTACGCACTGAAGTCTCTTAGCATTCTCGCGATAGAACGGATCCCCTTCGCTGTTGCCCCCACCGGCATTTCAGATGTCGCGCCGCCGTGATAGGCCGCGGCTAAATCCAGATGCACCCAGCCTTCAGGTTTTACAAAACGCGAGAGGAAGCCTGCGGCATTTGACGCACCACCGCCACCGCCGCCTTTGACCGGTCTACTATTCGCCGTATCTGCGAATGCTGACGGGCAGCGCTCGGCGTGAAAATCCTCAAGAGGAAGGGGCCAAAAGCGTTCGTTTTCTTCTTTCGCAGCATTGAGCATTTGTTCGCGCGCATTATCATCTAATGAAAACACCGCGTGGTAATCAGATCCAAGCGCCACCACAGCAGCACCGGTTAGCGTTGCTGCATCAATAATTAATGGCGCTCCCGTTTCCGTAGCCGCCATTAACCCATCAGCGAGCACCAATCGTCCTTCAGCATCGGTATTAACGACTTCTACCGAAACACCGTTTTTGTACGTCAAAACGTCGCCCAATTTATAAGCGTGGCCGCTTATCAGGTTTTCTGCACAGCAAAGAATAAGTTGAATTCGTTTTTCAATACCCTGTGTTATGGCTAAACCTAAAGCGCCGGTTACCGTAGCGGCTCCACCCATGTCGCATTTCATATCGAGCATGCCCTCACTCGACTTGATGCTGTAACCGCCACTATCAAAGGTAATGCCTTTGCCCACAAGTACAGCGTCGACAGGGGCATCTTCATTACCGGTTGGGTTGTAGTCTAATACTAACATCGCCGGTGGGCGCTCACTGCCGCGGCCTACGTTATAGATACCAATCCAACCTTGTTCTTTGAGCGCTTCACCTACTGTCATTGAGTAAGAAACCTTGTCTCCACCGAGTGACTTAAGCCATTGGGCCGCCCGTGTAGCTAGCGTTTCAGGGCTTAAGTCTTCTGGTGTTTCGTTAACTAACTGACGAGTGAAAAGCAATGCGGCATACTCTTGCTCTAGCGCCGCTTTATCATTGGTTTCTGCCCACTTAATTGAGGCAGGCTTACGGGCTCGTGTGAAACTTAACGCAAATGCCCACTGCTGCTCTTTATGCCAATCTCCTGTCAAGGTCACTGAAGGCAAATTCAAACCATCTAGTTTTCTCGCCGCTTGTTGAATTAAACGCTCGTTAAGCTTGTCATCAGGCAGATGAATAACTGCACCTGATGCATTAAAAGAAAGCTTTGCACTTTCGCCCCAAACAGCATTTGCGCTGTCTTTCGAAAGGCTAACGGTAAATTCTGCCATCGCGTTTTTTCCTTATACTTCGTTGTTTTACTGGTGAACGCTTTTTGCGCTCACGCAAATGTTTGTTACTCTTTTGTGCCTAGCACGCTGTGCTGATGAGTTTAGGCGACAGCTCACTCAAGCAGCTTTAACTATTTTTCTGCAAACAAAGGCGGCACATGAAGTTTTCACCTTCTTTACTACGTGGCACCCTGATAAAAAGATACAAGCGTTTTCTTGCCGACGTCGAGCTTGATAATGGTTCTGTCGTAACCGCACACTGCCCTAATACTGGGGCTATGACCGGCTGCGCCGAACCTGGTTACACCGTATTTCTCAGCGAGTCGACTAACCCTAGCCGAAAACTAAAATACACATGGGAGCTTGCTAAAACCTTCGACGGTCATTTCATCGGCATTAATACGCACAATGCTAATAAGTTGGTGGCAGAAGCATTAGATAACAAGGTCCTGGAACAATTTTCTGATATAACCTCTTGGAAAGCAGAAGTAACACCACCTTTAGCTAACAGCCGCTTTGATTTTCGATTAACACGTAAAGATGAGCAGCTAAACGAGATAGCGGAATATGTAGAAGTAAAATCAGTCACCCTAGCAGATGGTGATAAAGGTTTCTTTCCAGACGCTGTAACGCAACGGGGTGCTAAACATTGCTTAGAGCTCGCCCGTCTCGCTGAAAATGGTGTAAAAACGACCTTGCTGTTTTGTGTCCAGCACACGGCGATTAAGAGTGTACAAATAGCCACGCATATTGATCCAACCTACGCTGAAAGCGTAAAGATTGCCGCTAACGCTGGTGTATCAGTGGTCGCTGCAAGCTGTATAATAGATGAACAAAAAATCCTATTAAATCAAACACTCCCCTTGATTTTATAAAAAATAGGTTGATTTTTTTCATTTCGCCTTCATATTTGCGCCTTGTTTTAGTGGGAGAACGCACTAATACGTTTGCTGGAAGCCATCTGGTTAAATGATAAAAATGACACACCAGCATAATAATTACATAGACACGATTGATTGCCTGAAGCTGTCGAGTCTGATATAGATATCGGTCCAATCAGGACAAGATGGATGTCGTAGTGTAGGAGATGTGGCACATGCCAACAGGAAAAGAAACAAAATCCCTAGGACTATTAGCGCTGGCAGGTTTGCAGCCGTACGAGCCTAAAGCTGACGAAGAGTACATGGGCGATGCCCAGCTAGAGCACTTCAGATTGTTGCTAAAAGCATGGCGTAACCAACTTCGCGAAGAAGTTGACCGTACGGTAACTCACATGAAGGATGAAGCCGCAAACTTCCCTGATCCGGTAGACCGCGCTGCTCAAGAAGAAGAATTTAGTCTTGAGTTACGCACACGTGATCGTGAGCGTAAGCTAATAAAGAAAATTGAAAAAACGCTTAAGCGAATTGAAGCAGATGATTTCGGTTTCTGCGATTCATGTGGTATCGAAATCGGTATTCGCCGCTTAGAAGCCCGTCCTACTGCCGATTTGTGTATCGACTGTAAGACGATGGCAGAAATCAAAGAAAAGCAACTCCAAGGTTAATTCACAAGCCTCGATTACGTTGTTAACGAAAGCCTCATCCCGAAAAGATGGGGCTTTTTGTTAACCCTCTATTTTATGCATAATACGTATGTAGGGCGCTTTGCTCCCTCCCCCTCAGGTCAACTTCACTTCGGTTCATTAGTAACTGCCGTTGCCAGCTATCTCGACGCTAAACATCATGGTGGTAAATGGCTGCTGCGCATGGAAGACATTGATGAACCGCGTTGTATTGCCGGCATCGACAAAGATATTCTCGTTACTCTAGAGGCGCATGGCCTGCACTGGGACGATGCGGTGATTTATCAAAGTCAGCAGCACACGCGCTACCAAGCAGTACTCGACGCACTTATCAATGAGGGCCGCGCGTATCGATGCACGTGCACAAGAAAACAAATTAAAGCGATGGGTGGCGTCTATGACGGACGATGTCGCGATAAATCTAGCGCGACCTTATTAGCTATTGATGAAGAAAATAGTGCAATAAGGTTAAAACTTGATACGCAGCTTGAGGCGTTTAACGATGTTATTATGGGCGTAGTTGAGCCACAGCCGGTTCATGTACAAAACGGTTCACATCACGCTCTGACAAACCCGGCAATCTACGGTAGCCAACAAGCAGAAGATGTTGTGCTCAAACGCAGAGATGGCTTATTTTCGTATAATCTTGTCGTTATTCTCGATGATGTGTTTCAACACGTTAACCATGTAATTCGAGGTTGCGACCTGATTGACGTTACTCCCTTGCAGCGCGCGGTATATCAAGCGTTGGGATATGATGCGCCTGAATATGGTCACATTCCTGTTGCTGCTGTTGCACCAGGCAGGAAGCTAAGTAAACAAAATCGAGCTGCGCCAGTGGATAATAAAACGCCAATAGAAAACATTGTGCGAGTGATGAACTTCCTCGGTTTTTCTTTTCCCAATGCGGCAGCCTTTGACGACGTCAACACCGTGCTAACGGAGGCAATATCATTATGGAACAGGAAAAAAGTTGTGAAAACGCCCGAAATTATTGTTCCACAGCATGAATCAACTTATTATAACGAACCTTTATAGTATGTGGAGATACCATCATCATTCATCGTGTTTTTAAATCTGTTAAGCGCGCTTTTTCGAAAGAGAGTTCGTCACCTAACGCCTTGAAGCCTAGGACTATGACCCGTGGAGAGCACGGTATATCTCGCGAAGACGTAAGCGCAAATGCATTGAAAGTAATGTATCGCCTTAATGGAGCAGGCTTCGAATCCTATTTGGTAGGAGGCTGTGTACGCGATATTTTGATGGGGCATGAACCTAAAGACTTCGATGTGGTAACCAATGCCACACCTGAACAAATAAAAGGTTTGTTTAGAAACTGCCGCCTTATCGGCAGACGCTTTCGACTGGCACATATCGTGTTTGGCCGCGAAATTATTGAAGTAGCGACTTTCCGAGGGCACCACCAAGAATCAGACGAAGACGAAAATCTTCCCAAAGGCAAGTCATTAGCCAAGCGTGATGCCGAAGGCCAGCTCGTGCGCGACAATGTATTTGGCACTATTGAAGAAGATGCCGAACGTCGTGATTTCACATTTAATGCCATGTACTACAGCGTAGCTGACTTCACAGTTAAAGACTTTGCGAATGGGTTAGCTGCCATCGAGAAACGCGAAGTTGAGCTCATCGGCGACCCTGAAACACGCTATCGTGAAGATCCGGTTCGCATGTTACGTGCCGTACGTTTCGCCACTAAGCTCAACATGCGCATTGAAGCGAAAACCGCAGCGCCGATTAAGTCGCTCGCCAATCTCTTGCAGAACATCCCGCCTGCGCGCCTATTTGAAGAAACGCTCAAACTGTTTTTATCAGGCAAAGGCGAAGATACTTTTTTGATGCTGCACGAATACGGTTTGATCGACCCCTTATTTCCGCAGCTAACACCTTTCTTAAAAGATAAAAATAGCAGAGAAATGCAGTTTGTACGCCGCGTGCTTGCAAATACCGATGAGCGTATTAATAGTAACCAGCGGGTAACGCCGGCGTTTTTGTATGCCGCATTACTATGGTATCCCGTTGAAGAGCAGTCGCAGCGCCTACAGAGTGAATCTGGCTTAAATGCTCACGACGCCTTCAATATTGCCTCTGGCGAAGTAATTTCTCGTCAAACTCAGCGCATCATGATACCGAAGCGTTTCTCTACCGTAATTCGGGACATATGGATTCTACAGCAGCGGTTACCCAAACGTTTCGGACGCCGCGCATTTCAACTCCTTACCCATCCTAAGTTCAGAGCAGGCTATGACTTTTTATTAGTTCGAGGTCAGACAGAAGGCGGCGACTTACTTGAACTGGCTCAGTGGTGGACGCATTTCCAGCACGCGGACAACGGCAAACAGAAAGGCATGCTGAATGCCCTTCGTAAGAGCGAAGGCGGAGCAAAGAGCGCGCCGCGTAAGCGCAAGCGTAAACCGGCTAAACGAGGTCCTGATGCATAAAGAACAAGTGTACATCGGTGTAGGAAGTAACCTTGGTGACAGCCAGGGCAAAGCCCAGCGTGCGTTTAACGCTATCGGTGAGATTGAAGATACACGAGTATTGAAAGTCTCATCGCTATACTCAAGCAAGCCAATGGGTCCAAAAGACCAACCTGACTATATCAATGCCGTCTGTTTGATTGAAACATCTTTAAAGCCTCACGGACTATTAAAGCAGCTTCAGCGTATCGAATTGGAAGAAGGTCGCGAACGCAAGGGTGAACGCTGGGGACCACGTACGTTGGACCTCGATATTTTACTGTATGGCAGCGAAAATATTGATACCGCAGACTTAATTATTCCCCACTACGGTATGGCTGAGCGTGAATTCGTTATGGTGCCCTTGTTTGAAATTGCGCCCAACATGGTAATGCACGACGGCAAACCTATATCAGCCTGGGTAGCCAACTGTTCCCTAGACGGACTTCGTCGCCTACGCACTTCCAATTAGCCGCAAAATCCGTATAGTTCGCCACACGATATCAACAAATATCAATCTGAGACATGTCATGAAGAAAGTAACAGTTTCGGGCTTGCTTAAGAAAAAGCAAGCCGGGGAAAAGATCACATCTTTAACCGCTTACGATGCCAGCTTCGCCAAAATGTTCGACGAGCAAGGCGTTGATGCGCTACTCATTGGTGATTCTCTAGGCATGGTTCTCCAAGGGCAGGACGATACACTGCCAGTAACCATCGAAGACATTGCTTACCATACGAAAAGTGTGCGTCGCGGCACCGAACGCGCTTTCGTTTTAGCCGACATGCCGTTTATGTCTTACGCCACCCCAGAACAAACCTATGCCAATGCAGCAAAATTAATGGCTGCAGGTGCAAGTATGGTTAAGATGGAAGGTGGAAGCTGGTTATGTGACACCATAAAGGGCTTAAACCTGCGCGGTGTGCCTGTGTGCGGTCACTTAGGCTTAACACCTCAGTCAGTGCATGTATTCGGCGGCTTTAAAGTGCAAGGCCGTGAAGCAAGCCAAGCAGAAAAACTGCTGAGTGAAGCAAAAGCATTAGAAGAAGCAGGCATCCAGTTACTCGTACTAGAATGTGTACCCTCGTCGCTAGGCAAGGCCGTAAGCCAAGCTCTGACGATTCCTGTTATTGGGATTGGCGCGGGCAAAGACACAGATGGCCAAATTTTGGTAATGCATGACATGTTTGGAATTAGCGCTAACTATATGCCTAAATTCTCTAAAAACTATTTAGTAGAAACAGGCGATATGCGTAAAGCCGTATCAAAGTACATTGAAGATGTGCAAAGCGGTGCATTTCCATCGGCAGAACACAGCTTCGAGTAACGAGGTTATCTATGAAAGTAGTTGATAGTATTTCAGCATTACGCAGCACCGTTAATGAATGGCGACGTGATGGTGAGACCGTAGGCTTTGTGCCAACGATGGGCAACCTGCACGATGGCCATCTTAAATTAGTTAAAAAGGCAAAAGCGCACAACGACAGAGTTGTCGTCAGCATATTCGTCAACCCTATGCAGTTTGGGGCCAATGAAGACTTGGACGCCTATCCACGCACCATTGAAGAAGATAAAGCCAAGCTTATCTCTGTGGGCGCAGATGCGGTATTTTTGCCTAGTGTCGCAGAAATGTACCCTGCCGGTCTTGATGTTCAGACCTTTGTTGAGGTTCCAGGCATTTCAGATTCTCATTGTGGTGCAAGCCGCCCAGGTCATTTTCGCGGTGTAGCGACTGTTGTTACCAAGCTATTTAACATGGTGCAGCCCGACGATGCTTTTTTTGGCGAAAAAGATTTTCAGCAGCTACAGGTTATTCGCGCACTTGCTCATGATTTATCGATGGCAGTTAACGTGCACGGCGTACCTACCGAGCGGGAAACCTCTGGGTTGGCAATGAGTTCACGCAATGGGTATCTGACTGAGGCTGAGAAGATAACCGCCAGTGCTATTTTTGAAGAAATGCAGCGCATAAAGGCGAGTATCGAAAATGGTAACCTTAACTTTGCTGAGTTGGAAAAGGTGATGGTGACTAACTTGGAAGCCAAGGGCTTTAAAAAAGATTATTGCCAGGTAGTCAACGCGCATACGTTTAAGGCCGCCGACGAAAGCGACAAGGACCTTGTCTTGCTGGTTGCGATGTTTATGGGTAAAACCCGTCTCATTGATAACCTTCAGATTAGTCGATAGGCATGCTTAACCTACGTAGCGAAACACAACGTCTAAATACCTTATTTTCGTGTTGCTGCTGATGCGTATCTTTGAGCACCGTCTAAATTGACAATAAAAAAACGCCCGGTATAGCTGTTGCTATACCGGGCGTTTTTTATTTAACTTTTTTGTGCTCGACGCGCCCTAGCTAAGAAGCAACCTTCTCTGTTTCACGAACAAATTCCATCACGTCTTTCCATGCCTGCGTTTCTTTAGCAATCATATGTTGCTCGGCTAAAATAGCCGCTAAATCGTTGTGGCTCGTCAACGGGTTTGCCAGTACAACGCGAAACACGGTTATACATTGAGAAGGGTAATCGGGTGCCTCTAAGCGAGTACGGGATACAAATGACTTACCCGCTTCACGCTGTTGCTTTTGAACTGCGACAACAAGGGCATCAATTTTTTCATTAATTGCGTTACGGGTTTTGGCATCGGCGTGCTTCAATCTTTCTTGCACTTCTTCAGGGCACACGCGATAGGTCAATAATGATAAAGTTGGCGTTGTGGTCAACTCAAAGTCACGCGCTTTATCAATCATGTGCGAAAAGTCTTTCGCCTTATCGATACTACTGTCGATGAGCAGCTCGTAACCTTTTCGGCCAAAGATGTGCAGCGCCGAGTAGACCATCATGGCCATACCGTTACGAGAACCTTCCAAGGTTGTGGCTCCCAAATCTTTTGAACCAGCCCGAAGAATATACTGAGCGTGATGTCTTACTGCATTGGCATGCTGCGGATCTTTAAATAGCGCCATACCTGCGCCCATGGGCACATACATCTGCTTATGCGCATCGATGGTGACCGAGTCTGCTCGCTCAACCCCCTTCAGTCTATCTCGATAGCGTGAGGAAAATAGTGTGGCTCCGCCCCAAGCCGCGTCCACATGGAACCAGCAGCCTAGCTCTTTAGCAACATCTGCCAACTCATCAAGAGGGTCTACGTGACCTGTCTCGGTCGTGCCCCCTACTCCAACAATAGCGAGTAGCTTATTGCCTTCATCATGATAACGCTTACCAATACGTAGAGCTTTCGCTGGATCTAAGGTTTGTCGTGGAGCGGGTATGGTTAGTAATTGTTCACGACCTAACCCCAATACGTCTACCGCTTTAGACAGCGAGTAGTGACCACGCTTAGAGCACATTACACCTAAATTATTAATATTTAGATGTCGATACGCGGCGGCCAAGCCGGCTTTTGCTACACCAGAAAACCCTTTTTGCGGTCCAAGAAGCTTGTTGCGTGCAACCCAAAGTGCAGTGATATTTGCAATAGTTCCCCCAGAGCAGAAGGCACCTAGCGAATGCGCAGCACTGTGCAGATGTTCGTCATAAAAGCTTTGGGGCTGGTCGTACACTAGGTTATGCATCATACCCAGCACCTGACGCTCTAAGGGCGTAAAGGCTTTCGACGTTTCAATTTTCACCAGGTTCTGGTTAAGCCCCACCATCAGTTTAGAAAGGGGCAAATGAAAATAGGGGAGCGCAGAGGTCATATGACCAATGAAAGTAGGAGAATAAGTATTAACAGAGTGAGCAACCAGCTTATCTAGTAAACTTTCGGCATGCGTCGACACAAACTCAGGTGACTCAGGTACTTTTGAGTCTGAGAAGTCTTTTTCAATCTCTTCTAGCGATGTCTTTTTTGTCACGACATGCTGAGACAAGAAATCTAAGATATTGTCTGATAAATGCTGCTCAATTTGAGCCAGCTTTGAGTCTTTGTGTTCAGGTTTGGTAAAGACCCTAAACAGGTGCTCTAAACTAACTTGCGCTTCACCCACTCAACACACCTCATACTTAAAACATTCACACATTTCGCACTGGGTTTACCAGGCAAAATCAACAGGCGGTTTTGTAGGACACCGGCCTGACACTTACTTTTCCTTCTAGCCATTTAGCGTGTATTAATCAGCACAACTAATTTGCTCGCCTCCCTAAAGGATAACCTCCTTCAGATTAAAGCGTGCTGGCGCGGTCCATTCGTTGCCAAACCTGAAAACTTATCACAACACTTTCAGGGTGTCGCACTTTACATCAGATTGCCATGCACGCCAAGAGGCAGCAATAAGCAATTCGTTGCACAAAACCCACGATATAGATTAATTGGGCAGCGTTAACATACAAACAGACGCGTAGTGGAACGTGGGACCCGTCAACAGGTAACCAAGTTACCACACATTACTACGTTAAAATTAGCGCCGCAAAGTTTCAGAGTCTCTACTATATTTAATTTGTGAATAGTGTTGATGTTTAATCTGCTATACAAGCTATGCTTTTTGCGCAGTCAATTCGTCAAACATTATCAATACGACAATGTAAGGAGGTCGGTTTATGCCCATACGCGAAATATCCGAGAATTTCTCCATCGAAGATATTGTGCCTTATTTTCAGCCAATCGTGGATTTACAAAGTCAGGGGGTTTGGCGATACGAATGTTTAGCAAGACTTATCACCCAAGGCGATAAAACATTTCTTCCCAGTGAGTTTCTTTACCTAATTGAACGGGAACACCATGTAAACACCCTTGCTGCAAGTATGTTTGTGCAATGCGCAAGCTATTTTCACGATGTAAATATTCCATGGAGTATCAATGTCACGGCCAGGGATTTAGATAATAAAGAGCTCTCAAACACTCTCATCATGCACTTGGCTAGCTACCCTACACCCGAGCGTGTCAGTATTGAAGTGAGCGCTTCTACCGCGTTATCTAACCCAAAAAGTTTAACCGCGTTTGTAGAAAAAAGTATGCATGCCGGACTTGGCGTATTTATAGATAACGTTGGCTCATGCCCGGGAAATATACGCGCTTTGGTAAGTTTGCCAGTAAGGGGAATAAAACTCGCAGGTGGGTTAATCAAGCATTATGACCAACAGGACGCGGTAAGAGAATACGTCGACTACTTATTGTCGCTATGTGAACGTCACAGCATCAGTGCTATTGCCGAGCACGTTGAGGATGAGGCGCACTTAGAAAGCGTTAAACGTCTTCCTATTCGCTATGCGCAAGGTTATGTATTTAGCCCTCCAATGGCGAACGTGCGAAACGCCAGCGCACGTCATTAGCCTAGTACCAGTCTGCATAGATATGCTTGCTAAAAATGAGATAAAGACGTTGGTCAAACGTTGGCAACATCCTACTTTTTATTGCAATGCACGGCACTGGGTCGTTTTGCCCACAGAGAGGCTGGTATTGAACTAAATACCAGCCCTTCACCCGCTCAACTCTCTTCGCTTCGACAGTGTAACTGCCAACACGACTGTCCACTGCCCCGATATTTTCGCTCAAACGGCGTCATATGAGCGTCGCCAGTCACTTCAGTTAAATCAGAAATACAACCGTAGTGCTTAGCCGCTTGGGCAAATTCCATGAGATAGATTAGCCAGTTACTGCGCACTTCGATATTGGGCGTGATAGCCATTAAATCGACCATTGCCGCACTGGCGTGCCAGCGTTTTTGAACCTGGGTTTTCTTTGGATAAGGGTTGGGATATAAGAGAAAGTGTCTCGATACCTGCCAATTAGACTGTTTCACCAAACGCCACAAGTCATTCACGTCTGCGCGTATAACTCTGTAGTTATCTTGTTCAGCGCTGTAGTGCGCATGTTTATCAACCCGCAGTGCCGACTTATCAACGCCGATAACGCGAGCATTGGGATTCGCCCGCGCGATATTGGCGGTACTTTCACCGACACCACAGCAAGAATCGAGAATCACCTCACCGCTGAAACCATCTAACCATGCGGAAACCTCATCAAAAGCGGCTTGCGTATGATCGCTAATCGGCCTTTTATTCTCACTGACTTGATACTTCTTAACTAAATCGTCCAGTTTGTCATGGATACCCACCTGCGATGTGGTAATTTCTCTTGAGTTGCCGCTTGTCATTAACTACGAATACCTTTTCCGGTTTTAAGCAAATAATACGCAACACTAAATAGAAGCGCATTAAAGCCTACGAGCAAACTCAACGACAGCGTTACATTGACGTCTGACACCCCTAAGAAACCATAGCGGAAGCCGTTAACCATATACACAACGGGGTTAGCTTTACTTACCCATTGCCAAAATTCAGGCAAAAGCGATAGAGAATAGAACACGCCACCTAGATAGGTTAAGGGCGTTAATACGAATGTCGGCACCACGCTAATATCGTCAAAGGTTTTCGCAAATATCGCGTTAATGAGACCAGCGGTAGCAAATAACGTTGAGGTAAGTAGCAAGGTTAGCGCAATGATACCAAGGTGGTGTATTTGCACATCAACAAAGAAGAGCGACACTAAAGTAACAATGATGCCAATGAGTATAGCGCGCGCCACGCCACCGCCTACGTAGCCCAGAATAATGACAGACGTAGGTACAGGCGATACCAATAACTCTTCAATATTGCGTTGAAACTTAGCGCTAAAAAACGAAGACGACACATTAGCGTAAGAGTTTGTAATGACAGACATCATAATGAGGCCCGGAACGATAAACTCCATATAGGTAAACCCGCCCATTTGCCCAATTCGGTTACCTATAAGACTACCGAATATCACAAAGTAAAGACTCATAGTGATAGCTGGCGGCACTAAAGTTTGCACCCATATGCGCAAAAAGCGCGTGCATTCTTTTATCCAAATAGTGGTTAACGCAACGTAGTTTTGCTTAAACCAACCCACGTTTTGCTCTGTGTCCATCGACGTACTTTCCGTTTTCATTGTGTTTTACCTTTCCCGTTATTTGCCTAGCCTGCCTGCTTGGCCGATTCAACTAAACGTACAAACAACTCTTCAAGGCGATTTGATTTATTGCGCATACTCATAACCTGAACTCCTTTTTCACTTAATTGAGTAAATACAGGGTTTAGGCCTTCGGTTTTTTCAACATCTACCTCAAGGGTATGATCGTCAATAAGGCGGTGTTCAAAGCCAGCCAAAAGATCCGCACTCTCTACTCCACTTTCCGGCATTTTTATATCTAACACGAAGGTTTCAACATTGAGCTTCGACAGTAACGATTTCATACTGGTGTTTTCCACAATGGTGCCCTTATTGATAATGGCGATATTGCGACACAACATTTCAGCTTCTTCAAGATAGTGCGTGGTGAGGATGATGGTGATCCCTTGGCGATTGATTTCTTCTAAGAATCCCCACATAGAACGACGAATTTCGATGTCTACACCGGCCGTTGGCTCATCGAGAATAAGTAGTTTAGGCTCATGCATTAATGCACGAGCAATCATCAGTCTGCGCTTCATACCGCCGGATAACTCCCGCGCGCGGGCATCGCGTTTCTCCCATAGGTCAAGCTGAGCAAGGTATTTCTTAGCGCGCTCTTTTGCCACACTGCGCGGCACGCCATAGTAACCCGCCTGATTGAGGACAATTTGCAGTACGGTTTCAAACTGGTTGAAATTAAACTCTTGCGGCACCAGACCAATGCAGGCCTTAGCTTGCTCTTTTTGCGTGGTAAGATCATAGCCAAACACAGAAACACTGCCGCTAGTTTGATTCACCAGTGAACTAATAATACCGATAGTGGTTGATTTACCTGCCCCATTAGGACCAAGCAATGCGAAAAAGTCTCCCTCTTGCACGGTGAGATCTACGCCTTTAAGCGCTTGTACACCACCTTTATAGGTTTTTGTTAACCCTTGAATATCCAACGCTTTCATTATTTACCCGTATTGTGAGTGTGACATCTAACCTGCTTAGGCAAGAATCGTTAATCTGCAAAGTGTAACCCAGTTCATGCTATTAAATGAATACACTCACGTTTAGTCGCTGTATTAAACGGTTCAAGGTGGGGTCATAATGAAAAATAGGCCAAATGAAATGCAAGAATAACACGCAGGCTTATTCAGAAATTGAAGCATAGGGGAAACCTATGACTGAATGAGGCATAAACGGAAAAAAGCGCCATGTACTGTTGGGGGAGCACACGGCGCAAAGGGTAGTTTTTTTAGGCGTAGAAGTGCAGCCTTACCTCTTCTACGGTAGCGCCTGTTAAGCTTTGCCTTGCGGCTGAATGTTTAAATGCAGCCGCGCAATGGATTAGTCGTCTTCAGACCCGTACGAGGGCGTGTTAGCCTTTGGTGTACGAATTTCGGTCTATATAAAAGCATGTTAATCGCGAAACAGCCCTGCAGGCATAGTTGCTCTGCGCCAAAGGGCTGTAACAAAGAGTAAAATGCTTTCATGGCGAAAAAGGCGCGGCAATATGGAAATAACGTGGAAATGTTGTGATGGATTGACTATTCATTGCTCAATGCGCTTACTTTGCCTTATCACCTCTGGTTAAAAGACGCAGCCATGAACTTACTCCGCTACATGACCAATATGCACGACGCAAATATGGCGCAAATGAGGCAGGCTTGAGGATTTTATGTCGAACTTGAGCAAACCGCTTTTTTCACAGGTATAGTGTGAACACATACACATTTTGAAATTGCGGATTAATGTATGCCAAAGACAATTGCATTAGTGGAAGACGATGCTGCCATTCGTGAAAACTATATTTTGGCGCTAAGAGCGCAAGGTTACAGTGTAAACGCTTACGAAGACAGGCCATCTGCTGCTGAGGCGTTTAACCATACACTGCCCGACTTGGCCATTATAGACATAGGTTTAAAAGATGAGATAGAGGGCGGGTTTATGCTGTGTCAGCAGTTAAGAGGGCTATCACAAACATTGCCTATTATCTTTTTTACTGCTCGTGATAACGATGTGGACACCATCAGCGGCCTTAGAATGGGCGCCGATGATTACCTCACTAAAGACATTAGTATGGCACACCTCTTAGCGCGCATTGCTGCATTATTTAGACGCACAGATTTACTTGCTGCGCCTGCTCAGCAAAAAGACGAGCTTAAAGTCGGTGATTTAAAAGTTGATGTGTCACGAATGACCGTTAGCTGGCAAAATCAAGCGGTATTGCTCACCGTGACGGAGTTTTGGATGCTGCACGCCCTCATCAAGCGCCCCGGTCACGTAAAGAGCCGTCAGCAGTTGATGGATGAGTCTCGCATGGTGGTAGACGACACCACTATCACTTCTCATATAAAACGCATGCGTAAAAAGTTTGTGCAGCTCGATCCAAACTTCGACCATATCGACACGGTTTACGGCATGGGTTACCGCTGGCAGCTTTAATTGGGCTGCGCCAAGGGTGCTTAACCCGCTAACCATAACGAGGGTAACCGACTAAAACCATGGGATTTCGCTTTTCTATTCGCCTTCAGCTTATGGTGCTGTCGCTATTCCTATTCACTATTCCCTACCTAGGTTATAACTACGTTTGGGAGCTTGAGCAGTACCTGCGAAACGGTCAAGAACAAACCATGATTGGTACAGCCCGCGCTGTGGCAACTGCGCTTCATGAGCGCCCCGCGCTGTTTGATAGTCAATCTGCTTACCTACAAGACGTGCGTCCAGGTACCGACCTGTATGCGCCCCCCATTCCGTCACCTATTCGCCTTGATGGCGAACTGAACGACTGGCAGCAAATCAGTGAACTCATAAGCGAGTATGGCAGCGGCGAGGTCATTGAGTATTACAATGGATACAATGGCGAACCAACGAGCTTGTCGTTTAAGCATATGGTAGGGCGCTATGGTCAATTTCTATATGCCATGTTCGAAGTGAGTGATGACGTATTGCTGTGGCGACAGCCCAACAGTTTAAGCGTAGAGACAGGTGATCACTTGCTGATAGGCATTGAAACGCCCCAAGGTGAACTCGCAAGATATGTCGTTGCGCCTTATGAAAGTGGCTGGGTCAATGCGTACAAACTATCGGACAACACCGCCACTGTAAGGGCGGTAGAAAACGCACTGTCTATTCAAGGACGATGGCAGGAAACCGCAACCGGTTACAATATCGAGCTTCGCTTTCCTTTATCGATGACCACCGGCGGGTTAGCATTTTCTATTGTTGATGTTGACGATGAATCGCGCCGTCTAAAACAGTATGCCCTGGGCACCGCAAACACTAAAGAACTCGGCGAATTAGGCACTGTTATTACGCCTTCACCGGAAATTGAGCGAATTTTAGCAGGCCTCAAATATGCTGACTCAAGAGTATGGGTCGTTGATAAACATAAACGTGTTCTGGCGCGTGCAGGCGATATTCAATCTGCAACTGGCATTAAGGTAGACGAAAAAGAAGCGCCTTCTAATTCAATGTGGCACTGGATAGAAAGTGAGTGGTTACTACCCCTTTATTATCAAATCCTAACGCGGCCGCCCTCAGATTTCATTGACGAACTTGACGATGCTTATGCACTAGCCGGGCAAGATTTAGGGACAGCCCTTAACGGACAACCGGAGTCACTATGGCGGTTATCTCCCGATAATAAAGCCATTATACTCTCTGCCGCCTACCCTATTTTTATTCAAGGTAACGTGATGGGTGCGGTTATTGTAGAGCAAACAACCAACGGCATTCGCACATTAAGAAACCGTGCATTAGAGCAGCTTTTTCACGTTATTTTGGCAGTGATGACCCTAGGCACATTAGGGCTCCTGCTCTTCGCTACGCGAATTTCCAACCGCATTCGCTTGCTGCGCGACAACACCGAAGCCGTCATTGATGACAATGGCAAAATCATCGGCACGTTGCCGGTGTCAAATCAACGAGATGAAATTGGCGATCTGTCTCGCTCATTTGCCGATGTACTGTCACGGTTACAGCAATACAACTCGTATTTGGAAAACATGGCGTCACGTCTGTCGCACGAACTTAGAACGCCTATCGCAGTAGTCAAATCGTCACTGGATATGCTGACTAATGTTGACGATGCCAGTCAACAAGCCGTATTTATAGAGCGGGCTCAATCTGGTGTTAACCGGTTAAGCAGTATTTTGAATAGCATGAGTGAAGCCACGCGCCTTGAACAAGCTATTGCGCAGGAAGACATGGCTAACTTCAATATTGTTGAAGTCATACAGGGGTGCGTTGAAGGCTACAGGCACGCCTATGCGCAGCGAAAATGGCGCTTTTCATCAACGGAACCTTCTATTCAAGTATATGGCTCTGCTGAGCTTGTCGCTCAACTTTTTGATAAGGTTGTTTCAAACGCCGTAGATTTTAGCCAAAGCAATGATGAAATTTTGATAGCGCTTGAGAAGAAAGATAAGCAGGTTGCCTTAAGCGTAAGTAATCCCGGGCCTCTTTTGCCAAAGGGCATGAAAAAACAGCTCACTCAATCAATGGTTTCGGTAAGAAAAGAGAATGATGTGCAAAGTACGGCTCACTCTCCCCATTTAGGGCTGGGCCTTTACATCGCCAACATGATTGCCACCTTCCACAAGGGGCATCTTTCACTAAATGACAGAGATGATGAAACGGGGGTCATCGTCACGATTTACTTTCCCTTATAGTAGCGCCTATTAATAAGCCTTTACCTCTTACTCCTTGTTAAAAAACGCCTACGAACACATCAGTAAATACTTAATTAAGCACTGCTTAAAACTCCCTTTAAAATTTACTAATGATAATAGTTATCATTTATATTTACATTATTAAGATAATTTCATAGACTCCGTCGTCCTTACACACACTCAAGGGAAGCAGAATGAAAAACACGAAATTAACCATGGGCGCACAAACCATTGCTGCAGCATTGGCATTTGGCAGTGGTGCCGTTATGGCACAGGAAGATGTAGAGAAATGCGAAGATGCAGCCTCTGCTGAATGTGCAGCCGTCACCGATGAAGCGATAGAGTTGATACGTATTCATGGAGTTCAACAGTCTATTTATCGCTATAACAAGTCAGGTGATCCTCGTCGACTGGCTGACCTAGTAGATACACCACAAACCATTAGTGTTCTTACACAAGACCAAATTCAAGAAAGCGGTAGAACAGACCTAAAAGACATCTTACAAGCGCAAGCAGGTGTAACGTTAGGTACGGGTGAGAATGGTAATGCTTTTGGTGACCGCTACATTATTCGTGGTCACGAAGCGCGTAGCGATGTGTTTGTGGATGGTCTTCGTGACCCTGGCATGACAACACGAGAGAGCTTTGCGACAGAACGGGTTGAAATTACCAAAGGTCCAAGTTCGACTTTCGCTGGACGCGGCTCTTCTGGTGGTGCAGTAAACTCCATTACTAAGAAAGCATCGACATCATATAACTTTGGTCGTGTAGATGCGGCGGTAGGTACCGATGAACACACCCGCTTAACAGTAGACTTAAACAAAACCCTTTCTGAAACCAGTGCAGTGCGCTTGAACGGCCTCTACTCATCAGAAGACAAGCCAGGGCGTGAAGGCATTGAGCGTGACCGTGAGGGTGTTCAGCTTTCCTACGTGAATCAGCCGACCGACCGTTTGTCATTTACTGGTGATATTTATTACTTAAATGCTGAAGACATTCCTGATTTGGGAAGCTATTACGACAGAGACGCGGGCTATCCACTCGAAGATATTCCGGTGTATGCGCAAGACGAAGACTTCCAGAACTCAGAAGTTACTACGTTTACGCTGCGTACTGAATACGACATTAGCGACAACGTTCGTTTCTACAATGCCACGCGTGTTGGCAAGACCGAAAATGAATACATTACCACCGGCATGAGTGGTACTAATCGCGATGAAACAGACCCTACGGCGCCAGGTGCCTACACGCTGTCACTAAGTAACCATCAAGGTTGGCAGGAAGTTGACTATGTAACCACACAGTTCAACCTATTTTGGGACACAAACTTTGCGGGCCTAGACCACCGTTTTGTATTTGGCTTTGAATATACAGATGAGTCGGTTGATAACGGCGTGTTCAATATGGACTACACTAACCCGTCGAACTGCCTAACTAGAGGACGTCGTGGCGTTTCTGAAAGCTATTGCTTACTTGATGGCAGTGGAAACGAAGTTGATAACATTAGTGGACTAATGGGCAAAGCTTTCACCCGTGGTGACGTAGACGCACTGTTCGATATTGAAACCTATTCAATGTATGTAATGGATACCTTTGAGCTCACCGAAAACTTGAACGTTTTTG
Source organism: Alteromonas sp. KUL106 (assembly GCF_009811415.1). Taxonomy (GTDB): domain Bacteria; phylum Pseudomonadota; class Gammaproteobacteria; order Enterobacterales; family Alteromonadaceae; genus Alteromonas. Next base: position 11,415 of record NZ_BLIG01000031.1, on the reverse strand, counting down.
CGGGCCTACGTGTAGATAGCTATGACTACAGCAATCAGACATCTAGCGATCTTTATGAGTTTTCAGATGAACTTTATAACGGTCACTTGGGCTTAGTTTACGATCTAACCGAGAACGGCAATATTTACGCCTCTTATAGTACAGCAACTAACATCAATGGTGGCGAATCTGATCTTGGTGCAAACTGTGGTTACGGTGGTATTTGCGGTACGCCAGAGCAGGCATCTCAAGCCGATCCGGAGCAGGTAGAAAACATTGAGCTAGGCACTAAATGGTCATTGTTTGACGAGAAATTAGTGGCCAACGCGGCACTTTTCCGCATTACCAAAAGTGATGTGCACGAAAGCGTTGGCGATGCCTATTCCACACTGGGTACACTAAACACCGGCGAAAACCGCGTAGAAGGTGTTGAGTTTGGTTTAAGCGGAGATGTTACTGATAAGCTAAGCATCCAAGCCTCTGCTGCATTTATGGATTCGGAAGTGCTTAAATCATACAGTGAAGATAACCTTGGTTTAGCGTTAAGTAATTTCGCTGATGAAAGCTTCTATATTCAAATGCGCTATCAGCCTAACGAAAAGTTTGCCTTTGGTGGAGACTACAGCTACCAGTCAGAAATGTACGGTGGTCAACCTGACACCGCCGCTGGCTATAGCGCTGAAACCGGTGAATATTCGATAGTCGTACCTGATTATCAAGTGGTTAACCTATTTGCTAACTACTACCACTCAGAGTCACTGACGTTCCGTGTTAACATTGGTAACGTATTTGATGAAGAATATTGGACGGCCGCCTACCGTTCTGGGGCCTTCATGTATATTGGTGATGGTCGCAACATTACAGGTACTGTTAGCTACGAATTTTAATGCTAGCACGACCTAGGCGGGCCACCGTCTAGGTCCTTCTGTATCGAAAACATCTCAAAAAGCGTTGAAAGAATGATTATTATTGATAATTTATTAACGAAGAGCGAAGTCGCTCAGTTTCGTCAGCAGCTGGCAAATGTTCCCTTTGTTGATGGCAAGAGTACGGCGATGGGTATGGCTGCCGGCGTTAAAAATAATGGTCAGGCAGATGCAAAAGACAAGCGTGTTCAACAGCTTGCAAACGCGCTGCTAAGTAAATTAGGTAATAATCCACAGGTTATCTCTGCCGCCCTACCCCAACGTATTTTCCCACCGTGTTTTAACCGCTACAGCGAATCACAGACCTATGGTTATCACGTAGATGCTGCCATCATGCGTATTCCAGATACCCCCGATGTTTTGCGCAGTGATATGTCAATGACCGTATTTCTTACTGATAAAGACGAGTACGAAGGCGGTGAACTCGTTATACAAACAGGTTTTGGCGAGCAAAGCATTAAGTGCAACGCAGGAAGCGCCATTCTCTATCCATCATCAAGTCTTCACAAAGTCACGCCTGTGACGAAAGGTGAGCGTATTGCCGCCATTACTTGGCTGCAAAGTATGGTGAGCGATCAACAAATACGTGAAACGCTTTACCAGCTAGACCAGAGTATTCAATCACTGGTAAATGCTGGCACAGCAGAGCGTGAACAGCTTGATGGGCTGCACCATGTCTATCATAATTTAGTGCGGAAATTTTCTCAGTTGTAAGCATGGTTTTCTACTCGTGCTATTTCGAGAAGTTCACAGAAGTTGAAATAAGTTAACCACTTTGAAGGTCCTATACTTTAGGTATAACGCAGTTGTATATTACTGGGTTTATTCTATGGTTAAAAAAGCCGCTTTCTTTTCACTAACGCTTACCGCTGTGGTACTTGAATGAAATACAAAACATATACTAGCGCACTTTTCTTTATTGCTTATTCAAGTATTGCATTAAGCCAAAATAATCCAACCGCAGTGTTCTCGATAACGCTTAATGATAGCGATAACAAACCCGTCAACGACGGCGTGTTTCTATTTGAGCCTCAGTTTGAGGTGAATGAGCATCAAATGCCTCAGCCTCAAGCCGTCGTCATGAACCAAATTGATAAGCAGTTCGTGCCTCACGTGCTTGTTGTGAAAGCGGGCACAGAAGTAACCTTCCCCAATGCCGACAACTTATTTCATCACGTCTATTCTTTTTCACCCACAAAGCAATTCGAATTAAAGCTTTATAAAGAGTTTACCGCAAAGCCCTTGCGCTTCGACACTCCGGGCGTTGTTGATATTGGCTGTAATATTCATGACTGGATGCTCGGGTACATTGTTGTTTCAGATTCTCCTTATTTTGGAAAAACTGACAGTGAGGGGAAATCTTTGATTTCACTTCCTCACGGTGAATACACCGTACGCTTTTGGCACCCGCAAGTGGAGGATGAAAAAGCGTTCCCATCCAAATCCATCTCTGTGAATGCGGATACTGAAGTAACATGGACGCTCAGTACCATCATGGTCAGTGAAGACGAGTTCGACGCTGGCTTTGGCGACTATTGATGCGAATTGCCTTATACGCATTAGCAAAACTACTGCTGACATTCTCGATACCTATCTATGCAGAAACCGATATTCTAGTGCGTGGCACGTGGGCGCTTCAGGAAAACACGCAAAGCTTTCAAGCGTTTGGCATAAACCACCAGCGGTTCGATGGTGATGGCTTACATCTCTCACAGGCAATTATTTCAACTGAGCAACGCTTGTCTAATGCTTGGACACTTTCTGGTGTATTAAACGCTTACCGTGATGGTGAAGAACGTCTTAACTTTTCTCAACTATACCTAAAGTATCGTCCGCTCATTGCCTCTTCGATAAAGCCTGAAGTAAAGGTCGGTGCATTTTACCCTGCCATCTCAGCTGAAAATACTGATTTTGGCTGGCTATCTCCTCACTTCCTGACAAACTCGGCCATAAACAGTTGGATAGGTGAAGAACTCAGAACCAGCGGCGTAGAGTTAAGCCTTAGACAAAATGGCAGACAAATGCGAAGCAACTGGTCATGGAAAATATTAGGCAGTTTATTTAAAGGTAACGACACTATCGGCACGCTTCTCTCTTGGCGCGGCTTTGCACTTCACGACAGGCAATCGCTTCACAACGATCGGATAAATTTTCTGCCTATACCCGGTGTTGTTGATGAAGATAAGCTAAATGCACCTGCATGGACCGAACCGTTTAGAGAAATAGATAATCGTTTTGGCTATTATTTTGGCGCCCATGTGGCGTATAACCGCAGTTCTGAAGTACGCTATTATTATTACGATAACAATGCCGATGCGAACATTGTTGATCCTGACCGCATCTATGCATGGCATACACGCTTTCATTCGTTAACATTGCGATATTTACCCCTTCCCGAGTTAACCCTGTTTTCACAGCTTCTCCAGGGCGATACCCTTATGGGAGAAAATGTGGTTGATAATGATTTCGCGAGTGCTTATTTTGCCGCAGCCTTAGATTTGCAAACGGTAGGACTTAAAGATTTAACGGCGGCTGTTCGAATAGATTGGTACCGTGTTACCGATAACGACAATAATGTGTACGACCCAAATGGTAGCAGAGGCAACGCCTATACGCTTAGCGTAAAATATGACGCAACCTCTCACGTCTCAGTAACCACAGAATGGCAATTAAATAAAGGGCATCAAGAAAACTTGCGCTTTTTCCAGAATAGCGAAAGTTATACTGAACACCTTTTCCAATTGGCGTTAACCGTATCACTTTGAGCGGGCAAGCCAGTTACCCTTTAGCGACTTCAATTAAATCAAACGTGGTTTCACTGTCACCTTTAACCATAACCTGACATTGCCCCCAACCTTGAGGAATATGCCAAACGTGTGCCTCAGCAACTGTAAACTTTTCTCGATGAGAGTCGCAGCGTACTTCAACGGTATCAAGTTCGCCCTGAATGTTATTAAATGCAAACTTGTTTCTTACCAGCGTGTGGAACCAATGTCCATCGCCCCCCATATTCGCGGGTACCAGTAGGTTATCCTCAGATGCAATAGCGGTTTCAATTTGACTAATGACAGCAGCAATCTCGCCGATTCGCGTTTCTTGCGCCTCCATTTCCTGAAGTGCGCGGTAAGACTTTAAAGCTTCAGCATAGATACCACGTTGAGCATCAAGAAGAATTTTTTTCTGAAGTACGTAAGCCACATAATCGTCATCAAACACGCTATTGTTAAATCGCTTTTGCCCGTTACTGGCAAGTAATCGAGCCAAACTTCGCGCTTCCCTTTCGATATCACCTTGTTCACTTGCAATCTGAGACTCCAAGCTAAGCAACCAGGCGTTTTCGTAACGATTTAGCGTATCCCAGCCCTTGAGTTCTTTGAGCGCTTCATCTGCCGCTTCAACGTCACCTGCTTTGAATATCTCGTCTACGTCTTTATACGCTTTAATAAATTTACGGGTGGCGCCCGTTTTTCCGCCAATGGCAAAGTCCATTTGAACAGCCTGATGGCATTGCTGAGTGGGTTCGCCATCTTTTATCGCTGGGTTGTACTGCCATTTCTTCACTGCTGATAGTGCACTTCGCTTGAAGGAAGGACTACCGAAGAAATCTTCAACGACTGGGTCTTTCACTCTGCCCTCTTCGTCAATAACATAGCTTAGCCTAACCCACCCCTCACGGCCTTTTTCTACGGCTATAAGTGGGTATCTTGGGTCTACGCGCTTCAAAGGAGTGGCGGGTGTAAATGCTGTTATTCGCTCCACTTCATTCGCTTTCGCTTCAGCTAACGCTTTTTCTTCAAGCTCATCACAAGGGATACTCAACTCTTGTGCCGCCACATCTACCGTAAAGCCCAAAGTAAATAGCGCAACCAAGGCGAGTGAGAGCCGGCTTCGCTTGACCGCGAGCCTATATATTGAAGCGTTCGAACTAATGATGTTGTTCCATTTCGTCTGTGTCATACCTATCATCCTTAATAATGGCCGAAATCTTGAGGTCCCCGCAGCAATTAGGGGCTGTGTACGTGTATTTATCGTTTAATAAGGCTATTGTTTCTTTGCTGAGTTTTCAAGCGACGCATCTGGCACATTTTTTATCATCATCTGCTCTTTGCGCTTTGTCATCATCTTGGCCAGCTTTCGCATGCTCACTGTTGTGTCTTTTTCGTCAATGATGTCAACGCCCAGTAAACGTTCAAGCAGATCCTCTAGGGTAAGCACCCCTTCCAAGCCGCCGTATTCATCCACCACCAGTAACATGTGCACATGCTTATTAATAAAGTGTTCAAACGTTACCGATAACGGCATGGTATTAAGCACGGTAACCATATCTTTCGCATATTCTGAAAGCGGTTTGTCTGTATTGCCCCTTGCTTGCGCCACCAGTAAGTCTGAGCGCATGACAAAGCCCGTGATATTTTCTGAGTCTTGATCATCAAATACCGGTATGCGGGAAAATTCAATATTGGCGTGTTTGTGAAAGAACGCCTCTACTGTCATTGTCTCACACACTTTGAAAAGTGCGGTTCGATGGGTTATTGCATCTTTCACTTTTAGCTCGTGCAGGCTCAATAAGCTCTGTAAAAACACCGCCTCATGACTTGCGAGTTGCCCCTCTTTGCCAGATAACTCTGCCATAGCGTGCAACTCGCTGCGACTTAAACCACGAAGGGGACTGTCTTCTTTAAACCCCTTGGTCATTAATTCTGACATTTTCACGAAGGGCATGAGGATTATTGATAGATACTTTAAAAAGTACGCGGTAATGGGCGCTAGTGCTCGCCAGTAAGTAGCGCCCAGTGTTTTGGGAATTATCTCCGAAAAGATTAGAATGAGTAGCGTTAACACCGCAGAAATAACGCCCAGATACGCATCACCAAACACTGCGGCAGCCTGTGCGCCTGCACCCGCGGCCCCCATGGTATGTGCTATCGTGTTCAGGGTCAAAATAGCGGATAGCGGTGTATTGATATAGTCGGTTTGTTTGCGAAGCAAAGCCCCACTCGGCTTACCCTCTTTTTCTAACACAGAGATGTAAGCAGATGAAACACTTAGAATCACAGCCTCAGCAATGGAGCATAAAAAAGAAAAGCCCAGTGCGATGAACACATACACAATAAGTAAAAACATGTAGTTATTCCAAGCGTCCTTGTAGGGTTAAACGCGTTTTATTTAAAAATTTGAGCGACCATTATGGATAATAGAACAGGATATACAAGCGCGCTGTTCACGACAACAACGTGCCAGTACTTCCCTACAAACGCGTAAAGAGAAAATCAGGAGCAGCACGCCGAGTGCTGCCTCTGGTTTTGACGATAGCTTTGCAGCTTTTTAACACCCAGTCTTAACATTAAGCCAGCTAGCAAAATTGCGCTGAGCGCATAAATCAATTGAACATTGGCGCCGTGCTCATGCACTTCACTCTGTGTTTTTATCATGGACGCTAATGAAAAAAACGAGACAAGATAATTGAGTGCATAGCCAAAACCAATGCTGGCAGATATCACGCTAAACAAATAGAGCGCTAACGTACGTGCTCCCATTTCTTGCTTAATCATTCCCATTGTCGATACGTTTGTCGCCGGCCCAGCCATTAAAAACACCAATACCGCACCTGGGGATAAGCCCGCGGCAAGAAAGCCGACGGCAAGGGGCGTAGACGCAGTAGCGCATATGTACATAGGAATACCAATCAGCGCCATCACAAGCATCGCGATAACACCATCACCCCATTGAGTAAGAAAATCTGTAGGAACCCAAGTTTTAATGGCGGCTGCCAACGCTAAGCCAATCAGTAGCCACACCACGATATCTTCAAGTAGTTGACCACTGGCATAAGCGAATACTTGTTTTACCTTAGAGGGCCGCGCTACCTTTGCTCTTGAAGTCGCACCTTCGTCGTCATGACTGTGTGATTTCTCACTGGCGCAGCAGGATGGCGTTATCTTTTGTTCTGGTACTGGTTGTGAAGCACAACAAGACGACCGAGGATGGTCAGACTGATGTAGCTGTTCGACCTTTGTGTCTTGTTGTGCAAAAAATCGAACCATCAAACCCGCATAGATTGCACTGAGGATCGCCGCTATGGGCCTCACAATCGCATAAAGCGGGCCTAACAACGCGTAAGACACAGACACACTGTCCACACCGGTTTCTGGCGTAGAGACGAGAAATGATATGGTGGAAGACTTAGACGCCCCACTGCGGCGCAAGCCGAGAGCGGCTGGAATGACCCCACAAGAACAAAGCGGTAATGGGGCGCCAATAATGGCGGCTTTACTAATTGAGCCCACAGATGAGCTGCCCATGTGCTTTTCTAAAAACGTCACAGGGACTAACTCGTGCATGATCCCTGCAACCAATAAGCCCAGCAGCAGCCAAGGCGCAGATTCCACGAAGAGCGCAACGAAATTTTGAGCTAGTAAAATAATATCTGACACACGGCCTCGCTCGTTATTTTGCTAAAAAATTGACTTCAAAGCGCAAATAACCGTCTTAAAAATCTTCATCATAATAACAGATGTGGAGTGTGACAGAAAATCGACAAAATTGATTGATATGATAGGAATGAAAAATGGCCAGTACAAATGTACTGGCCGAACGTTGACTGTCTCGTGAGTGTGCTTTTTAGACTACGAGGCCAACCATGAAAAACCAGGCTTACACTACTTAGGGCACGTTGATCTTTTCTGTGCACTTTTTCAACATCTTATACGCCCGAAGGGGTCGTCATGAAAGCATTTTACTCTTTGTCACAACCCTTTGACTTAGAACAACTATGCCTGCGGGGCTGTTTCGCGATTAAAATGCTTTTATATAGACCAAAATTCGTACACCAAAGGTCAACATGCCCTAGCTTTGTTGCTTTTCTTTTTTGAGTTTAGACACCACCGAGAACGCCTCCAACATGACGAGGACAGAGACGACCAACACAACAGCATCCAAGAAAACTAACAAGTAATTTCCTTCAACATAATATTCTTTTAGTTTTATAAGCCCTGCGAAAAAAGCCATGACTAACACGAAGACCATAGGAATGAGCGTGAACTTCGCTGGTCGGCCAAGCTTGATGAGCATGACAGAAATCACTAGCAATGTAAGGCTTGCTAAGATCTGATTGGTTGAGCCAAACAACGGCCAAATAATCATACCGCCACTTCCCGATGCACCACCCGCACCGAACGCCAATAATAGACAGCAACCGACCGCAACCAACGTGGCTACCAAACCGCTTTTCAACGCTTTAATGGAATAAATCTCGCCCCACTCTTGAATAATATAGCGCTGAAGACGTACACCTGAATCCATCGTGGTACCGGCGAATAAAACAACCATTACCGCAAGGATTGTAGATGAGAAGTCCACTGACAGCCCCCAACCTTGCTGGATGAGGTTCGCACCTCCTGTAATAAACGCACCAACACTACCTGCGCCCAAGTGACTATAAACTTCATGCCATTCCTCTGGCGAAGCAGCAAACGCTACACCACTTACCGCGACAATAGTAATAAGAGCCAATGATCCTTCCCCTACCGCGCCTAGATAGCCAACAAAACGCGCGTCGGTTTCTTTGTCTAGCTGCTTAGAACTTGTACCCGACGATACAATACCGTGAAAGCCCGACACTGCACCGCAAGCAATGGTTACGAATAACAATGGGATAAGACTTGGTGAATCTACCGCTGTCTGCGCATTAAAAGCAGGTGCTGTAATATCCGGCATAGCGAAGAATACCGCACCATAAAGCAAAAACAGCCCAACCAGTAATTGCATGCCGTTAATGAAGTCTCTAGGTTGTAATAGCATCCAAACGGGGAGAAGCGATGCGATAGCGGCATAAACAAACAGAATGATGATCCAGTTTGCTTTATCTGCAAGTCCAAACATGGTCTCTGGCAGACTGAGAGGAATATAACTTCCCGCATACACGGACGCATATAACACGATAATACCCACGATGCACAGCGGGATTAAGCTAAAGTTTCGTTTAAGCAACTGGCCGATAATAAGTGCTACCACTATTGCAGTCCATGCAGGGAAAACGGCATTTGGCTGAGAAACAAAAGAGTTGGCGATTACAACTCCGAATACAGCATTAACCATTAGTAAAACAAGGAAAATGACTATCATGAAAAGGGCGCGAGATCGTTTGCCAATGACACTCTCTGAAAGGGCGCCCATAGACTTACCTTTGTGACGCGCACTGGCCCACAACGCACCCATATCGTGAACACCCGCAAACAGGATAGTACCAAATACAACCCAAAGTACTGCTGGCACCCACCCCCAATATACAGCAATTGCAGGGCCAACAATGGGGGCAGCACCTGCTACTGAGGTGAAATGGTGTCCCCATAACACCACTTTATTCGTGGGAACAAAATCCACACCATCACGCATTGTGTGCGCAGGTGTTATAAAGCTATCATCCAACTTGAATATACGGTTCGCAATGAATTTAGAATATACGAACCAACCGAACAACATTCCGATGATGCCCAGTATTACGATGGCAATAGACTGCATGTTAAAATCCTACTGTCGTTGTTTTGTTTATATTTGCGGGTGCAAAGTGTAATTAAATCATTTGTTACCGCCGCATAGGCGCATTGTAAGACTAAAGTCTAATTAAGACACAATTATTTAACACTCTTCATACCACTTAAACGGCGTCTTTAGAAAGGCATAGACTGGATCGTCGAAATATTTTGTTTTTATCTGACTTTTCTGAGCGTTTCTCGCACGCAGACTTTAAATAAGTTTCATTCTCGTTTATAAATGCACTACTTTTAAACGGACAGATAAACACATGGCATCACCTAAACTTCACATGGCTTTTCGAAAATATCATCGCTGGTTGGGCTTTTTTCTTGCTGGCATTATGGGCGTCTATGCGCTGAGTGGTATTCTTCTGATATTTCGCCCCACTGATATCTTAAAATACGAGCAAACTGAAACTCGACAACTTGAAGCCAACCTTTCAGGCGTAAACCTACTGCCTCTTCTTAAAATAAAAGGGAGCAAAGTAACGAACGAAAATGCTGAAGCAGTCGAGCTCAACGTAGGCCACTATGATAAAAACACGGGCGAAGCGATCATTACCCGAAAAGACTATCCCCTTGTGCTCGCCAAAATGGTGAAACTACACAAGGCAACCAACAACAGCCCCCTTTTCTGGCTAAATATCAGTTTTGGAATAGGCCTGTTGTTTTTCGTTGTTTCCGCGTTCCTGATGTTTATCCCCAAGCTCCCCATTTATAAAAATGGACTTAAAATTGCCGGAGTCGGCGCTGTCGTTACGATATTGACCGTCATCTTCGGTTCGTAATTGAACGATGTAAAGGCGTTAGCGAACGCATATCACTTGATGTGCGTTATAGCTCGCTACAAGTTAGAGAGGAAAAAACCTTTCATCAATCTATAGGTGGTTTCTGATTCTGGCGTGCTGTAGAAAATCAAATATTCTGCATGAGATAGCCCTTCAAACAACTCTAATTGCGTCACGCCTCCACTATCCCTGATGGCGCGGTTAACCCTAACCGTGTCGCTCAAAAACATGTCTCGCGTACCGCTCACTAAATAGGTGGGAGGGAAGTGTTTAAATGAACCATAAATTGGGGATACAGATGGGTCAGACAGTATTTTCTTGCCCGCATATAAATGAGCTGCTGCTTTCAGTTGACCTTCATAGGTAACCAGCACATTGTCAATGTTTTCGTTGGTGTACAAGGTATCGCTCGTTTTAGTCAGGTCAGCCCACGGCGTTCCCGCATAAATGGCTGCCGGCAACGGCATATTGTGTTTGATAAGCGCCTGTACAAGTGAGAGCACTAGACCTCCTCCGGCGGACGTGCCTCCCACCAGTAAGTTCTGTGCACCCACTTTTTCTATCAATATATGATAAACAGAAGTAACGTCTTCGAGCGCAGCAGGCGAAGGAAATGCCGGGGGCATTCTATAATCAACGCTATACACTACTATTCCTAGCCGGTCTGCAACGAGCAACCCTTCTTCTATACTCGGTAACCCGCCGAACAGCACGAAGGCCCCGCCATGAATATCTATGTAGACTTTGTTTTTAAATTCAGGGCTAATCGCTTTAGGTGTGATACGCCTAACGACGACCTTATTCATCTTCAAAAGCTCAACGTCTACTTCGAGCTCTTTTTTCATTTTCTTTATTTTCTTTTTCTGTTCAGTATTTCTGGAATGAACGTAGTTTCGCCACTCTTCATCTGTTGTCGGCGTTGTCGCTATGACAACATCTTTTGTAGCGTTGGGAAAACTGGCAATACCCTTTACCAGGGCTTCACTCGCGGCTTTAGGTAACAAAGGGGTGGACGTTGTCATGTTAGATTCCGTGACCATAGCAGTAGTTGCAAGTAGATACATAAGAGTAGATTTCGTCTCATTTAGCATTCGCTCCTGTGGCAACGCATCATGAGAATTTATCCTGTTTTATCAGCATGGTGCGTAAAGGGAAAGACGGTTTCCATTATTTTTACGTCTTATTAGA
>NZ_BLIG01000030.1 GCF_009811415.1 Alteromonas sp. KUL106 | reverse complement strand
GGGTTTTATTAAAAACGTACTTTGCAGTCTTGCAAAAAATACGCACGCAATCAAAAACCCGCGCACGTTGAAAATTACAGTAAAACCTAAAAAAGTATTAGCTGCACACGAACCAATATTTTGCATAAGCGCAAACACTTCACCTATTAAGATTTTCAATGACAAAGTACAGGACACAATTGAGAATACGTCTGTTATGCTAGCTTCGTGTCTTCGCAGAAGTGTTCAAAATGTAAAAGCCCTGTTTGAAACGGGAAGTGAAAGGATGCTGCAACACAGACATAAACTCTTTTAGTAAGTATACGTTAGGGATAAAGATGAAGAACTTTTCTGTACGCAAATTAGCAATCACACTAGGTTTGACCTTTTGGACAGTCGCCACGTCATTGGCCTCCGACAACCCCGCTGACAAAACCTCCATTTGGAAGGTCACGAAGGGAGATGATTCGGTTTACGTCGGCGGTACAATACACATTTTGCCTATCTCAGAATTTCCGCTTCCAAGAAAATTTACAGACATCTATGAAAATGTTGATACGTTAGTCTTCGAAGTAAAAATGCCCGATCCCGCCGATATTGAAGGCCAGCAAAAAATGATGGCCGGATTGGCGTATGCTGAGGGTAAAACGTTAAAAGACGTTATTTCAGATGAGACGTATCAAGCGCTCAATACCTACTTGGGCCACTTTGGCGCAACTGCAGATCAACTCGCCAGATTTAAGCCAGGTATGGTTGCCTCTATGTTAGTGACTATGGAAGCACAACGTGCCCAATTAGCCGGTGAAGGTGTAGATGCCTACTTCATGCAGCTTGCTCAGCGTGATGGAAAAACAAGTGAATACCTTGAATCTTTAGATTTCCAAATAAACATGCTTGCAAACATGGGCGCGGGCGAAGAAGACCGGCTTATTTCAGAAACTTTGGAAACCTTGCCAGAGTTAAAAGACATGCTTACGAAAACCATAAAAGCATGGCGAGCAGGCGATACCGAGCAACTCGACACCTTAGTGGTCGATACCTTTAAGCGAGAGTCTCCATCGTCTTACGAAGATGTTTTCATTAAGCGTAATCAAGACTGGTTACCTCGAATTGAAGCTATGTTCGGTGATGACGATCTGGAGTTTGTGCTGGTAGGTGCAGGGCATTTAGTGGGTGAAGACAGTGTTATTGCATTACTAGATGCCAAAGGTTACACGATAGAGCAGATGTAACTCTTTCTCGATACGGACCTAAGAAAATAGGAGCGAGGCATAGACTTCACTTTTTTTAGGCCGTTTAATCTCACATCCTGAGACGCAGACATAAAAAAAGCGCACCTAAGTGCGCTTTTTTGGATACTTGTGTTA
>NZ_BLIG01000029.1 GCF_009811415.1 Alteromonas sp. KUL106 | reverse complement strand
AAGAAACCCGCCTTACGGCGGGTTTTTTGTTGTCTGCTATAAAGAAAATAACGAAATAAATGCCATGGCTCCACCATATTTAACGCTTAAAAATGGTATGCGTAGGATACGTTGAGAAAATCTAAGCCTGGATTATTGTTATTGAACCCACCATTAGAAAAATGCATATAGCGCAAGGCTACGTGCTGTTTTTTATCAAGTTCCATAAAGAAACCAATGCGATCTTCAAACTGATAATTCGAACCAATGTCTTTACCTGCCACTTCCTGATCACCAATATAACTTGCACCAATACCTGCTTCTAAATATATCGGGTATTTATTGTTTAGTGTTGTTATCTGTTTCATGAAAACGGGAGTTATCGATGCCGCATAACTTGTACTGTGTGAATCATTTTTTCCATATTCCCAGACCACTGCGCTTATTTCCCAATATAGTTTTATATCACCAAACCAATCGGTGACTAGCGTTTGTTCTAACGGTCGATAAGCAAGACGCATTCCGTCGATTCCATCGAACCCATGCATGTAGTCAACGCTCACTGTTTGACGCGCTTGCGCGGTGAAAGTCACTGTAAAAGCGATAAGAAAAGAAAGTGATAAAAATGAGGTTTGTTTCATAGCTGCTCCTTGATCTGATAATCAACAAGCAAAATCGCTTCCAATTGATAAAGTGAGATATATCAGTAAGTTAAGGTTTTATATTTTTTATTTTATCTACGCTTTATGCGTTATTTACTGTCATCATGGAATTATTACAACGATGACCAAAGATCGTTTGTTTCAAGTCCTTGTTCTTTCATTAACCGCTGGGTTAATTGCTGAGTTTCTTCAATACCGTATTTATCTTTTATCTCATCGAGGGCTTTAGAATTGGAAAGTATAAACGCATTGACCTCTTTAATGATGTCAGGGTGTTGCACTGTTGAGATAGAAAAGGAAACCATGTTGTGCGGGAGGGTTAGATCAGCAGTCAACTGGTCGATATTGGGGTATCGACGAAGAATGCGGTGCGCTGCATTGTATTCTACATCCATGGCATCAGCTTCCTCTTTATTTAAAAGTGACAACCCTTCGTAAACACTCTTTACGCCAACTATATTTACCGTATTTTCGCTGATTTGTTTCTTCCATTTAGCAGGTGTGAAACCATCGGGAATGATGAGCTTCTTCACCTCAGTCATCCCTCTACCTTGGTTTTTCGATTTAACTAACGTAACGGCAAACGTGTCCACCAAGGGAAGAGAATAGACTTTATCAAGGCTATGAGTTAACGGCTCGCTCCATCTAGGGTTATCAGGAAAAACGAAATCAACGTTACCTTTCTTTAATTCAATTTGAAGGCGTTTGATCGGCATGCTTAAGTAAATAAACTGATGTCCACTCTGTCTAGAAAATGCCTCTAGTATGGCCCATCCCACACCTTTTTCATGTTGAGAGGAAAAATCATAATAAGGAGAGTACTCAATATCTTGAGCGCCCACGATGTAGGTGTCAGCCTGAATAGTCGAAGCAAAAAGTGAAAAAAAGAATATTATCGGTGCAATCTGGATAATACGGCGCATATCATTTCCAAACCTCTTCAATTTTCAGTCCTTGTTCATTTAAAAGCTGCTGAGTGAGTTGCTCTAAAGGTAATATGCCGTACTTCGATTTAATACTATCAATTAATTCAGGGTTTGAGGATATAAAACTATTAAGTTCAGCAATAACATCTTGCTGGTAAAGGGTAGATAGAGAGAAGGGTATTTCATTATGTGGAAGCGTTAAATCTAAGGTAAATGCATCTTGCTCGAAGGAAAACGAAGAATAGTGCTGACTTACGAAGTACTCTAAATCTAAAGCGTCCACGCGGTTTTGATACAAAAGGGATAGCCCCTGTGAAATACTACTCACCCACGTAATTTTAGTGCTTTGATCATTTATTCGCATTTGCCAATTAACGGGTGTAAAACCCAAAGGCATAGCGAGATGTTTTATAGCGCCAATTCCTTTTCCTGCTTTTTCTTTTTTAACTATGGTCCCAGTTACGGCATAGGTAAGAGGAGAAGAAAAAAATTTATCTTTTGATGTGGTAATACTGTTATACCATCCGCTGTTGTCAGGATAAACAAAGTCTACGTTACCCTTAACCAGTTCAAGCTGAAGCCTTCGTATTGGTAAACTCACGTAAATAAATTCATGCCCCGAAGCCTTTGAAAAGGCTTCCAGAATCGACCAAGCTACACCTTTGTCAACCTTCGAGGCAAAATCATAATGAGGAAAGTATGCTAAATTTTGTGCCCCAACAATATACTTTTCAGCAGAGACATTAATGCTTAATAAATAGCTACAGAAAAGTACAATCCATCGCATCACGTAAACTCCAATATGACAACAACACTTTATAAAACGCAATAAACTGATTCACTACAATGCATAAGACAATGCACAAGGCGTTAAACAGAATAGAGCATTGAGTGTAGAGGTTAAGGCATCATTAAGTGGGAGTAAAACGTTTATACCAGTCCACATAGATAATTACCCTCTCAGCGAGACTTAAAATGTTTATAATCGCGGCGTGTTACTGCAGTTATTGGCTCTACATCAAGGTGACATTACAAAGAGTACGGACATGTTAAACTTGCCAGCGCCTTCTGAGTGGGCAAGTATCTATGCGGATGGGTATTAGTGAAAATCTCGCGAATTAAGTGATATTTTTTCTAACCAAGGCGTACGGTCAATAAGCTTACCTGCGATAATATGTATCACGCCTTCTTTAGAATGCTCAATAATGCCATTCACTTGTAAGAGCTTTGCTTTTAAAAAGGTTTGTTGTTGAGCGCGTGCTGTGGATTGCCATACAACGACGTTCATATTGCCAAGATCATCTTCCAAGGTAAGAAACGTGACTCCTGCCGCTGTACCAGGGGCTTGGCGACCCGTAACGGCGCCAAGCACTTTGACTACCGATTTATTTTTCTTAGCAACAAGCGTATTAGACCAACTGATATCTTTGAGTTGATGCTGTCGCCGTAGTATTGAAATGGGGTGGTTATTAACAGACAGTCCTGTCGATGCATAATCTTCAAGTAGATTCTCAGCATCTGAGGGCGCAGCTTGTAAGGTACCGTTTCTTTCATCGGTACATTTATCCTCAGTGTCGAACAGCGGTAAGCGCGTTTGAGTATCCATTATTCGCCAGCGCGTTTCATAGCGATTGCCTGAAATAGCGCGCAGTGCATCAGCACTGGCAAGGGCTTCTAACTCGTTACTTTTAAGCGATAGCCGGCGCAGTTGCTCTACACTCGCATACCCCCCGTCAGGACGGTGCTCTACAACTTGCTGAGACGATGCTTCACTCAGTCCTTTAATAAGCTTGAGGCCTAATTGTATGTACTTTTTCTGGTTTGCTATAACCAAGGTATGCTCAGTATCAGACTTGTTCACACAGGGAGCTTCTACGTGAATATCATGGCGTTTTGCATCTTGTACTAGCTGTGATGGCGTATAAAACCCCATTGGCCAGCTGTTTAATAACGCCACATAAAATTCAACGGGGAAGTAAAATTTTAGCCAGCAGGACACGTAAGCTAATACTGCGAAAGAAGCGGAATGCGACTCTGGAAAACCATACCCTGCAAACCCTTTAATCTGTTCAAATAAATTGTGTGCGAATGTATTGTCATAGCCTTTATCTGTCATACCTTTAATTAATTTGTCTCTAAATTCGAAAATTCGCCCGTCTTTTTTCCAACTCGCCATAGCTCGGCGAAGTTGGTCTGCTTCACCGCCACTAAAGCCTGCTGCAACCATAGCAAGTTGAATAACCTGCTCTTGAAAAATAGGTACGCCCATCGTACGCGATAGCACCTTTTCGACGTCTTTTGAGGGATATTCAACGGTTTCATTACCGTGACGGCGTATTAAGTAAGGGTGCACCATATCCCCCTGAATAGGACCTGGCCGGACAATCGCAATTTGTACAACTAAGTCATAATATCGGCGGGGTTTAAGCCTGGGTAGCATTGACATTTGTGCCCTCGACTCTATTTGAAACACCCCGACGGTATCGGCGCGACAAATCATATCGAAAACCTGTTTGTCATCACCTAGTTTAGTGATGAACGGAATGCTTGTTTCAACCGGGTACTGTTTATTAATTAGGGTGAATGCACGGCGAATGGCGCTTAACATACCCAACGCCAACACATCGACTTTTAATAGGCCTAGTGTTTCTATATCGTCTTTATCCCACTGAATTATAGTGCGGGCTTCCATTGCTGCGTTTTCCACAGGGACTAAGTCATATAGCGGCCCTGCACTTATTACAAAGCCGCCAACATGCTGTGATAAATGCCTTGGTGTGCCCATTAGGGCTTCTGTTAAGCTAATAAGCTGTTGTACCCGTTTCTCCTGTGGATTTAAACCAAGGTTGGCCAGTTGGGATTTCCACGGTATAACGCTATCTCGGCGGTTTATTTGTTTAACAATAAAGTCGAGTTGAGATTCGCTAAAACCTAGCGCTTTTCCCACGTCTTTAAATGCTGACTTAAATCGGTAACAGATCACTGTCGCTGCGATAGCGGTTCTTTCCCTACCATACTTTTTATAAATATATTGAATAATCTCTTCACGACGTTGATGCTCAAAATCTACATCGATGTCTGGCGGTTCGTTACGTTCTTTAGAGATAAAGCGCTCGAAGAGTACGCTAATTTGTCTAGGATCAACGGCTGTGATTTCTAAACAATAGCAGACTACAGAGTTCGCCGCAGAGCCTCGGCCTTGGTATAAAATACGTTGCTGTTTGGCAAACTGAACAATGTCGTAAATTGTCAGAAAGAAATACTCATACTCTTGCTCGCCAATCAGTTTGAGCTCTTTTTCAATCGTCTGCCTGATTTCTGGTGTGATGCCCTCTGGAAAGCGAATTTTAATTCCTTCTTCTACACGCTCTCGTAAATAAGATGCAGGTGTATAGCCCTTTGGGACAAGTTCGGCTGGATACTGATAGCGCAATTCCTCTAAGGAAAAGGTAAATACCTGACTAAGAAGATGGGTATTTGCCACCCATTTTTCAGGGTATAACTTCTTAATTTTGTGTTTGGTACGCAAGCTACGCTCTGCGTTACTTAACGCATTTCTTCCTATTTTATCTACACTGGTATGATGTTTAGTCGCGTGCAAAATATGCTGTAGTGGTAGCCTGTCAGCGTGATGCATTAATACCCCGGTACACGCAATAACGGGAAAAGAGTAGGTAGATTGCAGATGGTTGTAATGTGCAAATCTATGGTGATCACGGCCATCTAATAAGCGCTGCGCGCCTATGTAAGTGTCTATATTAGGGTGTTTTAGCAGCCATTCTGCCCAATGTTTATCTTGAGTTTCTTTCCCGCTAGGTAACCAAATAAATTTACAGTGTCGAATAGTACGCAAATCCCATTCGGCCAGTTGATACTCGCCTTTTTCTGAGCGACGCCTAGCGTTTGTGATGATACGGCAGAGTTCACTATAGGCAGCCTTGTCCGGGCACAGCAACACAAAGGATAAGGTTTTATCAAAGACAAAGTAACTACCTACAATAAGCTTGATAGGCAATTTTTGGTGAGAGATTTCATCGAATGCGCGCACTATGCCAGCAACTGAGCACTCATCGGTAATAGCAAGAGCGTCGTAGCCAAGAAAAGAAGCGGTAGTGACTAGCTCTGCAGGTGAAGAGGCTCCGCAAAGAAAGCTATAGTTGCTTTGGCAAAATAGTTCGCTGTACTTCATGGAATCGTGGTTATCCTAATCACACAGGCCTAACAAAAAAGACCATGTACCCACCATTGTTTTTTTTCATCTTTAAAGACCAATAACCTCACGCTTTGAGGCGTCTGTGCGATGAAATAATCCCGTTGGTTAGTGCGGTCACGCCACCATTCACTATGTAATCTTACGGGCCCAAAACAAATTTGTGTGGGTTGGGTAAGTGGCTTGGGACTATCAAATGTAAAAGTAGGAGCAGTATCGCTGCAATAAGTGTATTCAGACCCGCTTGACTCGTTTACCGTCATATATTCAAACTGATGACTATTGCCTGCTCGAGGTTGAAACGTGCTGTTATCGCCTAGCTTAGCGTTTAAGCGACCAATTAATTGCTTCTGTGCAACATCATTGAATCTGTCACTAAAAAAATCACCATTGTGCGTATCTACTGCTTCAAACTCTTGGCACTTAAGTTCAACGGCTGTTGCGGGTTCAGGCAAGACAAGGTTTTCAATTTTAAGAGTAAATAACGGCAACCAGCTCTTAACGGAAGACTGGGGAAGAGCGGAATGAATTGCAATATTTATGGGCGATGCTTCTCTAAAATGAATGTGTACACTCACGCTTGATGTGTATAAATTTCTAGCTCGTAAATAATAGGCCAAATGCTCAAATTGCTGGGTCACAAAAGGCGTTAAGTGCTGAATGTTTTCTACATCAAAAGGTAATAGCAAAAAGTTATCGAAGCGCTCTAGCGGCCTAAATAGCGTGACGCGAGGAAATGTCTCTCCTCTAAGTGCAGTAAGGTACACGATAGTGTTGTTGTCGAAGCGTCGCCCTAGTTCTTGGACAGGCATGGCGAGTAACTGCTGCACACGAGTAACCCCCACTCTTGCTAGCGACTCTATAACGTTAGGCGCTAATGCGGTAAGAGAAAGAGGGCATGTATTCAGCGCCTTTTTTATATCATCGAGTGCGTGTAAATAAGAGTCATGTTTTCGAAGGGCAAGTACCTTTGCTGCCTCTATTGTCCATGCACAACCAAAATGGTAGCGAACGTCAGACTCCGACAAAGCCTGTGTGAGGGTTTTCCACAGGGGGGCATGCCCGCCATAATAATGGACTAAATTATCTAGTCTTACTGCCAGCCCGCCTGAATAGGCATGGCTATCTAACACAATGTCTGAAGCCAGAGGATACAGCCGGTGTGCTAACTGAGTCAGTATTTGCCTTTCGCTTTCTGCATTAAAAGGTAAGATATGTATATAAGGGCATAGCGCAGCCGCTTGCGCTAAACCGTGCCCAATATCAATACCTTCCTTCTTAGCAACATCATTGCACTGAATAATTTTATTCACTTTGCTGCAGTAGACGGCAATCGGTGCACTTGAAGTCAACCATGAGCTTGTGTTGGCAGTATCGATACTAGACTCTGGATAATGGACAGCCTTGTGTTTAGCCGCATAGTTATGACTATCTAAAGTAAGTTGATAGCAGTAAATATAAGCCCATAGCATGGTCAGCTCACAGAATGTAGCGCCTGATCAGAAAGCGTATTGTGCGCCATCGCCCACTTAATAGCGTTATTATCAGGTGTCCATTTATGTAAAATAACAATGTTATCTTTAGGCCATCCGTGACGCTGTTTACGTATATTCACCGATAAAGAGTGTGGGTTCCCTTGCAGACAAAGATCTAAAGTAATCGGTAGCGCATCGCTACTATGGGCTTGAGAGCTGCCCTGTAGATTGTTTCGTTGTTTGCTTGACGATGATAATGACTGTTGTAGCGGAGTATAAAGCAAGCAAAGCGCATCATTATGCGTTGCGGCTACTTGTAAACGTCGCGCTTCCTTCTGGTTTATAGTATTACTCCACAATAAAACACAATGACAGGCTGTGCTTTTTAAGCATTGTTCTGCCGCCCACAGCGATTCTTGCTGTACCTGCGTTTTCACTACGAGTACTTGTTCTGCCTTCAGACCTAAATTTTCCAACCAAGGTGACTGTAAATGCCCTGGAGGGTTAATAAATACAACGAGTTTATGGGTGCGGTGATGGCATATTACGTCTTTAAACAATGAGAGTTCACCAACGCCAGTAAGAGAAGCGACACGGACTAAACCAGTAGAAGCAACGCCACCGTTAAGCGCTTCATCTAATCGCGGGAAACCTAAAGAATACTTTGCTTCACTTTGCTTTTGCTCTCTGGCCCGCCAAATATGAGGGTGGTTGTTAAGTACAGATAATGTCTTATTCATGGCACTCAAAATGAACTGTATTTATGTACAGTATTATAGTGCAGCAATAAACCATTTCAAGACAAAAGGATCAAGCCCTTTGGTTTTAAATGCTAACTTACTGATTAGTTTAAAAAGGTAGAAGATTAAAATTTTAAGAGAAAGGAAAATGTAAAAAGACGGAAGCTTGCCAGACCTTCCTAAGAGGCGAGATTAACATGTCCGTATTCTTTATTGTGTCACCTTGATGTAG
Source organism: Alteromonas sp. KUL106 (assembly GCF_009811415.1). GTDB lineage: Bacteria > Pseudomonadota > Gammaproteobacteria > Enterobacterales > Alteromonadaceae > Alteromonas. The sequence goes on along the minus strand of NZ_BLIG01000029.1, from coordinate 70,503 downwards.
AGCCTCTATACCTGCGGTAACACGCCGCGATTACGCGCATTTTAAATCTTGCTGAGTGGGTAAGCATCTATGTGGACTTATTAAGGCCAGCGACTCTTTACCGTACGGTAAAGAGTCGCTGACCTTAATACTTAAATGACGCAGTAGTTCTGCTGATCAATAAACCGGATTAACTTTCTTGTAATTGCGCTTTTGATGAGGCGGTACTAGTGGTATTCACTGGTGCAGTAACGGTTTGGCAAAAAGCGATAAAGCCGTCGGCGGTATTTTTTGACCATACCATACGCGCATTGCTAGGCAATGTTTTGACTATGTTGCGAATGTCTTCAAGTGTTACATCTTCATTTAGTAATGCCTTATTTAAAGATTCTTCAAGTGACATTCCTTTTTCACAGCATTCCTTTTTCACAGCAGGCCATGACAATAGTCGAAAAATTCCGCATCAGCGGATGAAGTATTTGATATTGCGATTGCTCAATAAGACGACTTTTGTAATCACTCTCAATGCGCGAAGTAAAGTTCTTTTCTAATGCGTCTGTTACAAGAACAAGGTTGCGATAAGCATAAGTGACTTTGCTGCTAGTTTGCTTGTTTGAGTGACGTAATAATGCCAATTCCTTTTGCAAGTTCTGGGTTCGCAGTACCAAGTAGATTAAAAAAAGAATAAGTAACCCAATAACACCAAATGCAACAAACATCTTTATTTAGCCTTTTGTTCTTTTATAAATGTATTGATGTGTTGTTCTAGAATAAATAGTGGCACAGAGCCATTTTCTAAAACGGCGCGGTGGAATTTACGCACGTCAAAACGTTGTCCAAGCGCATTTTCCGCTTTTTCACGTAGCGCTTTAATTTTAATTTCCCCAATTTTGTAAGAAAGTGCCTGCGCTGGCCATGAAATATAGCGATCGATTTCAGTATTTACGTTGTGCTCAGAAAGCGCAGTATTTTCCATCATATAATCCACGGCTTGCTGACGACTCCAGCCCATCGTATGCATACCGGTATCAACCACTAATCGACATGCGCGCCACATTTCATAACTTAAGCGACCGAAGTTGTCGTAAGGCGTCTCATAAATACCCGCTTCGATACCTAAAAACTCAGAGTACAAACCCCAACCTTCACCAAAGGCTGAGATATAAGTATTACGACGTACCATAGGTAAGTCTTCAAGCTCTGCTGCCAATGATATTTGAAGATGGTGACCAGGCACCGCCTCGTGTAGGGTTAATGCTGGTAATGCATATAAAGGGCGCTTATCGAGGGCATAGGTGTTTACCCAGTAATATCCGGGCTGGTCATCACGGCTAGGATGGATGTAACGGCCCGTTGTATATTTGGGAGCAATAGCATCGGGCACAGGCGCTACACCATAGGGCGTTCTTGGCAAATACTCAAAAAGAGAAGGGAGCTTTGCATCCATCTTTTTGGCAATAAACGACGCTTCTTTTAATAAATCCTCAGCGCTGGTGGCGTAAAACTGCGGGTCTTCCCGTAAAAATGTGATGAAGTCGTTAATGTCGCCATTAAAGTCAAGTTCATCCACAATTTGCTGCATTTGCGCTCGAATACGTTTAACTTCAGACAGACCTAAATCATGGATTTCCTGCGGGGTCATATCGGTCGTCGTATAATGTTTGGCTCTATTAGCGTAATACGCGACGCCATCAGGCCAGTTATTCGCGGCAATATCTTCTCGGGCATTAGGAATATATTCGTTTACCATGAAGTCATAGAACATTTGATACGCAGGCAGCACGCTGCTGTTTATGGCTGCTTTGCCTTGCTCCGTTAACGCTGATTTTTGCTCGGCAGTAAAGTACTCAGGAAAACGGGTAAACGGAGAGTAAAAGCCACTGTCCTCGGCCTTATCGACAATGTATGAAGCTACCGAATTCTCAAACCCTTTAAGCACTATTTTAGGTTGTGTATAGCCCTCTTTTAGCGCCTGCTTCATGTACGTAACTTGCTGATCAAAATAAGGCTTTAGCGCATTGAGACGGCTAATGTAGGCTTGATAATCTTCTACGCGCTTAAAGGTTGATAAATTGGGAAGCGAAGCCATTGCACCGTGAAAGCCATATTCTGAATTAATCGGCACTAAGTGCGTGCGATAGGTGTATTCATCGACATAATTGGCAAGACGATATTTCTGCATCAGTAGAGCAATAAAAGCATCGTTAGAGATATCTTCTTTTTTATACTGACTTAAGGCTTTTTGAAAATCGCGCCACTTTTCATTTTGCGATTTAAGTGCGTCTGGAGAAATATCCGGTAATACGTGAGCAAGTGAAGCGTCACCTTCGCGAGAAGCTAGAAGCGGGGAAACTGAAAGCTCGTATTGCCAAATGTCATCAAGAAGCTGATACAAGCTTTCATCGTTAAGGTCTTTTGCAGATAAGCTAACGCTGCAGATAGATAATAATACGGCTAAAACATAGCGATACATAAGGGTCTCCGGCAACCTTCACCGGTACGGCCCGGCGGTCACTCTTTCGTTGGTGTATATATTGGACTTGGGAATGTGGTTACTTTATCAGATTTAGTGTCTAGTTTAGTAATTTTGGCCGAACCTTTTTTATTTACGGAGTCAATGCGCAAAACGTTGTGCATAGGAATATAAGTTTTTGTTACTTCAAAAAATTCGGCTTTCAGCCTTTCATGGCTAGGGTCTACAACAACACTCGTGTGAGTGTCCCACACAAAGTCGCCTATCTCTATAAAGCCAAATAAAGCGCCCTGCACAAGGGTTTTCACATATAGCTCATAGCGTTCGCCATTGCTGATAAATTGAACGCGGTAAAGAATGTCGTCTTTTGACATAGATGCTGCTCTTCAAAAAAAGATAAAAACACCCGGAAACTGAGCCGGTATTTGATGAACAATTTTACCTTGCTCGTAAAATGCGAGCAACGGTAGGAAACGCATGGTAAACGCAAGCAGTTTAATGGTATTTCGCCTATTAACTGCGTTACCATGATGCACACTCAGTTATATGGTGAAATTAAAATGATAAAAAAACTCCTTATAGGTAGTGCGATGACAGCAATAACCTTTGCTGCGACTGCCCACAATCACGCATCGACAGACAATGCTTTTAACCCTGATACCCAGCGCATTAAATCACACCTGTTTTTCTTAGCAGACGATTTGCTTGAAGGTCGTGATACCGGCTCTCGTGGTCATGAAATTGCGGCGCTATATATCGCCACCGAATTTGCTAAATATGGTTTACAGCCAGCGGGCACTGATGGCTACATGCAAAATGTAGCGTTTCGCAAAGCGAATCTGGTTCAAGAGTCGCCTAAGTTTACTTTTACCCAAAACGGCGAGACCATCGACTTTGATTACCCGAAAGAGTACTTAGCTAGCCCGAGCTTGCTCAGCACGGAGGCCAATGTAAAAGGTGAAATGGTATTCGTAGGCTACGGTATTGTGGCTGACGAGTTATCACACAACGATTACAAAGACCTGGATGTAAAAGGTAAAATCGTTGTAGCGCTTGCCGGTAAACCAAGCGACTTTCCATCAGAAGAGGGCGCTCATTTTGCGTCTGGCTATCAAAAGCAAAAGTATGCAGTAGACAATGGCGCTATTGGCATGATCACTATTACCACGCCTAAGAACGAAAAAGTGCGCCCTTATCAAAGCCGTTTGAATTACATTCATACGCCGCGTATGGCGTGGTTAGACGACAGCGGTGAACCTGCAAACAGCTTTTCTGAGCTTAAAGGTGGCGCTTACATGAGTGAAGGTGCTGCGCGTAAGCTTTTTGAAGGCGCAGAAAAGAGCCTTGACGATATCTATGCACAGCTTGAAGCAGACAAAGTACCGCAAGGTTTTCCATTAAATGGCGTGGTAGACATCAGTAAGACAAGTGTCCACGACACGATTACAAGTCCAAATGTTGTGGGCATACTTGAAGGTTCAGACCCAGAGCTTAAAAACGAATACGTGGTTTTCTCTGCTCACTCTGATCACATCGGCTTTGCCAAAACGGTGAAAAAAGACAACATTAACAATGGTGCAATGGACAACGCGTCTGGCACGTCAGTGATGTTAGAAACTGCACGCCTGTTTAGCGAAATGAAAGAAAAGCCAAAGCGCTCAATTCTGTTCGTGTCGGTAACCGGTGAAGAGAAAGGCCTATTAGGTGCAGACTATTTTGCTCGTAATCCGACGGTACCGGTTACTTCAATGGTGGCGAACGTGAACCTGGATATGCCAATTTTGACCTACGAGTTTGCCGACGTTATTGCGTTTGGCGCAAACCACAGTGATTTGCAAGAATCCGTGGAAAAAGCCGCAGCCAATGCTGATATTGAACTAAGCCCGGATCCTTGGCCAGAACAAGCACTTTTCACACGCTCAGATCACTATGCGTTCGTGAAACAAGGCGTGCCTTCGGTGTTTATGGTGCCAGGTCTTAAGTCAAAAGATCCTAATGTAGATGGCAGCAAGGTGTTCGGTCAGTTCTTGTCTACGCACTACCACAAGCCTAGCGATGATATTAATCAGCCATTTAACTGGAATGCCGCAGAAACTTTCACGAAAGTGAACGCGCAAATTGGTTGGACGCTGGCAAATCAAAAGGACAAGCCTAAGTGGAACGACGGTGACTTCTTTGGGAATACGTTCAGCAAGTAAAACGTAGATATTGAATCTTTACGTCGGCCCTCATTATAGAGGGCCGACGTTTTAATTATTTGCTAATTTTTGACAAGTCAGCAGAGAGCTTCCTACGCTCAAAATACATTTTTATACGGAATTTCAGGTTACGCCAAAACGAACTATGGTTAGAGTGTCGCCCGCCGTTGACAACCTCAATTGCGCTGACAAACGTCTTATCCTGAGTGAAAGGATAGGGGCGAATTCCAATGACGCTTATTCCGACCTCGCTATGAAACTGCATATCAACATCAACAGCGCGAAAAAATGACTCTCGTTTCAGTAGCTTTTCTGCACCAGATAAACTCAATGCATAGGCTGCCGCACAATTAGGCACTTTTAAAAAGTTTCCTAATGTGAAACCATCATCTAATGATATTGAGTTGATAAACGGATTATTGCGGTTGTCGAACAGTTTAATCATATCCCAGCCTTTAAGCTGCTCGATATGTTGGAGTAGTGATGGCAGCTTATCTGTTATGCACAAATCGTCTTCCAAAATCAGGCAGTACGGAATTTTTTCTTCTGAGATTTTTTTCCAAAGCCTCTGATGGCTAATATAACAACCAATCTCACCCAGGGTAAGGTTTCTATGGTGATACCTACGATTGGCATTCGCGTTGTAATGTTGTTCTATTTCCTCGGTGCTCAATGCATGCCCTACCGTTGCATCAAACCGAATAGGTTGTATACCTAGCGCGTTTAACTTCGACGAAGTTGAATCCCAGCGCTCAACGCACGATTTCATATTGATAACAAAGATTGGGATATTCATCATAATTAACCGCTTTTAAACAATGGACTCACAACACTACTGAAAAGCGAGCTTTTGCAATAGCAGACTTATCCTCATTACTAAACAAACATCTGTTTAAAGGTAGCCCATTGTTCATTGAACTGCTCAGTTGGCTTGCGCGTAAATCCACTGCGGATAAAGCCATTAATACGGCCGTCAGTGTAGCTAATCAGCATATTCGCAATTATCGCTTCATCTGCGGAAAGTGTTTTGCCTTCGCGTAGTTTGCGTTCTCTTAATACCTGTTTTAACTGTGTTTCTAAGCGCTCAAACAGTTTTGCGATGCGCGCGCGCAAACGATCTTGCTCGCCCATAAGTGCATCACCATTTAAAATTCGTGTAATGCCCGGGTTCTTTTCCGCAAAGCCTAAAATGAGGTGCAGAATAAGCTGGCAGCGAGTAAGTGAATCTTTTTCTTCGTTTACAATTTTGTTGATACGCGTAAAAAGCGTTTCTTCGATAAACTCAATAAGCCCTTCAAACATACGTGCTTTACTTGGAAAGTGGCGATACAGTGCCGCTTCAGACACGCCGACTTTTTCCGCTAATTTAGCCGTAGTAATACGTTGACCTGGGCTGGTTTCTAGCATTCCAGCGAGCGCTTGCAGAATTTGAGCTCTGCGATTTGTTTTTTTGACAGCAGGCATGACGAAAGTATTTCCTCCGCTACCGAGTTACAGCAACTCGGGCTCCATGTTAAGTTGGCTTACACCAAAGCGTTTATATTTATCGTTTTTATTATCGACACTTAATAAGCATCTGTTAGCGTTTATTTCGAAGAGCAAAGCGCTCCGCGATAAGTGCGACTAGCTCTTGCGCGAGCTCATCTTTACTGGTTGCTGGCAAACATTTATCACCGTCTTGCCAAATCACATGCAACGCATTTTTATCGCTATTAAACCCCAGACCTTCCGCTGTTATGTCGTTTGCGGCAATCATATCAAGCTTCTTTTTGGTCAGCTTAGTACGAGCGTACTCTTCCACATTTTGGCTTTCAGCTGCAAAACCAACACAAAATGGCCTGTCTTGTCTACAGGATATGCTTGCTAGAATATCAGGGTTTTTAACAAAAGTAAGTGTTAACTCATCACCTGTTTTTTTGATTTTATTATCTGCAATGGCTGCCGCTTTATAATCAGCAACGGCTGCCGTACTAATAAAGACATCTGTTGAAGAAACTCGCTTTTCGCACGCTAAAAGCATCTCATCGGCTGTCACTACATCAACGCGAGCGCAGTTGGCAGGTGTAGCAAGAGATACTGGGCCTGCAATCAATGTGACGTTAGCACCGGCTGATGCCGCTGCTTTCGCAATAGCAAACCCCATCTTGCCAGAACTATGGTTTGAAATATAACGCACCGGGTCTAAGGGCTCTCTGGTTGGCCCTGCGGTGACCATCACATTTTTACCCGCTAAACTTTGTAGCGCTGGAGAGCGTTGCGATGTACTGTCCTTCTCGCGGTTTAATTGTTCTGCGATATCGACGGGTTCAACCATTCGTCCAGAGCCTACATCTCCACATGCCTGCTCACCACTCGCTGGACCTATGAACGTAACACCATGCTCTTTTAAATAGGAAATATTGCGCTGTGTAGCAACCGCTTTCCACATTTGCTGGTTCATAGCCGGTGCTATGTATAGTGTTGCCGTTGTTGCCAAGTACAACGTCGTGAGTAGGTCGTCGGCCATGCCGTGAGCGAGCTTCGCTAATGTGTTAGCGGTTGCCGGCGCAATAAGTAAAATGTCGGCCCATTTAGCAAGCTCTATGTGCCCCATGGCGGCTTCCGCTGCAGGGTCTAATAAATGCTGATGGACAGGGTTTCCCGATACAGCCTGTAATGACAAAGGGCTTACAAATTCTGCGGCAGAGTCTGTCACTACCACACGAACATTAGCGCCTAGCGCGGTAAGCTTTCTCACCAAATCAGGCGCTTTATAGGCAGCGATTCCGCCTGTCACACCCAGCAAAATGTTTTTGTTAGCAATAGACATATAAGCACATAAAATCTCGAAATTATTGTTAGCCTACCATGGAGACAAAAAATCGGGTAGCTGAACAAAAGTCGATGTAGCAAAACCTGAGTATTTATTTTGTTGCGTATCGCTATATGTAAGGGGAGAAACAGACCCTTAATACAGTCGTCAACACGTTGGTATTCATCTATAAACTCAATTTCATTGAGCAGGTGGACCAAGAGCATGTCGATAAAAGTGTGGCCAAAAAGTGAAAGGCCGAGAGAAAAGTTATTACAGCATGGTGCAGAAAGTTTGAGTGACGCAGAACTCATTGCCGTATTGTTAGGAAAAGGCGTAAAGGGAAAGAGTGCCGTTGCTGTGGCCCATGAGCTATTGCATGAACTTGGGTGCTTACGCGGCGTGGCAACTGCGTCAGAAGAAAAATTTTCGAAGATAACAGGTGTTGGGCCGTGTAAATATGCGCAATTTCAAGCAGGGTTTGAAATATATAAACGCAATTTAGAAATAAAGCTTAATCGGCAGGACGTGTTCAACAATGTGGATGACACAAAGCGCTACCTGCAGGCTAAATTAAGAGATTGCGAGCGGGAAAAGTTTGCACTTTTGATGTTGGATAGTCAGCATCAACTCATTGCATTTCGAACTATGTTTAACGGCACGATCAACAGTGCTGCGGTGTACCCAAGAGAATTGATCAAACAAGTTATGATCGATAACGCGGCCGCGATCATTCTTGTGCATAATCACCCATCAGGCGTTGCAGAGCCTAGTCATGCAGACATTCGTTTAACGACAGAGATCAAAAATGCCATGGCATCGATCGACGTGCCCGTGCTCGATCATTTTGTGGTTGGAGACAAAGAAACTATTTCATTTGCGCAAAGAGGCTTGCTAACATAAGAAACCTAGGTCATTTGTCGATTATAATCTAGTCAAATCATTGAAAATGATTTAGCATAGGATTCAGTGGGTAATTTTATTAAAGGACTGTTATGAAGAAGTCAATTATTGCATTGTTTGCAGCTGCAACAATGGTAGCGGGTGTTAACGCACAAGATAACGAAGGTGGTACTTCAGGAATTGGTGGCGTTAGTGGTGGTGTAATTGCTACTACAGTTGTTGCTGCGGGTATTATCGCGGGTGTTGCCAACAACAACTCTGCTGATGCACCAGGAAATGGTGGTACTACTCCAGGTCAACCTACTTGTGAAGGCGACGATCCGTTGGTAGACGGCGTATGTGTTGGTACAACTAACACAGTTACTGTTACTACTTCTGGTACTAGCACTGTAACTAAAACAATTACTGTGCCTGTTACTTTTACTTACGCACCGACCGTACAGTAAATTTAAGAGTATTCGAAAAAGCCGCTTTTTTTAGCGGCTTTTTTTATTTATATAGCAAAATTATTTGTTTTTAGTTTTAGTCGGCGTACTTCAATGAAACTACACATTCTTATGGCCATTCTAGGCTTTCTTTGTCTTTCTCTTTCAGGGTGCTCAACCACCACACTTGCTTATTACAATACGTTGAAACTCGCTTTAAAAGACCGAAGTGTTTCTTATACTGTTGAAGAAATTGCGGCCAGTAAAGCTGATATTATGCAGATTAAAGCGGGTGAAAGGGACACTGCCTCTCTTGCGCTAGCCCATATTGATGGCGATAAATACAGATGGGTATCCGGTGATAGAGTTATTTTCACTATGCACCACGGTATCATTGTTAATACAGAAGGTTTAGACAACGACCTTTATTACACGGGCAACCTGCAGCATAACCCGCTCGCGACAGATAACGTTTTACCGTTCAAGTGGGATCGCAAGGTCGACATAGCAAATATTGGTTATGGTATACCTGTCGATTCATCGTGGAGAATTGAGGGAGAAGAAACCCGTGAATACCTTGGTTTTTCTGTGCCAGTGATAAAAGTCGTCGAGCATGTATCATTTTCAGAATACACCCCTTTTATCGATGTGGGTTTGTCATGGGAAAATACCTATTTTTTGCATAAGTATTCGAAAGCGTTGTTAGCCACTAAGCAACAGTTTAGTCCGGAAGGAGACGAGTACGATATGGTCTACTTAAGCCGAATTGTGCGTGAAATGAGTAAGCAGGGAGCGGCACAATAATGAAGTTTATCTCTACGCTCATTGTTGCGTTAGGCATCACCGCATCAGGTTCACTATTTGCTGACGATAATATGGTTAGCATCATGATCAACAAGCAAACGTATCAATTTGACAGACCAATAAGACTGTCCAGCGCGCTGTCGATTGTAGCCGACAACGGCGATTGGTACTGGCCTAGTGCCTCTGCGTTTGATTTATCGAATCCTGAGGCTGAACGTCAGAAAGAAATCGCCTTATCTGAAATAAGAACGCTTTTAACTCAGTTTGATGAAGACTCCGAAACCCATGCAGCACTCAAAAATTTGTATGAACAAGTTGCGTCATGGACCGTGTCTACCCGTATTGATATGCCGATTTCTTATAACCGCGCTCGGTTATTTTTCGAAGATAACCCAATGTTTCAACCGGGAAAATATTGGATTCGCTTAAATGGCAGACCTAACGTGGTCCATTTCTCTGGTGCGGTAGTTAAGCCCGGTGCCTATCAACATCAAAGTGATACTTCGGTTTACACTGCAGTACACACTGTTAAAAAGGCGGTTGATGCTGACAGAAGTCACGTGTATGTGATTGATCCCATGGGTAACATTAAAGAAAAGGGAATTGCTTACTGGAATATAGACTTTGCCCAAATTATGCCGGGTAGCCAGGTTTATGTGCCTATTTCATCAGAGCTTTTCAGCGATAAACTTGAGCAATTAAATAAGCGCGTCGCCGCGCTAGCAGTACATAGGGTTTTACCTCAATGAGTGCGCCACTACTATCTAAGAAAAAAACACTTGCGCTTGTCATTGGAAGCGCGCTTTCTTCCCCTGTTATCGCCGATACTCAAATTCGTGTCACACCGTCGCAAATGGTGCAAGGCGGAAATGGTTTGATACAAACGCCTACAGCGCGTATGCGCGATGAAGGTGGAATGGCTATTAACTATACGGACAATGGTGAATACCGCTTTTGGTCAGTAAACATTCAACTGTATGATTGGATGGAAGCGACTGCCCGTTATACTGACGTCCGTACTCGACTCTACAGTCAGGTAGAGTCATTCAGTGGCGATCAAACTCTTAAAGATAAGGGTTTAGACGTTAAATTCAGGTTATGGAAAGAGAGTTACTACCTCCCTGATATCAGCGTTGGCTTCAGAGACTTCGGTGGAACCGGCTTTTTTGAAAGCGAATATGTAAATGCCAGTAAGTCTGTAGGTCCGTTCGATTTCCATTTAGGTTTAGGTTGGGGTTACCTAGGCACCGCTGACGACATCACTAACCCATTCTGTGAGGTTAAAGATAGCTTCTGTGAACGACCTGGAGGCTTTTCAGGTCGTGGTGGCAAGGTAGACTACGATCAGTTTTTCAAAGGCACTACCGCGTTCTTTGGAGGCGTAGAATATCAAACACCATGGGAGCCGTTAACGCTTAAACTGGAGTTTGAGGGTAACGATTACTCTCGCGACAGGGCGGGGCGTTTAGAACAAGACTCTCGCTGGAATGTGGGCGCGGTTTACCGATACAAAGACTTTGATTTCTCGTTGAACTATCAACGGGGCAACACCATAGGTTTTGGTGTCACCTATCGCTTTAACATGAATACAGCGTCGCAAATCAAGTTCGATGAAGACCCGCGAAACTTAATGGGCAGAAATGCGCCCTCTGATGTGAAAGACGTCAATAAATCTCGACTTTATAACGACTTATATAATGCCGGCGGCTTTATCTTATCGGACGCTGAAATTAAAGAAGACAGTGCTACTTTTTACGGCACCCAGCTTAAATATCGCGATCAAGAAGAGGCGATTGAGCGTGTTGGCCGCGTCGCCGCTTCAGAACTTCCTGATAGCGTTAAAACCTATCACGTGGTGGATAATCGCGGTGGGCTTCCAATGGTCGATACGCAAATAGATGCCGAAGCCTTTATCTCTGCTGCCCGTTATGAGTCGGTGGACGCAGATATTACTGAGACTTATGTCAGAACGTCACCCTCTAAAGAAGTGAGAGAAGCATACGACCCTGAAAATACTTCAGGTCTATTTTACGGCGCCGATTTCTTCTTCACACAGTCATTTGGAAACCCAGAAGATTTCTTTTTATATCAGACGGGACTTCTTTTAAACGGCGGTTATGCGTTTAATGAAAACTTCTCTGTTATGAGCAGTGCTCGAGTCACGCTTCTTGATAACTTCGATAAGTTTAACTATTTGGTAGACGGCGAAGACGTATCCTTACCTCGTGTGCGTACACGGGTTCGCGAATACGTATCTGAGAACGATGTCTGGTTAGATACGGCATTTTTGCACTACAAAGATAATATCGCTGAAGATATTTATGTACAGGCGTATGCGGGTTACCTAGAAACCATGTTCGCCGGTGTGGGAAGTGAAATATTGTATCGTCCTGTCGATAGCAATGTCGCATATGGCTTGGATATTAATTACGTAAAACAGCGTGATCCTTACAGTCAGACAGGCTTAGAGGATTACGATACCATCACCGGACACGCGAGCGTGTATTGGCAGCCAGAATTCTTAGACGGTACACAAATTACGGTAAGTGCAGGTCAATTCTTGGCGAAAGATAAAGGTGTGAATATTGATTATGCCAAGCGCTTTGACAGTGGCATTATCGTCGGCGCGTTCGCGGCTTTCACGGATGTCTCCTCCGAAGAGTACGGCGAAGGTAGTTTTACCAAAGGCTTCTATATTTCCATTCCTACGGATTTGTTCTTGCTAGAACCTTCGAAAGGTCGTGGTTTGTTCCCTTGGGTGCCTATCTCTCGTGATGGTGGCCAGCTGCTGCGTCGCCCCTCACGTTTAATAGACCTGACAGAGGCGAGGTCACCCTTTTTCGACTAAATAAACAGCCCCCAGTAATTGGAATGTCCAACTATTGGGGGACTTCAGTCGCCGCGTTTTTGATTTTGCTGGCAGTGTGTTCTTAAAATTTGGCTACCTTGTGCCTAACTGCAGAGTTAAAGTTCTCAGTTGCTTACTCACTTCATTTTTATTTCTAAGATATTGATAAAATTGCTGTTTAATTCTGCTTAAAGGACGTCTGTTCGTTTTAGACTTTTTGCCGCAAGTAATGGTGCTAGCGCAGGTTGTATCTTGAGAAAAAGGGTAAGGCATGAGAGATAACACTGATATACCGTGTTCCCAAAAATGTTGAATTTCGGTGTCGCAGGGTCTGCCGAATTTGGCGGTAGAGGCGTACAGTTTTTGTGCTCCTCGCTTAGAAATTGCAGTTGCTGCGCCACCACTCATCGGCTTTTTATGCACCACTAAGTTAAACTCATCGTTGAGTTCAAAGCTATGAGCGATAGGCCTCTCTCTATTTGCGTAGGCGCTAAGTTTTATGAGATCCCAGTCAATGGTGAGCGTATCAATACTGGCCAGTGCTCGTTGGATATTTCCTATAACAAGAAAATCGTCCTCTAAAATAATACCGTAATCTGCATTTCCTTCTGCAATGTGTTTCCACGCTTCGCGGTGACTCAAAAAGCAACCAATCTGAGAAGGCGTCAAATCATAGTAGTAACGCGCTTTATTTAAATCGGGGCAATAGTGCTTTAGATACACGTCTTCACAAAGAGATTGACCGCACACAGCAGCAATGCGCTCATAATGCAATTGATGCGCCTCTAATTGCGCTTTCGATTTTGCTAAACGATCGGTACTTCTATCTAAATTAATCAGGTAGACAGGGGTCATGTTGCATTTGCCATATTCAGCAGCGCTAAACACAATGAGGGTTGCATTTAGCGGGGTAGTAACTAACTTCTAGATTGAGGGATATACATGACACCTTTACGAAGAAAGTATGACGATTTGATGTCGGTTAAGTGAAATAATACGAGGTGCGTTTAAAATGTAATGCATGTATTTATTCATAGCTTAACGACGAAGGGGAAAGTACAATATAGGCTGTTAAAAATGAGTGCTGGTGGTATTTTGTGCAAAAATAGTACGTAAAAGTAACCTTTTTGTACTTTCTTATTGAAATGATCCTACCTTTGCTGTATAAAATGCGCCCTCTAATTTATAGTAATACGTCATTTGACCCAACCACTGTTTGAGCGCTTGGGATTAACTGACGCGACAGTTATCGTTGTTCTGGAGACAAATACAATGTCAAGAGTATGCCAAGTAACAGGTAAGCGTCCAACGGTTGGTAATAACCGTTCACACGCACGAAATGCGACTCGTCGTCGCTTTTTACCAAACCTTCAAACACACCGTTTTTGGGTTGAGAGCGAAAGCCGTTTTGTAAAACTACGTTTGTCTGCTAAAGGCATGCGTATCATCGATAAGAAAGGTATTGATTCAGTACTAACTGACATCCGTGCCCGTGGTGAGAAAATCTAAGGAAGCCGACAATGCGTGATAAAATTAAACTAGTTTCTTCAGCAGGTACAGGTTTCTTCTACACCACTGATAAAAACAAGCGTAACATGCCTGGCAAGATGGAGATCAAAAAATACGATCCCGTTGTGCGTAAGCACGTTATGTTCAAAGAGGCCAAAATCAAGTAATTAGCTTGCTTTTGTCTCCACGAAAACCCAGCCTTTGCTGGGTTTTTTGCGTTTTACCCCTCAATTATTATCCCCTTTACAGATCGCAGCAGATCATCCTAGCGCATACGACAGATCCCTATCTATGCGGATTGGTATACAGACTTTTTTCGAATTGAATTAGCGTCTGTATCAATGAGGCATTAGTATATTGGGCTATCGGTTACTTTTAATGTTCATGGGTGTAAAGCGTGGCTAGAATTTCACAGCGAGCAATGAATAACGTCGTTATCATCGCTATGCTCATCATGATCGCGCTGTTTAATTTAGACAGTCTCCGTCCTCAAAAAAATAACGTGCAGACACGGCGATTATTGCCTGAAGACACTTATGTGCTAAAAATTGAGCACGATGGAAACAGCTTAGAGCGAGTGGGGCAGCAGTGGCGTCAAAAAGGACAGGTTCAACACCTAGCCATTACGCCCGATGTGCAGTTCTCTCATTGGCAGCGCGCCGAATTAACGCCTGCCACTGAAATTCCAGAATCGGTGTTAGCAATTCAGCCGTATATTACCGTTGTATGGCTCGCTGGTAACGCTAATGGCCTTTTGTATGCCATCTACCCAGATCCAACATCAACAGTGATCAAATTTGAAAATAACTGGTACACATTAACCAATACCGACCTTGATAAGCTTTTACCCTGGATTAAATAAATGCCTGAGTTACCAGAAGTTGAAGTAAGCCGTATGGGCGTTTCTCCCCACCTTATTGGCAACACCATTACAAAAGTAGTGGTTCGTGAGCGAAGAATGCGCTGGCCGATACCTGATGAGGTGTTTAGTGTTGAAGGACAAGCGGTGACATCCGTTAGTCGCCGAGCGAAATACCTGCTCATTGAAACGGCTACAGGCACGCTAGTTTTACATTTAGGTATGTCGGGCAAATTACGGGTCATTGATGCAACAACACCCGTTATCAAACATGATCATGTCGACATAGTATTAAACACAGGTAAATGTTTGCGTTTAAATGACCCTAGACGCTTCGGTGCTGTGTTATATCAAGCGCCTGATACCCAACTTGCCATGCTAGACAATTTGGGCCCAGAGCCACTTACAGACGATTTTGATGATACCCGATTGTTTTCGTTATCGCGCAACCGAAAAGGCCCAGTCAAAAACTTTATCATGGACAATGCTATTGTGGTGGGAGTTGGTAATATTTATGCAAACGAAGCGCTGTTTTTAGCAGGCATAGACCCCCGAAGAGCTGCGGGCAACATAAGTGAAGCGCGCTATAAAGCACTCACCGCAAGAATAAAACAAGTGTTAGCCAAGGCCATTGAACAAGGTGGGACCACCTTAAGAGACTTTGCGCAAACCGATGGAAAACCGGGCTACTTTGCTCAGCACTTAAACGTGTATGGAAGGAAGGGAGAGCCGTGCGAAGTGTGTGGAAAAGCGATAGAAAGCAAGGTCATTGGGCAGCGCAATACGTTTTTCTGTACCCGCTGCCAGCGTTAGGTTTGTACTGCGCTTGTTTAAGGCGTTCAGTCTTTTTTACCTAGCCTATCTCTTAATGCTTGTTCCACAACGGGATGACAAAACCCGCTCACTGCGCCTCGGTGTAGTGCAACTTCTTTAACCAATGTGGAAGAAATAAACGAGTTTTCTTCTGCTGGCGTTAAGAACACGCTTTCAAGTTTCGGATTTAAGCGTCGATTCATGTTGGCCAATTGAAACTCATACTCAAAATCAGACACGGCGCGCAGACCTCGAATTAAGATTGTAGCATTTTGCTCATCGGCAAAATCAGCGAGCAGGCCAGTAAAACCGACGACTTCAACATTAGGTAAGTCGGCGGTAACTTTCTTAATCATTTCTACGCGTTCTTCTAACGTAAACAGCGGCTTTTTACTGGGGTTGGATGCGATGGCTACGATTACATGAGAAAATAGCTGCGATGCGCGTTCAATGAGATCGGCATGCCCGTTAGTAATTGGGTCGAAGGTGCCGGGATAAAGTGCTCGTGTGTGCATAAGGTATAGTCTTATCGTTATAAGTAATTTATGTGTTGAACGTGGTTAATGTAACACAATAATCACGTAAGTTTAGCGCTGCTGGCAACACTACCTGACAAGAACGCATTATTTCGCTATCACCGCATTATATCCGTCCATGCACCATGCCCAATGCGTTTCTTCCCAATGGAAAACGGTATTTTTTACTTTTTCTTTGCGTAACGAACGCAGTAAACGGTCCATGTTACCTTGTTTCCATCCTTCGCCCTCTTTTTTACAACAACGATCAAAATCGATTAGCCAAACCTGTTTGCTATCGTCAATCATAATATTTCGGACGTTGGCATCGTGATGGTACACTTGGCAGTTGTGCATCGCCGCGAGCGCGTGTCCTACTTTTTGCCATTCGTCTTTCGATAGCGATTGGCTTGAAAGTAAATGGTGCAAATCCCGACTGTTAGGAATGTTAAGCGTGATGAGATCGCCGCGATATATGAGCCCCCTGCGGTGAATGCGAGCTGCGACGGGGACAGGAACACACAAACCTTTTTCACGCATATGTGTGAGCAATCTAAACTCTTCGAAAGGGCGTGAACGTTCAACGCCAAGAAAGGCATACTGATCGCTCAGTATTCTTCCCACTAGACCACCGCGTTTGAAATGACGCAAAACCCAGTGCTGGCGCTCGTGCTCGATAAAGAAAGTGGTACCACGTCCTTTTGCTTGACCTGTAATCTTGTTTTGCCCATGCCAGAACTCGGGGTTAAACATATCTGTGTTGGGCTGCTTGATCAGCGTGTCGTCGAAAATAAAGTGGTGTCCAGCACCGATGTCTCGTCGTATTGTCGCCATGTTGCCCACAACTTATGGTAAATTTCACATTCTAATGATTTATTTTAGTTTTTCAGCAACGAGAGAGCTTCTGTGGGTAAAAAGATTTGTTTAATGCGCTTATCAGCCATAGGTGATGTTTGTCACGCCGTGGCTATGGTCACTCGAATTCAAACACAGTGGCACGATGCTGAAATTACATGGGTCATAGGAAAAGTGGAATACCAGCTGGTTAAGCTGATGCCCAATGTCAGATTCATTATTTTTGATAAATCACAGGGCAAAGCTGCGGTTGAATCGTTAAAAGCTGCTGTAGCAAATGAAACCTTTGACGCACTCCTGATGATGCAGGTGGCCCTGCGGGCAAATATGGCGTCACGCGTAATTAAAGCGAAGCAACGCATTGGGTTTGACTGGGCGCGTAGCAAAGAACTGCATTGGTTATTTGCAAATAAGCGTATTGCTGCAACAAAACACGCCCATGTACTTAAAGGTTTTATGGATTTTGCCGATGCACTAGGCGTTCCTGAAAGTGAGTCGCTGGCGTGGAATATTCCAGTCAGTTCAGAAGATGAAGCTTGGGGAGCAGAACAAGCCAATGCACTTGGAAAATATGTGGTTATTTCCCCTGCTGCGAGTAAGGCAGAAAGAAATTGGTTACCGCAGCGATACGCGAGTATCGCTGATTATATCCAAGAGGCGGGAGTCAACGTGATATTGTGCGGTGGTCCGGGGAAACTCGATCGGCAAACAGCCGATGCAATCAAAGCTAACGTAAAACATCCGCTTAAAGACTTCACTGGGCAAACGTCATTGCATCAACTCCTTATGTTGTTAAAGCATGCTCACCTTGTTATTGCTCCTGACACAGGCCCGGCCCATATGGCCACGACCGTAGGCACGCCGGTGATTGGGCTGTATGCGCATTCAAACCCTCGTCGAACAGGGCCTTATTTGGACCTTGATAAAGTGGTGTCTGTTTATGATGAATGCATTGAAGCGCAAAAGGGGAAATCGTGGGAACGTCTTTCGTGGGGAGTCCGTGCGAAAGGCAGTGCGTTAATGGAAAAAATCACAGTGGAGATGGTGCAGAAGAAAGTCGCCCCATTTATCCAGTGATTTACTTTGTTGTAAGGTAAAACAATCAGCTATTATCTACACTTAGCTTTGCAAAGTGTACCTCCGTTATAACAGGGAGTCGTTTCTGAATGAAAAAGCCAGCGTTGCGGTGGCTAACTCACGTGCTTGCTTTAAAAAAGCTTAAATTGGTGCTGCTTATCATGGCGGCGCTCGTTATAAGTGTGCCTAAAGTAAACGCCTCAGAGCTATACGTCATGGTGAACGAAAGTGTGATGGTAGCAGAGTTAAGCCGGTCTGAGCTTCGTCAGATTTTTACAGGGCAGCGTCAGTATTGGAACAACGGCACTAAGATCACCGTATTTGTACTTGAAGATAGAGACGAACTGCACAAGCAGTTTTGCCGCGACATACTTCAAATGTTTCCTTATCAACTGTCTCGTATATGGGACCAAATCACCTATTCAGGTCAAGGAGTGACGCCGGTGAGAGTAACGTCGTATCAAGCGTTAATAGACGCTTTGGAAAATACCGAGGGTGCCATAGGCTATGTCGAG
Source organism: Alteromonas sp. KUL106 (assembly GCF_009811415.1). Lineage (GTDB taxonomy): Bacteria > Pseudomonadota > Gammaproteobacteria > Enterobacterales > Alteromonadaceae > Alteromonas. The sequence continues at coordinate 51,939 of NZ_BLIG01000029.1, read as the reverse complement.
CGCAATGATATCGTGAAGCTACGACGCGTAGAGGTAAATTTATAATGAAAAAGTATATTGTTTACGCGTTGTGGTTAGCCAGCTTCAATACTGTTGCTTCCTCCTCCGACTTTTCATGGCATGGTTATGTTTCCCAAGGGGTTACCCAGTCGAAAGGAAGCCGCTTTATTACTGACAATGATGATGTGACGGGAGAGCTTACCGAAATCGGTCTCAATGGCTATTATCAACTGGCTGAAAACATATCGATTGCGGGGCAAATTAACTACTTAGATGGTGGCAACCGTTTTGAGCAAGGGGCTCGTCTAGATTACTTATTTGTAGATTGGAAATTGCCAGATTTGCCCGGCGGATGGCGCGGTCAAATTCATGCAGGGCGATTTAAAAATAGACATTGGCTCTATTCGGTAACGCGAGACGTACCGCAGACACGCTATACCTCTGTACTTCCCCAATCGGTCTATTTTGACGGCTTTCGAGATGTCGCGCTTGGCAGCAACGGTATTCAGACGAGCTTTTCCCATTTTGGAGAAAACAATATATGGGAACTTAACTGGAGTTATGGACGCTCGAACATCAATGACTCTCAGCGAGATTTCCTGTTAGGGAATGAAGCAAAAGGTAAAATTAAACAGGACTTTGTGCATCAAGCCAGTGTGTTTTGGCAGCCTGCTTCAATGACTTGGAAGCTAGGAGCAAGCTGGCTGAATTCTGACTTTAGGTATACACCGTCAGAAGAGGATAGCCGTATTGCAGGTGGCGCGAACATTGAGCGAATTATGCTATCGGGCCAATACTTCGCCGAGAATTGGGAAGTTTCAGCTGAATTGATCCGTGAAGTTCAAGACAGCCAGGGATTGTTCTTTCCCGACTTCGTTTCGAAACGTACAGGTGAAGGTGGTTTTGTTCAACTTAGATATTTGTTCAACAACGACGTAAGCGGGCTTATTGGCTACGACACTTATGTCAATGACACCTCAGACAGGGACGGCAAACAGCTTGAGGCGATGTCAGGCGGTCTAGTACCTGCGTATTTTGGTTATCAAGATACCTATACAGTTGGTGTGCGCTGGGACATTGCACCTAAGTGGAGACTTCAGGGCGAGTATCATTGGGTAGAGGGGGCAACGCGTGTGGTCAGTCTATTAAATATGGACGTTGCATCTCATGCAGACAAACACTGGGAAATGTGGTCTCTGCAGTTGATGTATTGGTTTTAAGGGAAAAAATGAAGGTTCAGGTATCGTTTACCACCAAAACCATCCTCATCTTGTTGGCAATGGTATTAACCGTTGCTATTGTCATTTCGGCTGTTTTGATCCAAGAGTCTGACGCGCGCGTGCTGCTTCAGCAGCGGGAAAGCCAAATAAGCAACCATCGCCGCGTTCAGCTTTTTGAAGATATACTTCATGGGCGTATGGTCACCCTTATCGACATCATCAGTCGAAGAAATGATGCTTACTCGACAAACATAAATGAATTACACCAGTCGTTGAGTGATCTGAGTGAGTACCTCACATTAACTTATCAAGTAGAGTCACTGTTATTATTCGACGAAGAGGGCGTAGTAGGAAGTCCGGGTAGACCCGTCGATACAGACATTCAAAACCTTGTTAACACAACACGCGTAACGTTTGAAAGTCGCTCGTTATTGGCCTGCGACACGGTGTGTACCCACTACATTTCAATACCGGTGATGGCAGACGGTGACGTTATACCCATTATTGTCGTTTCAACATCAATGCGCGAATTATTGTACTTGTTCAGTCGCGCGACAGATGTGCACAAGGTCGCCATTGTCCAAGTCAAAGAAACGCCAAATAATGCAGCAAGGTTTACCATTGCAAGCCAAGTCTCTGCAGCAAACCGCCAGTATTTACAGTCGCTTTTTAACGCGTTGCCCGAGCAATGGCGACTGGATGACTTGGTGATAAAAGGCATCAAGGTTGAGCTTGAAACTAAACAATTACTCGTAAGTTTACTGCCATTTGAACACGCTACAGGCGATCGGCCCTATATGCTGATAGTGCAAGACGTGTCTGCTACCGTGCGTCAAAATGAACAATATCAATTTGTGGTAATTTCAAGTGCAATTGGGCTTTTCTTAGTTTTTTCATCACTTCTTTATCTGTTCTTAAATCAATATCGCACTCGGCTTGTAGGTATAAGCGAGCGCTTACCTATGTTAGCCGAGCATAAATTTAGTGAGTTTTATACCAGTGCTGCCAAGCGCCGTGCGTCACCTGTTTTCAATTTCACTGATGAACTTGACGTTGTGGAAGAGGCCGCTAACGATTTAGCTCGCCAACTCGAGAGTTTTGACGGTCAAATGGCAATAAACACCGCTAAACTAGAAAAAATGGCGATGTTCGATGTGCTAACAGGGTTGCCCAATAGAAACATGCTGACCTTTCAAATAGAGAAGCAGTTGGCTCGCTCTATCAGAGATGAGCGGCTAGTGGCATTGATGTTTATGGACTTAGATGACTTCAAAAAAGTGAACGACAGCCATGGCCATGACGTAGGCGATAAGCTGTTAAAAGCGGCTGCCATGCGCATCTCCCGTCCTATCAGAGAATCTGACATTGCCTCGCGATTCGGCGGCGATGAGTTCGTGATTCTGTTGTCAAATATTGAGAATAAGAACCATATCGGTTATGTAGCGCAAAAAATAATCGATGAATTCAAAGAGCCTATAATCGTTGATGGGGTGACATTTTACGTCTCTATCAGTATTGGTATTGCGATAACCAGCCATGCTCGAGCAACGCCGGTGGAGCTATTACGTCATGCTGATATTGCCATGTATGAAGCAAAAGCCAAAAAGGGCGCTGCGTTTAGGGTTTATGATGCCACCATGAACCTTAAAGTTATGCAAAAAGTGGAATTAGAGTCTGAGGCAAGAGAAGCGCTGAGAGACAACCAGTTCAGCCTAGCCCTGCAGCCTCAAATAGAAATGCATAGTGGCAGGTTAGTGGGGTTTGAAGCGCTACTGCGTTGGAGCCATCCAACCAAAGGGCATATCTCACCGGCAGAGTTTATTCCATTGCTTGAGAATACCTCGTTTATGCTTGAATTAGATTACTGGGTGATCGCGCGTTCCACCTATCTTATTCGCGAATTCAACAATAACGGTTATTCAGATATCAAGATTGCTATTAATTTGTCGGCTGGCCAGTTTTTAGACCCAACGCTGCCTGAGTTTTTACAACAGCAGATCATTCAGAATGACATTGCCCCTAACCAAGTCTGTTTAGAGCTGACTGAAACCGTGCTCGTTTCTGACATCAAACGTGCAACCAGCATTATGAAAACCATCCAAGGCATGGGGTGTATGCTTGCAATTGACGATTTTGGAACGGGCTACTCATCGCTTAGCTATTTGAAATCGCTGCCGGCCGACTACATTAAAATCGACCGCTCATTTGTGGCAAACATAGCCAGCAGTGCTGACGACAGAAACATCGTTCACTCTACGATATCCATGGTTCGTAACATGGGAATGCAAGTAGTGGCAGAAGGTATCGAAACCAGCGAGCAGTATGAATTATTGTGTCGTTTTGACTGTGATATCGGTCAGGGCTACCTGATTAGTAAGCCGGTGTCAGAGACCGATATTTGGGAAGTACTGAAAAGCAAAGTTGAATATAACCTTTGGAAAGATTTCGCCTAGCGATTTACTTCACCGCTGCGCGCACGTATTCCCCCCAAGTGTGCTGAATAATTTACAAACTTAGTCGACAAACCCATTAAATACACCGCACGGGTGTGTACCCTTTAACTTGCTTTCATTACACTATTGGCTTTTATATATCTACACTCGGAGAATGGCATGTCTGCGGCATTTATCTCTCATTTGCAATCGCAAATTGAAGCCACGAAAGAAGATGGTTTGTACAAGAAAGAACGTGTTATCACGTCGCAACAGCAAGCAGATATAGGCGTTGCTGGTGGCGAGCACGTTATTAACTTTTGTGCTAACAACTACCTTGGTCTAGCAAACAATGAAAGCCTGATCGAAGCGGCGAAAAACGGCCTGGATAGCCATGGTTTTGGTGTAGCATCTGTACGATTCATTTGCGGCACACAAGACATTCACAAGCAACTGGAAGCGTCTATTAGCGACTTTTTAGGTACAGAAGACACCATTCTTTATCCGTCTTGCTTCGACGCCAACGGTGGTTTGTTTGAAACCCTACTTGGCCCAGAAGATGCCATTATCTCTGACGCGTTAAATCACGCCAGTATCATTGACGGTGTGCGTTTGTCGAAAGCCAAGCGCTATCGCTACGCCAATAACGACATGGCGGCGCTAGAAGAGCAGTTAAAGCAGGCGAATGCCGATGGCGCGCGCTTTAAAATTATTGCGACTGACGGCGTATTCTCGATGGACGGTGTTATTGCCGACCTTGCCTCAATTTGCGACCTGGCAGATAAATACGATGCCATGGTAATGGTTGATGACTGCCACGCAACAGGCTTTCTTGGTGAAAACGGTAAAGGTAGCCATGAATATTGCGGCGTAATGGGCCGTGTCGATATAATCACCGGTACCCTAGGTAAAGCCCTTGGCGGCGCGTCAGGCGGTTACACGTCGGGCAAAAAAGAAGTCGTAGAATGGCTGCGTCAGCGTTCGCGTCCTTACCTTTTCTCTAACTCTGTTGCGCCACCTATTGTTTCAGCGTCACTAAAAGTGTTCGAAATGATGAAAGACGGCGATGAGCTACGTGCTAACTTATGGCGAAACGCCAATCATTTCCGCAAGCGTATGGAAGAGGCGGGCTTTACCCTTGCAGGTAAAGATCACGCTATCATCCCCGTCATGCTTGGCGATGCACGCCTAGCCAGCGAAATGGCCGATAAGCTTCTAGAAAAAGGCATTTATGTTATCGGCTTCTCTTACCCAGTTGTGCCAAAAGGCCAAGCCCGAATTCGTACGCAAATGTCAGCAGGCCACAGCCTTGAGCACGTTGATAAAGCCATTGACGCGTTCATTGAAGTGGGCCGTGAAATGGGAGTTATCTCATGAAGTCGCTAGTAAAAGCGAAAGCAGAAAAAGGCATTTGGCTTCAAGATACGCCAAAGCCAGAAGTAGGGCATAACGACCTACTCATTAAAATTCGCAAAACCGCGATATGCGGTACCGATATGCACATTTACAACTGGGACGAGTGGTCACAAAACACCATTCCAGTTCCTATGGTTGTAGGTCACGAATACGTGGGCGAAGTTGTGGGTATGGGCCAAGAAGTAAAAGGCTTCAAGGTTGGTGACCGTGTATCTGGTGAAGGCCATATTACTTGCGGTCATTGCCGCAACTGTCGTGCTGGCCGCGTACACCTATGCCGTAACACAGAAGGTGTAGGCGTGAACCGCCCGGGCGCATTCGCAGAGTACTTGGTAATTCCTGCGTTTAATGCATTTAAAATTCCTGACAATATCAGTGACGACCTTGCGTCTATCTTCGACCCGTTTGGCAATGCGGTTCACACCGCGCTGAGCTTCGATCTCGTTGGTGAAGACGTGCTAATCACCGGTGCGGGCCCAATTGGCATTATGGCAGCAGCGGTAGCGAAGCACGTAGGTGCGCGTCACGTCGTTGTTACCGACATCAATCCATACCGTCTGGAACTTGCTAAAAAAATGGGTGCAACCCGTGCGGTTGACGTTAGTAAGGAAGATTTAAAAGACGTCATGAAAGAGTTAGGCATGACAGAAGGCTTCGACGTGGGCCTTGAGATGTCAGGTGTGCCGGTTGCTTTCAGAGACATGCTTAACAAAATGAATCACGGTGGAAAAATAGCGATGCTAGGTATTCCGCCACAAGATGTCGCTATCGACTGGAACCAAGTTATTTTCAAAGGCTTAGTGATAAAAGGTATCTACGGTCGTGAGATGTTTGAAACCTGGTACAAAATGGCAAGCCTGCTGCAAAGCGGCTTAGATTTGTCGCCTATTATCACTCACACCTTTTCTGTTGATGACTTTCAGAAAGGGTTTGATACCATGGGGTCAGGACAATCAGGTAAAGTTATTCTGGACTGGCAATAATGACAACATTTACACACATTAGCGTAAACGACGTAGCGAATTTTCAAGGCGACGTCGCCATTGTGGACATCCGCGATCCTCAATCGTTTGCTAATGGGCATATGCCGAACGCAGCACCACTAAACAACGACAACTTTGCAGCGTTTATCGAAAAAACGCCTAAAGACATGCCTGTGGTGGTGGTTTGTTATCACGGCGTCAGCAGCCAACAAGCTGCACAAGTCATTGCGCAACAAGGTTTTGAAACCGTCTATAGTATGGACGGCGGCTTTGAGGCGTGGCGACAGGCAAATCCGGTAGTAACCGAATAGCAATTTGATAAAGGTGCACAGTGTGCACCTTTTTTTATACTTTTCAGACCCAATACATTCCAGTATAAAGGGGTTATCTATCGCCCCGTCACGACACGTTACATCGCGTTATTCATTTTATGCTTTAGGGTAATAACTAGCTTATGGGCCATCCTTTAATTGCGTTCAACCAACAAAGTCCAGCACATCTTCTCGCAAACTACTTAACCAGTCAGGGTATTGCTGCATCGGTAGTACAAGACGAGAAAGAGTTCGTCGTCGTCCTTGATGATGCTGTTCATCTCGACCGCGCAAAACGCATCGCAGAAGACTTTTTGACCAACCCTACCCACCCAAAATATCAGCAAGCCGCTTGGGACAGTGGAAAGAACGTGCAGTTAGCGCCGTCTGGTAGTGGTTTTTCAATGGGAAATATCATAGAGGATGCGATTAAAGCACCGTTCACATCCATCGTGTTTCTTCTTTGTGTGGCGGTTTATGTGTTGTCTTTACTGGGGCTTTTTGCGCCAATTGCGCAACACTTACTCATGCAACCTTTCTCTGTATTATCGGAAAACCACGAATGGTGGCGATTGCTGGGCCCCGCATTTATTCACTTTTCAGCGCTACACATCATATTTAATCTACTATGGTGGGGCATGCTAGGCGCAAAAATAGAACGGACGCTCGGCGTTAGCATGTTACTTATTGTGTTCTTAGTGTCGGCCGCGATCTCCAACGCCGCTCAGGCGCTATTTAGCGAGCCGGTACAGGCCAATTTATATTTGTTCGGCGGATTATCTGGTGTTGTCTATGCCGTTATGGGCTTTGTATGGTGGTTAGGCTGGCTTAGACCAAGCTGGGGCTTGTCACTACCAAACTCTATAGTGGGCTTTATGCTGGTATGGTTGGTTTTAGGTTATGCAGACATCTTGTGGGTAAATATGGCAAATGCTGCTCACACGGCGGGTCTTATATCGGGCTGCTTACTGGCCGCGGCATTAAGCTTAGGCGCTAAAAAGCGCTAAAAGGTGATAACAGGGTTAACGTTAACCGCCTTGGTATAAATATTTAGTAAAGATGACATTTTTAACTACTTCGCCGCCAGTCTCTTGTTTCATGTGATCTTGAAGGGCTTTAAGGATCGCGCGGCGAATTTCTTCACGACCGGTTAGTGATTTGACCTTCTCTGCAGGCTGCTGACCAAATATCTCAATGGTTGTAGAGCGCAATAGAGGCAGGTGGTGCTCGGCTATTTCCAGTTGGCCAACATCGTTGATCATCAATTCTACCGATACACGCACATAGCCTAATTTTTGCGCGCTCTCGCTTATGTAGTTGGTAACAATTTCTGGTTCTAAACTTAAGTAAGCAAAATTAGCTTTCTCTTGTGCAATCGCTGGGCTACTGCCGATAACCATTAAACCAAGCGCAAAAACGCGTAAAACTAACGACTTAAGCATAGTGAAATCCGAAACACCAAAGTAAAAAATTCAGTAGTAGTTTAGCAAAACTCTGATTAAACACACTACTGCAAAAGTTTAACCTAATGAAAATATTTGAATATGACGTGTTATCATACTAACAGATTCATTATTCGGGTTTTTCGTGTGAGTTTTAATGCCACTTTTCCAGTGGGGTTGGCGGTTAACTGGCAAGCACCGTCTGGCATCACTATTCCTAATGCGCAGTTAAAAAGCTGGCTGCTAGACACAGGTTCGCTAACTGAACGCGTTCAATCGTCAAGCAAACATTTTGCTCTCGAGTTAATAGGTCAACAAACTCAAGTACCTCACGACAATGAACTGTCTCTTTTGCACGCTAATGGCGAAACCAGCTATCAAGCGCGGGAAATATTGCTTTGTGGTGATCATACGCCGTGGGTATTTGCGCGCTCTATAATCCCTCAAGCGTTTGTTGATAGTGAGCTATCAAACTTAGGGCGAGAGCCTTTAGGAAAGCGGCTGTTCAACGATACCCGCTTCATACGCTCTGCGTTCCAAGTATGCCAGGTATCAGCTTCCCAATTTGGTATCAGCAGCAATCAAACCCTGTGGGGCAGGCGATCGTTGTTTACATTAGATAATTACAGCATGATAGTGGCAGAGGTCTTTCTTCCCGATTCACCGGCTTATAGTCACCTAGCTACAAGCGAAAAGGAACGCGAACAACACTTATGAAGCACAATTGGAATGCGTATGCGCGACTTATGCGCCTTGATAAACCCGTAGGCATTTATTTACTGCTGTGGCCAACACTGTGGGCACTGCTAATGGCGGCGCAAGGTCTCCCCCCTCTGAGCACGGCATTCATTTTTGTGGCCGGTGTAGTGGTGATGCGCTCGGCAGGGTGTGTCATTAACGATTATGCAGACAGAAAAGTAGACGGTAGCGTAAAGCGCACCGCGCAGCGCCCACTAGCGACGGGCGAAGTCACAGCTAAACAAGCGCTTCAGTTATTTGGGGCGCTTATTGCTATCGCATTTGTGTTAGTGCTATTCCTCAACTGGCAAACCATTGCGCTGTCGGTGGTAGCCTTACTCCTTGCAGCAAGCTATCCCTTCATGAAGCGCTACACCAATTTACCACAGGTAGTATTGGGCGCAGCATTCGGTTGGGCTATTCCTATGGCATTTATGGCCGTAATAGAAACAGTACCCACGTACGGCTGGTGGTTGTTTGTGGCAAACCTATTATGGACGGTCGCTTACGACACCATGTACGCCATGGTAGACCGCGATGACGACTTACAAATAGGCATCAAATCTACAGCCATATTGTTTGGCAAAAACGACGTGCTCATAGTCATGCTGTTACAGGCTGCTGCTCTAACCATACTTTGGTGTATAGGCAGCGCTATTAACGCCACTTGGCCATACTACATCGCAGTACTGTTTTCGGCCCTATTGTGCGTACGCCAATATCAACTGATTAAACGCCGTCAGCGCGAAGGTTGCTTCACTGCATTTATCGAAAACCACTATATCGGGCTTGTTATTACGCTGGGTACGGCGCTTCACTTTTATTTGGTTTAGTTAGGTAAAACTAACCAACAGCAAAATGGATTGCTATTGTGCGCTGGAATGGCCTTAAGGAATCGCAGTACTACAAGACGGTATCAACCTGTACCAACGTCCCCCTTTAGCTTAAAGATAGCCAGTTTAAAGTATTTGCTAGCTAATTCAGGCACGCACTTTCATCACGCAATATTTTCAAAGTCGTGCACAAAGTGTGTTACTAGGTGTTATACTTTAGGTGTTGAATGGAATCTATACGCATATACAAATTGAAGTGGTTCAAGAGGTGGGCGAGTAAAGAAGGCGTATCAGACGGTTTGCTAAAAGTAGCAATTGCAGAGATGCAAAAGGGATTAGTTGACGCAGATTTAGGTGCAAACGTATATAAAAAGCGAGTGCCTCTTTTGGGGCAAGGAAAAAGTGGAAGTGTAAGAACCCTCATCGCCTTTCAAGTAGATAACAAAGCCTTTTTTATTTACGGTTTTTCTAAAAACGTCCGCTCTAACGTTAGTGTCAAAGAGACAAAGGCTTTAAAACTCTTAGCTAAAGAACTATTGAACTATAGCGATGCTCAGCTTAAGAAAGCTATTGATTCAGGTAGTGTTGAAGAGGTGAAATAACGTGAAAGAAAGTATTTTAGATGTAGTGCATAGTGCCGCAGAAGACTTAAGCGAAGCCGGGGTAATGGATATGCAGACTATGCATCGTTTCGATGCATTATGTTTGCCCAAACTAGATCAATACGATGGTCAGCGAATTAAGGCAATACGTGAAAAAGCAAGGGTAAGCCAAGCCGTTTTTGCGGCTTATTTAAACATCACGCCATCTACAGTGAAGCAGTGGGAGCAGGGGAGCAAAAAGCCTCGAGGTACGTCTTTAAAGCTATTAAATCTCGTTGAGCAAAAAGGCTTAGAGATCTTGATGTAAGGTTGTAGCGCTTTAAGCGTTTAAGAACGTTAAAGGCTGAGAATGAATATTCTCTTTTATCCAGCTCAACAAAAAGCGCCATAAAGGCGCTTCTTAATTTTTATAAATAGAAAGTGATTACTTTTCTGCTAGCTTCGCTTCAAGCTCAGCAATGCGGCTTTCCATGGCGTCTAATTTTTCGCGAGTGCGAATGAGCACTTGGCTTTGAATGTCGAATTCTTCGCGAGTCACCAAATCGAGCTTCGATAACTGCGACTGCAAAACCGCCTTCACGCGGCTCTCGGCTCCTTCAGCCATATTTTTAACACCGGGTGGTACAGCATCAGCAATTTGTTTCGCTAAATCTTCGAGTTTCTTCGGATCCAACATGGAATTCCCTTATAATGCGCAGCTCAAATTATAAAAGCCATTCTATCGGTATCGACACGACATGCAATGAAAAGTGTGTCGAACCTACGTGAACGTTGTTTTAGGAATTAAATGAAACTAAATGAAGCTCAAGAATCTGCCGTAACCTACGTATCTGGACCGTGCTTGGTGCTAGCGGGTGCTGGTAGCGGTAAAACCCGTGTTATTACTAACAAGATTGCTCATTTAGTACGAAACTGCGATATGCCGGCGCGCTATATTGCAGCGGTAACTTTTACCAACAAAGCTGCACGTGAAATGAAAGAGCGTGTGGCGCAAACCTTGGGTAAGCCCGAGGCCCGCGGGTTAAAAGTATCTACCTTTCACACCATGGGTTTAACCATTATCAAAGCCCATGTGAAAGACTTAGGCCTAAAACCAGGTTTCTCGTTATTCGATGACAAAGACTCGTTTGCCCTGCTTAACGACTTAACGTCCGACACCCTAGATGGCGACAAAGATCAGCTTCAGCTTTTACAAAGCTGCATATCGAACTGGAAAAACGACCTCATTTTACCCGACGCGTTATTAAAGTCGGCAACGAGCACCGGCGAGCGAGAGTTTGCAGAAGCCTACAAGCGTTACCAAGACAATTTAAAGGCGTATAACGCGCTGGATTTTGACGATCTTATTCTGCTGCCTACGCTACTTTTAAAAAGCAGCGAGGCAATTAGAACAAAATGGCAAAGCAAAATTCGTTACCTGCTGGTGGATGAGTACCAAGATACCAACACCAGTCAGTACGAATTAGTAAAGCTGTTAGTAGGCGAGCGCGCACGCTTTACCGTGGTGGGTGATGACGACCAATCTATTTATTCATGGCGTGGCGCGAAGCCGCAAAATCTGCATTTGCTAAAACAAGACTTTCCGCGCTTGAACGTAATAAAGCTTCAGCAAAACTACCGCTCATCAGGGCGTATTCTTCATTGTGCGAATATTCTTATTCAAAACAACCCGCACTTGTTTGATAAAACGTTGTTCTCAGAGCTGCAGTACGGCGAGCCGCTTAAAGTGATCGAGGCGAAAAACGAAGAGCATGAAGGCGAGCGTGTGGTGGCAGAATTACTGGCGCACAAGTTTATGAACCGAACCCAGTTTAAAGACTACGCCATTTTGTATCGCGGAAATCACCAAAGCCGTATTTTCGAAAAGCTACTGATGAGCAACCGCATTCCTTACAAAATAAGTGGCGGTATGTCGTTCTTTGGCCGTGCAGAAGTAAAAGACATCATGGCCTACTTGCGGCTGTTGGTGAACCAAGATGACGACAATGCTTTACTTCGTATCATCAACACGCCGGGGCGGGGTATCGGCCGTGCTACGCTAGAAAAATTGGGTAACTTTGCGAATAGCTTGGGCGTATCCATGTTTGAAGCGGCGACACACCCGAACCTTAATAGTGTGCTGCCCGATAAAGCTTTTCATGCGGTTTCTTCCTTCGCCCGCTGGGTAGTGGAACTGTCGGACAACGCCGAGCGTGGTAACACGGCAGAAGCCGTACGTACCATGATCCGCACTATGGGCTATGAAGAATGGCTATATGAAACCAGTGCCAGCCCAAAAGCCGCGGAAATGGCCATGGCTAACGTGAGTACGTTATTTGGTTGGGTGAACGATATGCTTGAAGGTAACGACCTAGATCAGCCTATGACCCTAACCGAAGTGGTAAACCGTTTAATATTGCGTGACATGATGGAGCGTGGTGAAGACGACGGAGAAGGGGACCAAGTACAGTTAATGACGCTACACGCGTCTAAAGGCTTAGAGTTCCCCATTGTATTCTTAGTCGGCATGGAAGAGGGGTTATTGCCCCACCAAAGCAGTATTGATGAAGATAACGTGGAAGAAGAGCGCAGACTCGCCTACGTAGGAATCACCCGCGCCCAACGAGAACTGATTTTTAGCCTTGCCAAAGAACGCCGACAGTTTGGAGAAGTCATCAACCCAGAGCCCAGTCGCTTTCTATTCGAGCTTCCGCCTGATGATGTGCAGTGGGAAAATCAAAAGCCTAAAGTGACAAAAGAAGAGCGCCAACAAAAAGCGCAAGTGGGTATTGCGAACCTTCGAGGTATTCTTGGGAAAAAGTAAAGGGATTTAATAGGTCAGGCTTAAGTGAGTTTTTATTAGTAGTAAATACTTACTTTTAGCCTGCCAGCAAGTTCATATCAAGCACTTTTGCATGTTTCAATATTTTGCCTTGCCCATAAATACATTCAATTTCATTAAGTGCATCTAGCTGGGCTTGAGAGTCAACGCCTTCGGCTATTACCTTAAACTTCAAATGCTCAGAAATAAGCATGACAGATTGAATCAGTTTGAGATTACGTTGAGACCGTGGCAGCGACTTCACAAATCGATGGTCAATTTTAATATAGTCAAACGGGTAGGCAAATAAATAACTCAGTGAGGCCAAACCGCTTCCGAAGTTATCTAATACCAAGGTTACCCCTGCTCGTTTTAACTTTTTAATGGCTGGGAGAATAAATTGAGAACGACGGTTCAAATCGTTTTCGTCAAACTCGAAAACCAGCTGACTTGGGGTAATGCCAGACGTTTCTATGACATTCAACATTTGATTGACCATAGAGGCCTGCAATAAATGGTTGATTGAAACGTTCACGGCAATCTTGTTGATAGGATCGTCGGTATTGGCGTAATAGTTGAGTAACTCGCAAGCCTTGGTAAGCTGAAACAGGTCGAGATCTAACGTCAATCCACTTTGCTCAGCGACCTGTCTAAATTGCTCTCTGGCTATTTTGCCGTAAGCTGGGTGCGACCAGCGAACATACATCTCTCGATAAAGCGTACTATTATCGTTAAGCTTTATTACGGGCTGCAAGAAGTAGTCGAACTCCTCTTCACGCAACGCGCGTCTAAATTCGTTTTCAAGTTCAAGCTCTTCAATAAGCCTGTCGCGCATACTTTTATCAAACATGACAAAGCGACCGCGTCCAAGCGTTTTGGCTTGATACATCGCGGCATCGGCATCACGCAATACTTCGTCTGCGCCGCGATAATAACTCTCTAAATGCGCGATACCAATACTGGCGCCGGAATACATTTCACGGCCATCCAGTAAAAACGGTTCAGAGATAGAAGAAATAATGCGGTTAGCCACTTCTTCCACATCGGCCTCATCTTCAAAGTTATCCAGCAGCACAACAAACTCATCGCCCCCGAGTCGGGCCAATAAATCGTGGCCGCGAATACAAAGCGTAATACGCCGCGCAACTTCAATAAGGAACTCGTCACCGGCATGGTGACCTAGTGTGTCATTAATAACCTTAAATCTATCCAAATCTATGAACAGAACCGCAAACATGCTATCGCTGTAGCGTTGCTTGCTGGCTATCGCTAACTCTAAGCGGCTGGTAAACATCGAGCGGTTAGGCAAATCCGTTAACGCATCGTGATGCGCATCGTGAATCAACTTAAGCTCAATTTCTTTACGCTCTTCTATCTGCTGTTTTAAAAACTTATTGGTACGGTTTAGTTCGGCCGTGCGTTCCTTCACGCGTTCTTCAAGCTGCATGTTATAGCGCTGCATCGATTCAGTATTGCGTTTACGTTCAATGGCAACCGCAATATGGTGCGACACAAAGCGCAACAGCTCTTGGTCTCGTAAATTGTATTTCGCCAACTTTCCGTATGTTTGTACCGCGATAACACCCGCTATTTCGCCATCAACAACAAGTGGCGAGCCCAGCCATGAGTTTGCGCTATTCAACATGGTTTGTGCTAGCGAAACGTCTATCTCGCCTGACTCTGCTAGTTCCAATACTCTTGGTGGGTTGATAAGTTCTGCTTGACCCGTACGCAATACAAATTCAGTAAGCCCCAAGCCGAGCGGCCTGGCGCTAATTTCACTTTGCTTGGAATCGCTGAAGTAAGGGAATTCTAACAGCCCTTCTTCTTTGTTATGAATGGCAATGTAACAGTTCGGTGCGCTGATAAGCCTTGCCAATATCTCATGTAGGCTGGAGTAAAATACATCCATATCGCCTTCGAGATTCGCGGCAAGTTCAGAAATCTCAAAGAGTGCCTGCTGTAACGACTCCACCTTTTGGCGTTCAAGAATTTCTTCTTGAAGATCGTCGTTAATTCTACGCAGTTGACGGGTACGTTCGCGAATAGTGCGTTCGGTAAGTTCTCTGTTTTTTACTCTGTCGACGGTAGTCACAATGTGCTGTGAGACAAAAAGCAGCACTTCTAAATCTTCTTGGGAATAATGCACACCGTCGTCGTAGGTTTGCACAACCATCGCGCCTATCACTTGGCTACCGCGTTTTAGCGGCACGCCCAACCATTCAACCGGCGGAGACCCGACAAGTTTAATGCCGTATTCTTCCGATAGTTTGTCTTCGTCATCACGTTTGTAGAATAAATGATGACCGGTCTTCAAAATGTAACCGGTCATGCCATCCATCAATTGCTCTGCAGGCAGTTGCCTAACGGTTTTTTCGTCAAATTCATCAACAAAATAGGCAAAGTCAACAACGTGAGTTTCTGGTTCGTAGAAGGCGACAAAAAAGTTATCGGCATTCATGAAATCGGCAATGATTTCGTGAATAGCGGAATAAAGGCGGTTTAAGTGGCTTACAGAGCTGGCAAGTTCGGAAATATCAAAAAGCGCCTTCTGAACACGTTCAGCACGCTTATATTTATCGGTGAGTTGTTGAAGCTGCGGAATAAGTTCGCGCAGTTCTTCTTCCGTCAACTCGTATTGCGTCGAATCTTTTGACATTCCGCTCGCCAGTTAAAAAAGTAACGTCTACCCAACCGGTTAAATTACCCGATTAGTCGGTAAAACGCTACTTTTTCCATCAAGTTGTAGACATTGTGCAGGTATTAGATACCTTCAATCATATACTCGATTGCCGCTTTAATTTCGTCATCAGAACAGTTGCCACATGTGCCGCGCGGAGGCATGGCGTTAATACCGTTCAATGCGTTTTGCCATACACCGTCAAGACCGCGTTCGTCTAAACGTGGCTGCCAATCCGCCGCATTGTGAAGTTTAGGTGCACCTAATACGCCTGCTGAGTGACAGGCAACACATGCTGAGTTGTAAACGTCTTCACCTGACTTTGCACCGCCTGCTGCCGCAGCGCTACCTTCAGCTGCTGCGCCTGCCACGTGTACCTGACCTAACGGTTTAATACGCTCGGCAATTTCATCGTTACTCATTTCTTGTGCTTGTGCTGCAAAAACGGTTAGCGCAGTAGCAGCAACAGTTAACCAAGTCTTTAATTTCACATCTGTCTCCAGGCAATGATGAATTTGTTTAAAATATAACTGGCCAGATTATAACGGTAAATTGGGGCTGAACAACTATTTGAGGCCAATTACCCATAAAAAGTAAGGATTTTTAACGCAAGAGCCAACCCATCTGAAGAGATTTTAATAAATGAGTTGAAGCTAACTCTTAGCGTAAGTATGATTACGCCCCGTTTACAGCACACGTGTTGCCTCATAGCTCGTTGATGTAAGCGTTCAGTTTTTATTACACTGGTTCTACAAACCGCCCTTAGCTCAGCTGGATAGAGCGCGGCCCTCCGGAGGCCGAGGTCAGAGGTTCGAATCCTCTAGGGCGGGCCATTTCCTTTTCTGATGACCTATGAAGGAATAATCCCCTTAAGCGTTTCTATATCAGTATCGGGTACTCCAACCCTATTAAAATAAACTATCCATTCATTAGTTAAGGCTTGCACGCTAGAAAGGATGGTTCTAGCTTTTGCTTGAGAAAGTCCAAACCTTTTAGATTGAGACAGCGCATTTTCAAGCGTTCCTTCTCTGCCGTGAACCCCTATTCCAATTCCATGTTGGCGAGAATTGTTTATCGGCAATACGTCGTAGGCTGGAGATAAGCGCCAGTTTCTATCTGAGAAAGAATATAAAAACGCGTGATTCCTAGAATGATCATCAGTGTTACCCATTAAGATGTTAAAAACCATGCGTGTATACAGTTCATGGGAGTCTCTAGGTTCTGCTCCGTGCTTCATCACAAACTCCGCTAAAGCACCATAACTATAATTCTCGGTTAGTGCCTGATTCGTCAGCGTTTCTTGGTTTATTAGTGAGTTAGCACTTAAGAAATGGTGTGTTGGTCTATCACTGTTACAGTCGAAGCGCTCTACTAATAATATATCTTCTTGTTGGCTGTTCACTATAGACGTGGCTGCAACTCTCACGCCTAGTTCTTTTAGCATTGTCATTGTTGCGTGTTCTACTAAACATACGTTGTATAAATCATCTGGACGGTTGAATTTCGCTAAGTAATTTATGCCGTTGTTTTCAATCAGTGTTTTAGGTCGTGCGCCACCCGTACTGGACCCGTATTCAAATGCTTTTTTGACTTCCTTAGGAATATCTTCATTTTTCAAAATTGCCCTTTTTCCCTGCAATAGCATGGGGATATCGCCAAGCGTATTCTTATTCTTCTTTGGTTTACTTGCACTTCTAGATAAGCTAAACATAAGTGCGCCAACACCCATACCAGAACCAGCCAGAACGAGTTCTAGGTCATTGTTAGGTTTAGTTGAATGCAGCGACAAAATAAGCCTTTTACCCCAGCTATCTGCCCCAGCATCTAAGATAGCGCCAAACATTCCCTTATTTACTCTAGTAAGAAACTGATTGCTAAGTAGGGGCAGGTGAATTGGATCTAGTGGAAATGCATCATCCCTTTGAAGGTAGCTTTGTCCATATCGAAACTTTCCGATATTAGTCTTTGGATCTAACTCAACAACGGCACATATAACCGGATTATTTTCGAGTCCATCAATAAAAACATAAGCTCTAGAAGTCATTAGGTAACTCCTTTTCTACGAGTGAGCTTTTTCTCAAAGGGTTATTGCTTACTAACTCGTACTCCTTTTCGATGGTTTCAATAAGTGGGTCAAGCACTTCCAGTTGATTTAATATTGTAAGCAGCGTATCTGAATTTATGCCTTTTCCACGCTCTAACCTACTAACAGTATTTTTGCTAGTGCCGGTTCTAAGCGCTAACTCTTGTTGATCCATAGAAGTGGCTCTCGCTTGCTTTACGAGGTTACCAAGTAGTTTTTTCGTATATTCAACCTTGTCCATAAAACACCAAAAATAGCCATTAGTAACGTAATTATTTACTATGGCTACTTAATAGGGTGTGTCAATTAAATAACCATAAATGGCTAATAGGGCTTTAATTTGCCATTTATGATGTTTTATAAGTAAAGCAAACTTTCATTTTGTTCTTTTAGGCAGCACTTATTGGCTGAAAGAGCCATTGTTTTCGAAGGCACTATGCGCATCCTAAGCCTATCCAACGTTAAAGTCATTCCAACGCATAGCAAAGTCGCTATACTGTTTTCACAACTTTATTTTTTAGCGTATTAACAGGACTTTCATGTCGCCTCAGTCTTTGCGTTGCCCTAGTTTTGCTCAGTCATTGCTTTGTTTTAGCGTTATTGTTGCGCTAATAGCGGGTGGGTTGTTTGGCCTAGGTATTAGCCTGCACGCGCTCATGTTTTTATGTTTACTGTGGGCCGGTATCAATGCCACTAGTTTGGGGTACTCGTACCTGCAAATTCGGGAATTAATGACCGGCGCATTAGCCCGGGCCATGCCGGCAATCTATATCTTTATCCTTATAGGCATGGTTATCGCCAGCTTTATGCAAAGCGGCACTATTTCAACGCTCATTTATTACGGGTTAAGTTGGCTAAACCCCAGTGTGTTTCTGGCGGTGGGGTTAATTTTGTGTGCGGTAATGTCGGTGGCTACAGGTACATCGTGGGGAACGGTGGGCACTATGGGCGTAGTGCTAATGGGCATTGGCGGCGCCATGAATATACCGTTACCCATTGTTGCTGCCATGGTGGTGTGTGGTGCAACCTTTGGCGACAAAATGTCTCCGGTGTCTGATACCACCAATCTCGCGTCAATGAGTGCGGGCACTAATCTTTATCGGCACATGTATGCCATGCTGCTTACTACGCTGCCTAGTTTTCTTCTAACCTCAATCATTTTCTTAGTCATAGGCTTTAGTTACGCCAACCAAACGTTAAATGTTGAAGAGATAGATGAAATCAAAGCTGCGCTTGCCGGCCACTATAATCTTGCGCCTTACATAACACTGTTACCTTTAGTGTTGCTAACGGTAATGAGCATTAAAAAAGTACCCGCTGAAGTGACGATGTCGTCCAGTATTCTGCTTGCCGTGGTTATTGCTATTTTTTATCAAGATACCAATACAATACATGTGCTTAATGCGCTGTGGGAAAATACCCCTCAAAACACGGGAATTGCGAATTTAGATGCACTATTAGGCCGGGGCGGCATCAGCAGCATGAGTTGGACGCTATTACTCGCTTTAATGGCAATAGCATTAGGCGGCATATTGCATGGCGCAGGCTTTTTAGCAGCCCTGTTGGCCGGTATTATTAAACAGGTCAAACGCACGGCAACGTTAATCGCGGTCACCATTGCTTCGGGCTTTTTAGGTAACGTAGCCATGGGCGAGGCCTATATTTCTATCATTTTAAACTGCCAACTATTTAAACCAACGTATGAACAGCAGAATCTTGACCCTGCGGTGTTATCACGGTCAGTAGAAGAAGGCGCAACCATGACCACTGGCCTAATTCCGTGGACAACCGCCGGCGCGTTTTACTCGGCAACCCTGGGTGTTGACGTGCTTGATTACGCGCCCTATGCGTTTTTCAACTATTTGAATGGCGTTGTTGCGGTAACCATGGCCGCACTGGGAGTGGGGTTACTGAAAGGGAAGGGAGCTAAACGTTGAAAAGGTTTGGCTCAATAAAATGGCTTTTATTGTGCATTTTATTACTTGGCGGTATCAGTTTTTTTGCGTTTACTGAAAAGGCTGATACAAAAAGCGATGCTCAAACATCCGCGCTCAATCAAAGCCGCGCACGGTTAATTTCACAAGCGGTGTGCAATTTGCTGAAAGAGAAAGACGAGAAGCGTTCAGTAAACGCGTTAGCGAATGTCTTAAGTGATGCTTTTTCGTCGGAGCCCTCACAGTTAGCCTTGGAACAGCAAGTTAGCCAATGTGAGCAACCTCTTGATGAAAGAGAGGCTACGCTGCTTACTACACTATTTTTAACGCTACCTTTAGGGCAAGATAACGCAATGTTATTGCACAACTTTTCCCTGCAGAAAAACACAGCGCTAGAGCTAATAGAAGCGTTGAAATCTGATGTTGTTGGTACCTTCGATGTTTATCATACTGATGAGATGAGACAGCTTCTGGCTTTTTCCGTGGCAACAGAGGAAAGGCGTATCTACGCTGCTGTGAACTTGTCTTACGATACCCATGAAATGCCCCTTCCGTTAGGGTTTATGGCTTCAACGAAAGTTAAGCTATGGAAAAGTGATGCGGCTGAATTAAGCGAGTTTGTGACGCAAGGTCCGCTAAGTATTGCTGCATTTTCAACCGCACTCGTTATTCTAGAATAGCCATGGTCTAAGCGGCCCAGCCGAGTGACGTATTCACATCGCGCTTTAACAAGGTAAATAGGGGAGTGAGCTACACAGCGAGTACTTTCGCCAACGCGCTTTTATAGACTATGCCCGCAAACGGATGAGGCAGCGATTATCCTTGGCAGGGGATAATGTAGATATCATCCCCTACCCAGAAAGACGTTACTCGCAACGGGCATTGCAAACCTAAACATCGCCGTATGGATAAGTGAACCAACAGCTTATGTGCGAGGTGTAAAGGCCAATTAAGCGCTTAGGCCGATTTAGGCTTTAACCAATGCTGCGCCAGCATGCCAACGATCATCGCGCCCACAAACAACAGCACATCAGTTTGAAGTGAGGCGATAGCTACCACAGCAGGCCCAGGGCAAAAACCACTGATACCCCAGCCGATGCCAAACGCCGCAGAGCCCAGTATTAACTTAGCGTCGATTGTCGTACTTGTTGGAATATCGAATTTGTCGCCAAACAACGGCTTATTGCGCTTACGTACCCAATACATACCCGGCGCGGCAACCATAATAGCGCCGCCCATCACAAAGGCTAACGTGGCATCCCAGTTGGCGCTTAAATCTAAAAAGTTCAGCACGCGCGCAGGGTTGCTCATCCCTGATATTAGAAGGCCTAAGCCAAATAAAAGCCCGCAAACGAGAGAGGCGATAATTGATTTCATTGTTTTTCTCCTCAGTAATTTACAGGTGTCTGATAATGGTGGTGGTAAGTACAGCCGCACCCATGAAAGTAAGTGTGGCAACAATAGAGCGGGGTGATAGCCTAGACAGGCCTGCCACACCATGGCCTGACGTACAGCCAGAGCCAAGGCGGGTACCGAAGCCCACTAATAAGCCTGCTACTATCAACCAACCTGAGCCCATTTGGGTTTGAACCTGTAAATCGCCTACAAACACCATGTACAGTACGGCAGACAAAACAATGCCAGCTAGAAAGGCCAGTCGCCAGTAGCGCTCAGCGCCGCGTTGCGTCATCGCGCCTGCTGCAATTCCCGATATCCCCGCAATACGGCCAAGCGTATACAGCAGCAATACCACTGACGAACCAATAAGTAGCCCGCCTGCCAAACCGGCTAACGGCTCAAACGGTGTTGTAGTCCAGTTTTCCAATTTTCTCTCCTAACCCTTATGCAGTGCCCTTTTTAGAGGCGCTGTCGTGAAGAAACATCAAACAAACAGAAGCCCTACACAGGCCTTCTATTCAACGTCTATAAAATCGATAGCAAGGTGCATGGCCAGTGCGCCTTCTCTGTCTTTAACCAAATCATGAAGCGTAAACCGATCAAGCTCGCTGACAAATTTATCTGCGGCGTTTTGTAGAATAGATTTCAAACGACACGCAGGTGAAATAACACACTTATTCGTTGGCGACGCAAAACATTCCGCCAGCGCCACGTCTTCCACCGTTAAGCGAAAAACCTGGCCTAAATTAATTTCTTCCGCCTCTTTTGACAGCCTGATACCGCCGCCGCGCCCCTTTGCGGCCGTGATATATCCCTCATCAATAAGCAGCGTAATGACTTTTTTTAAGTGATTGAAAGATACGAAGTACGCATCTGCTATGTCGCTTGTCTTCACAAGATGGTTCTTTCGCAGTGCAAGATAAATCAAGACACGAAACGCTAAGTTAGTAAAGGTATTGATTTTCATGGAATTTATCATAAGCGCTAAGTTCATTTGTTCAGATCTTACAGCAGCACAAAAATTAAATATATATTTGAGATGTACATTATTGTATATTTTGTTCTATCATATAACAAAACGAAATAAGGTGTCGATATGATTTTTCTTGGTTACATCGCTGCCGTTCTTATGGGAATGGTATTAGGCGTGATAGGTGGCGGGGGCTCTATCCTTACCGTGCCTATTCTTGTCTATTTAATGGGCGTCACGCCAGATATCGCCACCGGTTATTCGTTGCTTATTGTGGGGGCCACAGCCGCATTCGGTGCGGTAAGGTACTTCAAGGAAGGCTTGGTCGACGTGAAGGCATCTATACTGTTTGCTGTGCCGTCCATCATAGCTGTTTACCTTTCGCGGGCCTATTTAATGCCCGCCATTCCCGACACCATCTCTTTTCTATCGCTAACCATAAACAAGAATCTTGGCATCATGGTGTTGTTTGCCACGCTAATGCTGGCCTCGGCAGCCATGATGCTGAAAAAGGCCTATAGCAAATCGGCAACGGCAACCAAGGTAATCGAGCACAAACAACCCAACATTGGGTTGATAGTTATTGAAGGCGCAGTAGTGGGGGTTATCACCGGCATACTCGGCGCAGGTGGGGGCTTTCTTATCATACCCGCCTTGGTACTTATTCTAGGCATGCCCATGAAAAACGCGGTGGGCGCGTCGTTATTCATCATTGCCTTAAAGTCGTTACTGGGCTTTATAGGCGATTTACAAACCGGAATTCAACTGGAGATGCCCTTGCTGCCGCTTATGCTGGTGGCCACGTTTGTCGGGATGGCTGTCTCCACAAAGGTAGCGGGAAAACTAGACGGTGCAGCATTGCAGAAATTCTTTGCCTTTTTCACCCTGGTTATTGCCGTTTTCATCATGATCAAAGAGCTTCTTTAGGAAAAAACCATGAACGTTGAAACATTCTACGACGACCAAACCTCTACGTTTACCTATGTGCTATTCGACCCCATCTCAAAAGAAAGCGCGGTGATAGATTCAGTTGCCGACTTCGATATCTTTTCAGGTCGCGCATCAACCCAAAGCGCCGATAAGATTATCGACTTCATCACCCAAAATGGGCTTAAGAACAAGTGGATTCTAGAAACCCACGTGCATGCTGACCACATTACTGCGGCACACTATTTAAAGGCCAAAATTGGCGGCCAAATTGGTATTGGCTCGGGTATTAAAGCCGTACTTGATATGTGGGTTGATATATTCGAGACGTCGAACGACACACCCCGCGATGGTAGTCAGTTCGATGTATTGTTCGAAGAAGGCGACACGTTCAATATTGGTCGCTACGACGTAAGTGTATGGCATACGCCCGGGCATACCCCGGCATGTGCAAGCTACTTGGTTGATGGCAAAGCTTTTGTTGGCGACACCATGTTTGCGCCTAGCCTAGGTACTGCGCGGTGCGACTTTCCGGGCGGCAGCGCCGAGCAACTTTACAACACCGTTCAGCGCTTATTTACGCTTCCCGATGACACTACGGTGTACCTTGCTCACGACTACCCCAAAAAAGGTACAGCACCCCAATCAACGGTATCGATAAAAGAAGCGAAAGAAACAAACGCGCAAATTCGCCCCAACGTAACCCTTCAAGAATATGTGGAAAAACGCGAGGCAAGAGATGCAACACTTGCCGTGCCCAAATTACTTTTACCCGCTATTCAGGCAAACCTGCGTAACGGGCAGTTCGGGGCACCCTCTGAAGGTGGTAAGCAGTTCATAAAAATTCCTGTGAACGCCATTTAAAGGGGGAAGTTATGCAATACGCCAAGGTCACACCACAGCTATCTGTTAGCACCCAACTATCACTTGACGATATAGACGCTATTAAAGCGGCAGGGTTTAAATCAATTATTTGTAACCGCCCAGACGGTGAAGGTGAAGGCCAGCTCACCTTTGCTGAAATAGAAGCCAAAGCGTTGTTACTGGGTTTAACCTGCGTATACCAACCTATAGTAAGCGGTAAAATAACGCCAGACGATGCAATAACGTTTGAAGCAAACCTACAAAAGCTAGAAGCCCCGGTGCTGGCCTACTGCAGAACAGGTACACGGTCTATTACACTGTGGGCAATGACCGCAACCAAAACCCTGCCTTGTGAAGCCATACTTAGCATTTCACAACAAGCCGGTTACAACGTAAGCGAGGCATTGTCGCAAGTTAAACCCGCATAATTCACTTTTTCAAACACCCGACTGTGTTACCGTAAATAGCACAGTTAGCGTTTGGCCGTTTGCAAAAAAAGCATGTCAGTAAAAAATTATCAAAAATTCTACAGCCCATTAAGCGCCGTACACTCGGCAGATTTTGGGCGCTGTATTTACTGCGGCTGCGAGGCAGCCAAGCCCGACTTTATTCCACCCATAAAATTCATTCACGACTGGCAAGACGGCCACCTACAGGCCGACTTCATCTCCGTACCTTCATGCAACGAATGCTTCGACCTGCTAAAAAACGAAAACAACGCCACATTAGAGCCCAGAATAACGGTGTTAAAAAAGCTATTGGCAGAAAAGTACAAAAAGGCCATTAGGGTATTTAACCACTGGAGCATGGAAGAAATAGAAGAAATGGACGCGGCATTTCAAATAAGCCTGAAAGGCGGCATGCGATTAGGCAAAGAAACACTTTCACGCCTTCAATATTCAGGCTTCGACTATGAAGTAAACGGCAACATAACGCGGGTGGCAAAACCACAGCGCGAGGTGTTTAAGGTGTTCGATGAAGAATTTAGCAGTTTTAGAGAAGCGCTAGCCTTTGCCAGCGCGACCTACAAAATTAAGAAAAGCCGACTAAGCCAGCTTTATTTCGACAATGATGAAAGCTTTGATAAGGCGATTGAGGCTTTTCATGGGTTGGTTGGTGGGAGGCCATAAAAATTTAATTGATGGTTCTGCACTCCGGGTTCATAGGTTCAAACCCTATCGGGCCCACTATTTTTTAAGATTTGACCGTTAATCCCCAAAAGCAAAGTGTTTCAGAGTTCTAATATGCGTTGTAGGGAGCAAACATCATTCCTGACCGTTTTTTAAGAAGTACAATTCAGAAAACCCCATTTTTACAAATTCGGAATCTCTGAAATTTCTTACGGTTTTTTTGTCTTTACTAATAGCGGCAAGTTGCTGTTCAGTTTGCAGGAACTGGGAAAGGTCTATTCCCTCAGCTTCGGCCACGGCTTCATGCATATTTTGATAGCGGCTGTAAGAAAAATTTATCTCTTTTGCCACACCTTTAAACTTATAACGTACTTTATGGGCCATGTTCTACTCAAGTTGGTCGATGTAATTCAAAAACTGTTTAACCACTATTATAAACTCAATTAACGCCAATAATTACCGTATTAAGAAAAGCGGGAGGCAAAACCACTGCGCGAGGTGTTTAAAGTATTCGATGGAGAGTTAATTAGCTTAAGAGAAACAGCAGCCTTTGCCAGCGCGACCTACAAAATGAAGAAAAGCTGGCTAAGCGAGCTTTATTTCGACAATGATGAAAGCTTTGATAGGCCGATTGAGGTTTAACCCACGAAGAGCTGATCAGTGGTTTTTACACTCCGGAGGCAAAGGTCACAGGTTCGAATCCTGTCGGTTGCGCCATTTTTAAAGGGCTGTAGCTGGATTCTGTTTTTCTAAAAATCTCTCTTTTGAAATATGTAGCAAATATGTAGCAGTCTGCCGTCAAATTTTTCCACCACAATCAAGATTGTCCGTATTCGGGTGTGGTGAAATAGCGTCTGCTAGTCCATCAAAACATCCGCTCTCCCTAGTGCCATTGTGCGCATTTATGAAATTGCTTTTCATCTCAGGGTAATCATTGAAAACCTTCATCCAAATACTGAAATATCCACTGGTGACCATAGACTTTACTGTTGCTCTTTTCAGTGCTTCGTTGTTTGGATCTGATTTAAAGTCTTCTAGAGAGTCTATAGCTGATAGATATGCATTTATTCTCTGATTTCTCCTATCTTTTGAAACAACTGTGCCGTTATTTACAATCCCTGCATTAAGGCCAACTAAATCAATCGTACGTTGTGCTAATGATTTTTGTTCGTCGGTAAGGCCAGCCGCTGGGGCTACCACGCCATTGGTATCATAATCAAAAGCAAGGAAGGTATTATCCCTATCGGGGAGAAACAGTTCGTTGAAATTTACCGCTTTGTTACCTTTAGATGAGTTGCAGTTAACGCAAGCTAAAAGGAAATTGGCCCATTCATTTTTCAAATCAGGTCTTCCGTCTGGACCATCTTTAGGCTGTAAATGTTCAACAGCAAGATTAGTGACAATTACTCGTTCACAATAGCTACAGTATTGTGCGATAGGTTTTCCTTGCGAATAACCTTTACCTATTGCATTTAAAAGATGATCAAATGCATCTCTGTAGTGAGTAAAACCTTGAGGTTTTGGGGAATCACCGCGTTTGCAAGGCCTCACAGTTCATGGCCTGTCTTAGAAGTGTATTTTCGCTCCAAAAACGCTTGGAAAGCTGGATTATCAGAATAAGGAGCAATTAATTCAGCTAGCTGTTGTCT
The DNA here is from genome assembly GCF_009811415.1 of Alteromonas sp. KUL106. Taxonomy (GTDB): domain Bacteria; phylum Pseudomonadota; class Gammaproteobacteria; order Enterobacterales; family Alteromonadaceae; genus Alteromonas. The sequence continues at coordinate 25,527 of NZ_BLIG01000029.1, read as the reverse complement.
ATATCTCTCGTGAAACTCTTCTTTAGAAAGCTCTTCACTGTCTAAAATATCTAAAAAGTCATGACTAATTTGTTTCATTTCTTTATAGCGTAGCGAAAATTCAGGGCTCTGTACGCCCATATTCCGGGCTATTTCCTCAATTCCTTTACTGTCATACTCTAACAATGGTTCGCCATCGAGTAAGAGGAGTTCTTCAGCTGAACGTAGAGACTGGATAAGAAACGCTGAGTGGGTCGTGCAAATAAACTGCATTTTAGGAAAAATGGTTCTTAGGTCTTCTATAACTCTTCTTTGCCATTTCGGATGTAGATGCAAATCCAATTCATCGATAAGAACAACGCCTTGTGTTTCTGTACAGACGTCTTCTTTCATATGGGGATTGAGAATTGCTGCTCGTCTAGCAATGTCACAAAATAAACCAAGAATAGTACGCTGACCATCGCTCAAGTGTTCAAAAGGGATCGAGCTACCATCTTCAAAACGAACCATAACTCTTGATTCATCAAAATCGAAACCAAAACCAATACAGTTTTCCATAGCCCCCTTAGCAGCAAACTCGATAGCCGATTTCATTGGACTTGGTGTCTTTTTTTGGATCTCACTTAACTCTAGTTTCAATAACCATTCACTAATTGCCTTATCATCCGCTCCTGTATGGAAACAGTCAGTATACGGTTCAAAACGTGAAAACTGCTTTTGTGCCGAGCTTTCAACATCTATATCACCTTTAGAAATCCACAAGCGGTCACATTCATAAAAAGCAATTACGGGCAAATCAAAAGTTTGCCCTTTCTCAATATAACTTAAAACATCCCAACCTAGAGTAGATAGGTTCAAATTATATTCTTGACTGAAGGAGCCTGTTCCACGATTTTGATATTGAATCTTTCCTGATAAAACCGTCATATCAAAGCCTTCGCTACGCGAGCGAGTCCATGACACTTTACCGTTAGTGGCACTCGCATAGCGGTTAATAATCGGGAATACGCCGTGGGCAGTAATAGAGGTTCTTTTGGTTAAATCAAACCTACCATCTAATTCTATCTCTCTTATTTCATCATCGGATATTGGTCGAAGGTTCCATTCATTCTTGATGTAAGCATGCGCCCATCCAGCAAGTGATATCGCAAGGGCTTTGAGAAGAGAACTTTTGCCACAGCCATTAACGCCAGCTATTAAATTAAACTCGCTATTGAATTTGAATGACTTTTTATCAAAAAGTTTAAAATTCTCAATGTCAATCTGGGTAATCATTTTAAGCCTTGCAACATACCAACCTGTTCGAGTATTTACGTCGTCATGATAATTCAGGGGAGAGTGCATATTAGCAAAAAATTGGACACTTGCATTCTTTTCAAGGTACAGAATAGAGCGCGTACACTTATTTACAGAACTCCAAGTAAAAGCATTAGAGCCGCTAAGCGGCTCTAATGCCACGATTTTCTATGCGCCATTCGTGAATTCTAGTAATAACTTCTTTCTCACCTAGCTTTATTCCTCGAAGCGAAATTGAAACCTCTCCGTCAAAGTAACTTTGTTTAAGTTCACCTGTTTCTGTAACAAGCTTTTCTTTGTACAGAGGGCGAATGGCTTGATCGTTGCGCTTACAGAATACGCCCCCCATAAGTTTTACAAAGTCTGCCCACTTGCCTTTATCCGCTGCTTCGAAAATATCAGAGAAGAGTTTAGTTTCGTTGCAAAGCGCTCTAAGTCTTCTTAGTTCACGCCATACAGTAACAGCCCCTGCACCTAATTGTTGAAACTGACGTATTCCCCAACAACTAGCCCATGCTTCCACACGCTGCGCCGCTTCAACAGCATTGCCGCCGTCAATATCACTATCTAGGTTTGCACCATTAACGTTTTTGCTTACATATTTAGCAATGTAGCCCGTTGCACTGCCTCTTGAATAATCAATATCTTTAAAGTCACAACGGTTTTCTATAGCGCCTGCTTCATCGCCGTCTTCTCTTAACGCGTAGTGTTCGATAACGGCTTTAAACTCATTCGATTGGTGTCGCTCTAAGAAAATAAGCATGTGCCAATGAGGTGTTCCGTCATGCTGTGGTTCAGCAATGCGGAAGCCGTATAGCTTTATGTCCTTACGGTTTAAATCAGCGCGAACAAGCGCCCACATATCATTTAAATATTGCTGCGCTTCATAAGGCGTTGAGCCATCCCATTTGGGGTTTCTATCACCAGACTTAGCGTATGTATTATGAAAGCGAGAAGGGCATGTAATCGTCACAAACAAGGCTTTGTGGTTCAGTTCCTTAGCTATTTCTTCATAACCAGCCATACGTGTCATAAGTTCATTTTTACGATTAACAGGGTTAGATACATTTTTATCTGACAATTCAGCAAGCGAAAACGACTCATTATTTTCGTTAACGATAACGAGATTTTCGAGCATTTGCCTTTGCAGTTCTTTTTGAATTAAGCGATGTTTTACAGTGTTATCACTACAGTACTTTCCTTTTCTACTGTTTACCTGTCCTAAGTGAATGAGCACTTTTTCTTCTGTACGGCGTAGCACTTTTCGTAACTTCCGGAGCCACCAGTATTTGTCCTGCATTCTTTTGATTGCACCGTTAACGTTAACGGATTTTTTTAGTTCTGGAGGGATGATGCCGTACCCGTTAACGAGCTGAGCGCATTCGTTGTAAAGCGCCATATTCCCGTTAACGGATTTTTGACCCGTTACGTTACGGTTTTCTAGTGGATAGGTGTAAAGCGCAAAACGTTCGCAACGCTTCGAACACTCATCTGAAAGTTCTCTTAGTTCATATTCACCCGCGTTAAAATAACGAATAAGCTTTTCTGGAATGAGTGCATTAAGTGTTTCAGTTTTTTCACGCAAATAGCTATTAGCGTTATACGGCTTATCAAAGGTCTGATATTGGTTGATAAGTATTTGCTGGATAACTTCATTAAAATGCGAAATACGTTCTTTTACAAACAGTCGATCTTCTTTTGATATGGAGCGGTAAAAATCACCATTAATTTTATCGAGCTCGTCAATAGAACGAGCGATTGGAGTTTCTTTATGCGTTTTCATCACGACCCTCCAGTTCGTTGTGCAGCTTCATTCCCTTTTTAGAAATCGAGAAATTGCTCCAACGAATGCCAAACTCCATTTCCTCTTTGGTTTCTTTTAATAACCCGATACGAACTAACGAAAAGAATACCGTCTTAGAAAACTTTATCGGCTTTTCTGCAGGGAAGTGATAATCCCCTAACTTGGGGCTCACGCTGGTACAAAACTCAACAATTCCGCCGTTATAGAAGAAGGTGAGCAATTCGATTTGGTGTATTGATAGTTTCTTCATTACGCTACACCTTCATCCTGATAAAGGTGGGTGCGTCGCACGAAGCTTTCTAGCCAAGCATCAAGGTCTTCTCGAAGATAACGAACAGCTCGGCCAATTTTGATAAAAGGTGGGGCTGGTGTGCGATTTTCGCGATTACCGTCCATTCTTGCCTGTCGCAAGAAAGAACGGCTCATGCAGATATACTGAGAGGCTTCTTTTTCAGATAGTAGTCGTGGTGTTATTTGGTTGCTCATGTAATGTCTCCCGACAGCATTTGTGTTTGTGGGAGTGAAATTACATGGTTAAAAAGCGCCGTTTATCTTACCGTTGAAAATTTTTTCTTAGCGTTGATTTTTTTCTCGTAGCGTTGAAGTTTTGACTTAGGAAGCATTAATCTTTTTGCGTACTTTAGAAAGGATAGTTCCTAAACTGTTCAGCTTTATGGTTTGTTGATTACCGTAAGAACTCTCCCATAATAGTTCTGTGTCTGAAATATCGAGAATGATGCCTTTCCTATCATAACTTCGTTCGTCTTTTGATAGTTCTACTTCTTGCCTTAGAATTTTTTCACATTGTTTTTTTGATAACTTCGGATGAATTCTTATTAGCTCGGTTAAAAGTTCATGAAATTGATTCGATCTGTGATTTCCAGTGCTTAAATTTGAACGGCCGATATCATCGGAGATTGTCACTTTAGGTTCGCTTAACAAATTGGCGTGAAGTAGGTGATCGCGCCTTACAACAGCGTCCTCTAGTTTAATAGAAATTGAATTGCTTTTAATGACCTGTGGAATATCTTGAGGAATATTATGAGACTTCAAAATGCTGCTTAATAATTTACGTTCATCTATTACCTCTTTCGCCATTACTATCGCTTCAATATCTGAAACAGGCATATCGCGTAGCTTCCTAGGACGCCAGCTATTCATATATGGATTGGGCAGCTTTAGTTGGAATGGGTAGTCAATAGCATGTACGGTTGCGTTTGCTCTATTAGCTAATTTTACTGAAGTTAACTGCAACGACTTCTCGTGAATCAGCCTAATTGAGTCGTCGCTTGTTAGCGAGATAATTCCTTCATAGGCTAAAACAATCTGTCCGACTTTTCCTTCGCTGTACGGTTCAACGGCTATATATAACATTTCAGGAATGAAAAAACTGAAAACTAATTCACGGCTTTGAACTGCATAAAACAAGTCGCTCTTTGAAACAGAACTTTTAATCTCAGTAATCGTAAAATACTCTTTATCTTCCACCTTTCTATACGCCTCGACTTTCCTGTTCATGTTCTGTTTATATTCAAATAGTTATTATTGCTAAAAATCGGAAGTTCATTCTAGTTCACGGAAACGTGCTAATAAACAATGAAATACACAGAGGTATAAATGGAATTTGTTAGCAAAGCATATAGAGAAGGGCGAAGATCAGGGAGATACTCTAACAACCCCTATGAAGAAGATACCAAAGAGTATAACGAATTTGAGAGAGGAGTAACTCAAACACTTCGCATAACCAAGGAAGAACCATTTAAAGCCTCCGGAGGCTTTTACATCGATCCTGACGATGATTTGACAGGCTCTGTTCCATATAAGAAGTCGGCAAATCTATATCTTCTGAAGCGCAAAAAATAATTGTATGGAGAGTTCTTGAAAAAGATAAATTTTGTGAAAAAGGTTTCTTTTTCAGTTTCTTACGGTTTAACATACGAAGCTTTGTAGATGCTTCCAAAAGGACTTGACCATGCACATGCCATACAACAAATCGATTACTGCTTCTATTCTAGCGAATCTCGATTCAGAGGAAAAAGTTAAAGCTGCAGTAGAGGAAAGTAAAAATACGCCAGAGAAAATTACCAAATTGGCCGCATTTATGCGTGGCATTAATGAAGAGCAATATCCCATTTACAAAGCTCTGATGGAAGGAAATCTAGAGCCCTTTATTGATTTGGTTAATGAAGCTGGTGAGGGATATTGGTTCGAGTCAGGTGATGTTTTGCTTATGTGTGGTGATTCTCTGAAATCAGAATTACTCGTGAAGTCTCAGAAGCCTTTCTACTCAGGTGTCCGTTCTAGCCATGTCGCTGTCTTTTTTGTAGATCATATTCTCGTCGATGCAATGCCGGGAACAGATGTAAGCCCTAGGACGTTATTAGACGTTTTAAAAGATGCAAAAGATAACTGGAGAATTATTCGAAAAAAGGGGGTTGCACGAAGGGCGAAACAAGAAAATCTGATGAAAGCTTGTATTTTTTATATTGCACAAGAGTACGAAATCTTTAAGTATCGAGAGGCAAAGAAGAAAAAATCTAAATCATATTGTTCAGAGCTTGCGAGAAAAATATTTCAACACGCAAGAGTTGAGAATACTGGTATCGCTCCGACCGGCCTTATCACACCAGCTCATTTTGATAGACTTGCTGATGAAAGTGATGAATGGGAAGATGTTACGGATAACCTAAGACCTGCCATAGAGTTTGTAAACAGATATGAGCCAATATTTAATATTCTATTTGAGCAGACTAGAAATGGGCTTCTGCTCAATAGAGATAGGTTTAAAGAGCGTGCAGACTATGAAAAACTAATCAAAAAAAAGCTGAAGAAAAAGCTTATATCGAAAGAGACAGCGGCCAAAGCTATACAAGAAATAGTTAAAATGAATAGTGAAATGAACAACCAGTTTTGGGACCATCAGAGAATGAAGAAGTCATCATGATAACTCTTACTAATTGAAAGCTTGTCTATAAAAGTCCAACTGCTCTAGCCTTATGCTCAGGTGCCAAGTGTGCGTACCTGAGCGTCATCTCTAACGAACTGTGACCTAATAGTTCCCTAACTGTATTTAAATCTACACCAGCCATTACCAATCTACTTGCAAAGTGGTGGCGTAGGTCATGGAAACGAAAATCTTTTAATTTTGCGTCCTCTAAGATCGTAGACCAAGCTTTCTTGATATCTTTGAGGGGGTGCTCAGGTTTGCCTTCAAAAACCCACAGTAATGATTCACAGTCGCTTTTCCAGTTTGCTAGCGCTGACTTAGCTTTTTGGTTTAGGGGAATGTGCCGTGCTTTTCCGCTTTTGGCATTTATCGCTTCAACAGTTAAAACATCGCGGTCAAAGTTTACGTTTTGCCATCTAAGCGAAAGTAGTTCACCTCTTCGCATACCAGTATTCATTGCTAAAATGACCAACGGTTCTAGATAGTCTGAAAATGTTCGCGTACTCAAGTCGGGAAGAAGAGGATAGCCTCTTTCTGCTCGATGTTTGTTGCCACTCTCTCGCTCTCGCTTTATTTTCAAATCTCTAGCTTTTAATGCTTCTTTTAAGCGCGCTTCTTCATCAAAACTTAAGTAACGAACACGGCTATTATCTTCTTTCAACGGTTTCAATTTTCTTAAATCATGATTAGGGATCACTTCCCATTCTACCGCTCTTGTTAAGACAGATTTTAAAGTGGTGAAACGCCTATTGATGGTTGCATTACTTCGCTTTTCATTAAGCATTTCTGTACGCAATTTTTCTAGCAAAGAAGCGTTAATGTCGCGTAACTGCATTGGAAGTAGGGTAGGAAAGTTAACCTTTAAATTTTGTAGCTCACGTTCACCTGTTTTGGGGTATTTAGCTATGTACCACTTTTCAAACTCCAATTCTATGAAAGCTTGAAGTGTGGTGAGTCTTGCTAGCTTTTCTTGTGCTTTCAGCTCTTTTTTATTTTCGTGTGGGTCAACACCTTGCACAATTGACGCGCTAGCCATTTTTGCTGCATCTCGCGCTTGTGCTGGTGTAATTTCTGGATGTGTACCCAACTTAACATTCTGCTGTCTTCCATTATGGCGATAATACAAAAAGTAGGTCACTCTGCCTTTTGGAGAGATTCGCGCATGAAAGCCTGAAATCTCGGTGTCATTTAGTCTTTTATCTTCAGGTTTAAGTGCATTAATGCTGCTGTTCGTTATCTTTTTCTTGATAGCCATAGGCAAAATATGTAGCAAATATGTAGCAAAGTGAGTGATTTTGAGTGAGTTTACATGAACAAGTATGAACAAACTCTGAATATATTTAATTTATATTAATCAATGGCTTGATGTTCTTTTTGATGCATTCTTGTTCATGGTTGTTTACCAAGAAATACCCCAAAATCAGGCTCCGGAGGCAAAGGTCATAGGTTCATTTGATATTTGTATTATGCTTTAATCAACCGAGAAGCCTTTCTTTTTGCACTCATTTCGTTGCTTCTTCAAGCTTCGCAGTTGTTCCTTCAGTTGCTCGCCTTCTTTCGTACTGTAGCCCGCGCGCATTCTGGAATTGATTTTTTCGATTCGCTGCTCTATGCCTGAGCATTGATACTTCGAAGGTTTAAAGTCAGAGTTGGCAAAAGAATAGCTAGCAGTGAGCATTAACAGAATTAAAGTGCTTGTCTTCTTCATTTTCATCCTTGAGAAATTAATCAGGCCTATAAAATTATAGAGTTAGACTAGTAGGTTAGGCTACACATTTTAAGATTGTTCCGGAATTAAAGGTGCTCTTAATTAATAACTATGTATAGAAATTCAACCCCATTTGGGCTAACTAATACTTTGTTTCTTACGTGTTGTTGTAGTCTTATTACACGTTTAGATATATGGCGGTGTTGAAGGATTAGCATGGTAAAAAGGAATGGAATTGGCGCAAAGTTTTTTATACTTGCAAGTGTAATAGTTGTTAACAGTTTAGGAGTTTTATACTTCGCGCGGGATAGTGTCAATCTACCTCAATTCCTTCATCTCGCTTTCGAACTTAAAGGAGCAAGTAATCAAGAAAGCACTACATCTAGTGCTTTAATTTCACAGTCAGATATCTCTTTTGGCCAAAACAGTTTAGTGGCTATAGATAATTCTGAAGTCAGATATACACGAAGCAATTCTTGGATAGATGAGCATGAAGCTCCTCACACATATAAATGTTTAGACAAGATGAAACCACCCGAGAGAAAGATCATTTATACATGGACAGATGGCAAAGGCGTTAAGCATATAAGTGACTCTCCTAGGAAGCTGAACAGTAATACTTCAGTACAAGTAGCCAAAATAATTAATCCAGAGGCTATATCGCTTAATTTTCTCTCGCATAATTTACCGTTTGACGTTCAGCGCGCGGTTCGAGGAAGAGTACAAGAAGCATTAGATGCTTTTGCTCCTGTCACACCTATCGAATCAATGGTTCCTGTTGTAGCTAATATAAGGAGTTTCAGCGATAAAGGTGCGTATGAAAAATATAGCAAGCGTTTTAACCTTTCTACACCCAAAAGCACAGGCTTTTATTCTTCGGGCAGAAATGAATCTGCCATTTTGATTCGGGGCAATAAGGAAACACTCCAAACTATAACGCATGAGGTAATACATACCATTAATCGATATTGGTATGGTCAAGTGGCGAAATGGTTGAATGAAGGAATGGCGGAATATTCAGAAAGCCCGGGAAGTTTGACTAACAGCGCATGGGTTAATCATTTTAAAAGTAATCAGCCGCTAGCATTGACCACACTCTTTGAAGGGACGGAGAGTAGTTGGCGCCAAGATCCGCATCAATTCTATGCTTCTAGTTGGGCTTTCGTTGCTTTTCTAATGAGCGACAACCAAGACTTTATGAGTCGACTTCTGCTGTTAGAAAGCGAAAATGGCTGTGAAGAGCTTTCCATGAGCGATATTCAGCGATTGTACGGGAGAAATATCGCAACGCTAAACAGTGATTTTAGACGCTGGTTTAGAAGTAAGCTTCAATAAACTATCTTCCAATGTTATCGCCAATCCTCCAACTGCTGCAACGCCTTGATACGATCACGTTGCAGTGCGAACGCTTCAAACACGTCATCGAAACTAGTGTTATTTGGCTTAAGGTTAGGTAAGGCTAAATTGGCTTGGCTAAAAAACTCAGTTTGATTGTTTTGCCAGCCCTGTTTCCACCAAGAGACGATTAGTTCACGAGAACTAGAAAGCTTCAAACCTGTGGGTAACTTATCAGATTTGTTAGCGTTTATAGTTGATTTGGTAGGTAGCAAATTCCAAAGGTCGTTATTGGGCCATCTCGCAAATGGAAATGCATGGTCGATAGCGTAGCCAGAATGTTTTAATCGCTTACCAGACCAGCAGCATGCAACGCCTTCATTGGTGAGCAACTCATTTACTCGGTTTCGAATTTTAGAAGTGGAACGTTCTGGGTCCTCCCACCGAAGTGCATTAAGATAATCGACTTTAGTAAGCGGCTTTTGTTTGTTTAAACCATAACCTGCCATTAAAGATGACCACTCGTTAATCAATGTCGGCTCTATCCATACGCTAAACTGAGTTAATGAATCCCAAATATGCACGGGTACATAGAACTTTCCCAACGAAGACAAAAACTCGAAGTCTAGTAACAAATCGTTCTTAGGCTTTCGAGTTTGATTAAGCTCTACGTGAAAAACACCTTTATCAGTGCCAGGCAACGTGGTGTGCTTAGCGGGCATATTTTTTACAGTCGAAGCGATGTCTTTTAGAGTTCGGTAAATTGCTTGTACCGTTGCACTATCTGAATAGTGCGCGCCAATATAAAAATCATTACTAGAAAAGGCTGTAATCTGCTGCCAGCCGTCAGTTTTAACAAACCCCAACCCTCTACTAGAGTTGCTGTTTTGTTGCATCTCGAACTTATCTATTAGCGGTTTATAAAGCTTCAACCAATAAAGGGCTACTAATCCAACAGGCAGAATTACGTGTTCGTTAGTTTGTTCCATAACCGCGCCAGGATGGCCTTCGGCTATTCTGAGTAGTGTCCGTAAAAGTGCAACCTTGTATGTTGAGGATTTACTGTCGTTTATTACGATGTTTCTAATTAACGGGAATGCACCCGTCCCGTTATCGGGAAGTGTAAGTAAAACCGTCTGCCATTGGACTTCAGCGCGGCCCAACGCATCGTTCGATTTTTCAGGAGAAAGTAGGCGATAGGTAAGCCCAAATTGACTCGCAAGCTTAGCCAGTTCATCTGCTGAAACAGGGTACATAGTGCGTTCATCAGCGCAACTACCATGGCGTAAAGATATTACAAGCTTACCGTTAGGTTTTAGTAATGAAGATAATTTTCTAAAGGCGCGTTCTCGCGACGACGGTGCAACATGCATCCAAACTGCACTTAGAAGAATTAGGTCAAATTTCGTTTGTAAGCGAAAGACTTCAGTTAGTTCAGGTAATGAATCGGATATCCAGTGAATAGGGCTTGAAACCGTATAAGCTTGCGCGATTTCTCGAATGCCAGAGGCAGGTTCAACTGCAACCACACCTAAGCCCTTTGCAGCTAAATAACGAGCGTCCCGACCTGAACCTGCACCCACATCAAGTACCATTCCTTCTTTAGGAATTTCCTCAAGCCAATCTTTATGCACAGACTCGAACGGAACGCTGTCGTATTGATTCGCGAGCACTGAGGCGTTAGCTGAATAGTAGGTGATATTTGTAGTCAATTCGCAAACTTAGTTAACCAATCCATTGAGGTTTCTTTTCTAAATCATTTGATGAATAAACTCAAACAATGATTCTGATATATCTACCAGTCAAAAATGTAAATAATAACGATTATCATTTAAATTAAGTTTAAGGTGTTTTATACTCCTGCCCCGAAAACATCCTAACCCATCAAAACCAAGAACAGAGAAAACCATGAAACTAAGCAGTTTATTTGCACTAACGCCTATCGCGTTTGCTTTGTCAGTAAATGCGCAAACCACACAAAGCGATACGGTAGAAGTAAAAGAAAGTGATGTTGAAAAAATTCGTATTGTGGGCGTTCGTCAAAACCGTGTTAGCCGCGGTGCAACGGGCTTAACCATGGAAATTAGTGAAACGCCGCAGTCTATAAGCATTCTTTCTGAAGACTTAATGCAGTCGTTCGGTGCGTTTACTATTAACGATGCGCTGAAGCTTGCGCCAGGTATTAACGTAGAAGAGTGGGAAACGAACCGTACCAACTACACTGCGCGCGGTTTTGAAATTAAAAACACCCAAATAGACGGCGTGGGCCTGCCGAACGACTGGGGCATTGTTACCGGTGCCGTGGAAGCCTACGGCTATGAAAAAATTGAAGTTATTCGCGGTGCCAACGGCTTGCTAACGGGGGTGGGTAATGCGTCGGGTACCATTAACTATGTGCGTAAGCGCCCAACCAATGAAGAAGGCGGTGAAATTGGTGCCAGCATTGGCTCGTACAACTTTAAGCGCGTGCAGGGCGATTACTCTATGCTGCTTACCGAAGACGGCAGCTGGGCGGCGCGTGTAGTAGGCAGTGTGGAAGATAAAGAATCTCACCTTGATGGCCTAGAGAACAACCGCAGCTTTGCTTATGGTGTGATAGACGGTCAGCTTACCGACAACGCAACGGTGACCTTTGGGTTGTCTTATCAAGATGCCAATACCGATGGCAACACGTGGGGTGGGCTAGTATTTAACTATACTGATGGCACCCAGGCCGAGTGGGACATTAGCGATACTACTACCCAAGAATGGACAAAGTGGGATACCGAAACCACCAATGCCTTCGTGGAACTCGATTATGTGTTCGATAACGATTGGCAGCTGCTGCTTAGCTATAACTACCGCGATTTTGAAGATCAGAGCAAACTGTTTTATGCCTACGGAGCCATTGATAAAGACACAGGCTTAGGCCTTATTGGTTGGCCTGGTCGCTACGACTCTGATATCGACTCCCATTTGGTGGAAGGCCGCGTATTTGGTGATTTTGAGCTATTTGGCCGCTCGCATGAAGTGAATTTTGGCATAAGTCACGCCACCAGTGATGATGTGTCTTTCGTTCATGGGTTTGATTATGCGGCTACGCCTGCCTTTGGGCCAACACCTGCGTTCCCTTATGCGTTGGATGCGATTGCCGAGCCTGAATGGCTGGCGGCTACCGAATATTCAAACATTGAGCAAACGCTAACCCGTTATTTTGGTTCTGCTCGCTTTAGCATTTCTGATGAATTACACGTCATTGCCGGCTTTAACGCCATTGATTTTGAGCGTAAAGGCCAAAACGCCGGTGCCGTTATCGATAACTCAGAAAGCGAAGCCAGCCCTTACGTTGGCGCTACGTATGCGATAACGGAAGAGGTGAACGCATACGTAAGCTATTCTGATGTGTATCAGCCGCAAGAACAGTACGACATTAACGGCCAGTACCTCGACCCTACCAAAGGTCAAAACTTTGAGGCGGGTGTGAAAGCCCAGTGGTTCGATGACCGTCTATTAACGACGTTTGCTTACTTCACGGCAGAGCAAGACAATCTGGCTGCTTATGCAGGCACCAACCCAGACACGCTGCAGTTTTACTACAAAGGTGTGTCGGTAGAATCCGATGGTTTTGAGATTGAAGTGGCCGGGCAGGTGACGGATGCGCTGCGTGCAAATGCGTCTTATACCAAGATTGACGTAGAAGACGAGCAAGGCTTTGATGCCAATTTATGGGCGCCGCGCGATGTGGTTACGTTCCAGCTAGCGTACACCGTGCCGCAAGCACCTGAAGTGGAATTGGGCGTTGGTGGTCGCTGGCAGTCTGAAATAAGCAATGTGGATTATAACGTTAAGCAAGGCGCGTATTTCTTAGGGAATGTGTATGCATCTCGCGCGTTCAGCGACGACTTAACGGTTCGTATGAACATTAACAACATTTTCGACAAGAAATACATTAATAGCCTTCATACCGTGGGCTACTACGGCGCTGGTATCAATGCGCAGTTAAGCGCCTCATATACGTTTTAATTGAAACGTTAATCAATACGCCATGGCCAGCAGCAATTGCTCTGATCTAAAAGGCCTGTTGATTGTTTAGGTCGCGCATTCGCCCGTCGTGCTCTTGTTTGTTTTAGCGAAGCGCGGCGGGCGCAATGTCGCCATACAGCCCATCTTCATGCCGACATATTTACTGTTTAGGTCAGCAAGACATTGCCCTTTCATTACCCAGCCATCGATTGGCTGTCGGCAAGCGGCAGGGCTATCGTAAATGTGGTGCCTACGCCTTCCTTGCTCTTTACGGAAATACTGCCGTTGTGAGTTTCAATAATGCCGTGGCTTATGGCTAAGCCAAGCCCAGTGCCGGTTCCTACTTCTTTCGTTGTGAAAAAAGGCTGAAAGAGTTTTGATAAGTGATCTGGCGAGATACCACAGCCATTGTCGGCGATGTGTATTTTTACCCAGCCATCTACTTTTTCTGTGTTAATGGAAATAACGCCGCCTTTTTCTACCGCCTGCGTTGCGTTCATAACAATGTTGATAAACACCTGACTGAGCTCGGTTAAGTTGCCTTGAACATACACGTCATCTCCCCGCTCATAATTCAGCGTCACGTGGTGTCGCAATTCATTGTTTAAGAGTGATAACGTTAAATCGATAGCCTGCTGAACCGACATGATCTCTTGCGTTGAGTCAGACGGGTGGGCAAAGCTTTTTAAGCCTGCTACGGTTTTGCTTACCCGCTTGCTGCCGTCTATGCTCTGTTCAATCAAAGGCCCAATATCGTCGCAAATAAAATCAATGTTGTCCCAGTTCACCGCAATGTTGCTCAGGGTGTCGAGTTTCTCTTTCTCTTGGTCTGACATATTGCTGAGCGACGTAAGAAGGGGGGCAATTTCGCTCATGTAACTTTTCAGCGTATTTAAGTTACTAAGCAAAAAACCTATCGGGTTATTGATTTCGTGGGCTACACCGGCTGCCAGCACACCAAGCGACGCCATTTTTTCCGAGTGCAATAGCTCTTGCGTACGCTGCTCTACCAATTGTTTTAGGTGCTTGGCGCTTGCTTTTAAATCGTCATTGAGCTGTATCATTTCCTGATACATGCTCTCTTTCAACTGAAGTGTGCCAATGTAGAAGTTGATGGGGTCGTGGTGCACAAAGTCATTTAGCGACAGGTTCATTTTTGACAACTGGCCCATGTTCGTTAACTGTGGGTAGCCCATAAAGCGATATCCGCTTTCTACTTCGTAAAATGCACCGCCAAACACGAAAGAAGGGCTGCTTATGGGGCAAAGGGTAATCAGTTGCCCATTGAACATTTTTATAATTTGTGCGCTCAACGGTAACTGGGGGGCAACAAGTTTGAACAGGTCTGAAAACGGGGCGTCCACCGTCATTTCAGGGCACACTTTGCTAAACGCCTTACTGAAATCAACGATGTTAAGTTGGTCATTTAAATCTAATTGAAACGTTTGTGATTGCACGAGCCAGCTTACTTAAAGTCGATAAGAAAAGTGCTAAACGGGTTGTTTTCGTCTCGCAATTTAACGGTTGATATTGAAGCGGGTTGATTGAAGTGATTACACACGCCCATCAATAAACCTTCCACGAAGGGCTCAAGACCTTCTCTTGATGAGTGATAGTGGATCGTAATGCTGCCGTCTTCATTTTTTTCACACAGAAATGATGGAGGCACAAGCGCTTCTAACTGTGCTGAAATGACTTGATGCATGTTGTTTAGGTTTGAAATAAATTCGAATGCACCGCCCGACACCAGCGAGTACATGTCTTTATAGCTGCCTTGTGACGTTTCTTTTACCCAGTCTTCCCCCATTTGACGAAGAAATACAGCTAAATCGACGTTTAAATGTTCAACTGACGCACCTACGATGCCAAACGTCACCTCATCACTATACGGTTGTACTTCCAGAAAAGTAGACTCGTAATCACCCAAGGATGCTTTTATTTCATCCCATGCCGATTGGCCGTATCGATTAATCACTGTAGTGGATATAAATTTGTTTATCATGCCGTACACGGGGCATCTCCTTTACACTGCTTTTGAGAAAAACATAGCACAGGGTCGTTAAACTTCTAGAGAGACGTGCATTTTTTTGAATATTTTTTGATAGTTTAGCTAATATTGTTCGCAGTAAGTATGTGCCCCCACTAACGTGCATGTTTGATCGCGTGTTTTAACGCGCAGCGATGCTGAAAATCTTGATAATTAATCATCCGTTATCCTTAATCTCTTCCCAATAAAACAACTGTCTTGATTAAAATTAAGGCAGTTGCTAGTGTTTTGATACCCCAAAAATGGACTTTAAATGACATGTGTTTAGCAATCACAGGTTCACTTAACTGGCCGCATTTAGCTTTTGTCTACTGAAGAAAGCAAAGAATAATAACGTAGGTGAACATGATGTTTTCAACCGCGCTATCACGCGCATTATTTAAAGGCTTAATTGCCACCTCAGCTTGTGTATCTCACTTTTGCTTGGCGCAAGCTTCTGAACCCTGCATTAATTCTGATGTGGTGTTTCATAACGGCGTTATTTATACCGCAGACGATAAAAATTGGCAGGCAGACGTTATTGCGGTTAAAAACGGGCGTGTCGCATTTGTAGGCGCAAAAGAAGATGCGGCACCATGGCAATGCGGTGCAGCCAAGCATATCGATTTAAAAGGCAGCACGCTGTTTCCAGGCTTTACCGACAGCCATCAGCATTTAGAAGGCATAGGTAAGCGTACGCGCACGTTGAGTTTGTTCGGCATTTCTACGTTAAAGGCCACAGTGGCAGAAATAAAGGCGTTTGCTGACACCGTGCCAGAAGGCGAATGGGTATTAGGCCGAGGCTGGATAGAACGAGAGTGGCAAGATGAACAGCGTTTTTTAACGGCTGCCGACCTCGACCCGTTCACTCAAAATAAGCCTTTGTTCATGCCCCGCGCTGACGGCGTGTCAGCGGTGGTTAACTCAAAAGCTTTGGCGCTTGCTGGTATTACCAAGGATACGCCCGACCCTGAGGGCGGCAAGTTTGAACGCAATGATGATGGCACGCCCACCGGATATGTGCTTGCCACAGCAATGGATTTTTTTCGAGATATATTGCCGCCAGAGTCAGACCAATACATTAAAGACAACTTAGCGCGCGGCATGCAAGTGAATGTGTCGCAAGGGTGGACCGCTACTCACGACGCGGGTATGAAGTGGCGAGAGGTACAGCAGCTCAAAAGCCTAGCGAGCGATAACCAGATGTTACATCGGGTTTATATTGCTATTCCCATAAGCGAAGCCAACAACCTGTTTGAAAACGGTAAAGAAACCTTGGCCGACGGGTTGTTTTACTTAAATGGGATAAAAGTGTTCATCGACGGCACACTGGGCTCACGTGGCGCCGCACTTTTAGCGCCCTATAGCGATGCCGATCATAGCGGATTTATGAACCGTACCACGAAGGCCGAGCTTATGCCGGTGCTAGAGCAGGCACTAACACAAGGGTTTCAGGTAATGACCCACGTTATTGGCGATCGCGCCTTGTATGCCACGCTTAATTGGTACGAAGAGGCCTGGAATGCCCTGCCAAAAGCCAAGTGGAAAACTGAAGATTTACGCTGGCGTTTAGAGCATGCGCAAATTATTCCGCCAGAACAGCAAGACCGACTTGCAAAAATGGACATTGTGGCATCGATGCAGCCTAGTCATGCCATTGGCGATTTGAACTTCGCGCCAAGCCGGTTGGGATATAACCGTTTAGCGTACGCCTACCCGTGGAAATCGCTGGTGGACAAAGGCGTAGTAATAGTGGGGGGTTCGGATGCCCCTGTTGAGGTGGGCGACCCGCGCATTGAATTTTACGCTGCCATTACCCGCAGCAGGTTAGACGGTACGCAAGACAAAGGCTGGCACCCAGAGCTATCGCTATCTCGGGAAGACGCGCTTCGCATGTTTACCCTTTGGCCTGCCTACGCATCGTTTCAAGAAGAGGACGCAGGCTCTATCGAAGTAGGTAAATACGCCGACTTTTCCGTTTTCGACACTAACTTTATGACCGCAGAACCCAGCGAGATTTTGAACGCTAACGTGGTAATGACGGTAGTGAATGGCAACGTGGTTTTTGAGAACCTTACAAATCATTAATTAATGCTTTATGGGCGCTACACACCCGTTTGTGTGGCGCTATGCCCATCACATCCAATCCTTCATAAGTGCCTTTATCCTAAAGGCTAATATAAATATTACTTAATGAGTGATATTTATCTCGTTGATGTTTATTTTTTAGTTATTCTATTCTAATTTAGTAATGCTTATTAGTTTGGTTGTCATACATTTTTTTAACAACTGCTGGTAGGTGTTACCCACGCCAATAATAAAAACATTTAAAAACTTAGAAACTACAAGTCTTGAAGGAGAAACACATTGGATCAAGGTAACTTCCCTAGTGGAAAAAAACTTAATCGAATAACCTCGGCCATAATCGCCAGCTCATTACCGTTTTTTGCGGCAATGTCAGCGCCTGCTCTAGCACAGGAAGCAGAGGAAAAAGCAGAAGATTTTGAAAATATCATCGTAACCGGTACGCGTATGAGCAACCGCTCAGCGGCAGATTCACCTGTTCCGGTAGACGTGATTACTGGTGAAGAGTTCCGCCAGAACTCGTCAAGCGACGTGCAAGACATGTTACGTACCAACGTACCGTCGTTCGATGTAAACACCCAGCCAATCAGTGATGCGGCTACCATTGTACGCCCGGCTAACATGCGCGGCCTATCGCCAGATAACGTGTTAGTTTTGGTAAACGGCAAGCGTCGTCACCGTGGCTCAATCATCTCTTTCCTAGGTGGTGGTATTTCTGATGGTGCACAGGGTGTTGATATTTCAGCAATTCCATCACTTGCACTTAAACAGGTAGAAGTATTGCGTGACGGTGCGTCGTCTCAGTACGGTTCAGACGCTATCGCCGGTGTGCTTAACTTCTTGCTTCGCGATGACGACGAGGGTTTTGAGTTCCGCGCTAACTACGGTTCTACCTATGAAGGCGATGGCGATAACTACACCATCTCTGCTAACGCAGGTTTCTCGCTTGGCGCAGACGGCTTCTTAAACATCACCGGTGAACTTCGCGACGTTGAAGGTACCGTACGCTCGGTAGTACGAAACGACGTGCAGGGTATGGTTGATGCGGGCTACCTAACCCAGTCTGATTTCTCTACCATTAACACGTACACCAATGAAGTGCCGCAGTATTGGGGCCAACCAGATGTTGAAGACGACTACAAACTGTTCATCAACTCTGCGTACGAGCTAAACGATAAAGCAGAGCTTTACTTGTTTGGTAACTACGGCAAACGTACGGTTACCGGTGGTTTCTTCTATCGTAACCCAGTTACTGAAGGCAGTCAGCGTGGTGGCGTATACGCCGGTCCGTTGGTTGACCCTCTAACGGGCTTAGAAGATCCAAACGGCGTTCACTCAGTGCTTGTTGGTGACCTAGACGGCGTAGGTGTAGGTGGAAGCTGTATCGACGGTATTCCAATTGGTGGCCAAGGCAATGTATTCCCTGACCCATCTTTCCTTGCTCAGGTTCAAGCTGATGACAACTGTTTCTCATTCATAGAAACTATTCCAACAGGCTTCGTGCCGCGCTTCGGTGGCGACAATGAAGACATGGCATTTACGGTAGGTGTACGCGGCGATTTAGAAGTTGGTAACGGTTTAGGTTATGACTTCAGTGCACAGCGTGGTTCAAACCGTACTGATTTCTTCATTAAAAACACCATTAACGCGTCTTTGGGCCCAGCAACCCCTCGTGATTTTGTCCCTGGTGGCCAAGAGCAAACCGAAACACTTGTTAACCTAAACTTCGTGTACGGTGTAGATGTAGGCTTAGCGTCTGATCTAAACGTGGCATTCGGTGCTGAATACCGCAAAGAAGAGTTCGATTTATTTGCGGGTGATGAAGCATCTTATGCGCTAGGTCCACTAGCAAGCCAAGGCTTCTCATCAAGCTCTAACGGTTTTGGGGGTTTCCCTCGCGATACCAGTGCTTCGCAAGACAGTACAGCGGTCTATATCGATTTAGAAGCTGATGTAACTGAGCAACTAACGCTACAAGCGGCTGTGCGTCGTGAAGATTTTAGCGAGTTTGGCGATACAACCGACTTTAAAATTGCGGGTATTTTCCACGTAACTGATGACTTCCGTTTACGCGGTGCATATTCAACGGGCTTCCACGCGCCAACAGCGGGTCAGGCAAGTATCACTAACGTTACCACGCAAAACGTGAATGGCGTACTGATTGACCAAGGTACATTGCCACTGTCGTCGGCAGCAGGGCAACTAGCAGCTGACTTCATCGAAAGCCAAGGTAACGGTCGTCCAGACTTAGGCCCTGAAGAAGCGGTTAACTTCTCATTTGGTGCGTCAATTGATATCGCAGATATGAGCTGGACTATCGACTTCTACAACATTGAAATGGAAAATCGCGTGGCACTTGGTGCTAACGTAAACTTCCTAGATGCGCTTAACTTCGCTGGTGGCGGTACTAACTACGCAACGGTGTCAGAAGCGCTTACCGAGCTTGATGCATCGGGTATTATCAATCGTTCAGACTTTATCGGTTTAGACGACTTGTCGCAGTTCCGCTTCTTCTCGAACAGCTTCGATACCACTACTCGCGGTATCGACATTGTAGGTAACTACAGCTTCGATTTATGGGAAGGTAATTCACGTATTACGCTAGCGGCTAACTACAACGAAACCGAAGTGGACGATGTAGGTACACTTAACCCAATTGGTGCAGGCCGTGTTGCTGCTATTGAAGATTTACTGCCAAACCTTCGCGGTAATATTTCATGGACACACACGCAAGGCGCACTTCGCACTTTAGTTCGCGCTAACTACTACGGTGGTTGGGACGACACGGGCAACGGTGTAAACGGTATTGATGCGGCTGTCTTGATCGACGTAGAAGCCAAGTACTCGTACAGTGAAAACCTAGATCTTGTTATTGGTGTGAACAACCTGTTCGACGAATATCCAGAAGAAAACCCAAGCGCAGGCAGCTTAGGTCAGCTTTACTCAGAAGCTAGCCCGTTTGGTTTCAACGGTGGTATGTGGTACGTGCAGGCACGCTATACTTACTAAGCTAGCTCGCTAGTTTATAAACAAAATTAAATGCCGCTTCTTGTGACAAGAAGCGGCATTTTTTTATTGGTATTTTTTAAGCTCTAGACGAGACACCATACCTTTGTGTACTTCGTCAGGGCCGTCAGCTAGGCGAAGGGCTCTTGCGCCTGCGGCAAAACGGGCTAGTGGGAAGTCACTACACATACCTGCGCCACCGTGAAGTTGTAGGGCCATATCTACCACGTTTTGTAGCATGTTTGGCACGACCACTTTAATGGCAGAGATCTCTGTCATCGCGTGTTTAACGCCTAAGTTGTCAATTTTCCATGCCGCGTGAAGGGTCAGTAAACGCGCTTGCTCTATTGCCATGCGAGCGTCGGCCACGCGTTCCAAGTTGCCCCCTAATCGGATAATTGGCTTACCAAAAGCAACCCGTTCGTGTCCGCGTTTAAGCGCAAGCTCTAATGCTTTTTCTGCCATACCGATAGCGCGCATGCAGTGGTGAATGCGGCCAGGGCCTAAGCGACCTTGTGCTATCGCAAACCCTTTGCCCAACCCCATAATAAGGTTGTCTTTGCTAACGCGTACATTTTCGAAGTGCATTTCGCCATGGCCGTATGGTGCATCATAATCACCGTAAGCATCTAGCATACGCTTAATGGTAATTCCCGGTGTGTCCAGCGGCACTATCACCATACTGTGGCGGCTGTGCTTGTCATTCTCTGGGTTCGATAAACCCATGAATATCGTGAATGCCGCGTTAGGGTGGCCTAAGCCTGTCGACCACCACTTCTTGCCGTTAATGACCACGTCGTCACCATCTTCAATGATGGTTGCGGCCATATTGGTCGCATCAGACGATGCAACATCAGGTTCTGTCATACCAAATACGGAACGTATTTCACCGGCGAGTAATGGTTTAAGCCACTTCTCTTTTTGACCTTCGCTACCAAAGTGATACAGCACTTCCATGTTGCCCGTATCAGGTGCATTACAGTTAAATATTTCAGGCGCAAACAAGTATTTACCCATGCGCTCAGCCATTGGCGCATATTCTAGTGTGGTAAGACCCTTGCCTAGCTCAGCATCGGGTAAAAACAAATTTGCTAAGCCCGCTTCACGCGCTTTGGCTTTAAGCGCTTCTGTGCCTGGGTGAAGCTTCCAGTTTTTCCAGTCGCCGTGATTATTTTCTTTATGATGAAAGTCGTAAACTTCATTTTCAATTGGCGCTATATGCTCGGCTATAAAGTTATCGAGCTTTTCTAATAAGGCTTTGGTTTTGTCGTTATGTGAAAAATCCATAGGGCACCTTTTTACGGTTCGTTTAGTTTGTAATCGTTAAATATCGAGTATTTGTGCTTCGTATTACGCCATCGAGCACCGCAAGGCAAAATGTATGGTGTGGTGTCGAGGGCGTGCAATTCTCTTCGTTGATTCCATACTAGAGAAAGTTGCTTAGTGAATGAAATGAAATATAATCCTTAAATGGTGTGAATTTTGTTCATGGTTTTGGCGATGCTGGAAAGCAGACAATTTGAGAAGTTAGATCTAAACCTGCTTAAGGTTTTTGAAGCGCTTTGGCAGCATCGAAACATGACGCGCGTAGCCGAGGTGCTGCACATTACGCCCTCTGCCGTTAGCCATGCTATGCGCCGATTCCGAGATATCTTGGGCGACCCGCTTTTTGTAAAAGAAAAGCAAAGCATGCTGCCAACGGCTGCCTGCGAACGCTTAGCGCCCGCTATTCTAAAAGCCTTGGGCGACATTCGAAAAGCACTCGGAGAGTTTGCCGATTTCGACCCGCTTCACAGCCATCAGCGATTTGTTGTTGCTATGCAAGAGTCGCTAGAGTTAGGCGTTTTGCCCGTACTGCTTTCAACCCTTGAAAAGCAAGCCCCCAATATTGAAATAGTAAGTACTCGCTTACATCGCGATACTATGCTGGCTGATTTGACCAATCGAAATTTACACCTAGTTATCGATATTGGCCGTGCGATATCTGCGCCTATTTCTCACTCGCTGTTGCGTCGTGATACCTACAAGGTGCTTATGAATAAGCAAAACCCCTTGGCACAGAGTTTAGATAAGAAAAAATACGTGGCGGCACGGCATATTACGGTGTCTAATCGCGCAAAAGGGGCGTCGGTGGAAGAAATTGCGCTGCAACAGCTAGGCGTTAGCCGGCCTTCTTTGTGGCGCTGCCAGAACTATCGTGCTGCTGCGGATGTGGTGGCCAATACCGATGCACTACTGACATTGCCTGGTTCGGTCGCCGATGCAGTGAATGACGTAAATCTGATAAGCACCAAATTGCCTTTTCAACTGCCTGCATTGGAAACGCACCTTTACTGGCATAGCCAACAGGAAGGCGAACCTGGGTTAATGTGGCTGCGCGATTTAATGCTACACTTGTTCGCTGAATCTGGTCATACCAGATAGGTTCTGATAGGATTTAGCCTGTCGGCGTTTTTGGCGGTATCTGTTTGAGCGGTATCAAACTCTTGCTTTGACTAAACGTGATGAGATAACAGGCGACGCTTGCAGTAAAAGGCGTGAAGAGCAGCGCGTCAATAAAAGAGGGTTGGCAGAATTCGATGCTTAGGCTTACTAGGCAGTATGAGTTGGCAAGTGGCGCGGACGCGAGTGAAAAGGAAGCAGTGATGAAGATTCACACATTAGCTGGCTACATACAGCACATTTATCTTGTTGAAGACAGCAAAGGGTTGCTATTGCTTGATGGCTGCAGTCGCGCTGACGTTGATAAGGTGTGCCAATATATAACGCAGACACTATCTCGCCCGCTTACAGACTTAAAGCTTATTGTGGTTACACATATGCACCCCGATCACGCCGGCGGCGCGATTAAATTGCGCAAGCGAACCGGTGCACAGGTGGCTTCCCACCCTAAAGCTATCAACTGGTATGCGGGTCTTGCTGGGCGCGCGGCCCACGTTATCGATTTATGGCTCACATGGTGGGTAGCCAATCGTATTGGTAAGCCAAGAATGCCTATTTGGTACAACCCTATCTTAGCGCCAGATATAACGCTTGCCGATAACCAGCGATTACCCGGTTTTCCAGATTGGCAAGTGATTTACACACCGGGTCACACGGACCACGATTTAACGCTTGCGCACCTTCCCACCCAGCAGGCCTATATTGCTGATGTATTGGTGCAGGTTAAAGGCGAGTTAGTGCCCCCGTATCCCTTATGCCACCCAAACCAATATCGAGATAGCTTAGACAGGCTGGCTCAGTCACAAATTGATACATTCTTTTGCGCGCATGTGCCGCCGACAAAAAAATCGGATATCGATTTTGAACACGTGATCGAAAATGCCCCACGCAAGCCCAAGAATCACTGGCATTCCAGTAAAAACCGCATAAAGAAAAAGCTCTTTAACCAAACGCGCGAACACTAAACCGGCTACACTGCTTTTCTGCAGTGCAGCGCATTTAGATGGCATCGCCCTTGCTTTTCTTCTTTTAAAGCCGCATTACTCTTACAGTGCTGTCGCTATAATAAAGTGGGGGCAGTGGATATAGAGCCGCCCTCGCGGCACGCTTTTTAGCGGGTATAGGTTAAAGAGAATAGGTTCACAAGTATTGGAGCTGCAAAGGCAGAAAATCAAAAAATAATGCAAAAGAATATCGCCACGCTTTTTGACAAGACTCGCGCAATGGCGTCGCTAACTGGCGACAAACTTAGCAGTGTGTTTAACAAAGAAACGCACCGATTCACCATTACCGGTCTGAGTCGAAGCGGTAAATCAATGCTGTTTACCAGCCTTATCACTATGCTGAAAAGCCGCAGTGAAGAGGGCTATGCGTGTTTGCCTCTGCTGCGTTATTTACCGCCTTCTCACGTGCTCGACATGCGTATAGAGCCCATTGAAGGCTACAAACCTTTTCCGCACCTGCAAAACATTGCTGATCTTGAAAACGGGCAGTGGCCTAAAGCCACCGAAGAGGCATTTGGTTTTAAACTGGTAGTGCGTTTAAAAGAAACGGCTTCACTTAAGCGTCATGTCCTGCCGCATAACGATGTGGTGTTCGAGTTTATTGATTACCCAGGCGAATGGGTGACCGACATCCCCATGCTCAGTAAAACCTATGCCCATTGGTCAGACTCAGCGTGGGCGCAGCTTAGCAGTGGGCCGCAGCAGTATTTTGCCAATCAGTGGAAAGCGTTCGTCAATCAGTTCGATTTCGAGCAAGAGCCAACAGAGCAGCGCATACAGCTGTTAGTTAACGCCTACCGCGATTACTTGGTAGACGCCAAATCGAACGGTATATCGCTACTTCAGCCGGGCAGTTTTCTGTTGGAATCGAGCGATTTTGATTGGCAGGCTTTTGGCTTTACGCCATTGCCGTCAAGCATTACCAGCGATGTGTCGCACCCGTGGTTTAAAATATTCGATAAGCACTTTGCGAAGTTTCAACGTGGGTGGTTAACACCGCTCAAACAGTCCATTTTCAAAGAAACCGACAAGCAAATTATTCTGGTCGATTTGTTTGAGGGGCTTAATCACAGCAGACAGCATTTATATCAGCTGAAGGAAACCCTGAGTCATCTGGCCGATACCTTTGTGTACGGGCAAAGCTCGTGGTTTTCACGTAATGTGCTTAAAAAAGAACAAATAGGTAAAGTGGCATTTGTGGCCACAAAGTCTGATCTTGTGCCGGTCAGTCAGCGCGCTAACTTACTGAGTTTACTTACCCAAATCACCGAAGGGGCCAGAGCCCGGTTCGACGGGAAACCTATTCAATTTGAACATTTTTTAGTGTCTAGTATGCAAGTCACCGATGATGGCAGTAATGAAGATGCCATTCGCTACAAGGACGCCGATGGCCGCTATGTTGAATCTACATTTGAAGCTTTACCCAGCACACTGAAAGAGATGGAAGAGGGGAGTCATTTTCCCGTGCCTAATGTGAGTGTGCCTAGCGATTTTAAAGCGCGCATTTTAGCGGGTAAGGGTGTAGACAGGTTGCTTCAGTTTTTACTGGGCAAAGAGGAGCAATAATGAGCGATAAACCTTATAAATTTGATGAAAGCCCAGAGCCGATGAGGCCGCCTACGCTAAGAAGCGATGCGCTTTATGGAAGTGATGATTCACAGTACAGCCCCCATGCTGAAGAGAATGAACAGCATAGCGAGGCAACTGAACACGGTAAATTGCCTAATGAGAGTGAGGGCAACACGGCTAATAAGCCGCGTTATAAAACCAAAGTTAAAACACAAACCTTAGACATCGCACAGCCTGAAACTAAGCTTCCGCAGCAAGTTACTGAAGATGTATGGGAAGTGGATGCGAATAAAAGTGGCCTGTCGTTAGGCGCCGCAACCTTAG
>NZ_BLIG01000028.1 GCF_009811415.1 Alteromonas sp. KUL106 | reverse complement strand
ACACAAGGTGCTTAACAAAGAATCGGTTACGGCGGGAAGCCTGGCGTTTATTAGCCCAAACAACCTTATTCAAACTTTCGCAGTGGTATGGATTAGCTTTCGCACCATTCGCCGCATGGCCCGCGTATATGGATTAAGACCAAGTACCGTGGGGAACTGGAAATTATTGAAAGTGTTGGCACAGAACATTGCGGCGCAGGGCGTGTTTGATTTAGCAACCGACGAAGTGGCCAATCAAATTGGTGGTAGTTTGTCAGCTAAATTCATGGAGAACTCGGCAGAAGCTATTGCTGCTGGTGCGCTTAACGCTCGTTTAGGGCGAGCGCTGATCAAGCTACTGAAATAGCGCTCATAGTATGGCCGAGGTTGAAAAGGCGCTCTTACAGCGCCTTTTTAGTGGGCACGACCACGTTCGCAAATATCAGCCCTGCCACTAGCGACATAAAGATAAGAAACACTTCCTGGCCTAAATGATCGGCTTTTACAAAGTCTTGGCCTGTCATAAATGAATTCAAACCTATGTAGGTTTTAGACCCCGGTACCAGAACAATAAGCCCGTGCATGGCCACAATAGTGGCTGGCTGGTTGGCAATACGGGTGAACGCATTGGCAAAAATGCCTAACGCAAACGCACCCACAAACGCCCCTAGCCCAGGACTCATGTAATCTGAACTCCATGCGGTAGTGCTATAGGCAATAAAGGCTGCTGCCAATGCCCAAGGAATATGTTTAATGCGGGTTCTAAAAATGGCGACTAGCGCCATACACAGTAAGAACACCGCTAGCCACGTTGCCCAATAGGGCAATGACTCAGCTGGGGTATACACGTTTTCACCAAACGCGCTAAAGCCTACAGACACACCCAGAAATGCACCGAAGTAAAGCTTAAACAGCTGCATAATGGCATCCATGGTGCGCGCTGTTCCCGACACCATATTACGGGATGAAAGCTCAGCTAAGCCCATAGTAAGAGCAAGACCCGGCACAAATACTATTACCGACGACAGGACAACCAATGGAATGTTGATGCCCGGGTCGACATACTTACTAATACCGCACGCAAGAATTCCCCCAACAAAAGCGGTAACAGGCTCTAGCATTAGATTTACGCGTTTCGACTGCTGTGCCCACAACGTCCATAAATAGGCCACAACACCTAGTACGGCAGACCAGCCAATTTCTCGCCAACTCGCCCCCATTAGCATGGCAAACGCGCCGGTGGCCATGGCGAACGCAATGCCGGTTACCCATTTCCCGTAAGGACTGCCCATGGCGTCTATTTCATTTAAGCGTTTATCGGCTTCGCTTAATGTTAATTTGCCTGACAGCAGCTCGCTGGCCAGCTCATCAGTAAGCGATAACGCATTCATGTCCAGTTCGCCAGGAAGTAACCGCGCAGCATGGTTGTACTCATCCTCGTGACGGTCGCTCCAAATAACAAAAGTGAGTGATGTAGGAGTAGAAATAAATGAAGCGTGCACACCTAAATACTTAGCCACTTCACCTAAGTAAGCTTCAAGACGGAACGCGGGGGTACCGTATTTGTGGAGCATTTTGCCAAGCTTCACTATAAATCTACGAATTTGAATAAATTCAATGGTATCCAACGCACTGCCCTTTAGTTTTGAAAACGTTACTATGAGATAATACCAATCTGCATAGATAATTGCCCACTCAGAAGGGCGAGTTTAAAATTTCCGTACTCTTTGTTGTGTCACCTTGATGTAGAACCACTATACCTGCGGTAACACGCCGCGACTACGAACATTTTAAGTCTCGCTGAGTGGGTTATTATCTATGCGGACTGGTATAAGTCAGACAAAAAAGCCAGACGCATAGGTTACGCGTCTGGCTAAAATTTGGGCGGATTCTACGGGGGGTTATGCACGAAAGCAAAACAAATTTTTTATTTATTTTGCCTTAAAAAAACTAATCGTTTAGCGCATGTCTCAATCTGAGCTTCACGTGCAATTTTAACCCCTAAATAGGCAAAATTAGGAGTGCTTAAGCGCGCAATTCAAAAGGCATCCAATCTTTCCAAACGGGCTCTAACCCTTTCGATGTAATGGCGTTTATGACCTCTGGCACCGAGCGGTTGTCATCAATATCAAACTGATTTAACGCCTGCGAGGGCTCGCTATAGCCGCCAGGTTGCGTTTGCGACGCAGCACTCATCGACGTTATACCCAGCGCCATTACGCCATCTCTAAATGCAGCCGACTCTCGGGTAGACAGGGATAATTCTGCTTGTGGATTAAATATGCGGTGGGCGCATATTAGCTGGAGAAGGTCTCGCTCGTTAGGCAGTTTGTTATTGGTCAACGCGTTGCCGCCAGTGCTATTTCCCTCGCAATTGCGAAGGCGTGGAAAAGCAATCGATACGCGGCTTTGCCAATAGTGCTGTTGTATTAACTTACCGTGAAGCGCCGTCATGGCGCTATCAACCCGCCAGTCGCCTAAGCCAAGTAGCGCGCCAACGCCGATTTTATCGATACCGGCCTGACCTATGCGATCAGTGGCTTCTAAGCGCCACAAAAAGTCCTGCTTTTTTCCTCGGGTATGGTATGAGGCGTAATGCTGGGGTGAATAGGTTTCTTGATACACCAATACAGCATCCAGGCCTTTATGCTTAAGGGTTTTATATTGTTCGCGTTTTAGCGGCTGCACTTCCATCATTAAATAGCTGACCTTGTCACGAATGGCGCTAAGGGTTTGTTCAAAATAGTCCATGCCCACCTTAGTTTCGTGTTCGCCGGTCACCAGCAATACCTGAGAAAAGCCCATATCTTTAATGGCTTCAATTTCAGTTAGTACTTCGTTTATAGAAAGGGTTTTGCGCTTAATTTTATTGCTCATAGTAAAGCCGCAATAGGTACACTCGTTGGCGCACAGGTTCGACAAATATAACGGCACAAAAAGCTGCATGGTGTTGCCAAAGCGATGACGGGTTATCGCTTTAGCGCGATAGGCCATGGCTTCTAAATAGTTTGCGCCAGCGGGAGAGATCAGCGCCATGAAGTCGTCTAAAGAAAGTGTATCGTTACCCAGCGCTTGTTCTACGTCGCTCGCGGTTTTGCTGTTTATCGACATCGCTAAATGCGACAAATCTTGCTGCATTAATGCTTGTGCGACCTTCATACTGCCGGCTCCAAAAACGCGGTCAGCGGGCTAGAGGCTTGTGCCAAGTGACTGGTAGCGCCAAGCCCAGCTTCAAACGCCTTGCGGCCCGTTTCGACGGCACTGGCAAAAGCATTTGCCATAGCAACAGGGTTTTGCGCGGTTGCAATAGCTGTATTCACTAGCACCGCGTCAACGCCCATCTCCATGGCTGCCATGGCTTCACTGGGTTTACCAATGCCAGCATCGACAATGACCGGAATTGACGCTTGCTCAACAATTATCTGCAAGAAGGGTTTAGTTTGTAAGCCCTGATTGCTGCCGATGGGGGCGCCTAATGGCATAACGGCGGCGCAGCCCACTTCTTCTAAGCGTTTACATAAAACGGGGTCTGCACCGCAGTAGGGTAAAACGTGAAAGCCTTTTTTAACCAGTGTCTCTGCGGCGAGTAAGGTTTCGATGGGGTCGGGCAACAAATAGCGTTGGTCGGGGTGAATTTCTAGCTTCACCCAAGGGCTTCCCAAGGCTTCGTACGCAAGTTCAGCGGCAAATATTGCTTCTTTGGCGTTCTTCGCTCCCGAAGTGTTGGGTAAGAGGGTAACGCCCAATGCTCTTAATGCTGAAAGGGTTTCATCATGAGCGCTATGGCTCGCTACGCGCTTCATTGCTAGCGTCACAATGCTACTTTGCGCAGCCTCAATGGCGCTTTTCATGGTGCCTGTGTTACTGAATTTACCTGTGCCCGTTAAAAGGCGAGAAGAAAAGGTGTGGTTTGCAAGTGTCAGCATATTAGCCTCCTGCCACTAAGGTAAAGATATCAACGGTATCGTTGTCACTTAAGTACGTTGTCGGCCATTCTTGCTTGCTGATAATGGCGGCATTTTTGGCGACGGCGGTACCCTCGTCATTCAATTGTTTAAGGGCAATTAACTCGCTAAGGGATATGGGCGAGATCACACTCATAGGTTGGTTGTTCACGTTGATGTTAATTTGGGTCATTGGCATACCTCACAAGATGAAGAGGGGGGCAGTTTGAAGCTTTGCAACGTACCTAAGCCCGCATGAGCATTTACGTAGTGGCCCCATTTGATATTGGCGTTGAATCCCTGAGCTAGAAATAGCAAAGCTTGTGTAGCTTGATGGCAGGCTGCCATGCCCACCACAGGACCTAGTATGCCTTGACTTACACAGTCTTCCCGTACGGCAACGTGACTCACTAAACATTCGTAACACCCGCAGTTTGCAGAGTTTTGCGGTAAGTTCAGCGCCTGCCAAGTAAGCCCGCTGGCTGCCGCAATAAATAGCGGAATAGACGCGCGAAACGTTGTTAGGTTTATTTGCTTTCTTATGGTGACGTTGTCGGTGCAGTCTAATACGCAGCCGGCAGAAGAAATTAAAGTTGGTAAGTTGTTACTATCAGCAAAAACACTTCTAAATTTGATATTTAGTTGGGAGTTTACTTTGCGCAGCTCGTTGTAAAGCGACTTTGCTTTGAGCTCGCCTAAATGCATTTCGTTGTAGCTTATCTGGCGCTGTAAGTTACTTATGTCGACGGTGTCACCATCAATAAGCGTAATATTGCCCACGCCTGCGCCAGCTAAATAGCGGGCAGTTAAACTTCCTAAACCACCAAGACCAACAATCACAGCATGTGAACGTGCCAGGTTAAGCTGCCCGTCGTGATCAATACAATCAAGCATAAGCTGTCTGCTATAGCGCCGTATATCTTCATGCGCTAATTGGGGGCTAGCGGTATGGTGAGCTGAAAGACGAGATGAATGGTTAAGCAAACCCTGCCTCCTTAACCAACGCTTGGTAGGCTTTTAGCGGCTGTTTTGCGTGTGTAATAGCGCTTACCACTGCGATACCGTTAACGCCGGTGTTAGCCACGTCGCTTATCCGCGATAGATTAATTCCCCCAATGGCAACGGTAGGAATACCATCGCAAAGCTTTACGTATTTCGCCAAGCGTTCCAGACCTTGCGGTTTGGACGGCATATCTTTGGTATTGGTCGGGAAGATATGTCCAAGCGCAATATAGGAGGGGTTTAACGACCTAACCCGCTGAATTTCAGCAAATCCATGGGTTGAGATACCAAGCCTGAGCCCTGCACGCCGAATGGCCCTCAAATCTGCGGTGTCCATGTCCTCCTGACCCAAATGCACGCCGTAAGCACCTAGCTCTATCGCTAACTCCCAATAGTCATTGATGAATAATTGACAGTTGGTGTGTTTGACCATCTCAATGGCGTCTTTGATTTGCTGACGAATCTCATCTTGTGAGCCCTGCTTTACCCGTAACTGCATAATTTTTACGCCCGTTGACCAAAGGCGAGCAATCCACTGAACGCTATCGACCACCGGATAAATACCTAAGCGAGTATGGGTGAGCGCGGGGAAATGTGCGTGCTCGTCTCTTGTGCTTTCTGAGCTCCGGTCGATGTAGGGCGCTTTCTCAAAGCGCACTGATTTTTTACAAGGCGTGGCGCCACGATGATGCATTGAAACCAGCGGAAAACTCGAAGCCTTTAACGGAAAACCGTTGGTTCGAGCGAAGAAAGTAGGCACACACGCGTTTTCAGAACTCTGCGCAATGGGGGCATAACTACCCCGGCCGCGAAGGGTATTGTTCCTTACTTCACTGACATAGGCATTCGCCAATGTCAGTGCGTCTTCAATACAGTAGTCGTGAACGATAAAAGCCGCAATGGCACTGGCTAACATGCACCCCGTACCGCGAAGCTTGCCTTTATGGTCTCTTGGCTGGCTAAACTGAAGGGTATGAGAGGCGCAGACAAAGGTGTCGTGAACCTTTTCTTGCCAATGCGCATGACCGCCCTTCACGTAAACGCTTTTTGCGCCTTTTCCGATTAGCTGATTTATTGCATCGAGCAGGCTTGCTTCATCATTAATCGGTAACTTCGTGAGCCACGCGAGTTCGTCGATATTTGGGGTAATCACATCTACTGTATGTAGCAGCGCATCAATGACGCCCTCGTTTAGCTCACTTAAGATCCCCCCTGACGAAGAAGACAGCACAGGGTCCCATATTACAAAGGGGCGAGGGGCATGCAATGATTGAATACGTGCACAAAGCAATAGTGCTTGCTCGTCGTTTGCGATAGCGCCAATTTTTATAGCTTGTGGCGGTGTATCTTCATAAAGCACCTGCCACTGCTGATTTACCGCAGAGGCACTCATGCTCTCTTTGCTAAGCATTATCGCGTTCGATTGCACAGTAAGTTGTGTTGTGAGCACACAGGCGTGAACGTTTAAATCGGCCAGCGTAATGGCGTCGCGGACAGTTCCCGCGCCGCCACTTGAATCTACACCGCCTACGCACCATACCACGGGGAGCCGGTTGCTTGGAGGCTCTAATACAGGTGAAGTTAGGTGGCGACTTGTCATGGCAACTCAACCTTGCTATCTGCAGTGTGATAAAGCTGCGCGCCTGACTGATTAAACGCATCGGCCATGTCTTTCATGCCTTTGTTTTTATATCGAAGGCTTTCTTGCTGCAGGTCTTTGCCTGTCTGGCCGCCATCGCCTTTCGTATTTTGCGCATTTTCACCTAGGGCCTGTTCAGCTTGATTAGCCACATCCCGTACTTCTTGTGAAATTTTCATGCTGCAGAATTTAGGTCCGCACATGGAGCAAAAGTGCGCGACCTTGCCAGACGCTTGCGGCAAGGTTTCATCGTGGTAAGCACGAGCAGTGTGTGGATCTAACGCTAGATTGAACTGATCTTCCCATCTAAATTCAAAGCGCGCCTTAGACATGGCGTTATCGCGAATTTGAGCACCCGGATGACCTTTAGCTAGGTCAGCAGCGTGTGCGGCTATTTTATAAGTGATAAGCCCTTGTTTAACGTCTTCCTTGTTCGGAAGTCCCAAATGCTCTTTTGGCGTAACGTAGCAAAGCATTGCGCAGCCAAACCAGCCAATCATGGCGGCACCTATACCCGATGTGAAGTGGTCGTAGCCCGGCGCAATATCGGTGGTCAGTGGCCCAAGGGTATAAAACGGGGCTTCGTGGCAGTGCTTAAGCTGCTCTTCCATGTTCGCTTTAATCAAGTGCATTGGTACATGACCAGGGCCTTCAATCATTACCTGAACATCGTATTCCCAAGCAATTTTAGTCAACTCACCAAGGGTACGTAATTCTGAAAACTGCGCATCGTCGTTGGCATCGGCTACGCTACCGGGGCGCAGGCCATCACCTAACGAAAGCGCTACATCGTACTTCGCACAAATTTCACAAATTTCGCGGAAATGTTCGTATAAGAAGCTTTGCTGGTGGTGGCTTAAACACCACTTCGCCATAATTGAACCGCCGCGAGATACAATGCCTGTTACCCGTTTTGCGGTAAGGTGTACGTATTCAAGCAACACCCCTGCGTGAATGGTGAAATAATCTACTCCTTGCTCGGCTTGCTCGATGAGGGTGTCTTTAAACATTTCCCAAGTTAAGTCTTCGGCCACGCCGTTCACTTTTTCTAGCGCTTGGTATATGGGTACGGTGCCAAGGGGGACCGGGCTATTGCGCAGCAGCCATTCGCGGGTTTCGTGAATGTTTCTGCCGGTAGATAAATCCATAATGGTGTCGGCGCCCCAGCGCGTCGACCAAACGAGTTTTTCTACTTCCTCTTCAATGGAGGAGGTGACCGCCGAATTACCAATATTGGCGTTAATTTTCACTAAAAAGTTGCGGCCAATAATCATCGGCTCTAGCTCGGGGTGATTGATGTTACACGGAATAATGGCGCGACCAGCGGCCACTTCCTGACGCACAAACTCAGGCGTGATGGTGTCGGGTAAATTCGCACCAAAGTGCTCGCCTTTGTGCTGCTGAGTCAATTCGGCATCTTTAATGGCTTGGCGGCCCATGTTTTCGCGTATGGCAATGTATTCCATTTCAGGGGTGATAATGCCCTGTCTTGCGTAGTGAAGCTGGGTAACGTTTTTGCCTGCTTTCGCTTTTAGCGGTTTGCGACTGCGGATAAATCGAAAATCTTCAGTGAAAATGTCGTTTTCACGTTCTTTCGCAAAGCTTGATGATACGCCCTCTAGCACTTGTGTATCGCTGCGCTCTTCAATCCACATTTTGCGCAGTGGCGCCAAACCTTTGTGCACGTCAATGGTTTCTTGTGGGTCACCGTATGGGCCAGACGTGTCGTATACCGGGATTGGGGGGTTGGGTTCTAAAATGGGATCGTCTTCGGTGCCGCCCACTAAGCTGTCGTGCTGGTGAATAAGGCGCATGGCCACTCGAATATCGTTACGGCTGCCACACTCGTAGTGGCGTGTTGAATTCGGGTAAGCTTCGCCCGCTAGTTCATTAATGAATTGTTGCGCTTGTTGGCGCAGTTCGCGTCTGTTCGACATAGCATTTTAGCCTTGTAAGTTTAGGGTTAAAAATGCTTGTCAGGAGTGAAGGAGAATACAATGAGAGGGATTGAAAGGATTTAACCCCAGCTTTTATTTGAATGTTATTAAAAATGAGTCGCAGAAAATTATTGCTGCTTGCGAGTTAATGATGGCGCGCTACACTGCGCTAACCACGTACCATTGACTGCACTCGTTTTATGTTGCACATTCAAATCACAGCGTTACGCTCGCTATGAGCACTGTGAACATTGTATTTTCTTGTTCCCTTCGCAGGTATTAGCCTGATCAGGTTCTACGGATCCCACTTTCGCGGTCTCAGCTTACTGGATTACCAGTGAAGCACTCCGACAAGTAATGTGTTTCTATTCGCGCTTTAACTCAAGTTTCAAAGCAACTACTCGGCTTTTCAACTTGCCAATTAGGCGCACGAATCTAAATGTCTTTTTTACTATATCTTCAACTTTAGTATGAATACAAGTATTACCAGTTAGGCTAAATGATATTTCACTTAGCTTGCTAATTGCTGCCCTTCTTTGTAAAGCTGAAGCGCTGTGGCGGTGTCATGCTTGCGCTCGCTTATTGCAGATAGCAGCAACAGGTCTTCTTTGCGCGACTTCATTTTAGTCGCTTTAAGCAGCGCTTTTTCAGCCAACACATCATCGCCTGAGTTAAATGCAACTTGCCCTAGAGTGGAATATAGCGAAACGTTTTCTTCATCTTGCTTTATCCAGCTCTCAAGTAGTCGCAATGATGGCGACGCATCTGGAATATTCAGCTGCGTAAACAACGGGAACAGGGCGCTGTTTGGGCCACGCTTTTGCCATTCCACCAATAACTTTTGTGCGTCGGCATGCATGCCCTGATCAAGCAGTTGTTGAATGTAAGCGGCGCGGTAAGCGTCGTCGTGACGCAGCTTGCGCGGCAGCGTTTCCCAATAAGATTTAAGTTCAACGGCACCTTGCTTACTGGCAATTTCTGCAAACTTGCCTTTAGCAATACGCTGGCTCCACGTGGTGTAATCTGCTTTCGGTAATGCTTTACGCCAGCTTGACAGGTTCTCTTGCAGCACTTGCCATTTCCCCAGCTTGGCAAGAATGTGCGCTTTTAATCGCACGACCTGCGTGTTCTCGCGCTCTTGCTCGTCAAGCTCGTTAAGCTTTTCTAGTGCGGCGTCGTATTTCTCTTCTGCCATATCAATGCGCGCTTGCATCACCGTTGCGGCCACTTTTGCTTTCGGAAAGTCTGTCGCCTGCACTAAGAAATAACGGGCTTTGGATAAGTCTTCATTGGTAAGCGCAATTTGTGCAGAGGCCAAATAGTTAACGCCTTCAAAGTCGCCATTGGTGGTTTTGCTTAAAGACTTTTGCGCCGTATCAAAATCACCGACGGCCATAGCGTGAAGACCGTCGTAAAATGCGCGCTTGCGTTTGCGTTCGCCTAAGGTGCCAAACCACTTATGAGAGCCTGTAATTAGGCTTAGCGCCCACAGTACAAGTCGCGAAAGTACATACCAAGCGATAACAGCGCCGATAACCAAAATACAAAAGCTGATCACCGTCATTTCAATTGCGGTGTTGCCCAACGATATAAGTACGTAGCCTTTATCACCTAACAGCATAGGGCCAACGATTAATGCAACAACGAATGCGGCTAATACCGCAAGGGCAATAGCTAACCATTTCATAGTGCACTTGCTCCCTGTCCGAACACTTGTTTGACGCGACTATCCAGTAAACGCTCTAGCGGTTTCTGTGACGCTAACTCTGTAGGAATTGGGCGCGATATATCGGTGGCAATGAGATTTTGCAGCGCTTCGACGAAGCCGGTTACTTGGCTCTTTTCAATATCGAATTTTTCAATAATTAAGGTTTGCGCATACTGAAGCGACTGGCTATACAGCCCCGCATCGCCTTGCAGTGCAGCGGTTTGTGCATGCATAAGCTGAAGCCGTAGCTGCTCTTTTGCTAGGAATTGCGCTTCCATTGAAAGAACGGGCTCTACCGGGCCTTCAATGGTTTTAACCGTTAAGAAATCATTAACGAGTGAACGCCATACCTTCGCAAGGTTCTCCTGCCAGTCATCAGCCGACTCTGACAATGTGGTGTCTTCTGCATTGGCGTCTTCTGGCTTCTCAAAAGTATCAAGAGGCAGTTTATCAATTTGCGCTATCATGCCAGTAAGGGCAAGAGCTACTGAGCTTTGCGATACCGGGTTAAGTTGTTGAAGAGTTTGAATATCTTCAGCGAGTGTTGCACGAACAGGAAGTACCGATGGGTCTGCCAACGATTTTAAACGTTTGTCTGCATTAACCAACAATAAAATGGCGGTGCGTACGTCGTTTTCTAGCCACAGTTTTCTGCCTGCCATACGCACTAGATAGTCGGCTTCTGCAATAAGCCAGTCGGCCGGGCGGCGGCCTTCCATATTGTTAAGCTGCTGAAGTGTAGACTCAGCTTGAAGCGCAAGCTTTTCATTCTGCGCTTTAAGCTCTGTTACCGTGCTTTTAAGCGTTTCATTGGTTCGTGATACCGCTTCTAGCGACGCTAGAATGTCGCCTCGTTCGCGTTCAATGGCGTTTAACGTAGCCGTGTTGCTTTGCTGAACCGTTGCTGCTTCAGTGCTTGCCGACTGCTGCTGCATATAATACCAGTAGCCAGCGCCAGCCAAACCTAACACGGCCAAGAATAAAATGATTACGACGAACCACAATAGGCCATTGCCTGATGACTTCTTTGTCTTAGCGCTAGATTTTGTCGATTCACTTTGCGTGGCAGAAGATTCAATGACGTCTTTTTCGGCGTGCACGTTTACCAGTTCCTCTTTTTTTGGGCTATCTTCATTATTATTGGCCATTTAATACTCCCAGTTATCCTTTACCCAGGCGATGAGTGCCTGATCGGTGGCTCGCTGACAAACGTGAACCTCTTTAATACCTTTAATGGTGAGGGTGTTGGCAATACGACTGCTCACCGTTAACCATGGAAAGTCGAATAATGCGACACCAAATTGTGCTATCAGCTGCAGTGCCATTGCTTCGCTTGTAGCGATAATGCCGCTAACTTCGCTCATTTTCCACCGTTTTGTACAAATTGGACGGGGAAGTAGCTCTCTTTTGTAAACGTTGAAGCAATTAACCTGCATGCCTTTTTCGCTTAAAACGTCTGCAATCGTACTTCGCCCACCTTCGCCCTTAATAATAACGACTTGTTGACAGTTTGCCTCATTAAGATGATGCATTGCCAATATACCTTCGGATGTATGCACGTCAGGCGTAATTACATTTACGGATGGAAATGCGCTAAGTTCAGATTGGAGTTTGCGCGAAGTTGCATCGCCTACGGCGATAACAGTAGGAAAGGGGGAAGTCGTTTTACACAGCCCTGCTATGGCAGGTTTCACCGCGTATACGCTAGTAACAACAACGACATCAACCTTGTTATTTGATAGAAAAGCAGTGGCAGCACTGCTCTCTGAGGGAACGTGAACAATATCTGAGGTGGCTATGCCCACGGCATTTATGCCTGCTTTTTCAAACGCTAACGCGCTAGCTTTCAATTTCGGTAAAGGGCGTGTGAACACGAGCATTCTAACGAAGCCTCATCCTTTTAGTTTTTGAAATACTGCATAGATTGAAATAGCCAATGGGCGTATTGGCGTTGTTTCCCAACGTGGTTGAAAGAGCCGCTAGTTATAAAGCGCCTTCAAAATATCTCCTGCACCTTGTTCAAGAAGGGCTTCGGCCACTTCAATGCCAATATCTTTGGCTTTTTCTCGTGATGCCGTTGCTGACGCAAAAAGCAGTTCAGAACCGTCAGGTTTTCCGACCATGCCCGTTAGTGTTAACACGTCGCCCTCTAAGGTTGCAAAGCTACCAATGGGCACCTGGCACCCGCCTTCCAGGCGCTCGTTCATGGCCCTTTCTGCGGTAACGCGGGTGTTGGTGTCTATATGATTTAACGCGTGAAGTAAGTTAATCAGTTCTTCATCGTCGTTACGACACTCAATACCTACGGCGCCTTGCCCTACAGCAGGCAGCGAAATGTCAGCAGGTAATGGCATGCGTATACGTGATGCCATATCAAGTCGAATAAGGCCCGCAGAGGCTAAGATTATGGCGTCGTACTCACCCGCGTCGAGCTTTGCTAAGCGGGTGTTTACGTTACCGCGTAGGTCTTTGATAATAAGGTCAGGACGATACTTTCGAATTTGACATTGTCGGCGAAGGCTTGATGTTCCAACCACTGCGCCTTGAGGCAGTGCGTCTAAGCTGTCGTGGTGATTAGAGACAAAAGCATCAAACGGATTCTCTCGTTCGCATATGGCGTGCAAACCAAAACCGTCAGGAAATTCTACCGGTACATCTTTCATTGAATGCACGGCAATATCAGCACGGCCTTCAAGCATGGCAATTTCAAGCTCTTTAATGAAAAGGCCTTTACCACCAATTTTAGCCAAAGGCGTATCTAAAATTTTGTCGCCCTGCGTGCTCATAGGGACAAGCTCAACAGTCATTGATGGATAGTGCTCCAACAATTTTGCCTTCACATATTCTGCCTGCCAAAGTGCTAAGGCACTTTTTCTCGTGGCAATTCGAATGGTGCGGGTGGTGTTGAGTTGGCTCATGATTATTCCAAACTAGTAAAAAAATGAAAAAACGATGTATCACGGAATGTCATACGAGATATACGTATTATACGCATTTTCTGCGTTAATGTTTGTAAATAGCCGTAATTTTCTTCTTGGTTATTAATAAGTAAACAGTCTATGCTGGAGAGTATGACGGGGTATGTAGAGTAGTTATGGAGATCACCATCAAATGGACAATGCGTCGCTGAGGCAGCTTCTTAGAGGAGCTCAGCAAGATCAAGCTGAAGCCAAACGTAGAAGATTAACCTTGTACTTCATATCTTATGTTGGTGGCACCATCATGGCTTTCATGGCGTGGCTAAACATGGGAACGAATAACCCGTTGCTTGTCGGAACGCTTGCCGGGTCGGCGGCGTTTGTATACGCCAATGTTGCGTTATCTCATATGTTTCCTCGTGCCGACGTCTTTTATTATCTCGCTGGCCTGGTGGTAATGTTTACCATCAATGCATTGGTCTATACCGGCGGGCTAAATAACACGGGGCTTTATTTCATCTTTCCGCTACTTTTTACTCAGATAGTGGTAGTGCGATTCAAGCCCGCTATGGTGTATGTGGCGCTTACTATGGGTATCGCTATTTTTATGCTGTACAACCAAGATATCATTGTCGCTAAGTATCATGATGAGCATGTTTCTCGCTTCCTCATCGCGACATTCTGTTTTATCTGTTTGGCGTTTATTGGCGAGAACTTCTGGCACAAAAGCAGAAAAGAAATGCTGCGTGAAAATTTTGAGCGCATGCGCCAAGCTAATACCGACCCGCTTACCAAACTTCCTAATCGCCGTTTCCTCGAAGCCGTGTTTTTTGAAAAGGCGATGCAAGACCCTGGCGCCTATTTTCCATTGAGCGCGGTAGTGGTCGATATTGATTATTTCAAAAAGATAAATGACACCTACGGTCATGACATCGGAGATGAGGTACTCATCCATCTTTCACGGTTAATGAAGGAATCTGTAAGAACGACCGATGTTGTAGCGAGAACCGGTGGTGAAGAATTTTTAGTGCTTTTTCCACACGCTTCATTAAGCCAAGCAGTCAAACTAGCGGAAAAAATGAGGAAAACAATAGAAGCCAATCCGTTTGTAGAGGGTGATATCAATCACCCTATCACGGCAAGCTTTGGTGTAGCGACAGCTCTTACTGACTCCAATTTACATGCGTGTTTAAAACAGGCTGACGACAACCTCTATAAAGCCAAAAATGGCGGCAGAAATCGCGTCGTAGAGTAAAACGCAGCGTTTAGTTCAAACGGGTTTGAAGCCACGCACTGATGTCGTTTAACTCTTGCATACACACATTGTGTTGCATTTGGTAGGTTTGCCACGTTGCGTTAAATCCACACTCGCTCAGTGTTTTAAACGCTGCATTGCCCATAAACACAGGCACCACTTCGTCTTGTTCACCATGGGCCATCATGATCGGTGTGTCGCGATTCATATCGTTTGCTTCACTCTGTAACAATGACGGCTCACACATGTAAGTAGACAGCGCAAGCACGCCGGCAAGTTTATGTGCGAACCTAGGTGCTAAATGAAGCGCAATGACGCCACCTTGTGAAAACCCTGCAAGTATAATGCGATGAGCAGGGATCCCGCTTTCAATCTGCGCTTCAATAAGGCGCTCAACTTGCGCCGCTGATGTTTTAACACCGTCTAAATCTGCGCGGCTTTCAAAGTCTAGGGTTTTAATGTCGTACCATGCGCGCATTCGCATACCGCCATTAATGGTAATAGGGCGCTCGGGAGCATGGGGAAAGAGAAATTTTACTGCCATTGTTTTAGGGAGTTTCAGTTCAGGCACTATCGGTGCAAAACCATGGCCTGAATCGCCGAGACCATGGAGCCAGATAACGCAGGCATCGGGCGTAGCAGATGGATTTATCTCTACGCACGGCAAAAGTTGCTCAGTCATTCTCTATTTCCTAGTTAAGTTTTGTTTCTTTATGAACGATGGCGCTTACGTCACGACATTGACCCCATCATTCTTAAAAAGTTGTTATAGTTATTGTTGTAATTCGGCGCAGTAACCTAACGGGCGAGGCATTGCGATAATTAAACCGCACAATCATAGTTACGGCACAACCGCTTAATATGCTATCATCGCCACCCGAAATCACCACATTTTGATAGAATTTTAATACCTTATGGCTTCACTACTTGGCAACTTATTCATTCTTGCAGCTCCATCAGGAGCAGGAAAATCGAGCCTGATAAAGGCACTAATGGAAAAGTACGAGGGCAATGAAAGCGCGCCTATGCAGGTGTCAGTGTCTCATACCACCCGTCAGCCCCGTCCCGGTGAAATAGACGGCGTACACTACCATTTTGTAAGCCGTGAGCAGTTTGAAGCGCTTATCGAGCAAGGCGTATTCTTTGAGTATGCCGAAGTATTTGGAAACTATTACGGTACATCTCGTGTGACCATTGAGCAAACGCTCCACCGTGGTATTGATGTGTTTCTCGATATCGATTGGCAGGGGGCGCGTCAAGTTAAAGCACTGATGCCAGACACATGCGGTATTTTCATTCTTCCTCCATCATTAGAGGTGTTAGAACAGCGTTTAAATAATCGTGGGCAAGATTCTGAAGAGGTAATTGCGGGGCGTATGGCACAAGCCGTGGCTGAAATGTCTCACTTTAACGAGTTCGACAGCATTATTATAAACGACGATTTTTCTACAGCGCTGAATGATCTTGAATCCATTGTCACAGCAAGACGTCTACGCACGATGAAACAGCAAATGCGGCATCAGGTGTTGTTAGACAGCTTACTGGGTAGTGCGTAGGTTTTTAGTACTGTCTTTGCCTTTTGCTTGAAAGCTCGATGAACAGTAAGACTCGCCCAGATCTGACTGCTTCAATTTCAAACAAAATACTAGGATCGCGCAGTGTATTTGTGTATACTACGCGGCCGTTTTTTGAATAAATTGCTCAACCTAATTTCCGGAGAAATACATGGCTCGCGTAACTGTAGAAGATGCCGTAGATAAAATTGGTAACCGCTTTGACCTAGTGCTTGTTGCTGCACGCCGTGCACGTCAAATTGCCACTGGAGGAAAAGATCCTATGGTTGACGTTCAAAACGATAAGCCAACTGTAACTGCACTTCGCGAAATTGAAGAAGGTTTTGTGACGGCTGCTACGTTAGAACAAGCAGATCTTCATGCTCAAGAACAGCAAGAACACGCTGAGTTTGCCTCTGTTGCGAACATCTTATCTGATCAGTAAAACCTCTTTTCAACGGTTTTAACTGCATTTTGGCGCCAGTGCTTTGAAAAAAGCACTGGCGCTTTGCTTTTGGTGTATTGGCTTATTGCCCAATAAAACGTATTCTTAGTGTTGTAACGTTTGATAAAAGTTATAAGGGTAGCGCTTCGCTGTGTATTTGTTTGAAGGTTTAAAGCAGAAAGTTTTAGAGTACTTGCCAGCCGAGCGTGTGCAGCTGGTTCAGGATTCTTTTGTGCTGGCGCAAGAAGCGCACGATGGGCAAATGCGTTCAAGTGGCGATCCGTATATCACTCACCCTGTGGCAGTTGCTGGCATCCTTGCCGATATGCACCTTGATCATGAAACGATCATGGCGGCACTGCTTCACGACGTTATCGAAGATACCCATTACAGCAAAGAAGATTTGGCTGAAGCCTTTGGCGATACGGTTGCTGAACTCGTTGAAGGGGTCAGTAAGTTAGATAAACTTGCCTTTAGCACAAAACAAGAAGCCCAAGCCGAAAACTTTCGTAAAATGATGATGGCCATGGTGCAAGACATCAGGGTTATTCTCATCAAACTGGCCGACCGTACGCACAACATGCGAACCCTCGGTTCGCTTCGACCAGATAAACGTCGCCGCATTGCCTTAGAAACCCTAGAGATCTACGCGCCAATTGCCCACCGTTTAGGTATTCACGACATTAAAAACGAACTTGAAGACTTGGGTTTTCAAGCTATGTACCCGATGCGTCATCGTGCCTTAAAGTCGGCGGTTCGACAAGCGCGAGGCAATCGTAAAGAGATTATCGAAAATATCCGCGAAGAGCTTAATACCCGTTTAGACGCCTATCAAATCGATTCGAATGTACTTGGGCGTGAAAAACACCTGTATTCCATTTACCGAAAAATGAAAAACAAAGAACTGATGTTCAATGAGGTAATGGATATTTACGCATTTCGCATCGTGGTGGACTCAGTCGATAATTGCTATCGTGCATTAGGTGCAATGCACGGGTTGTATAAACCCATTGAAAATCGTTTCAAAGATTACATCGCAATTCCTCGTACCAACGGTTATCAGTCTTTACACACGTCACTGATCGGGCCGCACGGCATTCCTGTTGAAATTCAAATTCGTACGCAGGAAATGGATCAGATGGCCGACAAAGGGGTAGCAGCACATTGGCTGTATAAAGAGCCTGGTGATAATGGCACAACAGCGCAACTTCGCGCACGCAAGTGGATGCAAAGCTTGCTTGAATTACAGCAATCGGCCAGTTCGTCCTTTGAATTCATCGAATCGGTGAAAACCGACCTTTTCCCTGATGAAATTTACGTCTTCACGCCAGATGGCCGAATTATCGAGTTACCTACTGGCGCAACCGCCGTCGATTTTGCCTATGCAGTGCACTCTGATGTGGGTAATACCTGTGTAGGTGTGCGTGTAGAGCGCAGAAACTACAGTTTGAGTAAGCCTCTTGAGAACGGTCAAACCGTTGAAATAATTACTTCTCCTAAAGCGAAGCCTAATGCGAATTGGCTCAACTTTGTGGTGAGTGCGCGAGCGCGTACGCGAATTCGTCAGTACTTGCGCAAGCAGCATTCTCAGGAGGCGGTCAACATGGGGAACCGCTTACTTCGCCACGCGTTAGGAAGTGTGAAGCTTGACGATATTCCAAACGAAGATATAGAGCGTGTTGTAGCAGAAACTAAGCACGACAATTTTGATCATCTACTTGTTGATATTGGGCTAGGTAATGAGCTAAGCGCCATTGTCGCTCGCCGCCTTTTAGGCGAAAGCACAACTGACTTATCAGATAAAAAAGGCAACGTGGCGATACGCGGGACAGAAGGTCTTCTTGTTCATTATTCTCGTTGCTGCCACCCAATCCCCGATGATGAAATTGTTGCAGTATTGAGCCCAGGGCGCGGTATGACCATTCACCAAATTGGTTGTAATAACATTCGCAAGCTTACAAAAGAAGAGCCTCAGCGTGTTCTTCCGATGCAGTGGGACGACAATCCACAAGGTGAGTTTAAAGCGTCGCTGCGTATCGAGTTGTTCAATCATCAAGGTACACTGGCAACATTAACGAACACTATTTCAGGGTGCGATTCCAACATCATTGGTCTGCAAACTGAAGAGAAAGAGAGTAACATC
Source organism: Alteromonas sp. KUL106 (assembly GCF_009811415.1). Classification (GTDB taxonomy): domain Bacteria; phylum Pseudomonadota; class Gammaproteobacteria; order Enterobacterales; family Alteromonadaceae; genus Alteromonas. Next base: position 89,594 of record NZ_BLIG01000028.1, on the reverse strand, counting down.
TACTTTATTGACCTAGAACTTACCACGCACAATCGTGTGCACTTGGCTCGCGTGATGAAAAAAATACGCACCATGCCGGAAGTTCAGAAAGTTTCTCGTCATAGTCAATCTCGACACTAATAACAACTTATTTAGGAATCACTATGTCTAAGTCTATTATTCAGACCGATAAGGCACCTGCTGCTATTGGTACCTACAGCCAAGCAGTTAAAGCGGGTACTACCGTTTACCTTTCAGGCCAAATACCGCTAGTTGCCGAGACCATGGAAATGGTATCTGACGATTTTGAAGCGCAAGCGGTTCAAGTTTTCGAAAATATTAAAGCGGTATGTGACGCGGCTGGCGGCACAACCAACGATTTGGTGAAAGTGAATATTTTCCTTATCGACCTTGGCCATTTTGCAACGGTCAACGAAATTATGAGCCGTTATTTCACCAAGCCTTACCCGGCGCGCGCAGCAGTTCAGGTATCTGCATTGCCTAAAGGTGCACAAATTGAAATTGATGGTGTAATGGAACTGCCGGAGTAAGCCATGTCACCTGAGCGTTACCAGCGCATAAGACAAGTGCTGGAAAGAAGGCAAACCGACCTTACGGTTTGCCTTGAAAATGTGCATAAGCCGCATAATGTTTCTGCTGTGGTAAGAACGTGTGATGCAGTAGGCATTCATCGCGTTCACACCGTATGGGAAAAGAAGTATCAGTTTCGTCGTGGTTCGGCCATGGGCAGTCAGCAATGGGTGCGTCAAACTAATCACGACAATATCAATGATGCCATGGCGGCGCTTAAAGGGCAGGGTATGCAGGTATTAGTTACCCATTTATCTGATACCGCTCTAGACTTTCGTGATATCGACTATACCAAGCCTACCGCTATTTTATTCGGGCAAGAGAAATACGGCGCTACGGATGAAGCAAAAGCAATGGCCGACCATGACATTGTTATTCCGATGATGGGCATGGTGCAGTCGTTGAACGTGTCTGTCGCCGCTGCCCTTATATTGTATGAAGCACAGCGTCAGCGCACTATCGCTGGTATGTACAATTCACAGCAGTTACCAGAAGAAGAGTGCCAGGCATTGGCGTTTCAAAATGGTTACCCACGTTTGTACAAGCTTTGCCAACGCAAAGGTTTGCCGCTGCCCGCCATTAACGCACTTGGCGAAGTGGACGCCGATGACAGCTGGTGGAACGAAATGCAGATTACGCAAGCGGAAGCAAACGCGCTAGAAGCCGACTAGTGTCCCTAAGTGTTGGTTTCGCTATAACTTTTCGTTAGGTCAGCATGAAAAAACTGGCCTAAAGCGTACTCGCCAACCCCTCAACAATCCTTTACACTTCTTTTGGTATAACATGTTGAATAACACCAGCTTGTGCCTTTTTAAAGGCTAAGTCATTTATGTTTCAAAAGAAGGATGTCGCTTGATGCAAGCACTGGCCACTACACCCATTACTGCGCTCAAAGGCGTAGGCGCAAAGGTGGCAGAAAAGCTTAATAAAATTGGGTTGTTTACCCTTCAAGATATTCTATTTCATCTTCCCCATCGCTATGAGGACAGAACCCGTATTTACAGCGTGGCTGAGTGCCGTCCGTTCACCCATGTCAGCGTTCAAGGCGAGGTGATGAGCGCTGATATTCAATACGGCAAAAAGCGCATGCTGGTGGTTAAGCTCAGTGATGGCTCGGGCACCATTACGCTGCGATTTTTTCACTTTGGCGCTGTACAGCGTTCGATGATGACGCCCGGCAATACGGTTCGCTGCTTCGGTGAGGTGCGCACTGGAAAATGGGGCATCGAAATGATGCACCCCGAGTTCAAGCTAGTGGATGAAGATGCACCGCCCACAGAAGAATCACTTACACCGGTCTATCCTACCACTGATGGGGTTAAGCAATTAACGTTGCGCAACTTAACCGATCAAGCCCTACAGCTATTAGACAAAGGTGCGCTGGCTGATTTATTGCCACAAGGTATTTATGATGATCAAATTAGCCTTAACGAAGCCCTTCATTTGGTGCATCGCCCACCGCCAGATGTCGACATACACGAAATGGAAGAGGGGCTGCATCCTGCTCAATATCGGTTAATTTTGGAAGAGTTACTGTCGCATCACTTGAGCGTGCTGAAAGTACGCAAATTGTCTGACGCACAGCCAGGTATTCCCATTAAAGTAAACCAGCCACTCATTGATAAGATGTTGGCACAACTGCCGTTTTCGCCGACAGGCGCGCAGTCACGCGTTGTCAAAGACATTCAAAATGATATGCAGCACGCACGACCTATGATGCGTCTGGTTCAAGGCGATGTGGGGTCGGGGAAAACCTTGGTTGCTGCACTGGCCGCGCTATCAGCCATTGGTGCAGGGCATCAAGTGGCGCTAATGGCACCCACTGAACTGTTGGCAGAACAGCACGCGAACAACTTTCGTGGTTGGTTGGAGCCTTTGGGTATAGAGGTTGGCTGGCTGGCAGGTAAACTAAAAGGAAAGGCCCGCAATGAAGTCATGGCGCGTTTAGAAGCCGGTGACATACAAATGCTGGTGGGTACGCACGCTATTTTCCAAGAGAGTGTGAACTATCAGCAGCTTGCGTTGGTTATTGTCGATGAGCAACATCGCTTCGGCGTGCATCAGCGTTTGGCTCTGCGCGATAAAGGCGAGCAACAAGGTCGCTACCCTCATCAACTCATCATGACGGCAACGCCTATACCCAGAACGCTAGCCATGACCGCCTACGCCGATCTAGACACCTCGATTATTGATGAACTCCCGCCAGGCAGAACACCTGTGCAAACGGTGGTGCTACCGGATACACGCCGCGCTGACGTGATAGAGCGGGTGCGTCAGGCGTGTAAAGATCATGGTCGTCAAGCCTATTGGGTTTGTACCCTTATTGACGAATCGGAAGTATTGGAATGTCAGGCAGCAGAAGACGCTGCAGTTACCCTTCGTACCGCATTGCCAGACTTACATGTGGGCTTAGTGCACGGACGATTAAAACCCGCTGAAAAAGCGCAAGTCATGGCTGATTTTAAAGACGGTAAATTGGATTTACTGGTAGCGACGACGGTTATTGAGGTAGGGGTCGACGTGCCTAATGCCAGTATTATGATTATTGAAAATCCAGAGCGACTAGGCTTAGCACAGCTTCATCAGCTAAGAGGCCGAGTAGGGCGAGGTGCCGTTGAAAGTCAATGTGTACTGATGTACCAAAGCCCGCTATCTAAAACGGCAACGCAGCGCCTTGGGGTGCTGCGTGAGTCGAATGACGGGTTTTATATTGCCCAGCGTGATTTGGAAATTCGAGGTCCGGGCGAGTTTATGGGCACGAAACAAACCGGTATGGCAGAGCTTAAAATAGCCGACCTTGTGCGCGACGCCGCCCTTATTCCAAAGGTACAGGAAATTGCCTACACCCTATGGGACAAATATCCCTCTCACGCACAAGCTATCATTAATCGCTGGATTGGACATAAGGAGCAATACGGTCATGCTTAAGAGTGTGCCTTTGATTATTGCTGAAAACAGCAGTAATGATGATGCAGCCATGGCGAGTGAAGTGAGTAATAAGTGGCACTTCCCGATTCTTAACGACCATGAAAAGCCTGACGAAGGGTTCTACTTACAGGTTCAACATGGCGTATTAGGCCTTGCCGACGCGGCCGATAAGAAGGTGCTACCCATTGAGGTCGATTTTGCTTCACCGGCCAGTTTATATCGTAAGCAGTACGGCGGTGGACGAAAAGAACCTATCGTTAAAGCCATCGGTATAAAAGGCAGTGAAGATTGGCATGTGGTCGATGCCACACCTGGTCTGGGGCGAGATGCATTTGTGCTTGTAAGCGTTGGGTGCAAAGTGACAATGATAGAGCGTTCGCCTATTGTAGCGGCGTTGCTGGAAGACGGCATCCGTAGGTTAGCGCTCAGTTTTCCTGAACTTGCATCACAAATGACGTTACGGCATGGAAATAGTGCTGAGGTAATGCAATACTTTACTGGTGAGAACGTTAATGCTGTTTATTTAGACCCTATGTTCCCACACAAGAAGAAGTCAGCCTTGGTGAAAAAGGAAATGCGGCTGTTTCAGCAACTGCTTGGTCATGATCCAGACGCAGATGCGCTGTTACCGCCAGCACTACAGCTAGCAACGCACCGGGTAGTAGTGAAACGCCCAAACAGTGCAGAGGTGCTGGCAGGAATGAAAGCATCAATGGCTATTGAAAGCAAAAAACACAGATTTGATGTGTATTTGTGTCAAAAAAATCTAGGAGAGTAGCATGATACAAGTTGGGGGCACTTTGCCTGAAGTAGATTTTAGCCTTTTAGAAAATGGCGAAATAACCAACCCAGGAACGAACGAACTGTTTTCGGAAAAACGCGTAGTATTGTTTGCAGTGCCGGGCGCATTTACGCCAACCTGTTCACAGGCACACTTGCCAGGCTATGTGGCACTTGCTGATAAAATTAAAGCGAAAGGCGTTGATACAATTATCTGCTTGAGCGTGAACGATGCATTCGTTATGGACGCTTGGGGTAAAGCGAACAACGCAGACGAAATTGTTATGCTTGCTGATGGCAACGGTTTCTTTACCAAGCAAATTGGTTTGGACATGGGCACCGGTAATTTCGGTGGCCTGCGTTCTTTGCGCTATTCTATGCTTGTAGAAGACGGGGAAGTGAAAAAACTCAATGTTGAAGACCCTGGTCGCTTTGACGTGAGCGATGCGCAAAGCATGCTAGATAGCCTGTAATGTCGTAAAAAAAAACGGCGTACGCGATACCTAAAGCCCGCAACCACGGTTGCGGGCTTTTTCGTTTGAGTGGAATACCAGTCTATGCGGATTGGTATACTTTACATGTACTTGGCTGTCATTTTCATTAAAATGTAACCTGATTATGATCTGTCGGTCTGCCATTCGCGTTGAATATCAACGTGTTCAGCAAAGGTTAATGAACTAACGTGCAGTATTTTGTATCGAAAATGTAGAGAACTTAAGGGCTAACGTAAAGCCCGCGCACTGCGTTGCTTAGCATGTAGCCTCGTTTAGTTACCTTTACTTGCTTAATGATAATAAGTATCATTTCCGCGAAAAGACAAACGTTCTAGGAATAAATATGACAATAACACTGAAAAAAATGAGTGCCTTGGTAATGGCTTCGGCCTTCACTTTCTCAATGTTTTCTGCACAAGCGCTTGCTAACGGTGCCATTGGTGACCACGTAAATAACCTGCACGCGCACATTGGGGAATATACGGAAGAGGTACATTGGCTTGAAGAAAAATTCGGCGGTGTTGTTGATGCGTACGAAGCGAAAGATAAATCGCTTAAAACCGATGCGTTAATTGAGTACTGGGAAGAAGTAGAATTTCACTCTGCCATTGAAACGCAGTACGTGCCTATTTATGCCTCTATCTGGCAAGGCATTTATGGTGTGAAAGTCGCTATTGATGAAGGTAAGCCTGTTGCTGACGTTCGCGTTGAGCAAGAGAAGCTAAATCATGCCTTGTGGCAGGCGCTGGGCGCAGTTAAACTTGCGTCTCAATATCAAAAGAAAGGCTTAGTGAGTAAGGTTCAAACCACTGAAAAAGAACCTAGCACAGGCCCTGAAGTTATCGACGATATTAAAACACGTCTTGATCGTGTTGTTGCCAAGTATGCAGAACAGCTTCACGAGGTTGCAACAACATTGGTTCACGACACCTACCTTCAACGATTTGAGGGTGTAGAAGGTGACTTGATCGCGAAAGACGCCGCCTTGGTTGAAGACCTGGAAAAAGACTTTAACGTAACGCTTCCTCAGGCCATTTCGAAAGATACTGGCGTAGATGCAGTGCGTAAAGTGGTAGAATCCATGCAGGCTAAGCTTGATCGCGCTCGTGCACTTTTGGTCGAAGTTGAACAAAGTCGCAAAGACGTATTTTAAGGAAGGGGTATGCAACGCAGAACATTCTTACAAGGCTTAGCCGCGGCCGGTGCTTTATCTGGCTTGCCGTTTGGCTTAGCTCACGCTATGACGCAAACTGGCAGTGTGTCAGTTGAGTCCCTGCCTAAATTAGAAGGTGATCTCACCTTGTATTTGGGGCGCGGAGAAGGCGGTCTGTACGAGAATGTTCTTAAAGCCATCGAAAAACGCAACCCTAAGCTGAACTTAAAAGTACGACGAGGCGGGTCAGCAGCACTGGCAAATACCATTGTGGCTGAGACGAAAGCTGGCGTGAAACGCGCTGACCTATTTTGGGCAGTAGATACAGGCTCCATAGGCGTTGTCACTGATGCTGGTGCAGCAAAGCCTTTGCCGGATGATTTACGTGCACAGCTTCGTGAAGATTTTCAGTACCCTAGCTGGTCGCCGGTGACAGGTCGAGTGCGTACACTGCCTTATAACACAGAGCGTGTTAAGCCAGAGCAAATTCCCGAAAGCGTAATGGCGTTAGCTGACAGCGATTTAAAAATCGGCTGGGCGCCCGCTTATTCATCGTTCCAGTCCTTCGTTACCGCTATGCGTATTTTAGAAGGCGATAAAGCGACCAAAGCGTGGCTTAAAGGCATCAATAAACACGCTAAAACATACGCAGGTGAACTTGGCGTAGTGATGGGCGTTGAACGCGGGGAAGTGGATATTGGTTTTGCGAATCACTATTACACGCTTCGCCTTAAATCTGGAAAGCCTAACGCCAATGTTGCCCTAGCTTACAGCAAAGGTGACGCAGGCTGTTTAGTAAACGCATCAGGTATTGTGGCATTAAGCGATGGTGACTTACCGGTTAACTTTATTCGTTACCTGCTGTCGCACGAGGTGCAGTCTTACCTTGCTCGCGAGGCATACGAAATACCGTTGGTACAAGGGGTTGAATCACCACAAGGCTTGGCGAGTTTAAGTACGCTTTCGCCACCTGAAATGGACCTTCGCAAGTTGGCCGATTTACGTCCTACACTTAACCTTATGAGGGAAGTTGGCGTACTGTGACAAACTGGCCAAAGTCGTATCCACTGGCACTTCTTATCGCGCTGATGGCTTTATTGCCCGTCGGCGTTTTGTTTTCTTTAGCACAAGACAGTGCGCAGCTTTTCGATACGCATAATCTTCGCGTTTTAGGCAACACTATATCGCTGGTGGTACTCACCATTATTGGATCAGTGCTTATCGGTGTACCGCTTGCTTTTTTAACGGCTTATGTGCAAATGCCTTTGAAGCGGTTCTGGCTAATCTTACTTGCTGCGCCATTGGCACTGCCAAGCTACATTGGCGCATTCGCCATGTACTTTTCATTTGGCAGGGGCGGAGAGATTGAAAACGTACTGGGTATTGCCACACCGCCTATTAGCGGCCTGTGGGGCTCGGCGCTGGTTATGAGTCTCTACACTTACCCTTTCGTCATGATGACAACCCGTTCCAGCTTGTTGAGTCTGGACGCCAGCCTAGTCAACGCAGCCCGTACATTGGGGTTAACCCTAGGCGCAAGCTTGTGGCGCGTGGTTTTACCCCGTGTTGTGAATAGCGTCGCCGCGGGTGCCTTGCTTGCTGCGCTTTATGCCTTATCAGATTTTGGCACCCCGGCTATCATGGGTTTTGACACGTTCACTCGCGTAATCTTCGTTGAATATAATGCCTTCGGCTTGAGCCAAGCGGCCATGCTAAGCCTGCAGCTTATGGTTATTGTTGGGCTTATTCTATTTATCGAGAGCCGTATAGGTGGTGCACAAGAGCGTCCTGGCAAGCATTTATCGTTGTTTCCTGCTCGCTGGCAGCGAAACCTTATGTTGCTTGCCACCATGCCGGTGGTCATGATGGCCATTGTGCTTCCACTGGCTATTTTTACGCTGTGGTTAGTACGCGAAGGCACAGGCGGTTTTGAATTAAGCTACGCTTGGAATTCAGCCCATGCATCTTTTATTGCAGCTATTGTAGCAGTGTTACTTGCCATTCCTGTTGCTCACGCTGCGATTGCCGGTAAAGCAGGGCGTTTTATGGAGCGCATTACGTACTTTGGGTTTGGCGTTCCGGGGATTGTTATGGGAACGGCGCTGGTATACGTAGGTCTTAAGTACTTGCCTGCACTGTATCAAACGCTAAGTCTATTGGTGATGGCTTATGTATTGCGTTTTATTCCTCTTGCTGTGGGAAGCGTAAGAAGTACGGCTGAGAATATCGATTCAGGTTTAGTGAAAGCGGCTCGGGTACTTGGCGCTAGCCCTCGAGAAGCCTTTATCAGGGTTACGCTGCCGCTAACCCTTCGTGGTATGATTGCGGGGGCCGCATTAGTTTTTTTAGAGGCTATGCGCGAGTTGCCCGCTACGTTGATGCTGGGGCCTACCGGATTTGAAACCCTTGCTACGTATATGTGGCGGGTTTACGAAGCGGGTTATTTTGGCCGTGCTGCCGTACCCGGGCTGTTACTTGTCTTATTATCCGGTGTGGGGTTAGTACTCATGCTGTCGGGTGAAAGAAAAGCCCAGTTTACCGTTACCGAGGATGATCGTTCGTAATGCTTAGTGTAAGTAATTTGTCAGTGAATTATGGGTCTACCCGCGTTGTCGACAAGTTAAATCTTGAGCTTGGGCAAGACGAAATCCTTATGTTGGTGGGGCCAACTGGTTGCGGTAAAACGACTATCTTACAAGCGCTTGCGGGGCTTATTCCTATATCTGAAGGTTCTATGAGCCTGGGGAAATGGGAAAGCACAGCAAGCAAACATGTGCCGCCTGAAAAACGTAACGTGGGGATGGTATTTCAAGATTTTGCCTTGTTTCCTCACCTTACCGTTCAGCAAAACGTTTGTTTTCGTTTGAAGGATACCAAGCTTGCTGATCACTGGCTGACATTATTAGGCTTGGACAGTTTTCGCGACGCCAAACCCGCTCGCCTTTCAGGCGGACAAAAACAGCGTGTGGCTCTGGCTCGTACCCTCGCCCATGAACCTGCTTACGTATTGCTTGATGAGCCACTTTCAAACCTCGATGCCGCATTAAAAGATAGCTTGCGTTGGGAAATTCGTGATGCCCTTAAAAAGGCGGGTGTTCCCGCTATTTGGGTAACCCATGATCAAGAAGAGGCGTTGAGTGTCGGCGATAGAGTGGGGATACTAAATAAAGGCGTACTGGCACAATTAGATACGCCAGAAGCCTGTTACTCTTCACCAGCGAACCGTTTTGTCGCGCGCTTTATGGGTGAAGCTAGCTTTTTAAGCGCCTCTTTTGATGTAAGTGCTGCAAATACCGATAAAACGGTTGTGACTGAAATCGGTAACGTGCCCGGCACGCCACTACAAAATGCACAGGGCGAAGTGGATTTGCTTGTTCGCCCAGACGACCTAAGCCTAGATGCCACCCTCGGCGAAACTAACTGTACGGTAGAGTGGGTACGTTACGAAGGTGAGAGCCGACTTTACGCCGTTGTTTTAGACAGTGGCGATGAACTTAAAGTGCGTGTTAGCCACGAAAATGCCATTAAGCCAGGAACCCGTGCTTTCGTGCAGCTAATCACTACACACCCATTGGCGGTTTTTCCGCGGTCTTCGTCTTCTTAGTATAGCGTGTGTTCGTTTGCCAATGTTCAGTGCGGTTAATAGGCAAGCGACCCGAAACCGGCTAGACACATGTTGTCTTTATGTAGTGTTTAATATCTTCTTCGCTCATGGGTTTAGCAAAAAAGTATCCTTGTGCGTAGAAGCAGCCGAGTGTTAGAAGCGTGTCAACTTGAGATTGCGTTTCTACTCCTTCTGCTAAAACCTTACATTCAAAGGTGTCGGCGAGGGTTAATGCAGAAGCGACAATAGCTTGGTGCCCACGATTGGTATCAATATCTGAGATAAAAGACTTATCAATCTTAATGGTATTAGCTTTTAAGTTGTCTAAGTATGCTAATGAGCTCATGCCTGTACCAAAATCATCAATAGCAATTTCAATCCCAATGTCTCTTATATCACTTAGTGCGCTATTGATATGGTCGATGTTGATGCAGGTCTCATTTTCGGTGAGCTCAATTTCGATAACACCAGCAGGTAGGTCATACTCGCGAAGCAGCTGTGAAATGTAGCTGGCCAGCATAGGGTCGAGTAAATTATACGGAGACAAGTTAATTGCAATGGGAACGTCGATATTCTCGTCTCGCCAGTGACGAGCATGTTCAATTGCTGACTGAATAATGTAGCGCCCGAAATCCTGTACTTTCCCAGAGTGTTCAATAAGATCAATAAAATGGTAGGGACTTAGCAGGCCGAGTGAGGGGTGCTGCCAGCGGCAGAGTCCTTCAACACCAATTATCGCACCGGTGCGGATATCCACTTTGGGTTGAAAATGTAATATGAGCTGCCTTTCTAGCATCGCAGTATTGAGCTCGGCCCTTAACATGATGTCCCGTTCGTTGCTGATACGACTTTGCGCATCATAAACTTCCCATCCACTGCGTTGTTTTTTAGCCTTGTACATCGCGGTATCTGCACATGACAACAAGGATTCTAGGCTGTCGGTATGGGAGGGATAATGAGAAAAGCCAACACTGGCACCCGTGTTCACTTCCAGACCGTTCAAAGGAATAGTGGTGTCGCAGACATTGATCACCTTTTTGGCCAGCGCAATCCCCTCTTCAACAGAAAAATCCGGTGCCCAAATGATAAATTCGTCGCCTCCAACACGAATGAGTTCACATGGCTTTTTAAGTATCGCTGATATACGGTGAGACAATGTGATCAAAAGTTGGTCGCCAGCACTGTGTCCAAATGCGTCGTTAACGTCTTTAAATTTATCTAAATCGATAGCAAAAAGGCAGGCTTGACCGGAAGAGCCGCTGTCGCTCTTCGTATTTGCGAAGTGCAGCAGCAATTCCTTAAGATAGAAGCTGTTAGGAAGCCCAGTAAGCGAATCATGTGTTGCAAGACGGGTAAGCGCATCGTTTATTTCATCTGCCCGTTTGGCAATCATCGAAGAAAGGGTTAACGCCAGCCAAACGGCTATCCAAAAAACGATAACTGTGGTGATGAGTAGTCGTTTAGCAACGGTGGATAGCGCGGCTTCCAGTAACGCGGCCTCTCTTGCATAAATGATGGTAACACCACGGTCTGTGGCAATGGACCAAAGATAGCTTTTATCTCTCAGCGAAATTAATGGTTGGTTAGGAGGGTCAACGAAACGTTGATTGTCGATGGTCAGCACCAATTCTTCGATTAACTGATTATCGAAGTTATGAGTAATGGTGAATTGTTTTTCGTTTTGGCTAATATTGACGAAGGTTGCCGTCTCTTCTTCTGATATGAGCTCTTTTATGATTTGCAGGCTGTCTGTTTGTAATTGAGCAGTTTTATTCACCTCTTTAGTGATCAAAGAAAGGCGCAACTGCATGCTTTTTATTTCTGCCTGTTTATTCACATCTGAGGTTAATCGATAAGAAACGGTGACGTAAATTGCACTTATAAGAATAGACACCGTTAAACACGCAAAAATTAACTTTGAGCGAATGGCAGTTTTTTTAGGTAGAGACGGAGAGTGCTCCATTAAGCCTTACTCAATTCTAGGCCTTTTCCTTCGTACTTATTCCAGCGACCTGATATACCGGGCACCATCCCGTAAAGAGCGAAATAAGGTTTAGACATCCAAAGATCCCTAATAAAACTTCAATGAAAACGTCTTCGATAATGCCACCGTTAAAAATCGCGAACGCTGTGACGCTTATACCGATAGCACCTCGTAAGTAACGGTCTACACTGCTCAAATTAGACTTTATGGCCATGAAAGATCCTTCGTATGGTGATTGGTTTAATAGTAACCGAATTTAAATCAATTAAGAACTAAACTTTAAAACACAAAGCACAGTGTTGTTTTAATGCTGCTACTTTCAACACGGCCTAGATTAAATTTGCCCTGAGCCAAGGCTTTGCATTGTGCAGTAGGGTTTATTACGTATAATTCCGAGTTCTTAATCCGCGCGGCAATTTGCGCGCGTTTTTTTAGCGTGATGTAAGGTAAATATAGAGTGATTAAGCGCGATGTTGTTGTTATCGGTGCTGGGGCTGCAGGACTTTTTTGTGCGGCACAAGCGGGAGCGCGCGGACGCAGCGTAGAAGTGCTCGATCACGCTAAAAAAGTGGGCCGGAAAATTCTTATGTCAGGCGGTGGACGGTGTAATTTCACCAATATGTATGCAGAACCCGCCAATTTCCTATCGCAAAACCCTCACTTTTGTAAGTCTGCATTAAGCCGCTATACCCAGTGGGACTTTATTGGTTTGGTTGCCGAGCATGGTATTGCCTATCATGAAAAAACTTTGGGCCAATTATTCTGCGACGACAGCGCGAAAGATATCGTCGATTTATTGCTTAATGAATGCAACAAAGCCGGTGTTACCATTACTACTCGCTGCGATATTTTAGACGTCAAGAAAACCGAAAGTGGGTATTTACTTACAACTTCTAATGGCGATTATCAGTGTGAGTCGCTCGTTATTGCTACGGGTGGGTTGAGCATGCCAAAACTCGGCGCCACGCCATTTGGCTACAAAATTGCCGAGCAATTTGGCCTAAACGTGTTGCCGACTCGCGCTGCTCTGGTGCCGTTTACCTTGCACGATAAAGATAAAGCCACACTGGCTGAACTTAGTGGAATAGCGGTCGATGTTTATGCTAGCTGTAACGACACCACCTTTAAGGAAGCCATGCTTTTTACTCACCGTGGTTTAAGTGGCCCCGCCATGCTTCAAATTTCCAGCTATTGGGAGGCGGGTGACAGCTTAAGTATTAATACGCTGCCCAATGACGACGCCACGGCGCTTATACAAACCGCACGTACTGAAACCCCCGATGCATTGTTGGCTACCTGTTTAAATAAAGTATTCCCCAAGCGAATGGTGCAAAGTTTTATTGAGTATCATAATTGGCGCAACGTGCCGGTGAAACAGCTTACCCACAGTGAGTGCGATGCGATCGCAGACACGCTGGAGAATTGGCAGGTGAAACCCAACGGCACTGAAGGCTATCGCACGGCGGAGGTTACCATAGGCGGTGTAGATACCAATGAGCTCTCATCAAAGACCATGATGGCAAAAAACGTCGAAGGCCTTTACTTCATTGGCGAAGTGGTTGACGTTACCGGTTGGCTAGGCGGCTTTAATTTCCAATGGGCGTGGAGCAGCGGCTGGGCAGCAGGGCAGGTAGTTTAAAAAGTGTGTAATTACAATTAAGTTTGACCGTAGACAATTGAGTTTGACCGCAATACAATTATTTTACAAATAAGTTTGACCGTTACTAAAAGTCGACTATGCTTAAACTAAGTAAGGGAAACGGATATGTATTTTGGCGAAGAGGAAATTACAAAGTTTTGCTGATTTCAATCGGGCATTGAAATCAGGGTATGGGCTGGGAGACGGTGAATCCTACATTCCTTGGTTAAGAAGTCAGGACGTACCTTCCAGTGGGGTTCGCAGTAAGATAAAAGGACTCAAAACAAATCGATTACATCATCTACTTTCAGCATCTGAAACTGAATTTTTCTACTTAGCTGAGTATTCTGACTCAGTAGTTGATATTCGAGAGCAATTCCCCCTTCTTCCAATAAATTTAACATTACAGATATCCAAGTCTCTAGATATTCCTCATCCGAAACATCCCTCTTCGAAAGAACCTGTAGTAATGACGACAGATTTTTTGGTTACCCGATTAGAAGGAGGAAAAAAGAACTTTGAGGCAATATCGGTTAAATCAAAGGACGAACGCTTAAGTAAAAGAACTCTTGAAAAGCTAGAGATAGAAAGAATTTTCTGGAACTTGATCGGAGTTAAATTCCAAATTTTCAGGAATAGTTCGTTGACTGAGAGTCAGGCTCAGAATATTAGCTGGGCGAGCCAACTTGTTCGCTACCCTTCCGCAGGTCTTCAGGAATTAGTTGATGACTATTCTATTAGTAGTATTCGCTTGGGAGTCAACAAAGTTCATGATTTGCTGGAACATATTAGTGATGAATTGAATGTATCGTTGGAAAAAGGATATGAAGTTCTTAGATACCTGATCGGCACAAAGCGCTTGATTGTAGAAATGTCCTCACCAATCGATAAATCTAAAATTATTCAAATTTTGGAAAAGCGGGACTTTTTGGGGGAGCTTAAAGTTGGAAATTTATAAGAACGACGTCTTTTACATTAATGCAGACGAGCGTGGTTTAGTCTCAACAGGTCTGTATCGAGTATTAGATATTCTTCCCAAAAGCAGTTTAATTCTCTTCCCGCTTGATTTCCCAAACAAAGTTCGCAGACCAATTGCAGTAAGTATTTCGAGCTTCGAAGCTGAACTTAAGGAAGGTAGAGCATATAAAGGGAAGTATGATTTGCCATCCTATATTCGCTTGGCAGAGTCCGAGATTAAAAAAAAGTACAAAGACCTTAGGGATAAAAACTTTAAGCTGATAAAGAAGCTTGTGGACTCTAGGATATTTCTTTTCGATTATGCGACGAAAAAGAGAATAAGTGACTTGTCGCAACAAGCGAGATTAGTTGGTAAAGACCGGAATTATATCGCAAAGCTGTTAAATTCATATTGGCAATATGGTCAAGATAAAAACGCATTACTACCAAAATATTCAAACTGCGGTGTAGTAGGTTCTGAGAGGAATATTCATAAAAAACCTATAGGTGCCCCACCACAAAACAGAACACTTGCGACCCAAAATACGGGTATTTATCTCCTTACTTCGATAGACAAAAAACAAATGAAAAGTGCTTTGTCAAAGTACCACTTAAAGCCAGATGGTTTAAATTTGAGAAAGACTTATGAGCAGCTACTCAGGGAATATTATGCAGAGGAAATCCGAAGGGCTGATGCTCTGGGGAGTGAGCCAAAAGTTCCGAGTTATCGACAATTGTATTATTGGAAAAAGAAGTTCTTTGCGAAAGAACTAATAATAAACACGACAACAAAAAGAGACTTTGAACTCAATAGGCGTGCCCTTCTAGGCAGTTCGAAGCTTAAATGGGCTTCTCCAGGAAACTGTTACGAAATTGATGCAACCGTTGCAGATGTCCATATCGTGTCAGAATTGAATACAGATAAGATATTGGGTAGGCCAACGATCTACTCAGTGGTTGATCGCGGCAGCGCAATGATTGTAGGTTTGCACGTCTCTTTATATTACGCTAGTTGGCGGGCAGCTAGACAGGCTCTTGCAAGTGCTCTTCTACCTAAAAGCGATTATTGCAAAGAATATAATGTTGACATAATTGATTCCGATTGGCCTGCATTTCATGTCCCTCAGAGACTAATGTGTGATAACGGTGAGATGATTGGACTCAAACCTCAAGAATCCTTAGTCCCGATGATGGAACTGCAATTTTCACCGCCTTACCGTCCAGACTTTAAGGCTTATGTTGAAAGACGATTTGGACTGTTGAATAGCGAAGTAATACATGAACTACTGGGGTCGACAAAGGGGGGGAAAGTTGTTCGAGGAAGCAAAGATCCTAGAAAAGATGCTGCCTTTACACTTAAGAAGTTTACGCAACTCCTAATAGAGGCCGCACTAAGATTGAATAATAAACAGTACGAATCTTTAGGTAGAGCAAGCTCCCTTCTGATTGAAAACGATCTTGAACCGACTCCTCTTAATTATTGGAAAATCCATGTTGAGAATTTTCAACACTCCCTGAAAATATCAGATGTTAGTGATGTTATTGGTAGGATCTACCCTAGCGCTAATGCGTACTTGACGAGAGATGGAGTTGAATATAATGGATTATATTATTCGAACGAGCTTATAAAGTCAGGTGAATTTGCCGCATTTGCTAGAACACAAGGGCGGATAAAGTTGGATGCGAGAATAAATGAAAACACCACCAACTATATATACGTGAAGCTCCCAGGACAGGACGAATTTGAGAAATGTATATTGTTGAATAAGAGTAACTTATTGAAGAATTGTCCAATGGTAGAAGCAGAATATGTTTTAGATTGGATTAAAACCTCAAAGAATAAAAAGCCGATAAACGTTCAATCCATAGAATCTGGCAAAAAGAAGAGTGAACTAATAGCTTCTGTGAGATCCAGAGCCAAGCAATCTAGTACCAGCTTTGCTAAGAAGACTAGTCAAGTGAAGCAAAACAGGAAAGATGAAATCTTAAATACCACTAACCAATTGAGCAAAAGCGACGAAGTCCATAGTCAAAACAAACATTCTAGTCAATCAAACGATGTTTATTATCTTCCTCGAAGAAGGAAGGATTAACACATGAGAACTGAAAAAGCGGTGTACAACGAAGCGATACTACCTGAGCACAAAGGCAACCCGCTAATAGAAGCACTCCCTCCTAAAATGCAACAACGTGAAATAATGGATAAGCTTCAATATTATCCACCACTAGACAAGGAAATCAGAAGACATGAAGACCCGTTAGTAAGAGAAGAATATACCCAGCGGTTAAAAACACTAAGACAGCCATTGCCTCTATATTTTGATTGTTTTAGGGCTATCGAAACTGCGATTAAGGCTAATTATTCTGCAAAAAATCCGTTCACCCCAACAACCTCGCAATTTTTGCATTACCCAGTTGATTCTCGTCCAAATATAAAACCTAAAACAGGTTGGTTTGAACCAAAAGGTGACGGAATTACTCTTATTGGTGAAAGTGGTGTAGGAAAAAGTAGTCTTCTTGAACAGGTTTTAAACTACTTTCCGAGTGTAATTCAACATGATTCTTATCATGGCACCGAGCTGGAACACAAAACGCAAATTGTTTGGTTGAAAGTAGATTGTCCAAACAACTCAAGCGTAAGAGATCTTTGTGAAGAGATACTACTGTCAATTGACCTGGCTTTAGGGGGAGCTAAAACCAAGCCCGAAAGTACCATTGGGAAACTAATGAGGCAGATAGAGCAGAAAATTAAAGTAAATTTTCTAGGGATTTTGGTCATTGATGAAATGCAGCGGTTAGTTTTTAATCGTACGGGAGGGGAAAATAACCTATTAAATTTTCTTCATAGCCTAGTTAACAAGTTAGGAATTGCTCTCCTTTTCTGTGCAAACCCACCATTTGACGAAACACTGTCTAAAACTTTAAAGGCCGCTCGGAGAGCTGAAAGTGGCGGTTTTTTTGTTATGGAACCTCTTGAGCGTAATAGTCATGCATGGGAGTGTTTTGTTGAAGAATTGTGGGATTTGCATTGGACGAATGTTACTACTGAGTTAACAGAGGATCTAAATGATAAGCTACACGAATTGTCGGCAGGTAACGTTGATATGGCGTCCAGGACATACCGCAATGCTCAACAGCTTGTTATCGGCACTGGTGATGAAACTATAAATGTTGCTGTTTTAGAACAGGCTTACCGTAAAGCCTGTGGTCTGTCATCACAGACAGAAGAAATACGTAATTTAAAAATAGAGAATCAATTACCAAGGCGTAATAAAAGACAGCACTTACATGGTAAGGCGACGGCTTTTTCGGAAAATAGTATTAAGCCAAATGCTATACGCGATGTAACGAGGCCTCAGCATCGCGAGTTTGAGCTTCAAATTAGACATGCTATGAACGAAATTGATGTCCTTAGCTTGATAGAATATCCAAGTCTGTTAAGGGATGTAGAGGGTGAAGATGATCCATTTGCTATCCTGAAGCTCAAGAACATCTTGTGTACTGACCCTTTAGATCACTTCAAGTGAAAATAGCGCCCAGATGGGATTCCCAAGTGCGTTGCCGGATGAAACTTTATATAGCCGTTTAATTCGGTATCAGATGCTTACTGGTCTTAATCCAGAAACCCTTGCAATTAACTTTTTTGGGAGGAAACGAGTTAGTATTCACCCTTTTCTCACCATCGGTGCAAACCGTGTAGCGGAATTAGCTAAAGAAGATGTGAACTCAATATTGAAAAACCAAACTCTTGGACATTTTTTTGCATTTTTCCTTCCAAAATATAAGAAACAGATATTTTCAAAATTATTGCAGGACGATGCTGCGGCAGCATTCAGGGCATGTCAGCTGTCTAATTTTAAAAATAACGAACCTCCTTTAATCAAATATTGCCCTGATTGTGCAAAAGAGGACATCCAAAATCATGGGGTTTCTTATTGGCACTTGTTCCACCAAATTCCTGGTATAGATACATGCCCACATCATTCTTTGAATCTTATTAAAGTTAATTGTTCTGAAAACCGAACCTTTCCTGCTTATTTTCTACCCGACCCTAGCCAAAAATCTGAGGTTAGTAGTTATGAAAGTAGTGAGTTTGCTGGATACGTTAAGACATACTTCGCTAGAATACTTTCGACAGAATCTTATTCTATAGAAAGTCTCAAAGAGCGAATTCGTCACAGCGGTTATGGGCTAGGAAATAGCCGTTTCCAAACAGGCAGATTGTGCAAAGATCTCCACCTATTTAGTCAATGCTTAAATAACACATCAGCAAGCTTGCTGATAAGTTCTCCGATGGAGGTCAGGTATCTCTTTTTCCTGTTGAAAGGTGGTGTTAGTCAGCACCCAATAAAATATCTCCTACTCGAATTTTTATTAAGCAGAGTGATAGTGCATAGTGAACCAGTTATTAAAGTTAGAAATGAAGCGAAATCAATCGCTGAAGAGAACATTGAAGAAAAGTGCGTAAAACTTCTTAATAAAGGGCTGTCACTTTCTGAAATTAGTAAAATAACGGGTAAAAGCAGATGTTACTTAAGAGGATTAGCATACAAAAGAAACATAGAGCTAGAAAGCAGACCTAAGAAAGTGACTCCTGAATATCGAGCGATAATTTTAATGTTTGCTGCAAGAGGCTTTCACAGGAAATGTATTGCAGAACATCTATGCATATCAACAGGCAGTGTCGAGCAGGTGATTTCATCTGTTCCTGAGTTGGTTACAAGAAGAAAAAGAATGAAATATGAGTCAAAAAGGAGAAGGTATAAGCTGCAAATATTAAGATCTGTAGAGGCTAATCCCCAAGCAATAAAACAAGATATTCGAAATGCCTGTCCAAATGCTTTTTATTGGTTATACAGAAATGAGAAAGAGTGGTTGAATAAAACGATGCCTCTAGCACTTAAACCGTCCCCACCTCGAAAAATGCAACTAAAGTAGAGTTTTTCTGACAGCAGATGATAGAGTTAAAAAGTATTGAGAGCATTGGCTTTTTCAATACTCGACAAGGGATTAATTAAATCTCAACATAATCAGTATCAAGTGCCTAAAGATGTTGAGTGGTAACTAGGACAAAGAAGTGGATAACAACGAACAAGAATTTCTCAATAGTCTTGAAAAGAAGCTGTGGAATGCCGCAGATAAACTACGTTCAACATTGGATGCCGCCCAGTATAAACATGCAGTATTAGGTTTAGTGTTTCTCAAATATGTTTCTGATGCGTTCGCCATTCGCCAACAAGAGTTAAAAGCTGCATTCAGCAACCCCGATGATGAATACTTTATCGATCCGGCAGACTTTGACGAAGGCGAAAATGACCCTGAGTACCTGGAAGAAGTAAACGCCGAACTGGAAGTTCGCGACTTCTACACCGAGAAAAACGTGTTCTGGGTGCCCAAAGAAGCCCGTTGGTCATTCCTGCAAGATAACAACAAAGTGGTTAACGGAGGTGAAATCGAAATTGGTGGCGACAAAGCCACAGGCAAAGCAGGTAAGAAAATTCGCTCAGTAGGTCAGTTAATCGATAACGCACTGGAAGCCATCGAACGCGATAACGCCAAGCTCAAAGGCGTACTCAACAAACAGTACACCACCTTAAAAATTGATCAGAGCAAACTTGGCGAACTCATCGACCTGATTGCTACCATTCCGTTTAACCATGCCACCATGAATAGTAAAGACATTCTGGGGCACGTGTACGAATACTTCTTGGGGCAGTTTGCCTTAGCAGAAGGTAAAAAAGGCGGTCAATATTACACGCCAAAATCCATCGTATCGCTGATTGTTGAAATGCTGGAACCATTCAAAGGCCGCGTATACGATCCAGCAATGGGTAGCGGTGGCTTTTTCGTACAATCTGAAAAGTTCATAACAGAACATGGCGGCCGCATTGGTGACGTGAGCATTTACGGGCAGGAATACAACTACACAACATGGCAGTTAGCCGCCATGAACATGGCTATTCGCGGAATAGATTTTAACTTCGGAAAAGAGCCTGCCAGTACCTACACCAATAACCAACACCCAGACTTACGTGCCGACTACATCATGGCAAATCCACCGTTTAACATGAAAGAGTGGGATGCAGGCGTAGCCGATGACGATCCCCGCTGGAAGTACGGCAGACCACCCACAGGTAACGCCAACTTTGCGTGGTTGCAGCATATGCTCTACCACCTGGCTCCCAATGGATCTCTCGGCTTATTGCTTGCCAACGGCTCCATGAGTTCCAACACCAACAATGAAGGCGCAATTCGCAAAGCGCTTATCGAAAATGACCTGGTTGAATGCATGGTAGCATTGCCAGGCCAACTGTTTACCAATACGCAAATCCCAGCCTGTATATGGTTTTTAACCAAAAACAAAGGCGAACGGGTAAATGACTACGGCAGAAACCTGCGAGATAGAAAAGGGGAAGTGTTGTTTATAGATGCACGTAACCTCGGCTATATGAAAGACCGCGTGCTACGCGACTTCACTACAGAAGATATAGAGAAAGTAGCCGAGACTTTCCATAAGTGGCAATCAAAAGATTTCTATAGTGAAGAAGCTGTGATGTCCTGGAAAAAACAGGCTGAAGCAGACAGCGACATCGATGGATTAATAGTCGATCCAGAAGAACCTTATTTAGACATCGCCGGATTCTGTAAGTCAGCCAAGCTCGAAGAAATCAAAAAGCACGATTTTGTGCTAACGCCAGGGCGCTATGTAGGTGCAACGGAGCAAGAAGAGGATGGCGAACCCTTTGCAGAGAAAATGGCGCGACTAACGTCTCAACTCAAAGCACAGTTTGAAGAAAGTGATCGGCTAGAGAGTGTGCTTAGGGATACTCTTAAAAAGGTTGGCTACGATGTCTGAGATTACTAGTTTTGTTTGTCCAGCTAGCTGGAAAATAACGACACTTGGGCAAATTTGTAAAGAAACTGGTGGAAGCATTCAAACAGGCCCGTTTGGAAGTCAATTACATGCATCTGATTATGTCGAAGACGGCATACCATCAGTAATGCCAAAGAATATATCTATCGAAAAGATCCTGGATGATGATATTGCGAGAGTTAGTGTCGATGATGTCAATCGTTTATCAAAGCATAAGTTACAGATGGGAGACATCGTTTATAGCCGCAGAGGTGATGTAGAAAAATGTGTTCTTGTGTCAGAAAAGGAAGATGGATGGCTTTGTGGCACGGGTTGTATAAAAGTTCGTATTGGCCCAGTCGGAGATATATCGGCTAAATATATCCATGCTTTTTTATCCCATCCTGAAGTGAGGCGTTGGATCTCGCAGCACGCTGTTGGTGCAACGATGCCGAATTTAAACACATCAATTTTAAGCTCAGTTCCAGTGTACCTTCCACCAAAAGAACTACAGAGCTTCATTGCTAATTCTTGGTTTGGTTTTAATCAAAAGTTATTAGTTAATGCGGGTATTAACAATACGTTAGAAAATATTGCTCAAGCCATCTTCAAAAGCTGGTTTGTAGATTTTGAACCAACCAAAGCCAAAATCGCCGCCCGTGAAGCATTACTGGCAGAAAACCCAGCCGCTACACCAGAAAAAATCGCCACCGCCGAACAACAGGCCGCTATTCAAGCAATAGCAGGCGCAGGCGACATCATCCCAACAGAACAACTCCAAACCATCGCCGATTTGTTCCCTGGTCAACTTGTACCCAGTGAACTTGGGGAGATACCAGAAGGTTGGAGGGTAGATAAAGTTGAGAATGTAATTACCCGTTTAAAACCAAAGCAAAGATATACTAAAAAGCAAGTGGAGCCACATGGAAATGTACCAGTTTTTGAGCAAGGGGCTGGGGTTTTGTTGGGGTATCAAAACGGGACTGCTGGTTTTAAAGCTTCACCAGAAAGACCAATGTTTATTTTCGGAGATCATACATGTGTAACACACTTGTCATGTGAGCCATTCGACATTTCAGCGAATGTAATTCCGATAGAAGGCTGTGATTTCCCAACATTGTGGGTATACCAGGCTGTAAAAGACCTTCAAAAATTTCAAGAATACAGGCGTCATTGGTCTGAGTTTATTATTAAACAACTTGTTACTCCAGCAGCTGAATTAGCTGAGGTATATTCGAAGCTTGCTACAGACTTCGTCAAAATGAAAGAGTCAAATGTTTCGGAAAGTAGTGTTCTAATTCAGGTTCGTGACAGTTTATTACCTAAACTTCTATCTGGCGAATTGGAATTTAATTAGTTTACAGGGAGTAATTATTGTTATGGAAAAATTCGCTAGAGGAGCTGAATGGCGGAAGTGGGATCTGCATGTGCATACACCAGCATCGTTATACCAAAATTATGGTAGTGATGATGTTGCGTGGGAGACATTTGTATCTGATTTGGAATCGTTGCCGAGTGAATTTGCAGTAATTGGCATTAATGATTATCTGTTTATTGAAGGATATGAAAAATTAAAGACAATTCAAGAAAATCAAAATCGATTACAAAATATTAAACTTCTTCCTGTACTTGAATTCAGAATTGAAAAGTTTGCGGGGGTTGATTTTGGCAGCCATAAACGCATCAACTTACATGTAATATTTTCTGACGAAGTACCAGTAGAAACTATTACTAGTCAGTTTCTGAATACATTAGAACAATCGTACACATTGGAATCAGGAGAAAAATGGACAAGGGTCATCAACAAAAATAGTGTTGAGGAGTTAGGTGCAAGGATAAAGCAAGGTGTACCCGAAGGTCAGTTAGGTAAGTATCAATCTAATTTGGTTGAAGGATTTAATAATCTGAATATTGACGAAAAGCAGATATTTAGTGCACTAGATAAGGATTGTTTCAAAGGTAAGTTTTTAATTGCTGTTGGTAAAACTGAATGGGCTGCACTCAAGTGGAGTGATTCATCAATAGCTACCAAAAAATCGATAATCAACAATGCAAATATCGTCTTTACAGCTATTAGCACTCGTGAAGAATACATTAAATCTAAAAATCAGCTTACAAAACAAAAAGTAAATGATCGATTGTTAGATTGTAGTGATGCTCACTATTATTCAGAGTCTCAAGATAAAGATCGTATTGGTAACTCATTGACATGGATAAAAGCTGACCCAACTTTTGACGGTTTAGTTCATGCAATAGAGGAGTTTGAAGAACGCATATTTGTTGGTGATGAACCTGAATTGTTCGAACGTGTGACCAAAAACAAGACTAAGTACATAGACACCTTGGAGGTTTCATCAGTTGATGGTTACTCAGATCCTTCGAATGTTTGGTTTGAACACGTAAATATTCCTTTAAACCACGAATTAGTTGCAATAATTGGAAATAAAGGGAGTGGGAAAAGTGCTGTTGCAGATATCATTGCTTTATGTTCAAACCATTACGATGATGACGATTTTTCCTTTCTGACAAGTAAGAAATTTAAAGAAAAAAAGGGAAAGATAGCATCGAATTTTAGAGCAAGTCTTCGATGGGAAAGTGGAATTATAAATCAAAAAGGGCTTAATGAAGTTCCAGGAAATGATTCCATAAGAGAAGTTAAGTATCTGCCTCAAGGGCTATTTGAAAGACTCACTAACGAAATATCTACAGTTGAAGAGTTTCAAAAAGAAATTGAGGGGGTTGTGTTTTCACATATTCCGGATGAAGAAAAACTAAACACTTCATCATTTTCTGAATTAGTTGCTTTGAAAACCAGTGATGTCGCCAAAAAAATTAGCCACAGTCGAGAAAAAATTCATTCACTCAATAAGATTATTATTGACCACGAGCTTAAAGCGACTAGCTCGTATAAAAATCAACTAGCATCCAAATTACAACAGAAGCGAAGAGAACTTGAAGCTTTAACATCTCCTGATACCGTAGGAAATCCGAATGAAGATCCTGAGAAAAAAAAGGTTCATGAGGAAGCTAACAAAAGACTAGAAAAAATTAGGGAGGAGATTAAAAATCTTGAAGATAGCATTGCTGATTATGAAAAGTTGAAACAAGAACTACTTATCAAGAAAAACACGTTAGGAAAAGTTAGAGCTTCATTAATCCAAAAGCAATCTGAAATTGAGCTTTATATCCAAGAATTGATCAAAGATATGTCAGTTTTTGATCTGGATTCTAAAAAACTTATTTCATTTCAAATAAATACAAAAATTATTGATGATGAGATTGAAGAAATCTCAACGCAGCTGAGTGAAATTAGTGGGTTATTAGATGGTGATGATGGTCTTTTGGAAGGGGCAACTACCCAAAAACCTACTCTTCGCGTGCAGCTTGAAAATAAAAAGAAAGAGCTTTTAATCGAAAAAGGTAAACTAGACTCCGAACAACAAAAATATCAATCTTATCTAACCGCGTTGTCTAAATGGGAAAAAGAGAGAACTTTGCTAATTGGTGATGCTTCGACTCCAGGTACAATTAGGTATTTAGAGTCTCAAATAGCTTATCTTCAAGAAAATCTGAATAGCGACTTGGATATTCTTTATCAGCAACGTGCTGAGTTGGTCGATGAAGTGTTTAAGAGTAAGCAAGAAGTCGTTTCTTTATATAAAAGTGCTAGGGAAAGATTAAATTCTCTTATTACAGAAAACTCCGAAACTCTTCAGAACTATAAAATTGAAGTGGATGCTTCTTTAGATTCCGTGAATATGTTCGGAGAAAATTTTTTATCTCACATTTATCAAAATAAAGCAGGCTCTTTTCATTCAAAGGACGGCGCGGAAAAATATTTCAAGCTGCTAACTACCGATATTAATTTTGACAACCCTGAAGACGTAAAAGCTTTTTTAGAAAGCATTTTAGTATCTTTGAGGAAAGACCTTCGTGATGGGCAAAAAAAGGCTTCAAGAGATTTGAGAGAGCAGGTGCGTGATGTTCAGAAGTTCTATGATTATTTATTCGGTTTGGAATTCTTAACTTACAACTATCAATTGAAGCAAGGGGGAAAGGGAATCGACCAATTGTCTCCTGGGGAACGAGGGGCGCTTCTTTTGGTATTTTACCTGCTGTTGGATAAGAACAATGTGCCACTGATTATAGATCAGCCTGAAGACAATCTCGATAACGAAAGTGTCGCGACTATCCTAGTACCATTTATAAAAGCAGCAAAGAAAAAGCGTCAAATTATTATGGTTACACATAACCCGAATTTAGCCATTGTGTCTGACGCTGAACAGGTAATATATGTGCATTTGGATAAAGAAGTTGGTTATAGGTTTACTGCCGAGTCAGGAAGTATTGAAAATAAAGACATAAATAAAAGAATCGTAAATGTACTGGAGGGAGCTATGCCTGCTTTCAATACTAGAAAACGTAAATACTTTGACGATAAAACAATGGGATAGAAACGCTTAACTCGAATACGGCTTCATCCAGTGAAGCTAAGGATTTACTTGGTTCACTATAAGTTTGTTTGAGTATTTGTACGGGAAAATTTACAGGAACCTGAACCTGCTTAAATGAGTTTGTGAAAGGGAATAACGATGATAACTGAAGACCAACTGGAACAGCTTTGTATCGACTGGTTTAAAGAAACCGGATACCAGTATGCTAATGGTTATGACATAGCCCCTGATGGTGCATCGCCAGAGCGCGCTGACTACAGGCAAATACTGCTTACTGAGCGGTTACTCTCGCAACTTAAAGTGATCAACCCGCAATTACCGGAAGAAGCGCTTGAATATGCCGTAAGCGCTGTTAGCCAACCAGAAACCCCAATCCTGAGTAAGAACAACAAACTGTTCCATCAGTATCTACTGGAAGGGGTTAAGGTAGAATATAAGGAAAACGGTGAAGACAAGGTTGATTACGTCAGGCTTATCGATTTTTCATCAGTAGCGAATAACCAGTTTCTCATTGTTAATCAGTTCACTATAACAGGTACAAAAGGTAATCGCAGGCCAGATGTACTGGTGTTTATTAATGGTATTCCGGTAGCTGTTATCGAACTGAAAAACCCTGCAACCGAAAACGCCACTATTGATAGCGCGTTTAATCAATTGCTCACCTACAAAGAACAAATTCCAGATTTGTTTACCTTTAACGAAGCGCTGGTGATCAGTGATGGCTTTGCCGCCAAGGTTGGTTCATTAACCGCGAATAAAGAACGTTTTCTGCCGTGGCGAACGGTAAAAGATGAAGACGATAAGCCAGTTATGGAGTATCAGCTAGAAACCGTTGTAAGGGGCTTTTTCGACCCTGAATTGTTTTTAGATTACATCCATCATTTTGTGTTATTTGAAGAAAGTAACGGCGAATTGATAAAGAAAATTGCTGCTTACCACCAGTTTCATGCTGTACGCGCTGCTGTTGAGGCAACCGTCGTTGCCAGCCGCAAGGCAGCGGATGGAAATGGTATTGAGGAACCTCGCGCCGATTACCATAAAAAAGTGAAACCTGGCTCAGGTAAAGCAGGTGTGGTGTGGCATACACAAGGTTCAGGTAAATCCATTTCGATGGTGTGCTATGCGGGCAAATTGATGGCTCAACCACAAATGAATAACCCAACTGTTGTGGTAGTCACCGACAGAAACGATCTGGACGGGCAGCTGTTTAACACTTTTTCGATGGCATCAGAAGCGCTTAAACAAACACCAGTGCAAGCCGAAGACAGAGACTCGTTAAGGGATATTCTTACCTCTAAACAATCCGGCGGCATCGTATTCACCACCATTCAGAAATTTGCGTTATTAGCGGGGGAAACAGAGCATCCTGTATTAAGTGGCCGAAGTAATATTGTTGTTGTGAGTGACGAAGCACACCGCAGCCAATATGGCGATAAAGCCCGTTATGTTGAAATTAAAGACAAAGACGGCAATGTGGTTGATAGCAAATACGTGTATGGCTATTCCAAATATATGCGCGATGCGCTGCCAAATGCATCGTTCATAGGATTTACCGGAACGCCTATTTCAGCCGAAGACAAAGACACCCGTGCTGTATTTGGTGACTACGTTTCTATCTATGATATTCAGGATGCGGTAGAAGACGGTGCCACCGTACCGATTTACTATGAATCACGCCTGGCAAAGCTGGATATCCGGCAGGATGATATCGAAAAGCTTAATGCCGATGTTGATGAAGTCTTTGAAGACGAAGAAGACACTGCACAGAAAGAAAAAGCCAAGTCCAAATGGGCGGCTTTGGAGAAGCTTGTAGGGGCAGAGCCAAGAATGGCGGAAGTCGCCGAAGACTTGGTCAATCACTTTGAAACGCGAATAGCCACCTTCCCAGGCAAAGCAATGATTGTATGTATGAGCCGAGAAATCTGTGTGCACATGTACAATGCGTTAATTGCACTTCGCCCCGATTGGCATGACGATGATCCTGCCAAAGGCGCAGTTAAAGTGATTATGACAGGCTCGGCTTCCGATAAGCCGTTATTGCAGCCTCACATTCATAACAAAGACACCAAGAAGTCTTTCGAGAAGCGCTATAAAGATATCAACGATCCACTTCAGATAGTGATTGTGCGTGATATGTGGTTAACAGGCTTTGATGCTCCAATTTGCCATACCATGTATGTCGATAAGCCCATGAAGGGGCATAATCTGATGCAGGCTATCGCTAGGGTTAACCGTGTATTTAAAGACAAGCCAGGTGGGTTAGTGGTTGACTACATTGGTATTGCCAATGAACTGAAAAACGCCCTTAAAACTTATGCTGATTCGCAGGGCAGAGGTAAGCCGACACATGATAACCATGAAGCATTTGCGATCATGCTTGAGAAGCTTGAGATCATCAGAGCGTTAATGGTTGGCTTTGATTACTCAGATTATAAAGACAACGCCCTTAAGATACTACCAGGTGCAATGAACCACATCCTGGGGTTACCAAACCCTGGTAACGGTAAGTTAGACGGGAAGAAGCGATTCCTCGATGCCATGCTGCCGCTATCAAAAGCCTTTTCACTGTGTAGTACGTTAGATGAGACTGCCGAATATAAAAAGGAAATCGCTTTTTTCAGTGCCATAAAGTCTGCCTTTGCTAAACACAGTGGCGGTAAGAAAAAATCGGAAGACGAGAAAAACTCCGCACTTAAACAGATAATTGATAATGCCATTGTTGCAGGTGGCGTTGTGGACGTGTTTGAGTCAGTTGGATTGGATAAACCCAATGTAGGGCTTTTATCTGAAGAGTTTTTGGATGACGTACGAAACATGAAGCATCGTCATCTGGCGGTTGAACTGCTCGAAAAGCTCCTCAAAGACGATGTTAAAGCCAAGATGCAAAATGATGTTGTCTCTGAAAAGGCGTACTCAGAACGAATTTTAGAAACCCTGCGCAAATACCATAACCGCGCAATTGAAACGGCTCAGGTTATCGAAGAGCTTATTCAGATGGCAAAGGATATGGAAAAGGATCTCATGCAGGCCGAAGAACTCGGAATGAATAACGATGAAATCGCTTTTTACCGTGCATTGATTCAAAACGAAAGTGCAGTAAGAGAACTTGGCGACAATAACCTGCGCAACCTTGCTAAAGAAATTACCGAAAAGCTACGTAAGTCCACAACGGTAGATTGGCAAAAACGAGACAGTGTTCGCGCAAGGCTCAGAAACCTGGTACGCCGTGCACTACGCAGATGGAAATACCCACCAGACCGCTCTGACGAAGCGATAGACCTTTGCCTCAAACAGGCAGAGGTGTTGAGTGAGAGTTGGGTTTCATAGTTTAATGTTTGGTTAATCTAGCTTCAAATGATAGCTTAGGACGTGGATATCTGTGATGTGAATTACTATGGAATAAAGTATTCATGAAAGATTTAATGGATAAATTATCCTCATACAACCTGTTTAATTACTTATTGCCTGGTGTCGTTTTTGTCGTTGTTTTGAAAGCTGTTACTTCCTATGATTTGATTCAAAAAGATTTAGTTGTTGGTGTTTTCTTTTATTATTTTATTGGGTTGGTAGTAAGTCGCATAGGCTCGGTACTGCTTGAGCCGCTGCTCAAGTCACTGCGCTTTTTGAAGTTTAGTGAATACCAACGTTATTTAGACGCAGTTGCTAGAGATAAGACAATAGAGATTTTGTCTGAAGCAAACAACATGTACAGGACATTCTTATCACTTTTTCTTTGTATTGGTACTTTAAAAGTTGGGGAAAAATTAGCGGAATTTTGTCCTAGCATTAAAGGTTACTATGTTGGAGTAGGGATATTTTTATTTATTATCTTATTTGCATTTTCGTATAAGAAACAAACGGCATACATAAATCAAAGGGTTGATAAATATAGCGAACGGGAGTAGGTCATGGACGATTTTTTTGAAATTGATTTTTTAGATGTGGAGTCATCTAGAAGCGGCGATGCGATACCAATGCGATATGAGATTGATGGTATTACTCGAATTCATGTAACAGACGGAGGTTTTTTAAGGACTGGCGATAGCTTAGTTGAACATGTAAAGAGCTACTATGGGAACCCGCAGCGAATCGACGCAGTTGTTGTCACCCATCCTGATGGCGACCATGCCGCTGGCCTCAGATCTCTATTTGGCGAGTTTGAAATTACAGAAATTTGGATGTTACGACCTTGGCTGTACGCAGATACCTTAATAGATAGGTTTTCGCGGTTTAAGTCAGTGGAAAATTTGAAAGCAAGGTTAAAAGAAATTTATCCTAATATTGCCGCTTTAGAAGAGTTAGCTGAAGACTATGGTGTGACGATCAAAGAGCCTTTTCAAGGGGAAAGAATTGGTGAATTTTTCGTTTTAGCACCAAGTATTTCAAGATATCTTGACTTGGTTGTTGACTCAGAAAAAACACCAGAATCCAAAAGGATTGAAGAAAATACATTACTGACAGAGCTAGGCTTAATTGCGAAAAGTGTTATTAATAACATCCGTTCGCTTTGGGGCGAGGAATATTTTCCGCCAGATGACACTAGTGCTGAAAATAATATGAGCGTAGTTCAATTTGCTAATATTTGTAATAAGAACATTTTACTAACAGGTGATGCAGGAAGAGCCGCTCTTGAGGAGTCGATTGAATTTGCACCACTTGTTGGTTTGAATCTGCCAGGACTAGATTATGTTCAAGTACCTCACCATGGTTCTAGACACAACGTTTCATCCGAGTTACTGGACAAACTTCTTGGAAAAAGTTATC
Source organism: Alteromonas sp. KUL106 (assembly GCF_009811415.1). Classification (GTDB taxonomy): domain Bacteria; phylum Pseudomonadota; class Gammaproteobacteria; order Enterobacterales; family Alteromonadaceae; genus Alteromonas. The sequence goes on along the minus strand of NZ_BLIG01000028.1, from coordinate 59,414 downwards.
CGAGTAAGCTGGAGAGTTCTCATTTCACAGCTGTTGTTAGTGCCGCAAAGAAAGACGAAGATCACCCCAGAAAATCAGTTGTCAGAGCTTTCATTCATAGAGGGGCTACAGTTGTTACTACAGAGAATGGAAATATCCGAGTTGGCTATAACAAACCTCCGAGAGAGGGCTGGAGTGTAGTTGAACCGCTTCCTTATCCAGAAGAACAAGAAGATTAAATTGCTCAGTTATTTGAGCAATTATTCCTGATCTATTTTGAAACCGTTAAACGACGAGTTACTACAAAGTTGGATTTTCAGAATTCAACAGAAGCATGGTATTTTTCGCGTCGACAACGTTATTGGTAATAAAGGACATTGGCTGTCATTTCCAAAGCTACCAAAAAATTTCGAACATCTTTATGAGCCTTTCGATGAGAGAGCTTTGTTGAGTGAAATAGCATTTATTGGAGGCTTAATAAATGCGAACAATATGTTTTTTTCACCAGAGTATAATCATATATATCTTAAACAACTTATAGGCTTGAGTGGAAAGGCATCGGCATCCTCTCCATTTACACAGCCAGTGAGATATTGCAGATTATGTATTGAAGAATCGATAACAAGTTATGGCTTTGGCTATTTCAAGAAAAACTGGTATTTCAGTAATTATTGCGGAATTCATGAGTCATATTTATACCGATGCTCCTCGTTAAAAAGAGCTAATACTTTCGATGCATTACAGGAAATATTAGCAGGGATACCGCGTTCAGATGATGAGTGTAGTAGTGATGAAAGAGTTTCTCAATACAGTGGTGTGCAAAGGCTAGTCGAAAATTTTATTGCCCCTTGTCTTCTAGACGCATTTGCTTTTTTCTTAATCAGAAATAAACAATCAAGTGACGATTTATTACAAATAAGCTCCATACATACTCAAATGAGTAAAAAACGTAATAAATTAGTTCACGATGTATTTTTTGAGATCCTGGATAAAGTCCCAGATGTTTGGCAACTCTTTCTAGAAAATGAGAGTGATACAGTTGATCTACCTAGTGGAGTTATTGAACCTTCAGAGTACCTCACAAAGACACATAAGCTGAAGGGCAGAAAATGTAACGACTGCGACATAATCAGTTGCATTTCGAGATCTGCATTTGAACATCAATTTGACTCTTAAGAATTAAATTAATGTCAAGTGATACATGGAAGCATATAGAAAACACATTTGCCCCACTTAAGACTTAGAGGTAGTCCCGCCGTATAGCTAGAATGGATTTAAATTCTCTGCCAGCGACTTGTTTACCGAAATGTGAACTTGTACCAGTGGTGCATTCACCATAGCTATAGTTCTGGGAAGCTTAGCTAGATCTGCTTTTCCATGTTTTGGCCTGGTGAGCGCTAAGTTCTTTGTCTGTCAAAGGGGATTTTTCGACGGGGACTCCGCCAATTTCAACTATAATAGAGGTATTGTGTCTGCGGGCAACTTTATGAATCTCGAATATAGCATCGAAACACGCTTCCTCTGCGGCTTTCACTATTTTTTCAGCCTCTTCTTCTTGCATGTCAGAAATCTCTTTGTCATGGAAGTAAAGTTAGTATAGAAGCCTAATCGCGATGCGACCAATACATTAGAATAAACGCATAATGAAAGTATCATTATGACTTTATCACTATGAAACTTTCATTATGACTAATTATGCGGCTTTTTAAGCCTAGGGAATAAGGTGACAAAATAATGAAAGAGTACCAGTATAGCGACCTGACGCAGCGTGAGCAGGAGCGTGCTCAGGTGCGTAAAAATATGCGACGGTGGGTAAAGCTGCGTGAGCATTTCGATAAAAGGCCACGCGAAGAGAAAAAACCGTAGTAAGCATTGTTTGTTGAGGTTTTACATAATGGAATAGATGGCGCTGAGCACCAAGACGATAGCGGCGACTTTCGTGATGAATGAGGATGGTTTAATGAATGCGTCCCCCTTATCAGTTTGTCTGTCGCTATCGGTGTTATCTGAGTGCTAGCGCTTTTAATCCGTCTTATTAGGAGCCAGTGAACTTCCCTTTACCTCGCTTCTTGTATTTTATGACATACATCGTGGCACCTACCATCACCGCTAAAGGCAATAAAAAATGGCTTCTTCGAGCATTGTATTCTTCCGTTAGGGTTTGCAGCGAGTTGTTGCATAAAATACAACATCTCAACCTGCGCTCAGAAGGAATATGCATTTTTTGCATACTCCTTCTGAGCAATATTAATCATCACATCGACAAGTCTGGGCTAAAGCCACCCTGCCTGGGTAGCAACAATAAGCAATACAAGAAGCACAAACTGCTACGCACTCATAATTTCTCAGGGTGACGCAAGATGTACATCGCGCCTGCGACGATCACGGCAAATATAACTATCAGTGGTATCAGCGTGGAAAAATTATCCCAAATTTCCTGGAAGCTAATCATCGGTTCTGGCCTGCTGCTTTGCAAAGTGAATCTCGCGATGAAACCGACAAATGTCGCTACTGTGCCGCTGAGGACAATAGAGTTGAATGTTATCCATTCGCCTATTCATCGGGTTCCGATGACTTTAATTATAACGAATTCGTTATAATTAGACAGACAATGCAGCTGGATGCGCTCAATATCATCTCGTCCTGTCGCGCTCTCGCATTAACCTTATTACTGGCGGACGGGCAATTCCAGAGAAGGTATAACAGCGTGGTATGTTCGAAAATGGAACCAACCACGGGGAGAAATGGTATTTACCATAAAAGCATGAGGCACTGTTCAGGTAAAAGACTGTTGTAAGTGCTTTGTTGGTGTTCTTTTTTAAACGTCCATAAAGACGGGGTAAATCCGCTCATTGCTTGTCATGTGAAATCATAGTGGAGCCAGATAGGAATATTACAAAATAAGACGGACTGTGATTGACCGCTAGCGCGAGATTGATACACCTATGTTCTTGGAGAGTGGAGTAGAGGCTAACGTAGTTACGGTCAAACTTAATTGTAATTAATGAGCTTTACGGTCAAACTTAATTGTCATTTCACAAAAAGACATGCCAATTGCCAGTCCAGCGACCACAGCGCTCTTGTGGTTTCTGTGATAGTCGTAATGTAGCTGCGGTGAAATAGTAAAGCCTGCTACTTCATATTCATATAATAAACCAACCCGTGCCACTTCCATTTTGTGACTACCATGAAACTCAACGCCTGGACCAATTTGTGCAATAAAATTATGAGTAATGTGAAGGTCGGCAACGAGTAAATACGTGTAGGCATCTAGGTCTTCAAACGCGTATTCGGCAACAAAACCCAAGCCCAAAAAATCACTGACGCGATATTCGTAGTCAATACCTAACGTGAATGCATTGCCCCACTCTTCGGTATAGGTGGTACCAACAAGTACTGATAAGTGGTGGGGAGACGTTTCCCAATGATGAGCATTTCCTTTTGCTGCCCCTTTTGCTGAAGCAGTGGGGCCAAATGCTAAGGCAGTGACCATACCTAAAGCTATTATTACTCGCATAGTGATGCTCGCTTATATCTACGTGTGACTTCCTAGAAGCATGACCTTCTAGCACTCATAAAAGCGTAGGTGAGATACAGAGATCTCACCAATGGACTTTAGTTGTAATCATGAATACCGCCCGGTATACCGCTGTGCTGTTTGAACGAGTCACTATCCACAACGATGAAATATCGTTAAGGTATACACGGTAAACAGACGGAGCGCGTTAATGCAAAACGACAGAGAAAAAGACAGCTTTATAGCGGCTTGCAAAGCTCAGCTAGTGCGCCTTTATACCGCTAGCAAAGAGGGAAAGAAGGTCGATGCGGAAAAATATCGGGTACAGGGATTTATGCATGCCGGCGAAGTAATGGGCTTACTCAGTAAAGAGGAAGGTACGGCGCTGATTGCAGATTTACATGTAGAAGTGTTTGGCGAAACCATTCATGCAAGAGCTGAAAAGAAGCGCAAGCTCAATGCATTAAAAGAAACAGACCTGGATGCTTATTTCGCCATTCCCGCCATTGAGCGACGTTAAATCAAAGTATAATGTGCTTACTCTGTGAGGCCTGTGTTTTCACTGCTATACTTCTCAATTGTAATATCTGCCTATCACTGAAACGGACATTCTGAAAGTAACAACTTGAATCTTGCTCTAAAGCGATTGCAGGTTGAAATAAAAGAGGGGTCTCGTGCTAAAACAGTTAGTGTATAGAAGTCAGTCTATAAGTAATGTTAATGAAACTTGCTTAGATAAAATAACTAGCGACTCTTTACCCTTTAATGAGCGTTACAACATAACCGGTGTTTTGCTCTTCGACGGAGAATACTTTTTTCAAGTAATTGAAGGAGAAAGTGAGCACGTTGATGTTCTTTTCGAACGCATTAAAATCGACCGTCGTCATAATAACGTGATGAAGGTGACTGAAATCATCGTTCCTAAACGTGACTTTGGTGATTGGCACCTTAGAGCCTTACCAGTGAGCGAAGAAAGCAGCTGTTATTGGCTTCCCCCAGACCTTAGCCTTAATAGAGAAAGTCGAATTTTTGCGCTCCTCAATAGCTTTGCTTCTGGAAAATGGCGAACGTGCCTAAGTGACGAAGCTCGCAAAAGATTGCGTGTTAACCTAAATACGCCAGATATGACCGTAGCGCCTTACCGTGATTCCAGTATTCAGTTTGCATTCCAACCTATTGTGGACACCAGTAGAGCAAGGATATCGTCAATAGAAGCGCTGATAAGAAGTGATGATGGGAGATTTCCTGAAGACATTATCAGTAGTTTTAAAGGGCAAGAAAAGTACAAATTTGACCTTGAAACGAAAGCTATCGCTATACACCAGGGCGCCGCTCTTATTACCCCCGATCAGTCTTTGTCGATTAACTTATGTCCAGGGGCTATCACCCATTTACCCAACGTTGGCGAATACTTGCATGGCCTTGTTGTGCAGTCTGGGCTTAAAGCTCAACAGTTAGTGATAGAGGTCACCGAGGCCGAGCTAATCAGTGAAAGTGGTGCCTTTCATGATGCAATTGAAAAAATCCGTTCTTATGGTATTCGTATTGCCATTGACGACTTTGGCGCGGGTTATGCCGGTCTTTCATTACTTGCGGATTTCTCACCGGATAAAATAAAGTTAGATAGAAAGATTACGACCGGGGTTCATGAAAACGGTCATCGGCAGGCGATAACTGAAGCTGTGCTCGAGTTCGCTAATTCAATGGGGATCCCGTTGGTGGTAGAGGGAGTGGAAACGTTGGAGGAATGGCTCTGGTTACAGCATGCTGGTGTTCAACGCTTTCAAGGCTACTTGTTTGCAAGGCCTAAGCTCAACGGCCTAAACGGTATCAAGTTTAGCGTCTGACACGTTTCCCGTTTTTTTATCTATTAATACTTGAACAGCGCATGTTTCGCGTCACAAAGAAAATTTTTTTAAGCGAATTAACATTTATAAACTATGCTTAATATAGGTTGGTTTTTGTAACCAGGCAAAACCTATCTCAGTGAAATAGCCGTACAGGGACAAATCTGCTACACGGATTTGGCTGCAGTACCAGTAGGAAGCAAATCTATGACATGGCACGTGTCGCGTAGTTTTATTCGCTTGTTCATCGCGTTTTTTTTATCTATCGCGAGTTTCCACTCGCTCGCTAAATGCTTAGTAGAAGAAGGCACTGATGCGCCGCTTACTTCTGTCATGCATCTTCAAGCAGGTGAGCAACGTTTAAGACTAACGTGTAACATAAGTGGGCTACACGTTCTTTATTTTCCGCGAAACTACATAAATTACAATCAGCTTTACGATAGTGAAATGCGTAACATCGAAAGGCTACCTGGCGCCTTTGAAGCTTATGCTATTGACAGTACGAACACCGTTTTATACCTCGACATCAGTGCGCAAGTAGATCGCAAAGTTTCACTGAAAGTCACGCCGCTAAGTGATTTTCAAAGATTTGTGTCGGTTCACATTCTCACAATGAGCCTATTTATCGGCTTTTGTTTAGCGCTAACCTTATACGTAGGCATGCTTGGAGCCAGCATGCGAAGCTATGGCTTTTACTCATACAGCTTTTACGTTTTCAGTGCAGGTGTGTTCTTCTTACTTCAAGAAGGGCTGCTAAATATTTTTTTCCCGCAGGTTATTCTGCTTGTAAGTTTCCAGCTACATTTGCTGTTTGCTGGCTTGACGGTTTTTGCAGGGGTTAAATTTTTAGACCACCTACTGGATTTTAAAGCGCTGTTAAAGATATGGCAGCGTAAGCTTATACTTGGAATGGCGTGGGCAGCATTTGCGTTTTCTGCGGTCCAACTTGTTCTCCCCGTTGCTGATGCCGCGAAAATTAACACCATGCTGAGTTGGATTACCTTAGTGACCATGACGTTAGTGTTATCAAGTTGTGTGTACGCTGCGTTTCGCAAAGTTCATTGTGCAAACTTGGTCTTGCTAGGGATTGCGGTGATGGTCTTTTCAATGCTTTTTCGTTTGGTTTTCGAAGAGGTTTCGCCATTTATGTACCGATACGGTCTTATCGTAGGCATTACTATTGAAGCCTTTATTTTTGCCATCGCCACGTCAAGGAAAGTGAAAAAGCTTGATGATGACAGGTTGACTGCGTTTAAACGCGCGTCCACAGACTCGTTGTGTAACGTGCTAAATCGCAGCGGCTGGGAGGGCGTGGCGCAGTCGCTGGTGGATAACTTCAATAAAGAGGGGGGGTACTTAACCCTACTCTTCATTGATATTGATAAATTCAAAGACATTAACGACCAATATGGACATTACGCTGGAGACACCGTTTTAAAGGTGATAGCGAAAATCTTAATGAGTCGTTGTAGAGATCAGGATGCCGTGGGGCGCTTAGGGGGCGATGAGTTCGTGGTATTAAGTCATTGTTACAGTGAAGGTCAGTCGGAACGCCTTGCGCTACGCATCGAAGAAAGTTTAGCTGAGCGCGATATAAGAACAGATAACGTTGTTATAAATGTGACGGCGAGTGTAGGCGCGTACATTACAAAAGACCGCTGCAAGGATTTATCGAGTTTGTTAACTGAAGCCGACAAATTAATGTATGGCGTGAAAAAGAAGCATAGGGCTGCCGAGCACGCCTCAAGCCATTAAGATTGTATTATCTCAGCTGCGCTTTTGCGACCTGTTTGACGGCTTTTGTTAAGTCTGCAAGGGCGGCCGACTCGAGTGTAGTCCAATGCCAAAAAAGAGGAACGCCCAACTCTTTGTCAGGGAAAAGCGCGATGAGTTCGCCTTCTTTTACCTCTTGCGCAACCTGAAGTGTGGGAAGTAGTGCCCAAACCACGCCATCTATGGCCATTTTTACAAAACCGTGAGATGACGGATACCAGTGGCACGTGGTAAACGTGGGTGCAATATTTAAACACTCTCGTTGATAGTCAGTAAGCAGCGTAACATCGTATTCATCGTACAAGAGGCCTGGGGTATTCATGACACTTTCAGCCGATATTCCTTTATGAAGATATCGCTCTATAAAGCGCGGTGAGGCATAAAGCTGGTAACGCATGGTGCCCAGTCTTACCGACTGGCCACCCGTCACTGGCGTACCGGTTTGGCTTATGCATGCCATAACGCGACCTTGCTGCAGAATGTCTCTGGTTTGTGTTTGATCTGCATTAACAATATGCACGGGGTTAGCGCGCTTATTACTGAATGCCGCCATCACTTGGGAAAACCAAGTGGCAAGCACATCGTTATTCACTGCCACGCTAATCGGCGCTGCCGAGGCTTCTAAACCGCTTTGAATATTTAGCGCTTCCTCAAGCACGCTCACTTTCTGTATATGGGCAAGCAACTCTTTTCCCAGCGGTGTCGCGCGAAGTGGTTTTGTACGCACCATAACTGGCCCGCCCACGCTTTGTTCGAGCCGCTTAATTTTTTGCGATACCGCTGACTGCGTGAGGCTTAGTGCCTGCGCACCCTTTTCAAAGCCACCATAGCGAAGTACTTCATGAAAGCATCGTAGCGCATCGTAATCTAGCATTATTAAAGCCTGTGAAAGGAAAGTTAAAATTATTAATTTTGCTTATTCATTACAAGTATCATTAATTTAATTAAGTCTTGCAAGCTGTATAAAATAGCGCCAAATCGTAATCTTGCTTGGATTGGTCTAACGGTAAGTGGCAATACCCAATCACTAAAAGTCCAAGCAACGCGACGTGCGTTTAATTTATCAAGTCATTATCTAAAGAGGCATTTATCATGTTGGCGGCAGCAAGCAGTGGGTTCGTGATGGGCGGTACCCTTATCATCGCAGTGGGGGCACAAAACAGCTTCCTGATTGAACAGTCGATGAAAAAACAGTGGACCACGCTTTTTGTATTACTGTTTATATTGAGCGATGCCATTTCTATTAGCCTGGGTGCCATGGGTTTTGGTCTCTTGCTGCAAGAGTACCCCATGCTCGTAACAGTCACAAAATGGGCAGGCGTCGCGTTTTTGTTGTGGATTGCGTTTAACAAGATAAAGTCTTCTTTGGCAAATGATACGCTTGTTTTAGAGATGGCCAAAAAGCAGCTTTCGTTCAAAAAGGCACTGCTTATCGCGCTAGCGGTAACCTGGCTGAATCCACACTTCTATTTAGACACGTTACTGCTAATGGGTAACTTGGCGAGCCAGTGGCAAGAGAACAAATGGTGGTTTGTTGGGGGCGCTATTGGTGCATCCATTGTGTGGTTTGTAGGGCTAAGCACACTGACAGCGCGCTTTGCTCATCATATGCAGCGCCCAAAGTTTTGGCGTTGGTTTAACCGCTTAAACGCGGCAGTTTTGGGTATGGTCAGTCTTCAATTGGCGAGCCTTTAGTAAAAAACGCTGACTAGCAAAATGCTAAATTGCGTTGAATATTCTGTATTTATAAGCAAACCTTCCTGTTTTTTAAAGGATATATAAGTGAGCTGGATATATTTGATTGTTGCGGGCTTACTGGAAATTGGATGGCCCGTTGGACTTAAAATGTCCCAAGAGGCGGAAACCCGCGCTATGGGAATTCTGCTAGCCATAGGGTTTATGGCTGCCAGTGGTTTTTGCCTTTGGATGGCACAAAAACAAATACCTATAGGTACGGCGTATGCAGTATGGACGGGAATAGGTGCCGCGGGCACATTTTTGGTTGGCGTGATGTTTTACGGTGACCCGTCGTCATTGGCGCGTTACTTCGGCGTTGCGCTTATCGTGGCCGGCGTCGTGGTACTCAAGCTAGCGCACTAGTAAAAAAGCTAATACCCATTCGATTGAAAGATAAAACTAAAAAGCCCCTCAGTAATCAACTGACGGGCTTTTTAGTTTGCGGTTAATTTTCCAGGCGAGCTTATTGATAGCCTAGCTGGTTTCTTAGCTCAGCCATAAAGGTTTCAATACGCTCTGCATTTTTACCCAAATCACTTTTTCCTACTCGTGATTTACTGCGTACGTCAACTAAGGTGTCATCGCTTTTCGCCGTGAGTCTTATTACTACGTCGTCTTTGAATCCAAACCATGTGGTGGTGTCAGTCGCCTCAAGCGTATTTGGTAAAGCGCCTTCGGTTACCTGTTCCCAACCTAGCGCTGCAATAGCGTTTTCGGCTGCGACATAGACTTCATTGATGGGCTGCGGAAGAAGCTGCGTTTTAATTTCAGGGTATGCTTCTAGCTGCTGTTTGGTTACATCGCCGCCTTCATAGGCAATAGAGTTGGGTGCGCCTTCTCTAAGTGGCGCGATGGCTACGAATTCTGGCGGGTTCGTTACATCAGTGGTGATATCGTGAATAGGCGGAACGGCGCTCGCTTTGCTCATCATGCTAACGGGCATAGCCACAGCAACCAAAGCCAATATGGCGCAAAGGAGTGTACTTCCCCAACTTACGTTTTTACGGTTGATGAGTACCTGTAAAATAATCAGGATTATGGCGGCTCCACCTACGTATACGCCAAATCGCAATGATGTGAACGCAGTGCCTAAGCTAACGCCAGCGTATTGATAGAGTGGGCCGGGCAATACGACCATGAGAAAACCAAGGATACTAGTAAGGGCAATGAGTGCTTTCAAGTGAACTCCAGTGTTGTTATTTTAGTTTGACCAACCTACTTTAACAGTCAATCGAGTATTTTGGATTAGTTTCTCATAATAAATATCAATGGTTCTGATTAAGCCATACTTTTTGAAGGTAAAGCCAAGCGTTATGCCTTTCTGATTGGAGATAAGCATTTTGCAGAGCAATACCGACAAAGAAAGTCTAGGCACGCAACAAGCTGATTTGCTGCTTGATATCTTGTCGACACAAAAAGCATTGTTTACAGAAGGAATAAGCGAATATTCCCTCATTGAGCTGCTGAAAGGCCCGCCGTACGCCTTTTTTGATGACGATGCGCTGCGAGACCCTCTCATGCTGTTTAAGACCCATTTCGTTTTGTTTCATGTGCTATACAAACTTAAACGTTATTGGCGTGAAGCAAATGAGGGGGAGTTAGATATTCATACCTTGAGTATTAAGCTTGCTCCTGTAACCGCATTAGAAAAAGCTAGCGACAACGATGCGGTGCAAGGAGAGCAGTTAAAAGCGGCCGATGCCCTCGCCGATTATTATTTGAACTGGTCCAACTTTGAACGTGCTGACCGCCACAGTGTGGATATTCTGCTTGATGCATTCTGGCAAAAAATGGCGGGTGGAACATTGGCTGTCTTTCAGCCAGAGGATGTTGAAGAAGCACACCGATTGCTAGGTGTGAGCGAAGAGGAAAATATGTCCCTTTCGTCACTGAAACGTGCTTACAAGAAAACCCTTCAGCTAGTGCACCCTGACAAAGGCGGAAATCAGGAGGATGCGCAAAAGGTTATCCATTCTTATCAAATGCTGTTGAAGTATTATTCGCTTAAATAGAATGCTTTGGTCTCTTTGTTTTCTTATTATTCGTATAAAGTACAAAGCCTTTGGTAACTGACCGACAACATCAGTAGCTTCAGCTTCATTCGCTTTTATTGTGACGTGTAAATACGCACAATATGAGCTATTAGCACGTAGATTCGTAATAAATAGTGTTTGCCATGCTTTGTCACCTGCATCCATCATTATTAAAGCTTCTACAGGCTTAGTTTGACCGGCGCTTCGCAAGCAAAAATCACGGGAATTATATTGGAAACACAGGGCACATATCGTGTTCTGTAAAAGTTATTGGGAAATAGAAAATTTATGAGTCGCATTTTTTATGTTACTGCAGCATTGATGACACTGATTGGGGTTGTCGGGTGTTCAAACGAAGGTGAACAGTCACAGGCCGCTGCTCAGCAAGGTATGCCTGCGCCTTCAGTTTCAGTCGTTACGCTGAAAAAACAACCTGTAGTACATGAAATGGTGTTGCCAGGTCGGGTAAGCCCGTCTAGGCAGTCGCAAGTTCGCCCTCAGGTCGACGGTGTAATCACTGACCGCTTGTTCGAAGAAGGGGCTTACGTAGAGAAAGGTCAGCAGCTTTATCAAATCGACGAGGCACGCTACTTAGCGCAGTTAAACAGTGCCAAAGCCGATCTTAAAAGTGTAGAAGCCAACCTTAAAACCTTGGAAGCGAAGGCGCGTCGCTATGACGACTTAGTGGCACAAAATGCAGTGAGTAAACAAGAATACGATGATGTGATTGCGCAAAAAGATCAGGCGCAGGCAGCCATTAGCGTAGCAGAGGCGGCGGTAGCCGTGGCCAGAGTAAACATGGGGTATACCAAGGTTTACGCCCCCATAAGCGGCCGTATCAGTCGCTCCTTCGTTACTGAAGGTACGCTTGTTACCACTAACCAAGCCCAGCAGCTCGCGACAATAACGCAATTGGACCCAGTGTATATCGATATGCAGGAGTCTGGGGCATCTATCATCACGCTTCGTCAGTCTATGCACAAACAAGGGTCAATGGATGTTGAAGTAACAGTAGATGAAGTGACAGGTGAGCGCTACAACCAGACGGGCAGCGTAAAGTTCTCTGAAGTGACGGTTGACGAAAGTACAGGCTCAGTCACCCTGCGTGCTGAAATGCCCAATCCAGATGGTGTTTTACTTCCAGGTTTGTTCGTAAAAGGCCATGTCATCACAGGGCGCGAGAATGCACTGCTAGTTCCGCAGCGCGCGACCACCCGCCAGCCTGACGGTTCGCTGTCTGTTTATGTGGTAAATCAGAATAACGAGGTTGAGGGGCGAACTTTAGACATTGGCAAAATATACCGCGACCAGTATGTCGTAAAAAGCGGTGTCAGCGAAGGTGAGAAAGTTATTGTGACGGGTTATCAAAAGGTTAAGCCTGGCGCGAAAGTAAACCCATCGGATTGGCAACCGTCATCACGTGGCTCTCGATAGCAAACAAGGAATTTAAGTAATATGGCTCGTTTTTTCATAGACAGGCCCGTGTTTGCATGGGTGCTTGCAATTATCACTATGATGGCTGGTGTGCTAGCCATTACGTCTCTGCCTATTGAGCAGTATCCAAAGGTGGCGCCACCGTCAGTGACTATTTCTGCCTCTTACCCGGGGGCGTCGGCGGAAACCGTAGAGAATTCGGTAACGCAGGTGATTGAACAAAGCTTAACGGGTATTGACAACTTGCGCTATTTCTCGGCAAGTAGCTCAAATAGTACCATGTCGATTACGCTCACATTTGAGCCTGGAACAGACCCAGATATTGCGCAGGTTCAAACGCAAAATAAAGTACAAGGAGCGTTACCGCTATTGCCTGGACAAGTGCAGCAGCAGGGCGTTACCGTGACGAAGGCAAACAGTGCATTTGCCCTCGCCGTAGGCTTCTATTCCGAAGACGATACGATGACGCAGTACGACTTGAGTGACATGTTGGTGTCGAGTTTCCAAGACCCTATTTCTCGTGTTAATGGGGTGGGTAACGTCCGCGTCTTCGGCGCACAGCGCTCAATGCGTATTTGGTTGGACCCAGATAAACTGTATAGCTATAACCTTACCCCCACTGATGTTCAAGCGGCGGTTCAGGTGCAAAATACGGATGTGTCTGCGGGCCAGTTAGGTGGCATGCCGGCCATTGAAAACCAACAAATTAACGCGACTATTCAAGCGCAGAGCCGTCTTCAGACTACCGAAGACTTCGAAAATATCGTACTTCGTGTGAATACTGACGGCTCTCAGGTGCGGGTGCGTGATGTCGCTCGCGTAGAGCTTGGCGCACAAAGCTATGATGTTATTGTTCGCTATGATCGCAAACCAGCCTCAGGTATGGCCATTAGTTTAGCCTCTGGCGCCAATGCGTTAGACACGATTAACGCGGTAAAAGCGCGCGTTGAAGAGCTGCGTTCAAACCTACCAGATACGGTAAAAGTGGTGTATCCCGTTGATAGCTCTCCGTTTATTGAGCTATCTATTGAGTCGGTGGTACACACCCTAATCGAAGCGGTTGTGTTGGTGTTCTTAGTCATGTTGTTGTTCTTACAAAACTGGCGCGCCACGCTTATCCCTACTATTGCAGTGCCTGTCGTGCTGCTCGGTACGTTTGCCGTACTGCTTGCCTTTGGTTTTAGCATAAACGTGCTTACCATGTTTGCCATGGTGCTTGCGATTGGTCTATTGGTTGACGACGCCATTGTTGTGGTTGAGAACGTTGAGCGGATCATGGAAGAAGAAGGTTTATCGCCTGCTGAAGCCACGAAGAAATCAATGACACAAATTACCGGCGCTCTCGTGGGTATTGCAGCTGTTTTATCTACCGTTTTTATTCCAATGGCGTTTTTCAGCGGCTCAGCGGGAGCCATTTATCGTCAGTTCTCGGTAACAATCGTCTCGGCGATGGCGTTTTCTGTGCTGGTTGCTATCGTTCTTTCGCCGTCTTTATGCGCCACATTATTGAAAAAACATCCGGAAGATCATGATAAGAACAAGGGGTTCTTTGGGTGGTTCAACCGCACATTCAATAAAGGCCGCGACCGGTATCAACGCACTACGACTCATATGGCGAAGCGCGCTAAGCGGTATTTTGTTGTCTACGGATTATTAGTTGGCGGCATGGTTTTTATATTCAGCCAGTTACCGGGGGCATTCCTTCCTGATGAAGATCAGGGCCGCATGATGGTGTTAGTTAGCACTCCCCCTGGCGCCACTGCGGGGCGAACCCTTGAATCTATTAAACAGGTTGAAGACTACATTCTTGAAGAAGAGCAAGAAGCGGTAAACGGTATGTTTGCTGTGGTTGGCTTCAGCTTTGCCGGTCAGGCACAGAACGCAGGTATGGCGTTTTTGAACTTCAACGACTGGAGCGAGCGTGATGAAAACAATTCAGCTTTTGCCGTGACGCAACGCGCATTTGGCGCGTTCAGTCAAATTCAGGACGCGTCCGCATTTCCAATTGTACCACCGCCAATTATGGAACTGGGTAACGCCACGGGCTTTGATATGCAGCTCGTGGACCGCGGTGGTAATGGACATGAAGCGTTGATGAATGCTCGAAATCAGCTTCTGGGGATGGCCGCACAAAACCCTAAACTTTCCGGCGTACGTCCAAACGGGTTAAGTGATGTGCCACAGTTCAAAATTAACATTGATAGCGAGAAGGCATCAGCGCTGGGTTTGAATTTGAGCGAGATAAACAGCGCACTTCAAATAGCGTGGGGCTCAAGCTACGTTAACGACTTTATTGATAAAGGGCGTATTAAGCGGGTTTATATGCAGGCTGATCTACCCCATCGTATGACGCCAGAGGACCTTGATAAATGGTTCGTTCGCAACAGTGATGGTGAAATGGTCGCGTTCAGCACGTTCTCAACAACAGAATGGGTATATGGTTCGCCCAAGTTAGAGCGTTTTAACGGTATATCGTCGGTGAATATCCAAGGCAGTGCTGCGAAGGGGATATCTTCGGGTGAGGCAATGGCTGAAATGAAAAAGCTTGTAGAGCAATTACCGCCGGGCTTTGCTATTGAATGGTCTGGTCTGTCGTTCGAAGAACAAGAAGCCGGTTCTCAAGCCCCTATGCTTTATGCACTGTCAATTCTGATCGTTTTCCTTTGCCTAGCCGCGTTATACGAGAGCTGGTCAGTGCCTTTCGCCGTTATGTTAGTTGTGCCTTTGGGTATATTGGGCTCTGTAACAGCTGCGTTTATCTTTAACTTACCCAACGATGTTTACCTGCAGGTCGCGTTCTTGACGACAGTAGGTTTGGCCGCGAAGAATGCGATTCTCATTGTTGAGTTTGCTAAAGAGCAGTATGAAAATGGTGAAGATCTGATGACCGCTGTGTCAAATGCCGCGTCACAACGCTTCCGTCCTATATTAATGACGTCTATGGCGTTTATTTTAGGAGTAACACCGCTTGCGCTGGCCAGTGGCGCGGGTGCAGCAAGCCAGAACGCGATAGGGATTGCTGTGATGGGAGGCATGTTCGCCGCGACATTCTTGGCAATTTTCTTTGTGCCTATGTTTTACGTGATGGTAGAAAAACTGTTCCATAAAGAAGACAAGCGATAAGTAAGTGCGCTAGAGTGAGAAAAAACATTCACTTTTAAAAATAGGGACATTGGTAATGACCACTGTAGTATTCTCTCACGGCAAAGAGAGTGGACCTTGGGGCAGTAAAATCACCACGCTATCAAACGTGGCGAATGATATGGGCTTTGGTGTAGAAAGTATCGACTATCAAGATCTCGACTGCCCCGAAGCCCGTTTAGAACGATTAAAAGAAACCATTGCAGAAAAGTGCAACGACGTGGTTTTGGTAGGCTCAAGCATGGGCGGTTATGTATCGCTGGCGGCGGCAAGTCAGATATCGGCCAGAGGCGTATTCCTTATGGCACCGGCTCTTTATATGCCAAATTATAAAATTCAGCGTTTTCCGTACGATGGGTATGTCAGTTTGGTACACGGCTGGAATGACGATATCGTGCCAATTGAAAACAGCCTTAAATATGCCCGCCATCAAAAAGCGCAGCTTTTATTACTGAATGACGGTCATAGACTCGCAAACAGCAAATCTGTCATTTCGCCCTTCTTCAGAAACTGGTTGGAAAAGTTTCGATATCAGTAAGCGTGGGTTTGTAAGGCTTAACTCCTAATGATATGGCCGCGACCAGTAACGTAAAATGTCCGAAGCCTAGCAGCAAACACTGCTAGGCTTTTTTACACGTATGGATAATTATCTATGCGGGTTAGCATACCATTCCGCATAGATAATAACCCACTCAGCGAGACTTAAAATGTTCGTAATCGCGGCGTGTTACCGCAGGTATAGTGGATCTACGACCAATCGCTTATGGCTCGGGTATGAGCAAATGCGGGAAATCGTCTCTTTTTATGGCATGATGAGATATTGCGAGAAACAGGGCAGATGGATATGGCATTTAGTTTACCTCAGGCACCACAGTGGCCTTCGTTAATAAAATCTGGCTGCCGCGTCTTCGTAGGCGGCAATGCGTCAGTTCCCCACGCGCTAGTACAGCACCTTATTGATCACAGCGAAGGCTTCAGCGACATAGAGCTTGTGCATATGTTGGCATTAGGCGATACCCGTTGGGTTAAAGAAGAATATAAGAACCTATTTAAAGCAAACACCTTCTTTATCGGCGGGGAGGCCATGCGCAAAGCTGTGGATGAAGGGCGTGCTGACTATACCCCTGTATTCTTATCAGAAATATCAAGTTTGTTCAGTGATGGTACCCTTGCCTTAGATGCAGCTTTGGTAAACGTGAGTCCCCCTGATGAGTTTGGCTATTGCTCGCTAGGTCCCGCGGTAGATATTGCGATGTCAGCAATCAGACAAAGCAAAAAAGTTATTGCGCAAATTAATCCACAGGTTCCCAGAACCGCGGGCCACTCCTACATTCATATCAGCGAAATCACGGCGTGCATTGAAGCCGAAGAGCCCTTAGTAGAAGTAACACCACCGCCGATTGACTCGGTGGCTGAGCGTATCGGTCAGTATGTCTCTATGCTGGTTGACGATGGTGCAACGCTGCAGTTTGGTATTGGCAAAATACCCAGCGCAACCCTCAAATATCTCTGTAATCACAAGGATTTGGGGATTCACAGTGAAATGCTCACAGACAGCATTATTGAACTGTTAGAGTCGGGCGCCATTACAAACAAAAAGAAGACCTTTCACCCAGGTAAAATTGTGACAAGTTTTGCCATTGGTACGCGTAAGCTCTATGACTTAATTGACAGTAATCCGCATATTGAGTTTTACCCCAGTAGCTATGTGAATAAACCCACCAACATTGCTAAAAATGACAACATGGTCGCGATAAATAGCGCACTTGAAGTAGATTTGACGGGGCAGGTGGTGGCTGATTCGTTAGGTTATGATTTCTATAGTGGTATAGGCGGGCAAGTAGACTTTGTCACCGGAGCGTCTATCAGTAAAGGCGGCAAAGCCATCATTGCACTGCCTTCCACTGCAAAAAATGAAACGATATCTCGCATTACTCCGCGAATAAGCGAAGGCGCTGGGGTGGTGACGTCACGAGGGAACGTGCAGTATGTGGTAACGGAGTACGGCATTGCATCACTTAAAGGGAAGAGCATTCGAGAGCGCGCGCTCGAACTTATTCGTGTGGCGCACCCTAAATTCCGCGCGTCATTGCTAGAGGAGGTTCGCCAGCATTACTGGGTGCCTCATTATCAAGAAAAATACCCTACCGACATTCCAGAGCTAGGCGTTATTCAGCTTAAAAAGCTGAATATTCAGGGCGAGACATTTTACATGCGGCCGTTGAATCCAGCCGACGAGAGGCGCCTTCAAGAGTTTTTCTATTCTCATACTAAAGAGACGCTTAGGCTTCGATACAACTATGACCCTAAGCAAATGTCTCGCGAGAAGTCATGTAATTTGGTGTCGGTAGATCAAAGTTCAGACGCAGCGCTGTGTATTGTGAGGCAGGAGGGGTCTCGCATTACCATTCACGCCGTGGGTCGCTTTTATTACAACCCACATGACAATACCTGTGAAGCGGCCTTTGTAACCCGTGAAACCCAGCAAGGCAAGGGCATGGCCAGCCGGCTTTTAAATGAATTAATTAACGTTGCCAAGGTGCGGGGTATTGCAAAAATGATGGCTTACGTACGCGGTGACAACAGCCCGATGATAGCCATTTTTGAACAAGCGAAATTCAAAAGAAAGTTCACGGGTGATCCCAGTGACATAGAGTTGGTTCTAGATGTGGCATCATTGACATGACAATAAGAATTTTCCGTGGCAAGCACGGCACAAAACATGATTTAGGGAAAGACCACCCCGAATCGCCAGACCGATTATTTGCCATAGACGACCAGCTGCTTTCCTCTGGTCTAGACATGGTATGTGAGCATGCTGACGCGGCCCCTATTGCTGAAGCTTATCTGTCGCTTGCGCATGATCCTTACTATGTAAAAAGCGTTTTTGAACATGCAGCGCAAACGATGTTTAGCGATCACGAGAAGACACCCTATTCAGAGAATAAGGACGCTGTGGCATGGCTTGATGAAGACACTGGGTTGATGCGTCACAGTTTAACCGCTGCGTTAGAGTCAGCAGGTGCGGGTTGTAATGCGGTGGATTGGGTTATGGATGGAGAAGACAGACAAGCCTTTTGTGCAACCAGACCGCCAGGGCACCACGCGACCTACGACAGTGCCATGGGATTCTGTGTATTTAATAACATTGTTATTGCGGCACGCTATGCACTTCAAAACTATGAACTAAAGCGAGTAGCCATCATTGACTTCGACGTGCACCATGGCAACGGCACTGAACAAATTGTTGCCGGTGATCAGCGCATAATGTTGTGCAGCAGCTTTCAGCACCCGTTTTATCCCCATAGTGGCTCGCCTGTTTCTGCGAGCAATATCCTGTCTGTTCCCCTTGAAGCAGGCGCCACAGGTGATGTGTTTAGGGAAAAGGTTCAGCATTGGTTTAACGCACTTCGCAATTTTCAGCCGGAGCTTATTTTGATATCTGCAGGTTTTGACGCTCACGCAGAAGATCCTATGGCGCATTTGCGTTTAGTTGAGGATGATTACTTTTGGATAAGCGAGCAGCTGCGTCATATCGCCGACGAATGCTGCCATGGCCGCATCGTCAGTATGCTGGAAGGCGGCTATAACCTAAGTGCGCTGGGGCGCAGCGTAGTGTCACATATCAGAGGGATGAGCCAGCCCTCATCGATAACCTCCTAATGGTAAGATGCAATTTATTACCCAATACCTGACAAGCGCTGGCGAGGTTAAATTGCCAACCAGGTTAAGAGCATATATAAGCCAGCACCAAGCATAGCCAGGTTTTCTGTTAATGAAATAAAACCAAGAGGCAGGTCTGAATTGCCGCCCACACATGCGCATTTAAGCTCACGTTTATCCACATACACCGCTTTTATCACGGAGACTGCGCCAATGGCTCCGATGAAAATAGAAATGGGTGATACCATAAGTGCAGGTAGCCCAGAGAGCATGCCCAAGCCCGCGTATGCTTCAGCAAAGGGATAAACATACGCGTAGCGTACATGCTTCATAGCTAGCAAATCATAGGTAATAAATTGGTTTGAGAATGCAACAAGGTCTTGCAGCTTTTGTAGCGCTAGAATCACCATGGTAATACCGATAAAGTTCATGACAAAAGACATGACATCAGCGGGAATACCCCCTCTCATCATTAGCGCTGCGACCATCAATGCTGCTAGCGAGAAAATAACAATGATAGGCGTATAGCGAGAGCCGAATTCACTCTCCTGCTTTAAATTAAAGTAATCTCGTAAATCGTCGTAACCACCTATACGCTGATCATCAATAAAGGTTTGTGGCGTGGTTTTCACTCCGTGACTTTCTTTAAACTTGTCTGTTTCGCCGCGGCTAGTCAAATGGTGGTCGTCAACAACAAAGCCCTGCCTCTCCAACAAGTCTTTCGACTTTAACCCAAATGGACAGATGTGACTGGGCGTGACCATACGATAGAGCGTAGCGTGTTTTGACATCATCGACTCCTTGTAATCCTTTCCGCCATTTGCTGTGTGCGAGTAAAAACTACACATATTTTGGTGAAGTGCTGGCGGTAATGGGTATTAATAGATGATGTTACATAATGTGTGCCAGTCGTTAGCAAAAACACCCTTCAGCGTCGGCATTAATCACTGCGCCACGGTATGGAGACTGTGTCGCGTAGCTCACTACTTGCTGAACAAGGTTCTTACCGGTAAAGCAACCATATCCCGTGGCATAGGGGCCTAAATAGCGCAAATGGTTGCGCTCATCCAAAACAATCAGGGCGGGTACAGCAGGTATGATTTTTTGTAACTCTGGAATATCTTCCAGATTCACGCGTACACTCTCATAACGGCTGCCAAGCTGAGTAGAAAGCTGTTGTTGATGAGGCGCGGAAAGGGTCTCACAATAGCAACGAGAGGCCGTGCCTACATGCACTATAGAGCCGGCTTTGATGTTTTCATGATTAAGTAATTCGACAAGCTGTGTGTCAAATTGAGTGGCGGTCGTAAGGTGAAGCAGTGTGCCGTCTGGGTCGAATAAAGACAGTTGGCGCTGACCATAAACTAACAGGGCGGCAAGTAAACTCACCGCCCATACTAGCAAAAGCGTCCACCGCCATGGCGCGCGCATGGTGTCTAATGCCTTAAAGCAGGGCTACACATTATAGTTTGAAACGCTCAATGGCGTTTCGCATGCGTTTTGAAATCTGTGATAGCATCTCAACTTCTTGGGCGAGCGACTCTGCGGTTGCAAGCTCTTGAGAGGTAAATTCGCTGAGACGTGCGGTACTCTGTGCAATAGAGGCTGACGCCGTTTCCTGCTCTACCGCCGACGTTGCGATCTCCGTCATGCTCTCACTTGCATCACGAATTTGCTGCATGATCCCGGTCATTGCTGAGGTAGCGTCGTTACTAGAAATTACAGCTTCATCAACAAGCTTAATACATCTCTGCATTTGCTCAACTGAGCTCGCTGTTTGCGAAACCAATTGTTCGGTAATACTGGTAATCTGGTCTGCACTTTCTTTAGAGCGGATTGCTAAGGTGCGAACTTCATCGGCCACGACGGCAAAACCACGACCATGTTCACCTGCACGCGCAGACTCAATGGCTGCGTTTAACGCAAGAAGATTCGTTTGCTCTGCCACCGCCGTAATTGAGCGCATAGACTCAGAAATATGAGCACACTGTTCGTTTAGCGCTGAATTTGTCTGCGCAGCTGCATTTAACGTGTTGCGCAGTGAGTCGATGGTACTGCTTGTATTAGAAATGGTGTCACGAGTGCTTCGTGATGAAGCCTCAGCGGAAGATGCTTTGTCACTGGCAAGGGTAGTTTGCTCAGTAGAAAGCTGCATAGTTTGTGCAATTTCTTCAGACGATGCCGATACCATGGCAATTTCCTGATCGGTATTACGGCTTATCTCGAACATGTTATTAGCCGCAAGTTCCATCTTTCCACATCCACTCACCACCTCATCGGTAAGGTTTGACGCTAGTTCCACGAGTGCTCTGACTTGGTCTATGAGATCGGCAAACGGTCTGACGATTTTATGCTTGCGATTGAGCGCTACACCTAAGTCGAGCTTGCCATTGTCTTTTTGCATGGACTCAATAGCTAGACGTAATTCTGCTGCGCCCGCGCCCTCTTGATGGCTCTGTCTAGCGATGTACATTAATACGCCGCCTTCCGCTAATGCAAAAGCCGCATGCATCAGCAGGATTGGGAAAGTGACATGACCTTCTTCAAAAATGAACACCGATGCGCCACCGGCCTGTAATAAGAAAAATGAGATATGATGAACGGCCACCACCGCCGTACCGGTAGCAACGACTTTCCAATCTCTAAAGCACGATAAAAACGCAAGCAGCACGAAGATTTCAAAATGAATTTCAATTAAGCCAAAAGACTGGTGAATGTGTAATGCCGTGAGCAACTGAACGCCAATTGCCATAGCGTGTCGGCTTAGTGAAGAATAGGGATCTTGAAGGCTCAATATTAAGGGAACGGCAGCAATCGGCACGCCGAAAATGAAAGCAGGCAATAATTCCCCGGTAAAAAGACCAATAGCCACAGCAATAATAAGCTGAACAATGATCACTACTCGAAAAATCTTGTGTCCATCAAGAAGCCAAGGGTACTGCATGTCATTCTCCGACAAGTAGGTGAACTGAAATTGTAGGTTAGAAGTTCGATCTATGCTAATTTTCGCTATTTTACGTAAACCGGCGTTTTTTAACCATTTAACTTTTGTCTAGTCGTCTTTTTTTGGAGGCTATGACGCTATTTTCTCTCGAGGAGAGTCACATGCCATCAGTCGCTTTTCTTTCCACAGACAATCTTGAAGACTTTTTCGTTTATGACGAATTATTGGTGCCGTATTTCAATCAACAAGGTTGGAAAGTAGACACGGTATCATGGCACAAAACAACTGAAAACTGGAGCCGGTTTGACTATGTTATCGTGCGAAGTACTTGGGACTATCAGCAACACGCAGAGGCTTTCCTTCATTGTCTGAAAGAGATAGATGCATCAACAGCAACCTTGTTAAACCCGCTGGCGCTGATGCAGTGGAACATTGAAAAGTACTATCTGAAGGACCTCAAACGTGAAGGGGTTCCCATTGTAGATACACGATGGGAAACCACGTTTAATAACGATGTTATAGACAGTGCGTTTGAACAATTTGACAGTGAGGCAATAGTCATAAAACCTGTTTTGAGTGCAAATGCTGACGACACATTTAGGCTTAAGCGCGAGAGTTGGTCAGAAAGCGCCTCTCTCCTAGCTAAGACCTTTGAACAGCGGCACTTCATGATCCAGCCTTTCCTCTCTTCCATTGTAGAAGAAGGAGAGTACTCATTATTTTATTTTGGCGGTGCATTGAGCCATGCGATTAAAAAAGTGCCTCAGAAAGGGGACTTTCGCGTGCAAGAAGAGCACGGTGGAAGCTTGCACACGGTAAATGTGGACAGTGCTCAACGCGTTATCGCAGAAAAGGCGCTTGCAGCGATGCCCTGTGATGCCCTTTATGCCCGCGTTGATTTGGTGAAACAAAACAACCAGTGGGCGGTTATGGAACTGGAGCTTATTGAACCCTCTTTGTATTTTAATCTAGATGAACGCTCCCCTTTGCGGTTTGTAGACGCGCTGTTGAAGGTGCATGAAGTCGCCAACAATAGATGAGCCTATTAGCCAATAAGTGGTATTCAAAGGCGAGCAATCCTTGCAGCGCCTTTGTTAGTGGTGTTAACGTTTTTCATAGTGACCCTTGGCAACGCTTCGCCCTTCTCGCGCTATTTGTTTTTGCGAGCCACTATGGTTGCTTCGTTTGTAGTCGTTGCTATTGCGCTCACTTCGCATAGGCTTACTGCTCGCCTTCGCTACTGAACGCTGTACAGGGCTAGCTCTTTCTACACGCCCTTTGCCGGTATTGTGTTCAGGCAATCGTCGCTCGCCAGCGTTTTGCTTAACCTGCTTATGCACCTTTGAGTTAGGCGAGAGTCTGGCAGGCTTGTCTCTTTTTAACTGTGCTAACGTGCTTTCCTTTGTAGGTTTGTTGTTTTTGGCTATCTTTTGATTACGCTTAAGTGCGTGCTCAATAGAAGGTTTGTGTTTGACAGTGCCTTGCTGGGTTTTAACGCGATGTTCTCGAAGTGCTGTGACCTTCTTTGGTTCAATGGTTCGTTTTATAGGCTTACTATCACCGGTGCGCGATACGGACCCACCCGAGTACTTTTCATTATAGCGAGGCGATGAATCCATTGTCCTTACTTGCCTATCAGACAGAGGCTTTATTCGCATTGCCCCCGCTTTGTCGTAGCGTGAAGGAGCGCTATGCACTACATGATTAGAATAACGTGCTCGGCGGTGCACCGTGTTGTGCTCCCATCGACGATACTCGCGGTTACTCACGCGTTTTCTGGGGCTCCCATGATAATAGCGACGCACGGGGTCTCGGTGTATCACTACATGGCGGTTGTGCCAGTGAACACTGCCAAAAAAGAAAAACGTAGAAAGGCGAAGGCTAGGCGACCAAAATACATTGCTATGATGGTGGTAGTTAACGTGATGACGCCAGCGCACGGGTGAGGTTGCATGCCACCAATGGCCATAGACAACATGCGGGTCGTAATAGGGCACATAGACGACTTCTCGTTGGCGAGGTTCTATGTAGATTATTTCTCGGGTTTTTTCTCGCTCGGTTTCTACCTCAATGTAGTCATTTGTCACTAAATTGCCGGTATTGTGCGCATGCTGTCGAAGTACCTGGACACGGTCGAGCACGCGACTTTGATCAATGAGCACGTTATCGCCCAGTTGCTGCAACCATTCAAGGTCGCTGGCCATGGTGTTTAGCAAATCAGTAAAAGGGGCGAGGGCCTTTACGCTTGGGTCCCAATCGACGTTGGTAAGTACATTTTCTACTTGTTCAGCCGTTAGGTGCTTATTGCTTTGACGCCAGCGATCGGCAGCCACCACATCTAGCGGATAAGTAGACGCAATTAAAATATGAGTAAGCAGAGTATCTGGGTAAAGCGCAATCGGGGCGAGCACGCTGTCGAGTTGGGCATCAGAATATTGCTCAATTGACGCGCCGATCTGCGTCACGTTTGCGCTCGTTTGCGCCAGTGCAGGAAGTGTCGCGGCACTTGAAAGCGCTACTATCACAGTTAAGGCTATGTTTTTCATACATTTTCCTTACATTGCACTATCGACAAAAGGCGTTCGCTAGGCGCAATGTGGTAAGTCTGTATACGTTATAACCAACCTATGATTAACCGAAGCTGAATAGAAAACGCCCATGTTAAACATGGGCGCTTTAGAGAGTTTTATAGCAGACGTGCTATTTAAAGACGTGTGGGTCGAATGCGTGACCTAACTTCTCTGTTTTCGTTTTCAAATAGTGCTTGTTGTCTTTGGTGATGCCGTGATCTATTGGCTTTCTGCCTACTACATCGATGCCCAATGCTTTTAGCGCCGCCAACTTTTTAGGGTTATTGGTCATCAGCTCAACGTGTTTCACGTTCAGTGTGTCGAGCATAAGTTTGCAGATGTCATAACTTCTTAAGTCTGCATCAAAGCCAAGGTGCTCGTTTGCTTCCACCGTGTCCATGCCGCTGTCTTGAAGGTTATAGGCGCGAATTTTGTTTAACAGGCCGATGCCGCGCCCTTCTTGTCGCAAATATAGCAATACGCCGTAGCCATTCTCGACAATATTCTGCATGGCTTTTTCTAGTTGAAAACCGCAGTCACATCGCGTGCTAAATAACGAGTCGCCGGTTAAGCATTCTGAGTGAATACGAATGGGAACGACGTCTTCTTCCTTCCATTCGCCATAGGAAAGGGCGACGTGCTCTTGGCCGCTCGCTTCGACAAAGCCGTGTATTTTAAAATCACCCATACGCGTAGGTAATTTTGCGGTACTGACATATTCGTATTTAGGCTGTTTGCTACTCATGTTACTTCTACACTTTAGACAGTGGGCATTAAGTGGGGATGACTTCTTTTTTTGCAAGTCTATCATTTAATTATCTATGCGGATTAGCATTATACGCGCGTAGACGCTTCAGCTATCACTTTTTTCGCATAAAGCCCATTAAGAATGATTATTACAAGGGCTGAAAGTCACGTAACGGAGCCGGTTTGGCAACGCCATACCCTTGGGCGAAATCGATTCCCATTTTACCCAATTGGGCCATCGTGCCCTCATTTTCGACAAATTCACCGACGGTCTGCATACCCATTGCTTTTGCGACATCATTGATAGAGGCAACCATCGCTGTATCGACGCTGTCGTTAAGCATATCCTTAATGAACATCCCGTCAATCTTTACCTGACTAACCGGCAAACTTTTGAGATAGCTGTACGAAGAGAAGCCACTGCCAAAATCATCTAATGCAAAAGAGCAGCCAAGGCGATTGAACGTACGCATAAAAGCGAGTGTGTCATCCATTTTAATAATGGCGACAGACTCAATGACTTCAAAACAAATTTTGTCATAAGGAATATTGAACGTTTCGAAGGCGTTCAGTATGAATAATGTGAAGTCTCTGTCTGCCAGAGAGTGGCAGTTCAGGTTAATACTGCACCGCCTTAATTGTGATAGGTGTTCAGGATTTTCTGATAACCATTTAAACGTATTGGTTACGACCCACTTATCTACGTTAACGTTCATTTCAAAGCGCTCAGCGGTAGGTAAGAAGTTCGCGGGTTCAACCAACGCGCCGTCTTTCTCTCGAAGTCTCAATAGCACTTCGTAGTAATGCCCGTCGCTGGTTTTATTTAGGGGGCGCAATGATTGATAGTAAAGCTCGAAACGCCCTTCCTCTAACGCATTGTTAATGGATGATACCCAATCTAGCTCGCGCTGATAGCGCTGCATGCTTTCATCATCTTTGTTGTATCTGTGAACTTGGTTTCTACCCTGTTCTTTCGCAAAGTAGCAGGCGGCATCTGCCATGCTCATGTATTGTCCCGGGGTCACTTCGCTATCATCGCAAACCACCATACCTATACTGACGCCTAAGTTGAAAATGCGGTTGTCCCACATAAATCGGTATGCTTGCACCGCATTCAATATTTTGACTGCGTTTTGGCATACCTCATCAGCGCTGAGTGCGGAATATATAATGCCAAATTCATCCCCACCTAGTCGGCCAATTTGTGCATCAGGCGTGAGGGTGTTTTCGATTAATCGCGAAATGTCTTTGATTAGCACGTCACCAGCCTTGTGCCCGCATGTGTCATTGACCACTTTAAAACGGTCTAGATCGATAAAAAGCATGCAAACAGGAATGTCATTTTGTGCGCTCACTTTTTCCCTAAAGAGGGTTTCAAACTGACGCCTGTTGTATACCCCTGTTAGCGAGTCGTGAGTGGCCAAATATTGAAGACTAAGGTCAGACTGTTTTTTCTCAGTGATATCAATAATGGAGCCGTACAGAAAATTGCCTTCCTCGCTTTCCCTCATTTGACAAGATAAGGAGAACCAAAACTCGCTGCCGTCTTTGCGTTTTCCACGAATTTCCTTTCCAGTAACGAAGCCTTGCTGAGACACCTTGCCTAATAAAACTTGCCTATCTTCAGGTGACGCATAAAACGTTGATGTGTTCACTGCTTCTAAAAGCATTTCATCCTCGCTCTCATAGCCAAACACTTTGCACATGGCGGGGTTCACGGATATTAGCTTTCCTTCCCACGTTGACGTGTAGTGACCTTCCGCCGAGTTTCTGAATAAATCGTAAAAGTGGTTCAAGCTAGCAATGGTTGCTGCCTGCGTTGATAGTTTGTGCTGATTTTTCGCTTGCTCCTTAGCGATGACAGAAAATCCAAAACACAGGAACCCAAGGATGACGAATATCAACATACCCATAGTCACCCCAACGGTGTAAACAAGGTCACTGAAAAGCGTGAGCGTCACTAATGCGTAGAATGCGAAAAACGACAACCATGCAAGGATGTACGTCGTGCTGACGATACGGCTCTGGTTGTCTTTGAAAACCAGCGCGAGTGCCACCTGGTAAAGACCCATAGCTGCAGTGAGCAGTAACAAAGTGAGGGTGGTGTTGTAGGCGTTCGTGGTCAAGCAGTAGAGCGTTGCTGCAATAGGTAAGGTGTAGTTAACGAGCCGTAATACCAAAGGAACCCGTGTAAAAAGATGGTGGTTTACCTTCGCGACGCAAAGTAAAAGCATGCCAAGGCATACGGCGTAAAAGTTTTCACTGGCATTAGTCAGGTTAGGCCAAAGTGCGAGCCCACCCTCTGTAATAAACAGTAAAGCAATGATAACCAGGGTGGCCATGGTGAGCCAAAAGCGGGTGGGTATACGCTGATTCAAATAGGAAAATAAGTAATAAAACGCGATAACCGTTAGCGCCCCAAATATCGCTCCGAGCAACGTCAACATGTTTGTGTCGTGCTGCGCTAGCACGTCTCTTTCCCACAGAGCAATTGGGAAGTATTTAAGGCCCTTGTCGTTAACGGAAATTAATAGCTGAGCATCTTGATAAGGTTGCAGCGTAAACGCCATTCGTATGTTGGGGATGGGCTGTTTTAGCGAAAAGTCGCCTTTTCCGGCTTGATAGCGATAAGACTTAATTATGCGCTGACTGCTGTCGAGTAAATAAATTTGCAGGTCGTCAACGTTAAGCCTTTCTATGTTAAGAACCAGCGGGATAGGGCTATAGCCAGAATGATGAAGCTTGGTTGAGTACCATATTTGCTCATGCGCTTTTGAGCCTGACAACGATGGCTTTGATGAATGTCCGTTTAGAATATCAAAATAGGTGGCACTGTTAGGAGCAAGAGAAAGCTCTGCATGTTGATTAATAATAGTGCGTTCAAAAGACTCATCGATTACAAGTTGACTGCCTGCCAGCGCGTTACAGCAAGTCATTATCAAACTAATGAGCAAAGCTGCTGCGTACTTTGTATACCGGGCTATTACCACGCGTTAATTCCTTTCAGCACTCGATATGGGATCACTCGTTTAGCAAAACGTTTTGCCGCGATATTCGATAACCCATTGTGTATCTTTAGAATAATACTAGTCAGGCTCAAAAGCCAAACACAAAGCAAAGGAACCGAAGAGGCCTTAGGCACGGTTATACCAATCCGCTGAGTGGGTAATTATCTATGCGGACTGGTATTAATATAATCAAAAATAGTATTGGCGGATTGTTGTGTACCGATAGGCTCTAGCCAGATTGCTTCGCAAAGCCACTCTATACATAGCATGCATTGAAAACCCGTGTCGTCAGATTTGGTGGTAAGAATGGTTTGAAAGCGATCTGCACCCCAGTCGGACTCGGACGCCGAGAAGTTAAACAGCATACAAAAATGCGCTAGCCACTGGTGGGTTTTCAGTGGCGTGGCGGGAAGCTCAAGGCAAATTTCAACGCTTTGTCCGCTGATTTTTGCGTTTTGCTGAACATCATAAAGAGTAAAAGGTTGCATAGTTCTGTCAATTTATAGGTGTATGTAAACCTGCTAGCAGTTATAACTGTATATAGTACAACACAATAAAAACAGCGTTAATCCAAGCGCATTAAGGACGGGGTATGCTAACACTACATCATTTAAATAACTCTCGCTCACAGCGAATACTTTGGCTACTTGAAGAGCTACGCGTAGAGTATAAAATAGAATTCTATCAAAGAGATAGTCAAACAAACTTAGCGCCAGACTCATTGCGAGCAGTTCATCCGCTAGGTCGCTCTCCGGTACTTTCAACGCCCCACGGTGCCATTGCTGAATCTGGCGCTATCGTTGAATATCTTGTGCGTCATCACGCTACCGACTCCTTTTCTGTGCCACAAGACCCTGAAGCACTTCAGCAGTATTGGTTTTGGCTTCATTTCGCAGAAGGGTCTCTTATGCCGCCCCTTGTTGCGAATCTGGTGCTAGAAAAAGCGCGTCAAAAAGGGTCTAAGCCATTTTTTATAAAACCGATTACGAACAAGCTGATTGACGGAATTTTAAATGCGTATTACGGCCCTAACTTAGCGCAGAGCCTACGTTATGTAGAATCTTATTTATCGAAAAATACGTGGTTTGCTGGTGACGAGCCTACTGGCGCCGATGTTCAAATGATTTTCCCGTTGGAGTCACTGGTGGCGAGCGGTAGAGCGAAAGATTTCAGCGCAATACAAGGCTATGTTAAGCGCGTACACGCAAGAGAAGCTTACAAAGCAGCATTAGAGAAAGGCGGCGAATACGCATACGCATAGGTGCCTTTCATTCCCGCTAGTGTTCGCGATTAATATAGTCATCAATTAATTGAATAAAGGCGTCGCCGTATCGCTCTAGCTTGGTTTGGCCTACACCACTCACGTCTAACATGGTGTTACGCGTGGTGGGTAGCCTGCAAGCCATATCAACGAGTGTGGCATCACTAAATACCACATACGGTGGCACTTCGTTTTCTTCCGCCAGCACTTTACGCAAATGTTTAAGCCGGGTGAACAACGTTCGGTCGTAATTGGCGGGTGCCTGTTTGGCTTTTTGTTTGTCAGGCTTAAATTCAAGCCGTGGTACGGCAAGTTGAACCGCAACGTCACCCTTTAGCACCGGTCGCGCGGCTTCGGTTAATCGCAGTGCCGCGTGAGCTGTAATGTCGACACGAATAAGGCCTTTGTGTACCAGCTGATTGATAATGTTGTGCCAATAGCTATCTGACTTGTCTTTGCCAATGCCATAAGTCGAGAGCTGGTGATGCCCAGCTTCTTGAATTCGACGCAACTGCTTTCCTCGCAGCACATCAATAACATATTGACTGGCCGCTTGCTGTGACAGCCTAAGTACGCAGGACAAGACTTTTTGCGCGATGACTAAACCGTCGATCATCTTGGGCGGGTCAAGGCAAATATCACAGTTACCGCAGGCGCTGTCGCTAAATTGAGAAAAATAGTTGAGTAACACTTGTCTGCGACACGTTTGCGCCTCTGAAAATGCCTCCATGGCTGCGAATTTTTGCAACTCAATTTGGTTTCGTTCGGCAATTTCGCCTTGCTCAATCCATTGTTTTACGCGAGCTGCATCTTTCTCATCAAATAGCAGCAACGCTTCAGATTCTAACCCGTCTCGACCAGCGCGTCCGGTTTCTTGATAATAACTTTCTACACTGCGGGGCACATCGTGATGAACAACATAGCGAACGTTAGACTTATTAATGCCCATGCCAAAAGCCACGGTAGCGACCACAATGTCTACCTTGTCATTGAGAAATTGACGCTGAACCAGTTCGCGCTCGTCGTTATCCATGCCTGCATGATAAGCAGCGCAGCGAAAACCTTGCCTGAAAAGCTTGGCGTGTAGGTCGTCTACTTTTGCTCGGCTATTGCAGTAAATGATGCCGCTGCCTTCTTGTTGTTTCACATACGCTACCACTTGGTCGAAGGCTTTGTACTTACTCATTACTCGGTAGCGAATATTGGGTCTGTCAAAACTGCCTTTGTAAACCAATGGTGCTTGTAAGTTGAGTTGCGTCAATATATCAGCTTGAGTTGCCGTGTCCGCCGTGGCGGTTAATCCGATAACAGGAATGTCTGGAAACCGAGATTTTATTTGTCCGAGCGCGCGATAATCTTGCCTAAAATCATGCCCCCAGTGCGATACGCAATGTGCTTCATCAATAGCAAACAGGCTAATATCAGCGCGGGACAGTGACTGCTGAAAGTAATATTGCATCAGGCGTTCAGGCGACACGTAGAGAAGGTCAAGCTTGCCTGCTTGCAGTGCATCGTTAATACGAGCCTGTTCATCTGCTTCTAAGGTAGAATTGAGGTACGCCGCTTTCACACCTAAGGCTTTAAGTTGCTCTACCTGATCTTGCATTAATGAAATAAGGGGAGAAACGACAATAGCCGTACCGCTTCTCACCAGAGCAGGGATCTGGTAGCACAGCGACTTACCCCCTCCAGTGGGGAGTAAAACGAGTGCGTCTTTACCTTCACATACGTGGTGAATGACTTCGCCCTGACCGTCGCGAAATGCGTCATAACCAAAGACATCTTTTAAGATAGTTTCTGGTGTTTTAGCGCTTTGCGTTTGAGGTTCGGATTCTGATGAAGCTATTGCAGTTGTCATGGCGCTGGATTTTACGCGTTTTTGACGATGTCTTCACGGGGCAATTGCAAAAACTAGACTAAAATTCAGCGATAATTTTGCATATCACATTCCCAAAGTGCTTAATGCCGGTGGTTTATTATTCAACTCATGGGCTGCCTTAAACTATAAACTGTGTCAGTAATCATGCTCACGCTACTTTGGACGTTTGGGTATAGTCTGTGTACTGAACTAACGCTTACGTTTGGTCAAAACAGTGAATAGGTACCTGAACGCGAGATAATAAAATGTTCAGGGGCTGTGATTGTTATAACATCAAGTTATGAACAGTCATGTCATTGCGTTTTTTCATGATAATATGTTCAAAGCTCGAATAAATTCGACGAGTGCGCGTGATGTCAGTGGTATCAAAGGAGGGTGTAGCATGGCTGAGCCATTACCAGATTTAATTCAAGAGATTGTCACTGACAGTATGGGTGATGATCCGGCAACGCTATTGGCCGCGCTTAGCGGACAAGACGAGGTCTACATCGCATCACTTTTAGAAGCACTGCCCGTCGAAAAACGTTTGGCGGTATGGGAGGGCATTCCCCGTGATCGCAAGCTCGATGTACTTGTTGAAATGCGAAGCGACCCCCGTGAAATTCTTATCGACAATACGCCGCATGACGAGTGGGCGTCTATCTTTGCGGGTATCGACGCTGAAGATTTACTAGAGCTTCTTGATTCACTGCCTAAACGCCTGGTCGACATGGCCTATGAGTCTCTTGACTCCAAAGAGCGTAAATATTTTAGGGAGGCGACTCAGTTTCCCGATAATCAAATAGGCCACTGGGTAAACCACGAACAGCTCGTTTTGCCGTCTAATGCTAAGGTGCGAGAAGGGTTGCGTTTACTTAGAAGAGAAGTGCCACAGCACTGTGACAGTATTTTTTTGGTCAACCGTTCTGGACAGTTTTCAGCTTTAGTAAAGATCAGTCATCTTTTTACCGCGCAGGACCACGTGTCGCTTTTCGACTTATCAGAAGAGAACGTGACCACTATCCAGGGGGCTGACGACACAATGAACGCCTCCCTTGTTGTGCAGCGCTCTGGGTTGGCATCGTTACCCGTGGTCGACGAAAATAATAAGTTGCTTGGCCGTTTGGATGTAACGTCAGCCAGTGAGTTGGTGAATGAATTTTACGAGCGCCAAGTGATGGCTTCGGCGGGTATGGATGAAGACGAAGACTTATTCTCGCCGGTGGCTAAAAGTGCGCGAAACAGAGCGTTGTGGTTAGGTATTAACTTGCTCACAGCATTCCTTGCTTCATGGTTTATTGGTTTGTTTGAAGGCACACTACAACAGGTTGTAGCGCTTGCCGTATTGATGCCTGTAGTTGCAAGTATGGGCGGTATTGCTGGTAGCCAAACCCTGACGTTGATTGTACGCGGCTTGGCCTTGGGGCAGGTGACCCCCGCTAACTTGCGTGCACTGATGGTGAAAGAGCTTAAAGTTGGTGGGGTGAACGGCGTCATCTGGGCGTTAGTAATAGGCGTGGTTGCTTATTTTTGGTTTACCGACGCCATGTTGGGTTTGGTTATCTGTTTAGCCATTCTATTTAACATAGTGGCCGCTGCGCTAGCGGGGGTATTTGTACCGGTTATTCTTGATAAGCTTAAAATAGACCCTGCGTTGTCAGGCTCAGTGATCCTTACAACGGTAACCGATATCGTAGGCTTTGTAGCGTTTCTCGGTTTGGGAACGTTGTTTTTACTTTAAACAACGTTATTACGCTGCATTGTTAGCGTAATACCAGTCCGCAAGGTCACGTTGCTCTAAGTGGCCTTATTAAAAAACCACCGATGTTACACAGCAATCGGTGTCTTATCCTTATTGGAAAGCAGTAAAGGTTGTGTATTTGTTGAGCCTGATAAACAATACGCGCCTTATTACCTTGAATGCCTTTGGAGTCAGCCTTGTCAAAGCAAGCCAGTGCCGCTCAGATCGGTGTAATCTGTGCTATTGCCGCATACAGTATGTGGGGCGTAGCGCCTGTTTACTTTAAACAGCTGATGGTATTGCCAGCCGCTGAAATATTGATGCACAGGGTGATTTGGTCAGTTATTTTGTTAATTGCGCTTATTGCCGGGTTAAAGCAGTGGCCTAAAGTGGGGGCCGCGTTTCGCAACAAGCGGGTAATGCAAATACTGTTTGTTGCCGGATTGCTGCTCGGGGCAAATTGGCTTCTGTTTATCTGGGCCATCAATAACGACCATCTTCTGGACGCGAGTTTGGGCTATTACATTAACCCGTTAATTAATGTCTTTTTAGGTCGACTGTTCTTAGGTGAGAGACTGCGTAACCTTCAGCGTGTTGCTGTTGGGCTTGCCGTTATTGGCGTAGCCATTCTCATCTTCTCGTACGGTCACGTGCCGTGGATTGCGTTGGTGCTCGCCGGTAGCTTCAGCGTATATGGCCTACTTAGAAAACAAGTCGCGGTAGATTCACTACCAGGTCTTTTTATAGAAACCTTAATGTTATCGCCGTTGGCGATTATTTACTGGGTTTTCTTCGGCTCTGAATACAGCAATTTATTTAATAACGACGTTACCTTGAACATGCTCATCATGGCCGCGGGTATAGTAACCACGGCGCCATTGTTATGTTTTACCGCTGCAGCAAGACGGATAATGTATTCAACATTGGGCTTCTTTCAATATATCGGGCCAACCCTCATGTTTGTTCTTGCCGTATATCTATACGGTGAACCGTTGGAGGAGTCGAGATTAGTGACTTTCGGCTTTGTATGGGTGGCACTTGTTTTGTTTAGCGCAGACTCGCTGGTGAACTATCGCAATCAGCGTCAGGCCAGAAAAACTGCAGTTGAGCAATAGTACCAGTCCGCTGGTATCAGTATAAAGAGGCGTAGTTTACAGGTTATTGAATGGGTCAGTGGAGTGCGCTGTTTAAATCGTTAAAACAGCTTGTTTTGTTGTTGGTCGGGGGTGTCAGGTGGTTCACACTTCACTTGATTACGGCCGCTATTTTTCGCTGCGTAAAGCTGCTTGTCCGCTAAGCTCAATAGCTTATCAACTCGCTGGGTGTGGGCACCGCTTACCCCAATACTACAGGTAACCTTTATGTTGGTTTTAGGAAGTTGAATTACTTCTGCTTCGACGACCTTTCTGAAATCTTCTAAGCGTTCGCACGCCTCGTCAAGCGGTGTGGAAGGCATATAAATACAAAACTCTTCGCCACCAAATCGAGATATGATTTCGTCTGGAAAATAAAACTCAATCAGTGCCGCTATGGCTTTTAATACAACGTCGCCGGCGTCATGTCCGTAGGTGTCGTTAATGGACTTAAAAAAGTCCAAATCGATAAGGGCAAGGGCGTGAGCGTCAGATAAGTTTTGGTGCTGTACCGTAAGCATATAGAAAAAGTGACGCCTGTTGGGTAAGCCTGTCAGATAATCCGTATTGGCAACCCGACGAATTTCTTCCACACTCTCAATATACTCAACGTTTTGCATCACGCGGCACAAGAACTCTTCGTGACAGTAGGGCACACGAAGAAAGTCGTTGGCGCCACTTTTGATAAAGTGGGCTGACATGAGCATGCCCTTTCCTCCGGCTATGCCCATTATTGAAAGCTGTTCTTTTGAAAATGCTTTTCTCAAACTGGCGACAAAATGTGTTCCGGTCATATCGGGAAGGGTATTGTCGGTAATAACAAGGCGCACATTGTTGTTCTCAGACAAGCATTGCATGGCATCTGTGGCCGTTAAGCATTCAAAAGCGATAAAGTTGTGGCGCTGCAGCAATGAAACCGTTCTCGTACGCAGCACTCGATTAGTGCTTACTACCACTACGCCGGTGGACTTGTTTTTTTCAAGGCGACTAATAAGGCGGTTTAGGTAATCGTAATTCTGTGAGTTTTCTTTGGGAATATAATCGACTACGTCTCGTTCAAGTACTTTATCGCGAATCGCATTGTCCAGGCTTTCTGTGGTGGCTATAGTTGGAATAAAAGAGTCCACCGCAAAGTCGATAGCTTCGCCTTTAGGTGCATCGGGAAGTGAATATGCAACAATAGCGCACAAAAACGTTTCGGGTACGTTTTTAGAAAACCGCGCTTTTCCTTCCGTCAGCGACGTCGCGCCAACGGGCGTAAGACCCGCACGGCGAACGAGCTTCGCGATGAGTTCAAGGTTGCCTTCACCATTTTCGATGATCAGCACGTGTTGCTGCATACATTCCAACTTAGATAAAGGCTGCCTTGCCACGTTTAAAATTTACGCTTTCTCCAGCTTTGCGTAAGCAAGTACTAGCCATTTGCTGCCAAATTCATCGAAGTTTACTTGAACTCGGCCGTGCTCACCACTGCCTTCATAGTTAAGGACAATACCTTCACCAAATTTACGATGAACAACCCGTTCGCCTAAACTAAAGCCCGTTTCTTCAAAACTCGCATGTGACGTTGCTTGACTAAAACGATTATGTATCGGTCGCGATATCGTAGACTTTAATCTAACTTCTTCTACGCAGTCCGTTGGCATTTCGCGAATAAACCTAGAAGCAGTGTGATACTTATCCTGGCCATACAGTCGACGGCTTTCGGCGTAAGTGATATATAACTTCTGCATTGCCCGGGTCATTCCAACATAGCAAAGTCTGCGCTCTTCTTCCATTCGACCAGGTTCATCGTTAGTCATTTGACTCGGGAACATCCCTTCCTCAACACCAGCCATAAATACAAGTGGGAACTCCAGACCTTTTGCGGTATGGATAGTCATCATTTGCACCGCGTCTTGATCCTTATCGGCCTGCGTCTCGCCGGCTTCAAGAGAAGCGTGAGCCAAAAACGCCGCAAGTGGCGTCATTTCTTCAGCTTCGTCGGGTACGATAAACGTTTTACACGCAGTGACAAGTTCTTCCAAGTTTTCTATTCGGGCTTGCGCTTTTTCACCACGCTCAGCTTGATACATAGCATATAGACCCGATTGCTTAATCGCCTTATCAGCTTGCTGGTCCAAAGGGGCGTCTATTGTGGCCTGCTCAAGTTCTGTGATGAGCAGCACAAAGCTTTGCATTGCGTTTAATGCTCGGCCTTTAAACCCACCTTCGTTAATGAGTAACTGGCAAGCCTGCCACATTGAACAATTGTGCGCGCGTGCGGTGTCGCGAACTTGTGAGAGAGTTTTTTCACCAATACCACGACTTGGCGTGTTTACCACCCGCTCAAATGCGGCATCGTCATGTGGATGGCTGACCATCCGCATGTAGCCCAAGGCATCTTTAATCTCTTGGCGTTCGAAGAAACGCAATCCACCGTAGATGCGGTAGGCTAAACCTTCATGAAGAAGCGCTTCCTCCAGAACTCGCGACTGGGCGTTATTTCTGTAAAGAATGGCTGTATCGCTTAAGGCATTACCTTGATTAAGCCAGTCTTTAATCTTGGAAACGATAAATCGCGCCTCGTCCAGTTCGTTAAAACCGGCATACACAGAGATAAGCTCGCCTTGTGCGTCTTCGGTCCATAGCTCTTTACCAAGACGGCCCGTATTATTGTCGATGACGGTATTTGCGGCCTTTAGAATATTGCCAGTGGAACGGTAATTCTGTTCAAGACGAATGGTATTGGGCTTATCAAAGTCTTTGAGAAAGTGCTGAATATTATCTACGTTTGCACCACGCCAGCCATAAATAGATTGGTCGTCGTCACCCACTATCATAATGTTGTTAGTACCACCGCTACACAACATGCGAAGCCACGCGTACTGAATGTTGTTTGTATCTTGAAATTCGTCGACCAATACCGCGCGAAAACGGCGTTGGTAATGAGCGAGTACCTCAGGGTTTTTGGCCCACAATTCGTGTGCGCGTAACAACAGTTCGGCAAAATCAACTAAACCAGAGCGGTCGCAGGCATCTTGATAGGCCGCGTAGACTTCACGCATCGTTTTTTGAATATGGTCGCCGTGTGTCTCAATATGCTGAGGACGCAATCCTTCGTCTTTGTTGCCATTGATATACCACTGAATTTGGCGGGGGGCCCAATGCTTTTCATCTAAGTTCATGGCTTTCAGAATTCGGCGAATTAACCGGTACTGATCGTCAGAGTCGATAATCTGGAAGTTTTCCGGAAGATTTGCCTCTGCGTGATGAGCGCGCAGCAGGCGGTGTGCAAGACCATGGAAAGTACCTATCCACATGTTGTGTAGGCTGCGACCCATTAATGACTCTATACGGCCGCGCATTTCTTTGGCCGCTTTGTTAGTAAACGTAACGGCCAATATTGAAAAAGGCGCGATGTTTTCGACTTCCATCAACCACGCAATACGATGCACTAAAACGCGGGTTTTACCACTACCTGCGCCGGCAAGTACTAAAGCATTAGACAATGGGGCTGCTACTGCTTCACGCTGTTTATCGTTAAGCTCGTCTAGCAGTCGAGATACATCCATAATGTGGTACCTGTTGGTTGATAGTTTTATTCTTACAGCAACCCGTTATTATGCCACCTGACTGTGAATTTATACAGTCCAGTTTTCTATCACTGACGCAAAGGTCATGTTTTTTCCTTACACACATAACTACTCGAGAAAGGCATTAAGCGTGATTGTCGCAAATTGCTGCAGTTAGATCTTGTAGGCCTTTGCTATAACAAATTAATAAGATAGTTTGATCGAATTAGACGCTTCCGCGGTATCACATCGGTATTGTGTCATATCAAACTCAGGTAAACTCTAGGCCTGAATCTACTTATTTTACATTGCAACATTCAATCGTAGGTTAATGTTGTTTAGCGGCGGCTAACAAACCAAACTTACAGTACGTGACACCTTTATTTTAATGGAACATGCTCATGACCGCACTTTCCACGCCAATCGACTTTTGGTCGACGCTGAAACAAGAAGCGCAAGTTGTTGCAGAAAACGAACCTTTGCTGTCCAGTTATGTGCATGCCAGTGTACTTGCGCACCATAACTTTGAATCCTCGTTGAGCTTTATTTTGTCAAACAAAATGGCCGATGACGTTATGCCTGCTATTGCGATTCGTGAAGTTTTTGACGAAGCGTATTTATTAGAGCCTAGTATCAGTGAAGCTGCTACTGCAGACATTCTTGCTATCAAAGCGCGCGATGCGGCAGTTAATGATTACCTCACGCCTTTACTTCATTTTAAAGGTTTTCACGCGGTACAAGTTCATCGCATGGCACATTATCTTTGGGTACATGGTCGCCATCAGCTCGCGCTATTTTTGCAAAGCCGTAATTCAGCCAGTTTCGGCGTTGATATCCACCCTGCAGCCCGAATAGGTAAGGGTGTTATGTTCGACCACGCAACGGGCATAGTGGTGGGTGAAACCGCGGTGGTTGAAGACAACGTGTCTATTTTGCAAAGTGTAACGCTTGGTGGTACCGGTAATGAATCGGGCGATCGCCATCCTAAAATTCGCCAAGGCGTGTTAATTGGCGCTGGCGCAAAGATTTTAGGCAATATCGAAATAGGTGAAGGTTCGAAAGTCGGCGCAGGTAGCGTTGTGCTCAATAGCGTTCCTGCTCATGTCACGGTAGTGGGTGTGCCGGCGAAAGTAGTGGGAAGGCCGGTTTGCCAAAGCCCCTGTGAATCCATGCGCCAAAACGTGCTAGAAGACAACTAAAATCGTGGGGCAGAGTACATTTTCCCGTTCGTCTTTTGTAAAAATGAAAAGTACTCTGACCCCAATATTTACAGAAAGTAAGTTAATTCGTTAAGGTCATCTAATGCTATGTGAGGAAGCACGCTCACCGGTTCATTAGCTAACTTCATTTGCCTGTTGCACGCAAACCAAGCCGCCTGATAGCCAGCGTTTATTGCCCCCTTCACGTCTTTAATAAGGTTGTCGCCTACATGCAGGATGTGTTTTGGCGCTATGCCTAGGTGGTCTGCGGCTTCATCGAACATTTCACGAGCCGGTTTCATGGGGCGAGTTGTACTGGCATGCAGGATGGTCTCAAAATACCCCTCGATACCTATTTTTTGCGCGTTAACATTGCCATTCGTAATACCTATTAGAGGTCGCTTGTTACTAAGTGCTTTAAGTACATGATGTACATCGTCAGCAAGGTCAAAATTGCTTCTGGCGTCATAAAAGCAATTAAAACAGGCCTCTACAGCATCGCTTAATTCACCGCGATTGTTTACTTTAACATCGAGTTTGTCGGCAGAAGTGCCCGATAACGCGGCCGTCAATACTACCCGTCTTAGCTGCCCCATATCTGAGGCCAGGCGCCTATCTTTGGCTATAGCGGCACGTTTCAGTTGTAACCAGTCTTGCGACGTTAACTTAGCCGCTTCAGGATGGTATTGCGCAATATGCGCCTGAAGTGCCTGTTCGGCCCGACGAATGATGGGGTCGTTATTGTAAAGCGTGTCGTCAAGGTCGAATGTCATGGCGTCGATGTGGTTGATAGACCTAAAAAACTGCATGGATAAACCTTATTTAAGCTTTATTTTTTGTGTGCGCGCGGGTGAGCTGCGTCATAGACATTAGCGAGATGCTGGAAATCGAGATGAGTATAGACCTGTGTCGTTGATAAGTTAGCATGGCCTAACAGCTCCTGAACCGCCCGCAAATCGCCGCTGGATTCTAATACGTGCGTAGCAAAAGAATGGCGCAGTTTGTGAGGGCTTACTTTTTGTGACAGAGACTGTTCTTGTGCCATTTTATCTAAGCGATTCGCTACCTGCCGGTTGGAGATGCGGGTTTTACGTTTACTCACAAATACGGCACTTTCGTAGGGTGACGCGTAGGCTGACCGCACTTTTAACCATGCATTTAATGCTTTTTGGGCATGTCGGCCCAGGGGGAGTATGCGTTGTTTGCTCCCTTTCCCCATTACTTTTACCGTACCGTCTTTTAAACAGTCAGCTAAGTTTAGTCCGGTCAGTTCGCTTAATCGAAGTCCGCAACCATACATGAGTTCAAACATAGCAATATCTCTTAACTGCATGCCTTCATCGTCGTCGCTGCTTGAAGGTGACGCATTAAGTAGCTGCTGCATTAAGTCTACGCTTAGCTGCTTCGGTAAAGGTTTCCCTTGTTTAGGAGCTTGAATGCCTTCTACGGGGTTGCTAAAAAGCTGCTTATGATCAATTAAATACTGACAGAAGGTTCTAAGTGCTGACAATCTCAGTGCAATACTTCGAGGGCTATGTCCCGACATTTTGGCA
This sequence comes from Alteromonas sp. KUL106, assembly GCF_009811415.1. GTDB lineage: Bacteria > Pseudomonadota > Gammaproteobacteria > Enterobacterales > Alteromonadaceae > Alteromonas. The sequence goes on along the minus strand of NZ_BLIG01000028.1, from coordinate 18,722 downwards.
TCAGCCATAACCCGCTTTATGTCGCTCGGGGTAAGACCAGACCATTCGTCAAGATTCAGTAGCGTAGCAACCTCAGCAAGTTGGCGCCTGTAGTTTTTGATAGTATGAAGGGAGAGCCCTCTTTCTACCTGCAGGTGGAGTAAAAATTTATCTAGCCATGCTTGGCAAGGCGCGCTCATTATTGCGTCCGTAGACACTTCCTCTAATATCCCATCATTTCAGGTAGGATAATATTGAGCACTTGCTGAAGCTGCTGGAGTAAAAGTGTATCCATATCGGGCGTAAAGTGGCTGGCGTCGCTGCTGCTTATACCCAAAATGCCCAGTTCGCGATTGTCGCCAAGCAACATGAGCGCAACAGATTCAGCGGGACTTTCCCCAAACAATAATTGCCGCTCGTGCTGAGATAAACGGCCAAAGAAGAAGTTAGTATTTTTGAAGCGCTTTTCCGTAAACAGACGCTGCTGCAATTCTGGGATAGCGTGAGGGCCCTTAAAACTTTTTATTACCGCCGATGACAACTGCAAACGCTCTTGAAGCACGTCTTCTAAGGTGAACTGTACTTCTGCCACGCTCTCACAGCGCAAAAGCTGCACGTTTAAATCGGTGTAAACGCGATAAATTTTTTCATTTTGTTTGGCAATGCTAACCAATTGATTGAGTTTGAAGTTTAGCTGTCTAACTTTTTGTCGCAGCTGCTCGCCTTGTATTTCTACTAGCGATACGCTGCCTTTGTGCTCATGAGGAAGCTTGATTTTTTCTAGCAAATCAGGGTGTTGAGCGAAGAAGTCGGGGTTCTCTAACAAGAAAGTGCGTACATCTGAAGCTGACAATTCAGACGCGTCATTAAAAGGCTCAATTAATTGCGTGGCGTTAGACTGCCCCAATACGTCGCTCATAAGTTTATCTGTCCGTCATATACGTGTTCGGCAGGCCCTGTCATTTTTAGAACGTTATCCGGGCCGGGCCAGCGTATACGTAAGCTGCCCCCGGGTAGGTCTACCCGTACATCTTTACCTAATTTACCCTGTATTTGACCAATTGCAACTGCTGCGCATGCACCGCTGCCACAGGCCAGGGTTTCGCCAGAACCGCGCTCAAAAACTCTTAGCTTAATGTGAGATTCGTTGATGATCTGCATAAAGCCTACGTTTACGCCTTCAGGAAAGCGCTCGTGTTTTTCAACAAGTGGGCCTATTTCAGCGACGTTAGCAGTATCAACATCATCAACTTCCATCACACAATGTGGATTACCCATTGAGGCAGAACCGATAAATAGGGTGCTTTCGCCTACGCGCAAAATGTAAGTATTTTCTTGCTTATTCGCTTTAAGGGGAATGTTGGCCGGTTCGAATTCTGGTTTACCCATATTCACGGTAACCTGGCCGTCTTTTTCGAGGTAAAGCACCATCTTACCGGCTTTGGTGCTGACCACTATTTTGTTGCGGTTAATTAACCCTTTTTGCTTAACGAAGCGCGCAAAACAACGTGCGCCGTTGCCGCATTGCTCTACTTCGGAGCCATCCGCATTAAAAATGCGGTAGTGGAAGTCTTGCTCTGGGTCGTAAGGCGGTTCAACCATCAACAGCTGGTCAAAGCCAATGCCGAAATTACGGTTAGCCAATTGCTGAATTTTTTCTTTGGAGAAAAATACGTTTTGAGTAACGTTATCAATTACCATGAAATCGTTACCCAACCCGTGCATTTTTGAAAATTGAACCTGCATTAAACGCGCATCTTTCTTGTTAGTTTGTCTCTAGTTTACGGAAGTTTATGCTCACCTTGCCAGAGATCTTTTTGTTTTTCTCTCTCGCGAACCACAATCGCCTTTTCGCCATCAACCATGATTTCTGCCGGACGGCAGCGGCTGTTGTAGTTTGACGCCATAACAAAACCATAGGCGCCAGCGCTACGAACGGCAAGTAAGTCGGTAGGCGCTATGGCTAATTCACGATCTTTGCCTATAAAATCGCCGGTTTCACAAACGGGACCCACAACGTCATATATCCTCGGTGTTGCGGTGCTTTCCTGTTTGACGGGAATGATTTTTTGCCACGCAGAGTAAAGTGCAGGGCGCAATAAATCGTTCATCGCCGCGTCTACAATAGCAAAGCTTTTTTCTTCGCCTTCTTTAATGAATTCGACTTCTGTCACCAAGATACCCGCATTTGCGGCAATAGCCCGGCCAGGTTCAAGAATAAGCTTCAGGTTTTCACGGCCAACCATTTTTTCGGCCATTGCCTCAGCGTAAGCTTTAGGGTGAGGTGGTTTTTCATCGTTATAGGTAACGCCTAGGCCGCCACCTACATCTAAGTGCTCAATAATGATGTTTCGCTCTGCCAATTCATCAATAAGCACTAACAGGCGTTCTAACGCATCAACGAATGGGCCAATTTCAGTTAATTGAGAGCCAATGTGACAGTCCATACCCACTACATTCAAATTGGGTAAAGAGGCCGCCAATTCATAGGTAGCTAGGGCGCGTTCGCGGGCAATCCCAAATTTATTGGCTTTCAAGCCCGTAGAGATATATGGGTGAGTTTTCGCGTCTACATCAGGATTAATACGTAGTGAAATAGGGGCTTTTACGCCTAATTCACCGGCCACCTCGTTAATACGATGAAGCTCAGGCTCAGACTCTACGTTGAAGCACATTATACCTTGCTGTAGTGCATAGCGGATTTCGTCATGCTTTTTACCTACACCTGAAAATACAACCTTGCTGGCATCACCACCGGCTTCAATTACCCGGGCGAGTTCACCAGCAGAAACGATATCAAAGCCCGATCCCAGTTTAGCGAGAACGCTTAAAACACCAATGTTAGAGTTAGCTTTAACGGCATAACACACAAGGTGAGGGTGCTCACCAATCGCATCATTAAACGCGTGCCAATGGCGCTCTAAGGTAGCACGTGAATATATGTAAACGGGTGTTCCGTATTGAGCGGCAATATCAGAAACAGCCACTTGTTCAGCATGAAGCTGTCCTTCGCTGTAGGCAAAGTAATCCACTAGTTCTGTTCTCCAGGAGTAGTTGCGGGGGAAATGTTGTTATCGCCAGAGGCCGCACCGGTTTCTAGCGTGTTAGAAGACGCTGGGTCAGCCGATGTGTTTTGTTTAGGCGCTTCAGGAATATAAAGCGCTCCTTTATAACCGCAGCCACATAATGCTGTGAGCATTAGCAAGAAAACCACTGACTTTTTAAGCACGAAAAATCCCGCGAAGAATACGACAAATGCCGCTATCATCGCATTGCGGTATTAAATTGCAAGAGCCAATAAGCGTTCTTGCGTTTTATCACCGTATCGAACGTTTTTCCATAGCGCGTCACATAGGCTTTGGGTGTCGGAAAAGTCTTTGTTTTTGAGCCAGTCGATCAGAATTTGAGGGTTGTCTGGAAAAGTGATCGCTTCGTTATCTGGGGCTTCAAGCCACTCCTCCACAATGTCGGTGTCTAGTTGAAAAAGCGTATGGCATAAATCAAGTTGGTCTAAGGTGAGTACGTTAGACAATTGCTCAAATTGACCATGCAACGGCTTGATAAGGAGTTTTTTCCCTAGTTGCAATGCTTCACTGGACAGTTCGAAACCGCCATTTGCAATGACGCCATTACAACGCTCGAGCGCTTTTTGAAAATGTTTCTTAGACGTCGGGTGCCAGTGTATGTGTCCTGCTTCTTTGGCTTCATCAATGTTGGGATGAAAACACTGAAAGATTTGATCGCTCAGCGGTTCGAGCATTTGTTGAACATCGTCGATGTCTTCAAAAGGAAGATACACTAACACATGCCCCGTTCCTGGTGATAAAACGGGCTTTTCAGCTACAAACGGCGGTATGATAGGCTGATTGAAATGATACCAATGAACACCTAACTGAAGCTCAGTAGGGGCGAATACTTTCATGAGCAAAGTGTCAAAAATGGTATTGCCTCTTTTAGGGACGTTGTAGGCAAAGGCGGCTTGATGACTAATGGAAATAGAAGGCAAACCTTGGCGTTTGGCAGCCCATGCGGTAACAGGTTCAAAATCGTTAACCAATAAATCATAGGCACTGGTATCAAAGGCTTTTACGTCTTGAATTAACCGACGTACGTTAGCCTCTTTTACCGTAGCCCACTTATCTACGCGACCCGCCTTTGTAATAAAGCTCAAGCCGGTATAAGTTCGGTATTCTCCGAATACTTCCATGTCGAAGTATTTTTCTGGTGCACGCCCCGTAAATACAAAATCTACGCTAATGTCGTCGCGCTCCGCGAGCGCCGATGCCATTACGCGAGCCCTTGCAATATGACCATTTCCTGTGCCCTGCACACCATATAGTAATTTCATGCTACCCCAGAATTGAAATGCTCAACGTTGCAATTATGACACCAAGAAATGACCCAGCTACTACATCGGAAGGATAGTGAACACCTAACAACACGCGTGATAAACCAATTAACGCCGCCCAGCCATAAGCAAGTGCGGCGAATGGCGGATAATAATGTGCGATTATGCATGCCATTAATGTGGCTGCAGCAGTGTGACCGGATGGGAGTGAAAACTTGTCGGACGGGGTAACATGTGCCGTTAAATTCATTAGAAAATCACAAGGGCGCGGGCGCTTGAACATTTTCTTAAGCAGCACATAAAGGGGTAACTCAAGCGCGTAAGCCATCAGCGCTGTATATAGGAAGAGCTCACCGTGCTCAGGCTCAAACGCCCAAAGCAGCATACCGATTACAAAGTACAAGTATCCGTCGCCGGTTTTTGAAAGCCAAACGATCGTTCGACAGTCTCTTTTTTGCGTCAGTTTGTACAAGCGATAAAATAAGTCTGTATCGTATTTGGTCAAGGATTTCATCAACATCGCCTTGTCCCCTATCGGTTAATTACTGCACAGGCTAAGGTTTATCTGTGACCAGTGGGTGACGAAAAAAAGAAACTTTTTTGACAGCTAAAGTAAGGTTTGTCTTGCCCTTCGGTTTCAGATGTTGAAAACAGCTAAATAGGCGGGTTATGGGTCACGTATATTTGAGGTGAACAATAAAGTGATACCTATCGATAACCCTACTAATGTTTAGAATGCAATGTATAAAGCATTAAGCAAAATACGTGCACATTGCTGCATAAGAGCAAAATGAGATCGACTAAATTTGACAAAAGTGGAAAATAAGTCGAAAGGCACTAAATCAACCATTTGCATTGCCACGTTTAATGCTATGCTAGGTGTAAACTGCACAGAGAAATTTATCCCTCTTCTCAATTTTTAGTAAGGCAAAATAATGGAATACAACACATCTGAATTATGCGATTTGTTTGCTGACAGCGTTGACGTGGTAGATCCAATTTTCGCGAGCTTTGGTGGCCGGTATTCTTTCGGTGGTGAAATTACCACGGTGAAGTGCTTTGAAGATAGAGGGCTAATTGACCGCGTTCTGGCGCAGCCCGGTGCAGGCAAAGTGCTATTGATCGATGGCGGTGGTTCAAGTCGACGGGCCCTGTTCGATGCATCTTCTGCACAAGTGGCTATTGATAACGATTGGGAAGGTGTGGTGATTTACGGCAGTGTTCGCGAAGTAGATAGCCTAGCTGAGCTAGACCTTGGTGTACTGGCGGTAGCCGCTATTCCTGTGAATGCTGAATGTGAGAGTACGGGCGAGGTAGACGTGCCGGTCAACTTCGGTGGCGTAACGTTTTTACCAGAAGATCATCTTTATGCAGACAGCACGGGTGTGATTCTTTCCCCTGAGCCGCTAGATTTAGATTAACGCTCGCCCGCGAGCAGACGCTAGCTGCTTTGAAAAACAGAGAAATTAAAAACGGAGGCTTCATGCCTCCGTTTGTGTTTCTACTTGTGCTTATCACCGTTAAATGCAGACTGGTATCAACATGGCCTGCGACGGTAGACATTATGTGAAGTTACTTGTTCGCTTCGTCAAACACCTGGTTCAGATACATAGCAATGCGAATACCTGCCATTTGTAAACGCTTTTTAGCGGTAGGCAAATGGTTATACAGATAGTCGTAGCTCATATTATTCGCATCAACCGGGTAAATGGTATCGCGAATAGCGGTGCTTTCTTCAATCCATACCATCGGGTCCGTGGTTGCCCAGCTGCGAATGTCTTCAGCGTGAATGGTTTTTGTAAGCCATTCAGTCCACTCTGAATAAGACAAGTCGCGCTGATCTAACATTTGTGAATCCCACACGCGGTGCAAATTAGAGTCTTGCCAGAAGAAGCGTACTTTTACATCGTTACCTCCACGGTCAGTGCCGTTACCGGCGTGCAATGGTTGATGCAGGTCGCCAATAATATGCACAATAAACTGAAGGGCTAGGCGCTTTTCTTCAATGCTGGCTGTGTCGCTTTTCAAGGTTTGGGTGAATTGCGTCAAAGCAGTAACTGCATCACCTTGCTTAGGCGCGCCCACTTCTTTATATGTTTTACCCTCAGGTACAGATACATAGTGCCATGGGCTAGCCGTTTTTTGCCAAAATTCGCTAGGGTCAGAACGCATTTCATCAGCATGGGTAGACGCTTCAGCGAGAGAGCCATGAGGTAATAGCTCCACAAGCGCAGCCTGTGAGAGCGGGCTAAGGTATTGCTCGGCAATCGCGCCAGTTACACGATGCCCTGTCTGCCCCCAACCAAAAGCGGGGGAAGCAATAAATAATGTAAAAAGTGTGCTCAGCGCAACTGCGCATGTCCTGTTTTTAAACGCGAGCATGATTAATCCTCAGAATGTTTAGATGATTGGTAGCCCCACCTTGCAACAAGCGATTGTTCAATTCCAAGGTGATCAAGTATGCGCGCCACGACAAAGTCAACCAGGTCATCGATAGTCTTCGGATTGTGATAAAAGCCCGGCGCGGCGGGCATAATAGTAGCACCCATTTGTGACAGCTTAAGCATATTTTCTAAATGTATAGAAGAAAGCGGCATTTCGCGTGGCACTAAGATAAGTTGACCACGCTCCTTTAGTACCACATCTGCTGCACGTTCAATGAGATTGTCGCTTGCACCGATACTTATGGCAGACAAGGTGCCAGTAGAGCAGGGACACACCACCATTTTCGCAGGCGCCGCTGAACCAGAAGCAACAGGAGAAAACCACTCTTCTTTACCGAATACTTTAATTTGGTCGGGCTTTGCACCGCAATGTTCGGTAAAAAAGGCCGCGGCTTCATCAGGGCGTCCAGGAATTTTGACGTTCTCTTCAGTGGCAAACACCACTTTGGCGGCTGAAGAAATAAGAACGTAGACCTGATAATCTGCATTCACTAAGGATTTTAGTAATGTAAGCGCATAAGGGGCACCCGATGCGCCGGTTATAGCAAGTGTGACTTGCTTATCGTGTTTCATTGCATTGCCTCTGTAGACACTCTTTCTTGTTATTAGCCGGTTGGTGTTAGCGACTTTACGTATCTGTGCTTTTTATAATTTACACTTCGATGTTAAGGCGTCTAAAATTCGACCGTGTATTCCCTCAAAGCCGCCGTTACTCATTACAAGTATATGGTCGCCCGGTCTTGCTACGTTGCAAACACCTTGAACGATCTTCTCTACTTCTTTAAAGCATTGCGTTGGCGCACTGCTATGGGCCACTGAATCAACCAATGACCAGTCCATGCCCTCTGGCTCGTACAGGTACACTTCATCGGCTTTTTGCCACGAATTTGCCAGCGTATCTTTATGAACGCCCATTTTCATTGTGTTAGAGCGAGGCTCTAATACCGCCAAAATTCGAGCATTACCGACCTTTTTACGCAATCCGTCTATTGTCGTTGCTATGGCAGTGGGGTGGTGAGCAAAATCGTCATAAACGGTGATGTTGTTTACTGCGCCTTTTACTTCCATTCGGCGCTTAACGTTCTTAAAAGAAGATAATGCGTGTATCGCATCGGATAAGGTCACCCCTGCATGGTGAGCAGCTGCAACAGCCATCAAGGCGTTATCTACATTGTGTTGACCCACTAGCGACCATGTAACAGTGCCGGCAATAACGCCGTTATGCAGCACGTTGAATTCACTGCCGTCTTTTTTAAGTAATTCCGCATGCCATTCTTTACCTAACGATTGGCGAGACGACCAGCAACCTTTCTTGAGCATGTCTTCAATCGCTGGCGTGCTGTTTGGCGTAAGAATAAGGCCGTTTTCTGGCACCATGCGAACCAGGTGATGAAATTGAGTTTGAATAGCGCCAAGGTCAGCAAAAATATCTGCATGATCAAATTCAAGGTTGTTGATAACCAAGGTTTTCGGGCGATAGTGAACAAACTTAGAGCGCTTGTCGAAAAACGCGCTGTCGTATTCGTCAGCTTCAATCACGAAAAAAGGGCTTTCGCCCACGCGGGCAGATACGCCAAAGTTCTCCGGAACGCCGCCAATCAAATAGCCAGGATTAAGACCAGCGTGTTCTAAAATCCACGCCACCATGCTGCTGGTTGTCGTTTTACCGTGAGTGCCTGATAAGCCAATTACCCAACGGTCTTTTAATAGGTTGTCAAGCAACCACTGCGGGCCGCTTGTATAGGGCAGGTTGCGATTAAGTACGTACTCAACGGCGGGGTTACCGCGCGACATGGCGTTACCAATCACCACCATATCTGGTGCGGGATTAAACTGACTTTCACAATAGCCTTCAGTAAGCTCGATGCCTAACGCTTCAAGCTGGGTGCTCATAGGAGGATAAACGTTCTTATCTGAGCCAGTTACTTTGTGGCCAAGTGATTTAGCAATGGCAGCGATGCCACCCATAAAACTTCCACAAATGCCTAAAATATGTACATGCATAGCGCATTCTCAATGAATTATCATGTTATTGGGGTACTGTATCAGAACCCCATGGCTTATAGATAATTCAATTTTCATCATTCAATAAATGTCTTAAGCCGTTGTAAAACGTGAAACACCTGAGTATCTATAGCGCGCAAACTGGTATGGTGTGTGTATGACCTTTTAAAGGCGTGTTCCACTTAACTAAGAACGCGGTTACAATCTAACCACAGGTTTAGAACCTGTGCGCTTCAGACAAACGCCGGTAAGGAAAGCTGAGCGACTGCTAGCGCAACACCCTACACACAAAAAAAGGCTTACATTCAATGAAACGTTTAAATTCCCAATTGCAACAAGACGGTGCACCGCTTGAGTTAATTCTACTCATTCGTACACTGCTAGCGGGCTGTAAAGAAATTTCTTTCCGCGTGAGTCAAGGCGCACTTGCTGGCGTGCTCGGTTCAACTCTTTCAGAAAACGTCCAGGGCGAAACACAGAAAAAGCTCGATGTTATTTCTAATCAGATCCTCAAAGACACGCTAAGGGAATCGGGCTACGTGAAAGCCATATCGTCTGAAGAAGAAGACGATGTTGTTCCGTGCAATCCAGAGGGTAATTACCTTGTGAGTTTCGACCCGCTTGACGGTTCGTCTAATACTGAAATTAATAGTCTTATCGGGACTATTTTTTCTATTGCTCACGCTCCGCAGTGGATGAAGCCAGATGACCCGTCTGCTTTCCTGCAGCCAGGTACACAGATGGTTGCTGCAGGGTACGTACTTTATGGCCCTTCAACGATGTTAGCGCTGACGACGGGGCGCGGCACACATATTTATACGCTTGATAAAACCCACGGCGGTTTTCTGCTTACTCACCCGAATATTCAGGTGCCTGAGCAAACATCTGAATTTTCAATTAACGCATCGAACCAGCGTCATTGGGAACCGGCCATGCAGGCGTATGTTGCAGACCTTTTAGCGGGTAAAGATGGCCCGCGCGGCAAAGACTTTAATATGCGCTGGGTCGCGGCAATGGTGGGGGATATTCACCGTTTGTTGTGTCGTGGCGGTATTTTTATGTATCCGTTCGATAACCGAGATCCATCGAAGCCAGGTAAATTGCGACTGCTTTATGAAGCCAACCCAATGGCGTTTTTGATGGAACAAGCCGGTGGTAAAGCGGAAACTGGCAAGGGTCGAATTTTAGAAGTGATGCCTGAAGAAATTCACCAGCGCGTACCATGCATTATCGGCTCTAAAGACGAGGTCGATATGTGCTTAAGCTATAACGACGACGGAAAATAATGAAAAAATGGCCCAAAAGGGCCATTTGTTTATAAAAAAGCGGCAAAATTTAACGAAAAATAAAGAGATTAGTACGACATGGGTCGTAAAGCGTTTTTATTTTGCTGTTGTCACCGTATACTTACGACCAAAATTTTTAATCCATTATTGAAAGGACCTAAGAATGAGCTTGAGCGCTATTTCTGCTGGTAAAAATGTACCAGACGAAGTGAACGTAATCATTGAGATTCCAGCACACGCTGACCCGGTGAAGTACGAAGTAGACAAAGACACAGGTGCACTATTTGTTGACCGTTTCATGGCAACTTGCATGCACTACCCAACTAACTACGGTTACGTGAACAACACCTTGTCTGAAGACGGTGACCCAGTTGACGTACTTGTAATGACACCGTTCCCACTACTTGCAGGTTCTGTCATTAAGTGTCGTCCAGTTGGCGTACTAAACATGACTGACGAGTCTGGTAAAGATGCAAAAGTACTCGCGGTACCGGTAGACAAGCTTTCTACTATCTATCGTGACGTTAAAGAAATTGCAGATGTACCTCCGCTTCTTCTTAAGCAAATCGAGCACTTCTTTGAGCACTATAAAGATCTTGAAGAAGGCAAATGGGTGAAGATTGACGGTTGGGCAGACGCTGCAGCTGCAAAAGAAGAAATTACCGCAAGCATCGCGCGTTTCGAAGCAGAATAATTCACGCTGCTTTAAATTAATGATACAAAGGGCTGGTGTAATACCAGCCCTTTTTTGTTTGTAGTGAAAAAGTTTAAGTCAAAAACGAAAATCAACAGCTAAAACAAAAAAGCGGAACGAATACTCAACGATAGAGAGCAGTATGACCTACCTAAAATTATCCGTAACCTCATTGTTCGCTGTACTTATGATGGTTGTAACCTTTAACGCTTTGGCAGACGAAGCGCCTATTGAGGTATATTGGGAAGACCTCGTGCCTGAAGGCTTTAACGAACTTGCACCGCCTTCAGTTCAGCACAATGGCGAAATGAGTCAACTTCAGCCTGACGCGCCGGTTGTCGATACCTTTGATGGCAAACGGGTGAAAATTCCGGGTTTTGTCGTGCCGCTAGAAGGTACGGCAGAGCTAACCACTGAGTTCTTACTTGTTCCGTATTTTGGCGCCTGTATTCACGTACCACCGCCGCCGTCTAATCAAATAGTGTACGTAAAATTTGAAGAAGGTGTGCGGATAGATAATATTTACGACGCGATTTGGGTAACCGGCGAATTATCGACTGACGGTTGGAAAGGCGATATTGCGTCGGTAGGTTATCGCTTAACGGGCGAAGCCGTAGAAGGGTTTTAAGCTTTAAAAGTTTAAAAAGGATATCAGGTGTTTACAGGTTTATCAGCGTTTCCCATTACTCCCTTCAAACAAGAAGCTATTGATTACAAAGCATTTCAAGGGCTTGTTGAGAATTTAGCTTCGGCGAACGTAGATTCAATTTGCGCGATAGGCTCTACTGGGCTGTATCCTTATCTAACGCGAGAGGAAAAGTACGACGTAGCCAAGCTCGCCGTCGACCACGCAAATGGCATTCCTGTCATGGCAGGCGTTGGGGCGCTGCGTACTTATGACGTGTTAAAAAACGTTGAAGCTGTGCAGCAAGCAGGTGTTAATGCTGTGCTGTTAGCACCAGTTTCCTATCAAGTGCTTAACGAAGAAGAAGTGTACGGCCTGTATGAGGCAGTGAGTCACGAGGTATCTGTGCCTATCTGCGTTTACGAAAATCCTCGCGTGACTAATTTTACCTTCAGCGATGATTTATACCGCCGCATAGGCAAATTGCCGAATATCGGGGCGATTAAAATACCCGGTACCCCGTTTGCCAAAAGCGCAATGGATAATAGTTCCAGCAAGGATATCCCACCCTCTGAAGCAAGCAGTAGCGAAGGCGCTCGTCGATTAGCATCATTACGAGAGATAATGCCTGCACACATTGCTATAGGCGTGAGTGGTGATAGTTTTGGCGCAGCAGGAATGAGTGAAGGTTGTGACCTCTGGCTCTCTGTTATAGGGGGAATATTTCCGCGAACCGTAATGCGCATAATCGACGCCGCTCAGTCTGGCAATGCTGTGGATGCACAGGCTCAGTCACAAGCGTTAAGCGGAATATGGAGCATGTTTGCGAGCAATGGCGGTGGTTTGCGTGTGGTTGCTGCCGCGGCAGAAATTTTGGGCTATTGTGAAACGCCTAGCTTGCCTGCACCCTTCTTACCTATCGATAAGAGAGAGTACAGCGAGCTTGAACGCATTGTCGCGCTGTTGTCGTTAAGCTAGCCTTGCGTATAAATCTGTTCAGCGCGGTTAAACAGAAGCCACGACGTTAGAATGTACTTGTCGTTACTTTTTGGAATTTGGCCGCGATGCGTGTGCGTAAAATAGGCGGGCGCAATCACCATTCTGCCTGCTTTGGGCTTAACCGCACGGTTTTGATAATAAAATTCCGTCTCGCCGCCTTCTTCCACATCGTTTAAGTAGTACATAAACAGCAATACGCGGTGCAGTGCATCGTTATGTTGAAGCTGTGGATAGACTTCTGAATGCCAGTACGGGTAGCCACCATTGCCTGCGGTGTAGCGCTGCGCATTTACATCGCCAACCCGAAACAGGTAATTCACCAAGTTCGCCAAATTGGGTTTGCCCACTTCATCAAAATTTTCACCTGTTACTTTTACCGGTTCACCAGTTTTGGGATGGCGTACGGTCAAGCCAATAGGCCCAACAAGCGCAAAATAGTACTTTTCAATGTAGGAGACCAGCTGCTGCCCAGTGTGCTGCATCACTTGCTGAAATAAGTCTTTAAATTCCGGGTTGCGGCTTATCGACACATCCATGCTGCGCTTTTTATCTAAGTCGACGCCACCGCCGGTGCGCCCTTGAGACAAATTAGGGCTGCTTTCAAAGCGTTCCATGAGTTGTTTGCACAGCTCTGGGGGTAACACATCATCAATAACTTCAATTAAATCGCTCATGGTATACCTCTTACTGCGCTTTATTACTTAGTGGGTATGTCTTTAAAGTGTGACGCAAGTTCTGACTTCACATTATCCGGAATAGGCGCAGAACGCTGCGTTTTATAGTCAAAATGCACCATGGTAGTCACGCCCGTTGAGCATAGCTTATCGTCTTGCCACAGTTCTTGAAACACATCGAATGCACTGTTGCCCAGACGGCTAATATAGGTTTTCACTGTAACCGGCTTGCCATAGAAAATCTGAGCTAAAAAATCGACCTTATAACTGGCTAAAATGAGTGGCCAGTTTTGTAAGTCTAGCTCAGGGGTAAACATTCGGAAAATCGGCTCTCTGGCGGCTTCAAACCACGCAACTAATGCCGTATTACTGACATGCTGTAGGGCATCGGTTTCACAAAAACGCACGTCGAAAGATGTGACAAGTGGTGCTGTATTACTCATAAATATTTATAGGTGTTATAGGTTTGGTTTCCACTCTAGCATTATGGAAGGGAGTTTTCAGTAAGCCCTTGTGAAAGTGATTGTGTTTAACGTAAATCGTCGTGTTTTGATTACCTTACAGGGGTGTGCCGTCCGGTCCTTTTGCATTACAATCCGTGTCTAACTTTTTGAGCGAACATACTATGACTGCGATTGGGATTGACTACGGTACATCAAATTCTGAGGTTGTGTATTTTGATGGAACGGCCCATCAGCACATTAAACTTGACCCGCTAGATAAGAAGGGCAATAAGATCCGTTCTTCGGTGTTCATCTACTTTGAAGATGAATTACCGCCGCCGCCCGATGCCATGGTTGAAGCGAAAGTGGCACAGCTACAGCGCGTTATTAGCGAGCAAATAGATAAGGCAAAGGACGGCTATTATTCGGCAAAAGACCCAAAAGAACAGGCGATGTATAGCGATCGTATCGACTCACTGCGCGGCGATCTGCACAACAAGCCTGCTTTACAGCGCAAAGCGATTGCACAGCTGATGCATGCCATGTCGCTAGACGAAATTCCTTTGCTGCGTTTAGTTGAGCATGGCAAGTTTGCGTTTGGTGAAGAAGGGTTTAGACGCTTTCTTAAAATGCCTGATAAAGGCCGACTTATTTACTCACCTAAGAACTTTTTAGGCGCCTCGCTAGACAACGACCAAAAACAAGCGTTCATCGGTATTATTGCTAAACAGCTTGCATACTTTAAACAGTGTGCAGAGCAGCAGTTAGGCAAAATTGTGAATAATGCGGTTATTGGCCGACCCGTAAAGTTTCACGGTACCCGTGGTGAAGAAGGGAACGCTCAGGCTATTCAGATTATGACTGAAGCGGCGACAAAAGCCGGGTTCACAGGGGTGAATTTTTTAGATGAACCCATTGCCGCCGCCTATAAAATAGAGCAAACGCTGCCAAGAGAAACCACCACGCTGATTGTAGATATTGGTGGAGGGACGACGGACATTTGCTGTATTAAGCTGTCTCCCGAACGGTCGAATCAGCTTGATCGCAAAAGCGATGTACTGTCGGTAACAGGCAGGCGTTTAGGCGGTATGGATTGTGATAAGAGTCTGGTATTAAAAGGTATTGCGCCTGAAATGGGAATGGGCCTTAAGATGATTAATGGGCTTCCCGTGCCGCCCACCTATTTCTCAGATATGTGTGCGGTTGATAACATTCCGGCACTGACACGTTTTTTCTCTGACGATTACGGGTTAGATATTTCTCAAACTATGTCAGTGATAAAAGAACCTGCACAACTAGAGCGCCTGCTGATAGTTCAAGAAAACAAGCTGTCTGCCCGCGTAGTGAACTCGGCCCGATTAGCCAAAGAGCTGCTTTCGAGCAAGCAGAATATTACTTTGCCGCTTCACTATATCGAAGATGATTTTGACGTGGAAATTTCCCAGGAATCACTTAAAAAGGCGTTAAAACCCTGGCTTGATAAGGTGAAAGCGCTAGTGGTGGAATGTTTAGAAAACAGCAGTGAAAAGCCAGAAGTGGTGATGATTACAGGTGGTATGAGTTTATCGCCAATTGTCGTTGATGCGCTGTATGAAAACCTGCTTACCGGTTTACCCCGATTAGAGAATGATGCTTTTAACTCGGTGTGCGAAGGGTTAGCTATTCAAGCGGCGAAACACGCTTAATCACGCGCAATTGCGTTTATATAAGCAATACTAAGCCTTAGCGTAGTAACACCTACTACGCTAAGGCTTTTTTGATCAATGCTTAAGGATATTGTGCTCTTTTAGATAAATCGCGATGGCCTCAGGCGACTCGAAGGCTTTTAACAGCATTTCTTGTGCGCGTGCTTTCACATCATTGTCTTCTGATGACGAAAGCAGGTGATACCATGTCTTCACTAAGGCTAATGGTGGCGTTTGAGTCATTGGGTTTCGCTCCAGCAATTCTTACTGCAAAATTCACATAAATCATCGTAACGTATGATTTGCCAAAACAAGCTCTGACCAGCGTGGAAAACATGCAAATAAACGTTAACGCGCACTTTTTACAAACCGCTGTGCAAATTACACAGCGACCTGACAGAAAAAACCAGTACGCTTAACGCTTACGAATTCGCATCGTTACTCGTTCAAGCTTGTGTGAGCATGGGTTTAAGGAATCGTCCAGTATGCGAAACATCTTGTTGTGCCACATGCTCAGGTGTTCCCTCTGCAATAATCTGGCCACCTCCGGATCCGCCCTCTGGTCCAAGGTCGACAATCCAGTCTGCGGTTTTAATCACATCTAGGTTATGCTCAATAACCACAACGGTATTACCGTGATCGCGTAGTCTGTGAAGCACGGCCAACAACTGCTTAATATCGTGAAAGTGCAAACCTGTAGTTGGCTCATCCAAGATATAAAGTGTTTGCCCAGTGTCTCTTTTTGATAACTCTTTTGCCAACTTGACGCGTTGCGCCTCACCACCCGACAACGTGGTAGCAGCTTGCCCCAGTCGAATGTAAGACAAACCAACATCCATAAGCGTTTGTAACTTGCGCGAAATAGCCGGAATAGCGTCGAAGAACTGACGGGCATCTTCCACGGTCATTTCCAACACTTCATGAATGTTCTTGTCTTTGTACTTTATCTCTAAGGTTTCACGGTTATAGCGCTTGCCTTTGCATACGTCGCACGGCACGTAAACATCCGGCAAAAAGTGCATTTCTACCTTAATCACACCATCGCCCTGACATGCTTCACACCGCCCACCTTTCACATTAAAGCTAAAGCGGCCAGGTTTGTAGCCTCGTGAACGCGACTCTTGCGTGCCTGCAAACATTTCACGAATAGGTGTGAAAATGCCAGCGTAAGTCGCAGGATTAGAACGCGGCGTTCTACCAATTGGACTCTGGTCAATATCGACGACTTTGTCGAGCTGGTCCAGACCGGTCATACTTTTGTAAGGGGCGGGTTCAGCCGTCGTCGCTTTATTTAACTCTCGCTGTGCAATTTTATAAAAGGTGTCATTAATCAGCGTTGACTTACCTGAGCCTGATACACCCGTTACACAGGTCATTACGCCGGTAGGAATGCGCAAATCAACAGACTTTAAGTTGTTGCCGCTCGCGCCTAAAAGCGCTAACCACTTGTCGTCTTTTACCGGTGTACGTGACGCAGGTACTTCAATCTTCTCTCTGCCAGATAGATACTTACCGGTAAGTGAGTGTTCACTGTTCTTGATGTCTTCTAGCGAACCTTCGGCAATAATTTCACCACCATGCACGCCAGCGCCAGGGCCGATATCTACGATATAGTCGGCTTCGCGAATCGCATCTTCGTCATGCTCTACGACGAGCACCGTGTTACCTAGATCGCGCAAATGGGTAAGCGTGCCCAGTAATCGCTCGTTATCCCGCTGATGAAGGCCAATTGACGGCTCATCTAATACGTACATTACGCCCACAAGACCTGCACCAATTTGGCTTGCTAATCGAATACGCTGAGCTTCTCCACCTGATAGGGTGTCGGCGCTGCGCGACATCGAAAGGTAGTTAAGACCCACGTTTACTAAGAAGCGCAAGCGATCCATGATTTCTTTTAAAATCTTTTCGGCGATTTGTGCGCGTTGACCTTCAAGTTTTAATGTTTCGAAGAAACCAAACGCGTCGGCAATAGACATGTCAGCAATGGCGGGCAGGTTAGTGTCTTGAATAAACACGTTGCGCGCTTCTACACGCAAGCGCGTGCCGTTACAGCTACTGCAGTGTTGCTGGCTTAAATATTTAGCTAATTCTTCGCGCACCGAATTAGATTCAGTCTCGCGATAGCGGCGCTCCATATTTGGAATAATGCCTTCAAAGGGATGTTTGCGCTCCATGACATCGCCCCGCTCGTTAATATACTTAAACGAGAGCGATTTTCCTTTCGAACCATAAAGCACAATATCTTGATGTTCTTTCTCTAATGCTTCAAAGGGCACGGTAAGGCTGAATTTGTAGTGTTCTGCAACTGCCTGAAGCATCTGGAAATAGTAGTAGCTGCGTTTATCCCAGCCGCGAATAGCACCGCCTGACAGACTTAATTCCGTGTTACCTACTACCCGTGCAGGGTCGAAAAACTGTCTTGTGCCTAACCCGTCACACGTCGGGCAAGCTCCTGCAGGGTTATTAAACGAAAATAGACGAGGCTCAAGTTCGCTAATGCTGTAACCGCAGTGCGGACAGGCAAAATTGGCAGAGAATACAATTTCTTCTGCGTCTTTGTCGTCCATGTCTGCCACAACCGCGTTACCGCCGGCCAGGCTCAAAGCCGTTTCGAACGATTCGGCCAAACGCAGCGCCATGTCGTCGCGAACTTTAAATCGGTCGACCACCACTTCAATAGTGTGTTTCTTGTGTAAATCGAGAGGCGGGGGATCGGATAAGTCACATACCTCACCGTCTATACGCGCTCGAATAAAGCCTTGCGCTGATAAGGTTTGCAAGGTTTTCACGTGCTCGCCCTTACGTTCTTTCACGATAGGCGCCAGCAGCATAAGCTTACTGCCCTCAGGCATAGCTAGAACTTTGTCGACCATTTGGCTGACCGTTTGTGCATCGAGTGGCACATCGTGATCAGGGCAACGAGGCGTGCCAACGCGGGCAAACATCAAGCGCAAATAATCGTATATTTCGGTGATCGTACCCACGGTGGAGCGAGGATTGTGCGATGTTGATTTCTGCTCAATGGATATTGCAGGCGATAAACCCTCAATATGATCAACATCAGGTTTTTCCATCATAGATAGAAACTGACGCGCATAGGCAGATAAAGACTCAACGTAACGACGCTGACCTTCCGCGTAAAGCGTGTCAAATGCAAGAGACGATTTACCCGAGCCTGAAAGGCCGGTTATCACCACCAGTTTGTCTCGTGGCAGTGTTAAATCGATGTTTTTCAAGTTGTGGGTGCGAGCACCGCGAATTTCGATTTTATCCATTGAAGCCTAGATGAGAGAAAAAGAATCAGTATGCCATAGGTGTCAAGTAAAGTGATATGACATTCAAGTTATACTGTAAGTGGAGTGAGTAGATCACCTTGCTAGCTCAAGCGGTTTATTACAACTCACCATGATGCCTTGTAAAATGGTGCTCTTGTCTCCACTTTTAAACCCCTGAAAAAGCAGAAGGGTGAAATCAGCCGCTTAAGTTTAGGTAAAAAGCCAATTGCATTAATCGAATTTAAGGTAAGTGGGCGCAAGTG
>NZ_BLIG01000027.1 GCF_009811415.1 Alteromonas sp. KUL106 | reverse complement strand
TTAGCTAGACTTTCCTAAAAGAGATAATTGAGAATTGGTGGCTACGGCGAGATTCGAACTTGCGACCCCATCATTATGAGTGATGTGCTCTAACCAACTGAGCTACGTAGCCTTGCTATTCTCTTCCCTCTCAGGAAGTGGCGCGTATTATGCGTATATGACTCGCTACCGTCAACCCCTTTTTTACTAACTTTTTTTAAATGCTCATTAAGTGTGCGCATTAGGGTGAAATACGCACAAAAAGCCGTGAAATTGAACAACTTGCACCGGTTAAAGCACCTATTTACCATGTTTTATTACTGGACTTTGTTTGGTAATAACACACGTCAATAGGGCGCGGACCATAGGCATTGTCATGAAAAAACGGGTTATCTAAGTTTTTTCCCGTGTTTGTCCGTTTTTGGTATTCTTCATGATGCGGTGTTTGTAAAAAATAGGGCGTGGCGGTATTTGCATGTACAAAAGCCTGCTTTATTTTACTTTCTTGCGTGATGTCATCTAGTACGCCACCTGTGTCTCTATTCCCTCTTGGTAATTTTTGAAGCGCATCCATACCTTGCACTACGCGGCCTATGACCGACATATTTCTGTCTAAGTGGCGCGGCGCTTGGCCAATGACAATATAAAACTCTGTGCTGGCAGTGTCTTTTTCACTATTGCGGGCAAACGCCACAACGCCCGGGCAGTGAAGTCCCCACATTTCTTGACGATTGTTATCGACTCCCACAGGGAACCCATCTAAAAAGCCGGTATTCGGCGCAAACATATCATTGGTTTCTACCAGGTTTACATTGCTATTCAGCGGCTGGGTGAACTCTGCTTTAATGGGGCTTAGAAGAGATGGCGAGAATTTATTGGCATCGTGAGTATCGTTGCTGCCGGCCTGTGCGACAAAACCGTCCACGACGCGATAAAACGCCTGTTCATTGTAAAAGCCCGCTTCAATCAAGGCTTTAAATCTTGCGACATGTGTTGGTGCAAGGGTAGGGTGGAGCGCAATAACCACATCACCATACGCTGTCTTAAATGTCACAGTATTACCCTGAGGTACTTGATACCAACTTGCGTTATTACTATGAAGTCTAGCGTTATGTGCAAGTGCAGGTATTTTTTCTTTCACATTACTGCTTACTGACGTGGTGTGATCTTGGTTGCGCGTGTTGTTGACGTCAGCAAGGGCAAAGTTAGTCATCAAACTTACTGCTGCGAAAATAAGCGGTACGGCTTTATTTGAAAATGTACGTGTAGTGGTGTTTGTAGACGTTTTCTTTAACGTGCTGCGGGGGCGCTTGAAATACATTTTTGATCCCTTTTCGTTTTTATTATTTTATATCAGGCTAGACGGCGCTTCACAATTACCCGCCAGAAACAAAAAAGCCACCCGGAGGTGGCTTTAAAAAGAATACATCACTACATCTAAAACATTAAACGTTAAACGTTAAAGCGGAAGTGAATTACGTCGCCATCTTTAACGATGTAGTCTTTACCTTCCAGACGCCATTTACCGGCATCTTTAGCACCTTGTTCGCCATTGAATTCAACGAAGTGCTCATAACCAACGATTTCAGCGCGGATAAAGCCTTTTTCGAAGTCGGTGTGAATTTTACCCGCTGCCTGTGGTGCAGTTGACCCTTCAGGGAAGGTCCATGCGCGCACTTCTTTTACGCCCGCAGTGAAGTAAGTTTGCAGTGTAAGCAGGCTGTAGCCCGCGCGAATAACACGGTTAAGACCCGGCTCTTCCAAGCCCATGTCTTGCATGAACTCTTCACGTTCGTCGTCTTCAAGTTCTGCAATATCAGACTCGATAGCCGCGCATACCGCAACGACAGTGGCATTTTCGCCTGCTGCAATTTCTTTTACCTGATCAAGATACGGATTGTTTTCAAAACCGTCTTCATTCACGTTTGCAATGTACATGGTTGGCTTAAGGGTAAGCATGTTCATGTAGCTGATGGCTGCAAGCTCTTCTTTAGTCAGCTCAAGTGAACGCAGTAATAAGCCTTCATCTAGGTGCGGCTTAATCTTCTCAAGTACTTTCATTTCGTACTTGGCATCAGCATCACCGCCTTTTGCGCGCTTAGCAACGCGGTGAAGTGCTTTTTCTGTGGTTTCTAAGTCAGCAAGTGCAAGCTCGGTATTAATAATGTCGATGTCGTCTTTAGGGCTAACGCGACCTGCTACGTGAACAATGTTCTCATCGTCAAAGCAGCGCACTACGTGACCGATAGCGTCAGTTTCACGGATGTTGGCGAGAAACTTGTTGCCTAAACCTTCACCTTTAGAGGCACCCTCAACCAAGCCAGCAATGTCTACGAATTCCATGGTGGTAGGAATAACGCGCTGTGGTTTTACAATTTCAGCCAACTTGTCCAAACGAAGATCTGGCACAGGAACAACCCCTGTGTTTGGCTCGATAGTACAAAACGGGAAGTTTGCCGCTTCAATACCTGCTTTAGTTAATGCATTGAAAAGTGTTGATTTACCTACGTTTGGTAGGCCAACAATACCGCATTTAAAACCCATGGTATGGATCCTTAGTTTGGAAAAGTGATAACTGGCTAAAGGCTACCCTTTATGCGAGTGTAGCCTGTTTTGTGCTTGCTTAAGGTCTTCTTTCAGCAAAATTTCTGTACAGCGTACCGCTTCATCAATGGCACTTTCAATGGCTGCTTTTTCTTCTGCTGGTGGTTTACCCAGTACATGACCGGTAACGCGGCTTTTATGTCCTGGATGACCAATACCTATACGCAAACGCAAAAAATTCTTGTTGTTACCCATGTTAGCCACAATGTCTCGTACGCCATTTTGGCTCGAGCTACCGCCCACTTTGTATTTTGCTACACCAGGTGGCAAATCTAACTCATCAAACGCAACTAATATTTGTTCTGGTTCTATGCGGTAAAAATTAGCCAGTG
This sequence comes from Alteromonas sp. KUL106, assembly GCF_009811415.1. Classification (GTDB taxonomy): domain Bacteria; phylum Pseudomonadota; class Gammaproteobacteria; order Enterobacterales; family Alteromonadaceae; genus Alteromonas. Next base: position 187,773 of record NZ_BLIG01000027.1, on the reverse strand, counting down.
CTGCTACAGCTTGTCCACTTTTATTCATAAAAGTAGTGGGGTAGAGCAAACGGATATCTTTACCAGCAACGGTAATGCGAGCTGTCTTACCGAAGAATTTGGTTTCTGGTTTTAGCGGGGCGTTGTAGGTGTCGGCAAGTTGGTTGAGAAACCATTCACCGGCATTGTGTCGGGTATTTTCATATTCGGGGCCTGGATTACCCAGACCCACGATAAGGCGGATATCAGCCAAGAGGATTATTCCTCAGAAGCTGCTTCTTCGCCGTCTTCTGCGTCAGCCGCTTTAGGAGCAGGCTTAACAGTTACAACCGCTAGGTCGTGAGCTTCGTCGTTCTTCGCAAGTTCTACTGAAGAAACACCTGCTGGAAGCGTTAGGTCAGAAAGGTGTACAGTTTGACCCATTTCAACAGCAGCCATATCTACTTCGATGAACTCAGGAAGATCCTTAGGCTGACAAGTTACTTCGATTTCAGTAACGTGGTGCTCAGCAATACCGCCAGCTTTAACTGCTGCAGATTTTTCTTCGTTTACGAAGTGAAGTGGTACGTTAGTGTGAACGTCTTGACCAGCGATTACACGTTGGAAGTCAATGTGTGTGATCTTTGGCTTGTACGGGTGACGTTGCATATCTTTAACTAGAACTTCAACAACTTTACCGTCAAGGTTTATCTCAAGAACGTGAGAATAAAACGCTTCAAAGTCAGCTGAGTTGTTTACTTTGTTATGATCTAGTGTGATAGAAACTGGCGCTTCTTCACCACCGTAGATGATACCAGGTAGCTTATCTTCGCGACGTAGGCGGCGGCTCGCACCTTTCCCTAGGTCTGTACGAACAGAAGCGTCTAGTTTGAAATTTGCTTCAGACATTGTCTGTCTCCAAAAATATAAAGTGTAATGATGTGAGTTTTTGCGACCAAAACCCACGTAAATGGATATAAATTGCGCTTAAACACTGTTTTATGCGCAATAAAACACCAGCCCAAAATTCAAGGGCGGCGAATTCTAACACCACCCACCAAAACATACAATTGCCAACACAGATAAAAAATAAGCGGGCTTATTTCGTCAGTACCACTCTGTAGTGCGCTTTACCTTCTCTTAGTCGCTCAATGGCGTCGTTGACATCGTCAAACTTAAACGTTTCGGTAACAGGTTCAATGTTGTGATGCGCTGCAAAATCTAGCATGGTTTTGATGGTAGCGGGGCTACCTACTGGTGAACCCGACACACTTTTCTGACCGCCAATTAAATTAAATGCACCGATATCCAGAGGCTCAAGTGTGGCTCCCACAAAGTGGAGTCGCCCTTTAGGCGCAAGCGTCGAGAGGTACAAATTCCAATCTAGTTTTACATTCACCGTCGATATAATTAAGTCGAACCGACCACGCGCACCTTTAATCTCGCTTTCATCACGACTGTTAATCGTTTCTGACGCACCCAGCTCTAACGCTTCTTTCTTTTTAGATTCGCTTGAGGTAAATGCGACAACCTTACATCCCCACGCATTTAAAAACTGCAGGGCAAGGTGCCCTAGGCCGCCAATACCAACTACGCCCACTTCACTGGTTGGACTAATACCAAACTGGACAAGTGGGTTGAAGACAGTAATACCGCCGCAGAACAATGGGCCCGCTTTAGTGCTATCGATAGCATCGGGTAGGGGAATAACCGCACGGGCTTGGGCACGCACTTTATCAGCAAATCCACCATGGCGACCACCTATGGTCATGGTTGCATCGGCACACAGGTTGTGGTCGCCTTCTTCGCAGGTTCTGCAGCTATTGCAATAGCCTGAATGCCAACCAAGGCCCACACGCTGACCTACTTTAAGGGAGGTGACATGCTCGCCCACTTGGCTAATGGTGCCTACAACTTCATGGCCTGGCACGAAAGGATACTCCGTCATACCCCATTCGTTGTCTAACATGCTCAAGTCACTGTGGCAGATACCACAGTTCTCGACGTCTATTTCAACATCATGTGAACCAAGTTCACCGGGGTCGTATTGAAACTTTTCCAGTTTTCCGCCCGCTTCTTTAGCGGCATACGCATTTATCATCAATGATTATCCTTTTAGTGTTGATTTGCACGACTGACGTGAAAGCAAAAAATCGTTATTTGCAGTATAGGTTGCTACATTCTTCGCGTAATTCTCGATCATTGTGTTTGCAGGTTATCAATCACTTTACTGGTATCGAGTACCTTAACGCTTGATATCTGAAGTACCGTACCGAATTGGGTAATGGTCATCATTTCAGGCTTAGTTGTGCCTTTAACTTCAACGATAAGGCCGTTCTTTTGATAGGTTTCATCAAGGCCATGTAGCGTATAGCGCCCGCCGTCCTCAGCAATAAAGGCATAAAAACCACCTTCTAAGTCTTTGTATATAATGCTGCCTGTCATGGTCACTTCGCCTTTTACATTTTCTTCAACCGCTTCGGCTTGAGTAACAGGTTCAGCAACAAGTTCTTTAGGCACAGATTCTGCCTCAGACTGTATTTGCTTTTCTTTATCTACCATTGTGACGTCCTTATTCTCTTCATCCGAAGAGCAAGCGATAAGTGTAAGTGCAGAAGTGAACATGAGTGCTAGTTTTAGTCGATTGTTTTTCATTCTTTTATTCCTCTTTCAATTGAGTATAGGGCATTTATATTAGCGCTGAAAAAACGGTAAATCACAAATTGAGCAAGGTACTGCCCATCAACTCTTTTCCCAAAAAACAGTCTTCCACGCCGTTTAGGTAATTTCTACAAAAAACACAGAATCGTATACATTTTTTTTTACACTACAGCAGAAAATCGCGCTTATATAAGATAGAAGTAAAGTTTACGAATTCTCTTAATGAGACAAGGATACGCTTGAATAAAACCGCATGTATTTACCGCTATAAAAAGGCGCTCTATTAATTGATTTTAAAAATATGTTTAACTGATCATCTAGTAAATGCATGAAATTAAAGTGATTTTTAACCTTGTTGTTAGCGGCATTGTTTTTCACATTTTCTCAATTAATTACGTTGAGTCAGACAGTACAGCATTTTTTCTATTTTGCGGAAGTTGAGTTTTGGAAGGGGGTTGGCACAGACTCTGCAATATTCACAATGGTTTATGTAATGACTCCAATAGGGTTATCTACGATTAATCCAACGTCGATGTATTACATATCAAACATACCTTTAACTAGGGTTATCCAAAGCAACGTTTTTAAGGAGAGAAAATGAAGCATTTAACTAAAATTTTTGCAGTATCGAGCTTGGCGCTCGCGGCAAGTGCATGTGACGTTAATAAAACTGATGACGGTGAAATGCCTAATGTCGACGTTGAATCTGGCGAATTACCTGAATATGAAGTAAAGAAAACCGATGACGGCAAAATGCCAGATATTGACATTGAGGGCGGTGAGCTGCCTGAGTATGACGTAGATACGGTAGACGTTGATGTAAGAACAGAGACTAAGGAAGTTGAAGTGCCTGTTGTTGACGTAGACATGCCCGAAGACGATGAAAAGGACGACATTGATAATTAATCAATGCTTTGTATAAAAGAAGCGAGTGAAACAATGCTATCAAAAGACATTGTCTCACTCGCTTTTTCGTATGAGTTAGTACTCAAACATTGCTGAAATAGATTCCTCGTTGCTGATGCGACGAATGGTTTCAGCAAGCATTTCAGACAAAGTAAGCTGTTTTACTTTTCCGATTTGCTTCATCTCTGCACTTAATGGGATAGAGTCGGTAACGATAATTTCGTCAATCACAGACTCTTTTAAATTGGTCGCTGCGTTACCTGAAAAGATAGCGTGCGTCGCGTAAGCATAAACACGGCGAGCACCGTGCGCTTTAAGCGCTTCTGCCGCTTTTGCAAGCGTACCACCTGTATCGATCATGTCGTCGACAATGATGCAGTCTCTGTCTTTTACGTCACCAATGATGTTCATTACCTGAGCTACGTTCGCTTTAGGCCGACGTTTATCGATAATGGCAAGGTCGGTGTCGTTAAGTAGCTTCGCCGTAGCGCGTGCGCGTACAACACCACCAATGTCAGGAGAGACGACTACAGGGTCGGCAAAGTCTCGTCTTACCATGTCAGCAAGAAGGATAGGTGTACCGAATGCATTATCCACCGGAACATCAAAGAAACCTTGAATCTGTTCGGCGTGTAGGTCGATAGTAAGTACGCGGTCAACACCAACGTTAGACAGGAAGTCAGCCACTACTTTCGCAGTAATTGGCACCCTAGCTGAACGAACACGACGGTCTTGGCGTGCATAACCAAAGTAAGGAATTACTGCTGTAATACGACCAGCCGATGCGCGACGCAGTGCGTCGATCATCACAATCAATTCCATTAGGTTATCGTTAGTAGGCGCACACGTAGACTGTATAATAAAAACGTCCGAGCCACGGACGTTTTCATGAATTTCTACGCTAATTTCACCGTCACTGAAACGGCCAACTTTGGCATTTCCAAGTTTGGTGTAGAGGCGATCGGCAACTTTCTGGGCAAGTTCTGGTACGGCATTACCTGCAAAGAGCTTCATATCTGGCACAAGTGGTTCCTCAGTGCGTTGATAAAAGAGGTTTGGCTGGGGTAGCAGGACTCGAACCTACGAATGGCGGGATCAAAACCCGCTGCCTTACCAACTTGGCTATACCCCAATTTTTAAGTTCTTGTCCGATGTGGCGTACACGCTATTTTTGTTGTTCTAATTTGTCTAATAGTGGTGAGCGATTCACACCTTTTGCGACAAAACTCTGCCAAGCTTCAGGCATTTGAGCCCTAACTTGTTCGGCTAAAGTGTAGTCAGAAAAAGTGGCAAACACGCATGCACCTGTGCCCGTCATTCGCGACGGTGCGTAGTGTACCAACCACTGTAATAATTTTGCAACTTCAGGATAGCGATTCGCGACTAATTGCTGACAATCATTCCAAGTTTTTTCAAATTTGTAGTCTTCCCAGCGTATCGCAGGTGTATTTCTGGGCAAATCTGGCGAAGTAAATACCTCTGCTGTACTTACGTGAACATTCGGGTTGGCCACAAGAAAAAACTGTTCTTGTTGAGGTGCAGGCGTTATCTCTTCTCCCACACCGCCGGCAAATGCTGTCAGCCCCCGCACAAAAATAGGCACATCAGCGCCTAGAGCCAACCCAAGCTCAGCCAGTTCATCTTCACTTAACCCCGTGTTCCATAGATGATTAAGCGCCACTAGCGTGGTTGCTGCGTTAGATGACCCCCCGCCAATGCCGCCACCCATGGGAAGGCGCTTGTCAATTGAAACAACGACGCCCTTATTACATTTGGTTTTTGTTGCCAGTAGTCGTGCTGCTTTTATTATCAAGTTATCGTCGTCTGGTACGCCAGCCAATGGCGTTTCCATGCGAATAGTTGTGTCGCCTGTGTTTACATCAAAGGCAAGCATATCGCCGTAGTCCAGCATTTGAAATAAGCTTTGAAGCTGGTGATAGCCATTGTCGTATCGACCAAGTATGTGTAAGAAAAGATTAAGCTTAGCGGGAGATGGCCACCAATCTTTGGGTTTAGTAACAGATGTATTCACTACAAAGTCCACTGATAAATTTTAATTTTAAGCTGGGTTTGAGGCATGCTCGGTGTTTCGTTCTGAGTAAGGGTTATGCTGTGAGGCAGCCACACAGAACTTCCATCCTCAAGTCTAACACTTCCATAGTTGCCATAATCAACCTGCCAATTGCGACAACCTTGGCAATAGCTTTCAAGGGTATTAACGAGCCCTTTTTCGGTGAGCGTGAATTTATCACCGTCCAGGGGTAGGCCTTTCACCCAAGACAACAGTGATTCTACCGGAATGACCATTCCCGTAATTTGGTAAATAAGCGGTTCTGGCAGGGCATCCACATACGTTTCGCCGTCGGCCTCCAATATGGACTGCTGCTTAGTAACGTTCAGGTTAACTAAGCTTACGCCTAAAAAATTGGTTAATCGAAAATCAAAATCACCGGAATCGTTTTTCCAAACCAAATTAAGACTGGCCGCTTCTTTTCCCTGGCGGAAAGCGATTTTTCCGCGCATTTGCCATTGGTGTACGTCTGCAACCTTTTCAAGTTGAGCCGTGAGGTTGACCGCGTTTTCTGGGCCTTTGGGAGCAGTCGTACATGCACTTAATATAAAGCAAAGGACGAACAACGAGAAATATAAGCGAATCATCGCGGCATGTTACCTGTATAAAAATAAAACACATTTAGTAGTGACATTATGGGAACACAGTTTCACCAACACTTTCAATCATTTTGGGTTTTTCGTACAATGCCGCTCCGACGTTGCCAGCACAGATTTTGATGACATTACTCGCCCTTGGTATTAACCATAAAACAGCCCCTGTAGCACTTCGCGAAAAAGTGGCCTTTACACCAGACTCTCTGGTGGAAGCGCTTGCGAGTTTAAAAAAGCTAGACGGGGTAGACGAGTCAGTCATCGTATCGACCTGTAATCGCACCGAGCTCTACGTCAATACACAAGACGACAGCGGCGAAAAGCTTCTACAATGGCTAAGTGACTTCCATCACTTAGAAGTAGAAGAAATTGCGAATAACAGCTATGTACTCGCGCAAGATGAAGCGGTAAAGCACATCATGCGTGTAGCCAGCGGGCTTGATTCTCTTATTTTGGGCGAGCCTCAAATATTGGGGCAGGTAAAGCAAGCGTTTGGCGATGCGAAGCACTCAGGTATGATCAGCAGCGAGTTTGACAAGCTGTTTCAACATACGTTTTCCGTAGCAAAACGCGTTCGCAGTGAAACAGATATCGGTGCTAATGCGGTGAGCGTGGCTTATGCAGCGGTTCAGCTAGCAAAGCACATTTTTGCTGAGCTGCCCAAGCGTTCTGTATTACTCGTAGGCGCCGGTGAAACCATTGAGTTAGTGGCTCAGCATTTAAAAGAGCAGGGTGTGAGTTGTTTGGCCGTGGCGAACAGAACGATAGCGCGGGCAGAGGCCTTAGCTCAAACATTAGATGCGAGCGTATTTACCTTGTCGCAAGTACCAGAGCACTTAAAAGACTTTGATATCGTGATAAGCTCTACGGCTAGCCAGTTGCCTTTAATTGGCAAAGGCATGGTTGAGAAAGCCCTAAAGCAGCGTAAAAACATGCCTATGTTTTTGGTGGACCTCGCCGTACCACGGGATATCGAATCGGAAGTCAATGAGTTAGGCGATGCCTACCTTTATACGGTTGATGATTTGCAGCACATCGTTCAAAAGAATTTAGAAAACCGCGAACAGGCAGCAAAAGAAGCGGAAAAGCTCATCGACAAGCAAGCGGGCGACTACATGACGTGGAAGCAGTCGCAGCAATCAATAGATTTAGTAAGACAGTATCGCCAAAAAGGCATGGCGCAGCGCGACGATATTGTGGAAAAAGCCAAAGCGCAATTAGCGGAAGGTAAGAATGCCGAAACGGTATTAGAAGAAATGGCGTACAAATTAACGAATGCGCTGTTGCACCCAACTACCCTAGCGTTACGCGAGGCAGCCATGCACGACGACCCGGCGTTAAGCCGATGGATGGGACAAGCATTAGATTTATCTGACTTTTCGTCAGATGATAATAAATAAGGTAATAAGAAGCATATGAAAGAGTCGGTAGTTAGGAAACTCGAACACTTAGTCGAGCGTTTCGAAGAAGTTCAGGCGTTGCTCGGCGACCCTGGAGTTATCGGCGATCAGGATAAGTTTCGCAACTTGTCTAAAGAGTTCAGTCAGCTAGAAGACGTGGTTGCAGGCTTCAATGCTTATCAGCAAGCACAAGAGAATTTAGCGTCAGCACAAGAAATGTTGAACGAAGACGACGCTGAAATGCGGGAGATGGCACAGGAAGAGATGAAAGAAGCCAAGGCGGAAATTGAGCGCCTTGAAACAGAGCTTCAAGTGTTACTTCTGCCGAAAGATCCGAACGATGACAACAACTGCTTCTTAGAAATTCGTGCTGGTGCAGGTGGTGACGAAGCGGCAATTTTCGCCGGTGACTTGTTCCGCATGTACAGTCGTTATGCTGAAAGTCGTGGATGGCGCGTAGAATTGGTCAATGCCAATGAAGGCGAGCACGGCGGTTATAAAGAAGTGATTGCGAATGTTAGCGGCGACGGCGTCTACGGCGTTTTGAAATTCGAATCGGGTGGCCACCGTGTGCAGCGTGTACCAGAAACCGAGTCGCAAGGCCGTATTCACACTTCGGCGTGTACTGTTGCAGTGTTGCCTGAAGTACCAGAATCACAGGCCATTGAGATTAACCCAGCGGAGCTTCGTATCGATACCTTCCGAGCATCAGGTGCGGGTGGTCAGCACGTTAACAAAACAGACTCTGCTATTCGTATTACTCACTTGCCAACGGGCTTGGTGGTAGAATGTCAGGATGAGCGCTCGCAGCACAAAAACCGGGCGAAGGCGATGTCGGTACTTCAAGCACGCTTAAATCAAATTGAAGAAGAAAAGCGTGCGGCAGAAGAGGCGTCTACCCGTAAGAGCCTCGTTGGAAGTGGTGACCGTTCTGAGCGAATTCGTACTTATAACTTCCCCCAAGGACGGGTAACCGACCACCGTATCAACCTGACTATCTATCGTTTAGATGAGGTAATAGAAGGTGACTTAAAGCAGCTGGTTGACCCAATACTGCAAGAGCACCAGGCCGATCTGTTAGCGTCTCTATCTGACGAATAACGCTATCTGATAAACAGACAATGCGCATAGACGAAGCTCTATCATGGGCTATAAAGCAATTAGAGGGTGGAGAATCACCCTCTGTTGACGCTAAAGTGATACTTGCCAATATTCTTGAAAAGTCTCAAACCTTTCTTTTCACTTGGCCAGACAAAACCTTAGACGCGCTTCAAACAAACCAGTTCAAAGACGCAATAGCTAGACGCAGGCAGGGTGAGCCGGTAGCGTACATTGTTGGTAAGCGCGATTTTTGGACTCTCTCACTTTTCACGTCTTCTCACACACTCATTCCACGCCCAGATACTGAAGTTCTCGTTGAGCAAGTGCTTAATTGGGCGAATGAAAACGAACGTAAAAACTTAGCCATATGTGACTTGGGAACAGGAACAGGTGCTATTGCCTTGGCACTCGCCAGTGAACTGCCACAAGCGTCAGTGACAGGCGTAGACTTTCAAACGGAAGCAGTTAAACTCGCAACGCGCAATGCGCAAGCAAATGGAATTAGCAATGCCCGTTTTTTACAAAGCGATTGGTTCCACTCACTCAAAGATCATACCTTCGACATAATAGTATCGAACCCTCCCTACATTGAAGAGACTAGCCCCTATCTCAACGAAGGCGACGTGCGCTTTGAACCCAAAACAGCGCTCACGTCTGGCCTAGATGGTTTAAATGACATTAAGCATATAATTAACGCCGCCCCCCAGTTTCTTAATAAAGGTGCGCTTTTAGCGTTTGAGCATGGCTTTAACCAAGGTGATGCAGTCAGAAATCTGCTGTTGGCGTCAGGATTTACAGCGGTAAAAACGGTGAGAGATTACGGCGATAATGACAGGGTTACTGTTGGGCTCTGGGAATAACGTCTAACTATTTAGCGTCTGTAAACGGTTTTTAAGTTAGGGCGTGTTGATCTTCATAGTTGCAGACTTGCTAATATTATGTTTTACATTAGTATTAATTCGAGCTGTAAATTACCAAGCGCTAATGCAAAAAATACTTATACAACAGGAAGTTCATAATGAGTGATGACTTTTTCTTCGCAGAAGACGACGATGAAATCGAAGTTGATGATTTAGGTCGTTGGAAAATACTCATCGTTGACGATGAACCTGAAGTTCATGCGGTGACGAAATTAGCGCTAAACGACTTTAATTTAAATGGAAAAACCCTCGAGTTTGTCAGTGCCTACAGCGGTGAAGAAGCGAAAGCAATTTTCAAAAGTCATGACGACATTGCGGTTGTGCTGCTCGATGTCGTTATGGAAACCGACGACGCCGGGCTCAAAGTCGCCGAATACGTCAGAAACGAATTAGATAACCACTTCACCCGCATCATTCTCAGAACGGGGCAACCTGGTCAAGCTCCCGAAAAAGACGTGATTATCAATTACGATATCAATGACTATAAGTCTAAAACGGAACTGACTGCACAGAAGCTTTTCACGGTAATTATCGCGGCACTTAGGTCATATCGTGACATCATAGTGATAGAAGAAAATCGACGCGGTTTAGAGAAGATCATCGATGCTTCAGTGGATTTGTTTTCGTCACGTTCTCTAGAAAAGTTCATGCAAGGCATTATTCAACAGCTCGCATCTATCTTGGGCTGTTCAAAAGATGCGGCATACATAACGACGGCGGTAGCCACTACATCCCGCACCCTTAATTCTGCGAATAATAAATTAGACGAGGACGAACTTTACGTATTTGCCGGTAACGGCGAGTATGCCAGTAAAGAAGGCGTGCCGTTGAAAGATGCTATCAGTGAGGGAGAGTACGCGTTATGTGCGAAGGCAATGCGTGAGAAGCAGATTGTTTACGCCGAAGATCACGTGGTGGCCTATTGCAACAGCAAAAGCCATAACGGAGCACTTCTTTATCTATCTGGTCTGCCTCGCAGAATTGGCGAGAGCGACCGCCATCTTGTTAAGCGCTTTTCTGACAGTGTTCAGCTGGCATTCGATAATGTGTTAAAAACCGTTGACGTCGAGGCCACACAAAAAGAAATCATTGAACGGTTAGGGCGAGCACTGGAACATGAGCGCAGTGGTTCTAACAACCTGCGAAGAATGGTGGAAATGGCGCGGGTTCTCGCAAAAAAAGTAGGGCTGGATGAGCACACAATACGCGAACTCAGCCTAGCGCTGCCGCTTCATGACATTGGTACATCTATTGTGCCGAAGTCCATTTTGCAAAAATCTACCCCTTTGTCTGAAGAAGAAATATTCAAGATCAGGCAACACGCAGAGTTTGGATACCAAATTTTACAAGACTCTGATCGTCCGACCATTCAGTTAGCAGCCATGCTTGCTAAACAACATCATGAGCGCTGGGATGGTAAAGGATATCCCGACGGATTAAAGAGAGAAGAGATTGATATTAAAAGTCGTATTGCCACTTTAGTTGATGTCTTTGATGCATTATTGAATGAACGACCTTACAAGCCTGCATGGTCTACCGATAAGGTAAAGGCGGTGCTTATAGAAGAAAAAGGAAAACACTTTGATCCCCATCTGGTTGAGTGTTTATTAGACGATTTGCCCACGTTTATGGATATACAAATGCAATACGCAGATGAAAAGTAACCCAACCTGAACGGTAGTGGTAAACATTTCATCACGGCGAGACTTACGCCAAATAGGAACGCTTCCTAGGGCGATAATAATAAGCAAATAAATCGTGACATATTATTGCGTTTTATAAGGCATTTCCTTGTTATTTACACTGTATTATACGCTACAATACGTCACTGAACGCGTGCTCAATTTTAAGAAAAAACAGGTGCTAAATAGTGCCTGTTTTTTTACCACAGCATGTTGCATGTAAATTAGATTCTGTCCAGATTAAGTAAAACCGAACACACTTTTTTACCATGGCATCAGGCTGCTTATTTATAAAAACAGGAATTAGACTATGTATATGATGGCTAAACATCTCCACTTAACTGCTGTTGCCTTAAGCATCTTATTTTTTATCTTCCGTTTTATTTGGAGTCAGTTAGATGCATCCGCACTTTCAAAAAAGTGGGTAAAAATACTCCCCCACATTATTGATACAGTGCTGTTGGCGAGCGCAATATGGTTGTGTGTCATTTTATCTCAGTACCCCTTTGCCAATGCATGGTTAACGTTCAAATTAGTTGGCGTAGTGCTTTATATTGTTTTCGGGCTGTTTGCACTTAAAAAGGCGAAAACGACGTTAAGTAAGTGGGCCTTTTTCGTTGCTGCTATTGCTGTATTGATGGCAACAGCCATGGTTGCTGTCACCAAACAACCTCTTTTTTAAGATTTAACTGGAAATAGATAATGTCTGAATCTCAACAGATTATTAGTGTAGGCAACGTCGATGTTGCCAACCATTTGCCTTTCGTTCTATTCGGCGGAATGAACGTACTTGAGTCTCGTGAGCTCGCTATGCGCATAGCCGAGCACTATGTTGAAGTAACCCAAAAGCTAAACATCCCTTACGTTTTCAAAGCCTCATTTGATAAAGCAAACCGTTCTTCGGTTACCTCATATCGAGGGCCTGGAATGGAAGAGGGGCTACGTATTTTTGAAGAGATAAAGTCGACGTTTAACGTTCCACTTATCACCGATGTACACGAACCACATCAAGCTGCGCCAGTGGCCGAGGTGGTGGATGTTATTCAGCTACCTGCTTTTTTGGCACGCCAAACAGACCTTGTAGTTGCAATGGCAAAGACAGGTAGCGTCATTAACGTTAAAAAGCCTCAATTTTTAGCGCCCCATGAAATGCGCCATATTATTGGAAAGCTAGGCGAAGCAGGTAATGATAAGGTCATCCTTTGTGAACGCGGCAGCTGCTTTGGCTACAACAATTTAGTTGTGGATATGCTTGGCATGGACGCAATGAAAGAATATGCGCCAGTAATATTCGATGCGACGCATGCACTTCAAATGCCAGGCGGTCGCGCGACATCGGCAGACGGTCGTCGTGCGCAAGCGGCACAGCTAGCAAGAAGCGGTATGGCGTTGGGTTTAGCAGGTCTTTTCATTGAGGCACATCCTAACCCTGATGAAGCGTTATGTGACGGACCTTGTGCATTGCCGTTGGCTAAACTAGAGCCTTACTTACAGCAAATGAAAGCGTTAGATGAATTAGTGAAAGGTTTCGACCCGTTAGATACGAGTAATACCTAAGCAAGTGTTGATGGCGTATGCCGGTGCAAGCACCGGCATGCGTATCAGGTGTGTGAGGTGCTTATTCCGCTTCGGAAACGTTTATGCGCTCTTCACCTTTAGCCATTGCTAATAAGTTCTTGTGAAGCTGAACTTGGATCTCTTCAGCTAAAATTGCTTTTGATTGTTTCTTAACAACGATGTGTGCATCGTTTTCTGGCAATACTTCAGCCATTTTTACGCTGGTCATTGCCGTGTTGATTAACGATTGTAGATTGATCTTTTCTGGTTGTGCGTTAGCATTTGCAGCAGCGCTTGCGAAAGCCATTACAGAAACGCTAGCTAATAGTAGTTTTTTCATTTTCACACCTAATAAAAATAATTAAAAAATTGTTGATGAATGTTAAAGTGTTTAACATTTAATCATCATAATATACTGAAATTAAATGCTCTTTTTTAATTTCGGGTGAATTATAGTCAGTGGGTGGTGAAAAATAAAACGAGTAAAAGTATGGGTTGTCATTAGAAAAACTAATGAAATTGTCATGCTTCAGTCACACTGGATTAAAAACGATATATGCATCGACGTTTACCCCCTCTCAATGCCCTAAAGTCTTTTGAAGCAGCGGCGCGCCATTTAAGTTTTACTAAGGCGGCCGATGAGCTGTTTGTTACCCAAGCAGCGGTCAGTCATCAAATTAAAGCGCTTGAAGATTTCTTATCGATGAAACTGTTTCTGCGAAGAAACAGAACCTTGCTTCTCACCGAAGAAGGTCAGGCTTATTTTCTAGAACTGAAAGACATCTTCAAGCACTTACAAGATGCAACAGAAAGACTGCTTGCTAAGGGCAGTAAAGGTGCCATTACGGTGGCCATGCCACCGAGCTTCGCAAGCCAGTGGTTGGTTCCTCGTATTCATAAGTTTAGTTTGGCACATCCAGATATTGATGTACGCATCAAAGCGGTAGACTTTGACGAGGGGTTTTTAGAAGACGATGTGGACGTTGCAATTTATTACGGTAAAGGTCGTTGGGCTGGTCTGCAAGCTGATCAGCTACACCGAGAGTTTTTAACGCCCCTTTGCTCACCAATGCTTTTTCAAGGCCCAAAGCCTTTGTCTAGCCTGTCTGATTTACGGCACCACGTGCTGCTTCACGACTTAAGCCGCACAGCATGGAAAAATTGGTTAAAGCACGTGGGCGTCATTGGTGTGAATGTTAACCAAGGTCCCGTTTTCAGTCACTCTATGCTGGTGTTGCAGGCTGCAGCATTAGGTCAAGGCATTGCGTTAGGCAATACGGTATTGGCGAGGCCCGAAATCGAAGCAGGGCGGTTAGTGATGCCTTTTGAAGAACGAGTAGAGAGTCGCGATGCGTTCTATTTGGTATGCGAAGAGTCTCAGGCTGAATTAGGTAAAATTGCCGCTTTCAGAGAGTGGATTTTAGCACTGGTTGAAGCGGAACAAGAGGACTTGCTGTAACATGGACAATGCAAACTCAAAGGAAGACCTAACCAACACCGTCCAGGCATCTATTTTTGACATTGACGTGCATGAGGCCAGTGCACCTATTGCTTGCTTGATATTGGGACACGGTGCGGGGGCGGGAAAAGAGCACGAGTTCATGCAGGCTATGGCGAAAGCGCTTGTTGCTAACGGCATTTCAACGGTGCTTTTTAATTTCCCTTACATGCAAACCATTAAAGCGACAGGCAAGCGCAGACCCCCAGACAAAGCCGATAAACTTATGTCACACTTCATGGCAGTAATAGAGGCATGTAGCAGAGATAATAAAGCCTTGAATGATTTGCCTGTTTTTATCGGTGGAAAATCGATGGGCGGCCGCATGGCAACTATGGTGTATGAAGCGACGAGCAATGTAAAAGGCGCGATAGCACTGGGTTATCCATTCCATCCACCTGGTAAGCCAGAGAAAACGCGAACTGAACATCTGCAAACGGCGTCAAAACCTTTGCTGATTATTCAGGGGGAACGAGATACCTTTGGTACTAAGAGCGAAGTAGAAAGTTACAAAGAACACAGCGTGTTATCTACAGACATTGAATGCGTCTTTTTAGAAGACGGCGATCATAGCTTCAAGCCTCGCAAAGCAAGCGGTAAAACGCAGCAAGAACATATTATCAGCGCTGCCGAGTTAACAAGGGCGTTTATACACCGTGTCTTGACGTAATAATGGCGATGATCACACCAAAAACGAAAGCGAAAGATTAATTTAATGAAAAAAGTAAATCCCAGTTCAGCCAACGTTGCTAGGCCGTACCTTATTTCAGGTGCACTATTAGCGGGCTTAGCCGTTATGTTAGGCGCATTTGGCGCCCATGGATTAAAAAGCGTGTTAACTGCACAGCAGCTCAACACTTTTGAAATTGGCGTGCGTTATCAAATGTATCACGCGTTAGCTTTATTGCTTCTGCCTGCATTGTCAGAGGTTGTCGCATCAACGTGGATCAATCGTGTGGCGTTTTGTTTTGTTGCTGGTACGGTTTTGTTTAGCGGTAGTTTATACGCGCTAGCGATAACCGGTATTAAAGGATTCGGGCCGATAACACCCGTAGGTGGCATGTTCTTTATTATCGGATGGGGGCTGTTAGTGATTGGGCTAATAAAGAGACAGAGTGTTACAAAACAACAGCAGGAAGGCCAGAACGGCACCCATCGAGAATCGGAGACAGGTGATGTCTAGTACTAGTATTTTGGGTTATTGCCGACCTGGTTATGAAAACGATACGGCTAATGAACTGACCTCCAGATACGGTGAAGCCCAGTGTTATGGCTACCCTGTTTCTAAGAAGAACAGCGGCTTCATTCTCTACCACTTATACGATGCCGCTCAGCTAGAGCACACTATTAAACAGTTTGCGGTTCACGAGAGCATTTTTCCTCGCCAGCTAGTGGCTGTTTTTGCCACACTCACCGACATTGCAAAAGAGGATAGAGTGGGGCAAGTGCTTGAGGTATTGCAAGACATAGACAAGCCTTTTCCTATTTTTGGGGTTATTGATGTTGAATACCCTGACACCGAGGAGGGTAAAACCCTCGCTAAGTTTTGCCGCAAGTTTACCGTGCCGCTTCGCCAAGCCTTAAGAAAAGCAGGATGGCTTACCGCTAAAGAGAACCTCGGCAAGCCCAAACTGCATATTTTCTTCGAGTCATTTGAAACTTGCCATATTGGCTATACATTGCCTAACTACGCAAGCCCAGATCACTTAGGTATATGCCGATTAAAGTTCCCAAGTGATGCGCCAAGCCGATCTACCCTTAAACTGGAAGATGCGCTTGTGAATATGCTCACCGACAAACAGCAAACGAAAGTCCTTCGAGATGGCGGGCGAGCTGTGGACTTGGGTGCATGCCCTGGAGGGTGGACTTACCAACTTGTCAAGCGTGGCATGTATGTTGAAGCCATCGATAATGGCCTTGTTGCCGACAGTTTAATGAGTACGGGGCTGGTTGAACATCACGCCGCAGACGGGTTTACATATCGACCACAATTTGGTCGTGTAGATCTCCTTGTATGTGATATGATAGAGCAACCCGATAGGGTAGCGAAGTTAATGGGTGATTGGTTAGTAAAGCACTGGACCACTCATGCCATTTTTAATTTAAAGCTACCTATGAAGCAGCGTTATGAAACGGTCGTTGAGGCCATGACGGTGCTTAAAGGCCGATTGAATGCACTAGAAGATGCATTTGCGGTGAAGGTGAGACATCTCTACCACGACAGAGATGAAGTTACAGTAACGATTGTTCGCACTTCAAAAGATGAGGTGTGATTTTGTTGTTGCTCAAAAAATGTCATTAACTGATTAGTTTTTGATATTTAAGAAAAATTTTTAATGCTGGCGCAGATTTAAGCTAACGAATTTTAGGTTTATGCTAAAAAAGGTGTAAATCTGGTATAGAAATCCTTTATAATCTCGCCGTTTTTTTACTCTGAACCAATGAAAGTGAACTAATGTCAGACTTATCTTTATACAGAAACATTGGTATTTTCGCCCACGTAGACGCGGGTAAAACTACCACAACAGAACGTATCTTGAAGCTTACTGGTAAAATCCATAAAACTGGTGAGGTTCACGATGGTGAATCAACAACCGACTTCATGGAACAGGAAGCAGAGCGCGGTATTACTATCCAGTCAGCAGCAACAACCTGTTTCTGGAAAGACCACCGTATGAACATCATCGATACTCCGGGACACGTTGACTTTACAGTTGAAGTATATCGTTCACTTAAAGTTCTTGACGGCGGTATCGGTGTATTCTGTGGTTCTGGCGGTGTTGAGCCTCAGTCGGAAACTAACTGGCGCTATGCTAACGAATCAGAAGTTGCACGTGTAATCTTCGTAAACAAACTAGACCGCATGGGTGCAGATTTCTACCGTGTTGTTGGCCAAGTTAAGAAAGTACTTGCTGCTAACCCACTAGTAATGACGCTTCCTATCGGTATCGAAGACGAATTCAAAGGTGTTGTTAACCTTCTAGATATGAAAGCGTACATCTGGGACGATTCAGGTCTTCCTGAAAACTACGAAGTTGTAGACATCCCTGCAGACATGGTTGAGAAAGCGCAAGAATACCGTGAGCAAATGATCGAAACTGCTGTTGAGCAAGACGATGACCTAATGATGGCTTACATGGATGGCGAAGAGCCGTCTCTAGAAGACATCAAGCGTTGTATCCGTAAAGGTACTCGCGATATGTCTTTCTTCCCAACATACTGTGGTTCTGCATTCAAAAACAAAGGTATTCAGCTAGTTCTTGACGCGGTTGTAGACTTCCTACCTTCTCCTACAGAAGTAGATCCACAGGATCTTACTGACGAAGAAACAGGTGAGCCTACTGGTGAAGTTGCAACAGTATCTGTTGACGAGCCGTTCCGTGCGCTTGCGTTCAAAATCATGGATGACCGTTTTGGTGCCTTGACTTTCGTACGTATTTACTCTGGTAAGCTGAACAAGGGTGACACCATCCTTAACTCTGCTACAGGTAAAACTGAACGTGTTGGCCGCATGGTAGAAATGCATGCGAACGACCGTACAGAGCTATCATCTGCACAGGCAGGTGACATCATTGCTATCGTGGGTATGAAGAACGTTCAAACTGGTCACACACTGTGCGATCCTAAGAACCCTTGTACTCTAGAGCCAATGATCTTCCCTGAGCCAGTAATCTCAATTGCTGTTAAGCCAAAAGACAAAGGCGCTAACGAAAAGATGTCTCTTGCTATCGGTAAACTAGTAGCAGAAGATCCATCTTTCCAAGTTGAAACTGACGAAGATTCAGGCGAAACCATCCTTAAAGGTATGGGTGAGCTTCACTTAGATATCAAAGTAGACATCTTGAAGCGTACTTACGGCGTTGAGCTTATTGTTGGTCAACCGCAGGTTGCTTACCGTGAAACGATTACGCAAGCTGTCGAAGATAGCTACACGCACAAGAAGCAGTCTGGTGGTTCTGGTCAGTTCGGTAAGATTGATTACCGCATCCGTCCTGGAGAAACTAACACTGGCTTTAAGTTTGTATCTTCGGTTGTTGGTGGTAACGTACCTAAAGAATTCTTCCCTGCCATCGAAAAAGGCTTTAAGTCTATGATGGAAGTAGGTCCTCTAGCGGGTTACCCAGTACTAGACGTTGAAGTTGAGCTATACGACGGTGGTTTCCACGCAGTTGACTCATCTGCAATCGCGTTCGAAATCGCAGCGAAAGGTGCATTCCGTCAGTCAATGCCTAAAGCAGGTCCTCAAATTCTTGAGCCAATCATGAAAGTGGACGTGTTCAGCCCAGAAGACAACGTGGGTGACGTAATCGGTGACCTTAACCGTCGTCGTGGTATGATTAAAGACCAAGAAGCTGGCGCTACTGGCGTTCGCATCAAGGCTGACGTACCTCTATCTGAGATGTTTGGTTACATCGGTCACCTACGTACTATTACATCTGGTCGTGGTCAGTTCTCTATGGAATTCAGCCACTACACAGCATGTCCTCAGAACGTAGCTGATAAAGTAATCGAAGAAGCGAAAGCACGTAAAGCTGCTAAGTAATTAGCCTTTACGAACGTAAGCTGACGTAGGTCAGCTTACGCTTCAATAAAGATTTAAAAGCCGGTCGCATGACCGGCTTTTTTATATCTACAGCACTACGATTTAGTACATTTTATACGGCAGAAATTTCCCTGACATAACAACGCTGACACGGTCGCCTTTAGGATCGTTTTCGCGCTGTAAATCCATAGAAAAATCAATTGCACTCATGATGCCGTCGCCAAACTCTTCATGAATTAATTCTTTTAACGTTGTGCCATACACACTCACCAATTCATACCAACGATAAATAAGTGGATCGGTAGGGACTTCTGTAGGTAACGAGCCTTTGTAAGGCACGATTTGAAGCCAAGCAATCGCTTCATCGGTAAGCTCAAGTAGCTCACCCACGGCCTCGGCTTGCTGTTTTGTCATGGCCATTTGCCCTAAACAAGCGGCGGTGCTCCACTCTTTCGACTGACCAACAACTTCTGCAATATGGCTCCATTTTATGCCTTTCAAAATTTTGGCTGACTGGACCATCTCGGTAACTTGGGTTCTTGATGTAATCATTTGCATTTCCTTAAAGGGTTAGTTAAACACAATGAGCGTAACGAGATTGCTGAAAACAAGTGCGAGCACGAGCAATCTGTACACAAAAAGGGGATGTCGTTTCACTAATGGCTCATAGGCCGTTTGGTGTGATGGATTTGGGTAGCGAAGAGAAAAGATAAACTCAGACAGTGATGAGTAGCGTTTATCGGGGTTTACATGTAATGCCCGTTTGAGAGCGTTATCAACCCATGCCGGGATAGGCCGCATGGGGTCTAACGCGGTTTCGTATTTTAGTTTTTTCTGATCAGCTAGGGTGCGACAATGCGCGAGTTTTGTTGAGTAGGGGTAGCGTCCACACAAAAGGTAATAGGTCAGTACAGCTAAAGAGAATAAATCAGAACGCTCTGTGCCTATATTACCTAAGAAGTATTCTGGCGCAGCAAAAAGTGCCGCGCCAGGAATAGGTGTGTGACTGTAAAGGCTGGGGGCATCGACTAAAGCTGCTGAGCCAAGATCAATAAGGGTACAGTGCCCTTGCGCGCTTATTATTATATTCTCTAAGCGTATGTCTCGGTGAAGAATGCCTTGCCGATGTAATGCTTGTAAGCCTTTGCCTACTTGCTCAACAATAGTTCTAACCTGCTCCAAAGAGGGCGTTGGGTTATCAATGGCCCATTGAGCCAGTGTTTGGCCTTGTACGAACTCACTGATACTATAAATGGCTGAAGGCGCGTGTGGTAAACCTAAATCAGCGAACGTTGGGCTTTTTATAAGATGTACCGAGTTCACCCGTCTTGAAAACCAGCTTTCTATTAGAAAGCCGCTTAGCATTTCTTGAGATTGAGTAAAATCGGTAGCCGGTGTTTTAACCACAACAGTGCGGTGAGTACGCGTTTCTTCCGAAGCAGGAATGGTTGAAACAAAAGTATGGCTTCGTGCCGACGTATAAAGCTGTCGCTCAATTTTAATTCCATCAGTTTCATCACCAGTCTTTAGTTCTTTAAGTTCGGTGAGGACGGGGGCCCCGCTTTGGCGTAACGTTAGGGGAAAGTGCTCGCACTTATCAACATCACTAAAATGACCAGTTTGGATGTGAACAAGTATCAGCGTCAGGTTGTCTTCGCTTCCTTTATCAAAAGCCTCGTGTACTACCAATGCAGCTTGGTTTTCGGCCAGCGTCTCTTCGTGATTGATTTTCTTAAGAACACTTGGCAGCGCGACAAATTCGTAAACGCCGTCGGTACTTATTGCAATAGTGCACGGTGAGTCTAGAGTTAACGACATATAGTCGATATCAATACTCGCTTTTGCGCCCAAGGCGTTAGAAAGGTAAGTCTGAAAAGGGGCGCTACAAGAAGCATGACGATGAGGTTGCGTCAGCAAAACCGGGTCGTGTGCATCCTTAAATACAGCCTGAATTTGACTGTCGCCTACGTGAAAGACATCCACGTGATTACCGGTTATAACTGCCACTGATAGGGTGCAAACGTAACCTTTTTCAGGGGTATAACAAAAGGGGCTTTTCTGCGTACGGGTGTAAAGCAGCGCATTAATTTCTCTAATTATGGTCTCAGCGCTCGTTTTAATCGACCATTGCTCAGGCGCGATATCAAACAGTTCTATAAACTGACGAGTCGCAAAATCACTGGCAATCTGACTTACAGTGCTACTACTAACACCATCTGCAATAACAAAAATGCTACTTTGATTACGAGGGTTAGAAGAAAGTCGGTAAACATAAGCATCTTGGTTTATTGACTTAACGCCACGTGTTGAATAAGCACTCACACTCAATTTGTATGGTATCGAATAGTTCCCAATACTTGGCGTTGCTTGCTCACACATGATTGATCGCTTCTTTTCTGCTTACAACATCATCGACTTGATAACTGACATTTGAATAAACGGATAATGCCATCACGACGTGTTTTGTAGATGTTTGTCGTGATGGCTTAAGGATGAGATACCTTAATTAAATGGGCAGCGTTTGCGATGCCGCAGCCTTATCAATGGGGATTGTACGTTTTGGTAGCGTCTTAACGTGTGTGGTATACAGTGTAAGTCCAGTAAAGGCTAATCCACCCACTAAATTACCCAGCGCAGTTGGAATTTCATTCCAGATGAAGTAATCCATAACCGAGAACTCGCCGCCCATAATAAGGCCGAATGGGAAAAGGAACATGTTTACCACTGAGTGCTCAAAGCCCATAAAGAAAAACAGCATAATTGGCATCCACATGGCTAATACTTTGCCGCTTACGTGAGTTGAAATCATCGCGCCGACTACGCCTAATGACACCATCCAGTTACATAGCATGCCGCGAATGAAAATGGTGATCCAGCCCGCAACCCCGTGTTCTGCATAGCCCAGCGTGCGCGCTTCCCCAATACTGGCAACCTTAGTAGCGATAGCGCCACCATCAACGTTGTAGCCCATAGTGAAGATAAACGACATCATAAAAGCAACGGTGAGTGCGCCACCGAAGTTGCCTAAAAATACTAACCCCCAATTTCGCAGAATTTGTTTAGGTGTTACGCCCGGGCGCTGCGCAAGCCAAGCCAGTGGTGTGAGCACAAATACACCAGTTAAAAGATCAAAACCCATGAGGTACAGCATGCAAAAGCCTACCGGGAATAACACTGCGCCAAGAAGAAATACGCCGGTTTGAACGGCAATAGTCACCGCAAACACGGCGGCTAATGCCAAAATTGCACCTGCCATGTACGCGCGGATTAGAGTATCTCGTGTAGACATATAAATCTTTGCTTCACCTGCATCTACCATTTTGGTCGCAAACTCAGCGGGAAGAAGATAAGCCATGGTGTTACCTCACGTTGAAGTTATTAATAAGTTGTCAGTTGAGGTTTAAAAGTTAGCTATCTACATGCTTTTAGAAGATCAAAAAAAGGCGTCCGCAGTGCTCTCCTTAGAAAGAACTGGGGACGCCTTTGTCCAAAACTTGTTCATTGTAATTAGCTAACAGATAAACCTTCGTTTACGTACACGCTTTTGTGCACTCAAGTCCGTTGACAGCTTTCACTGAGCTAAGTACGACAGACTTGCACTATCGATAAGTGATTTGCCAAAAAAGTGCCAAAAGCTAGAAAATACGATGTGCTTGTGAAATTAATTATATAAAACATTGGGTTAAGCATTGGGTGGGGGAAATGGTTAACTGTGATGATGATAACGAGGTTTATAAAATTGCACTAAAACGGTGTGCTAATGAGAGCTTTCGGTGCAGTTTTTTTCACCATGCTTTTTACTTTTTGTTGGGTTGCTGTTTTATTTTAGCGTCTTTTTTAACGTGGTTAAGTGACCCTTCATAATTGCGTAGGTTCTTACCTGTTGGCTTTTTCCGGCATAGTGCTCATGTTCAAAGTGCTCACAAAGTTGCTTTAACGCCATGGCTGCATCTTTGTTTAGTAAAGGCGTTACCTCAGCCATATAGGCAGACAAAGTTTTATGGCCTCTGTCTTTTCCTGTTTTTGCCTTTACGTGTTCTAAAGCGCGTAGCAGAATGGCATGAGAAGGCGAAAGAGGGGCTTGGTGTCTTTTGGGTAGGAAATATAAGGCTAAAATGAGCCCAATAAGGCCGATGGCAGAAAGAAATACAGCCCGCATTTTTTGAGGTGTCAGTGCACCTAATAGCTCTTCAAGCATGTTGGTTTGAGCCGCATTATCAAAACCCAGCACCCACTTACTCCACGAGTAATCAAGCTGTTGAAACCAGCCTTGCAAGGTAGTAAAGAAAGCAGAGTTGCTGAAATCACTTAGTATTGTTGGTTGACGCGACTCCCCAAACTCTTCTAACGCGCGTTCAAGCCCAAAAGTTAAGCGAGACGGGGCCGCCATGCTGGTGGGATCATATCGTAGCCACTTACCATCAATTAATGTTTCAACCCAGGCGTGGGCATCGTACTGCCTAATTTGAAGAACCGTCTCATTAAGTGCATTTCCGCCTTGGTAGCCTGTTACCATTCTAGCGGGAACCCCGGCTGCGCGAAGCACGTAAACCATCGCGCCAGCATAGTGGGCGCAAAATCCCGCACGCTCTTCAAATAAAAAACGGTCAATGGGTTCGACAGGCATGGCGCTCGGGGAGAGTGTATAGCGAAAACCGCCATTTTTAAATTCGGTCATTACAGCGTTAACTATGTCCAGCGCATTTTCATGTTGTTTAGCCAGTTGCTGCCCCCATGCTCTTGCTTCAGCATTGCCGTTCATTGAAACCGACAAATTGAGCTGGGTTTCAAAGTTGCCGATACTGTTGGTTATTGGTGCCTCAGGAAAGTAACGAAAGTAAAAGGCTTTTTTGCTTGAAATAGGGCTATTTGCGCGCAGGGTAAAATCAAAAAGGCTTCTCACTGAAATACTGTTTTTTAAGTTATCGGGTGCCGAGGGCGCTAAAGCAAAAAGCCACGTTTGCTGAGTGGGTTCAACAATCAGCTCATAATTTGTCGCCTGTGGCATGGTTTTCTCCGTCAAATCAGACAAGGGCGTTGACCTGCCCATAAACGCTAGCTGTTGTTCTGCCTGCTTGCGTTTATCGCTGATTGACCACGTTTTCCCATCAAAGTGTTCTAGTGTCATGGCACGCCAGTATCTCGCCGGCGCATCAGGCACACTTTCGGGGCTCTCGAATGTGGCACTAAAGGCCAACTCAGAGGAGCTCGCAAGCGACGCGATATCACCGGGTGTGACCGTATCTGATAGCCCGGTTTCTGTAGATTTTGACGTTGGCATTTGCCAAAGCGGAGGAAGTTGGGGCAGCAATAAGAATAAAAGCAGTGCAATGGGAAGGGCTTGAGCAATTAGTACACCCACGAACTTGACACTTTTCGTTACGGGAGTGCCTGCACCATGATAAATCGCCGTAGCGACAAGCAATAGTGCGACTATTCCTGTGTAGCCAATCCAGGCAAATACGCTCAGGGAAGAAATAAAGCCACAGCCAATTAAAAATAAGCACGTGCAAATAAGTAAATGAAAATCACGTTTCTTTTCAACCAGCATTATTTTTAGTGCACAGGCGATGGTAAGCAAATTAATCATGCTGTCGAGAAGCCCCACTGATAAACCGAACCAAGACAAAGCAAATACCGCGAGTACGGCAAGCAGATTAACCGTGCGTGTTGTGGGCAACCTATGGAGCGTGCTAAGGCCTGCAACTCTGACGATTACCGCACATCCACTGAGCACGAGTACCCATATCATCAAAGGGGCGGTCAGCGTATAGATAATGAAAGAGAAGGCTGCGCAAAGTACCATCACAGCGAGAGCGTGAGGTTGTTGAAGCCCGTTTTTTAAAACGGTGAATGGTAAGAATCGATGCAGCAAGACGGGGCTCATGTGACTGACCTCACCGTCTTTTTGTACCTGGGGGATAGTGAAACGGGTTTATTCTCGGTCAGAGAGTTGGGTGAACTTTCCTTATTAAAACAAGCAAGTGCACTGAGGCACTCCTCCATATGCTTCGCGCCATGAGCAGGCGCAATGGTAAGCCCTCTATATTTTATACCAAACACACGATCTGCACCTGCCCATAATAAGGTCGCATAGGTGAGTGCTGAAATGGCCGTTTCTACATCTACGCTTAACGGTATTGAAAGCATAACGCTTTCACTGCGCATCGAGGTAAATGACTTCGAAACCCAATTACCGTTCTTAGCGACATGTTTCCAAGAAACCCGATTAAGTGGTTGTCCCACTTCGTAATCGTTTAATGCATAGAAGTCTTCGTTACTTGTAGGCTCCATTATTTGACTTACGCTATCTAATCCATCATTAACCGCCATTTTATCGATAGACACTGGGCCTTCTTGGGGCTTTGCGTATACGGTTACATGTTGGTCAAAATCGAGGTGAGTCCAGCACTTGTAAAGGCCAAGCGGAAAGTCGCAGGCAATGGTCATTCTGCCAAGAGCAAATCGACCCCGTCTAGGTATGTGTAAAGGAATGTGCAGTGTTTGCTTTTGTTCTTTTTGGGTATGGGCCCCTTCGTTTAACGAAAATAGGTAGTGTTTATCTATAACAGCGCTGTCATCTTTATGACTGCCTGCCTTTGCGTGCGCATCTGCACTGCGCACTACATTAAGCCATTTAATCGATAAAGTGCCGCTGCATGCTTTTGCCGAGGCGTTGACATGGGGAATAACCTGAAGCTGTATTTCACCGTCTACATTACAGTGAAATGAGCGGACGGGAAGGGCTTTGAGTGCCAACCGTGCGAAATTTTGATGAGTATAAAACAACGCTAAAAGCATAATGCTTAAACACAAATAACTGAGGATAAGCATCAAGTTGTTTTGGTAGTTGGTACCAAGTAAAAATAAACACAACGATAAAATGATAAAAGACCAACCAAACCCACTGGGCAACACAAAAATGCTGTTCAGATTGAGGTGGTGTTCTTGAGAAGCGGGTACCCGTTTATCGAGCCACTTTAATAGCCGACGCTTTACGTACTGAGACAAAGATAATTTTGCTCTATTCATAACCCACTTTACCTTTGCGAGCTTTACCCACTCGTAGTGCTCCACGACCCTGTCAATGTCAGGCTGCCAAAGGATCAACGCTATCAAGTAACTTTTGACTGAGCTTTTCACCATCAAACCCATTAGCCTGCTGTCCCTGAGAGAGTGAATGGGAAGATAGTGTTAGCCTGTGGGCGGTAATTGCTATGAATACGGCCTGTACATCTTCTGGGGTAACGTAATCCCTATCAGAAACAAATGCCCATGCTTTCGCGCCTTGAAGAAGCGCTCGGCTGGCTCTTGGGGAGAGAGGGTTCGGATAGTCATGGCTTTCTCTGCTTTCACTAACCAGTCGCAATATGTAATGAAGAATGGCATCGCTGGTGTGAATTGCAGATACGCGTCTCTGCATCTCGTGTAAATTCGCTTCACTTAAAATTTGCCCAAGCGGGGCTGACGCATCCCGTTGCATAAGCATCGCCTTTTCCGCCTCCCACGCCGGATAGCCTAAAGAAATTCGCATAAAGAAACGGTCTAGCTGTGACTCTGGTAGCGGATACGTGCCCGATTGATAACTAGGATTTTGCGTGGCAATGACAAAAAATGGAGAGGGCAGCGCATGGGTAACCCCGTCAATACTCACTTGGCGTTCCTCCATTGCCTCTAACAGTGCGCTTTGTGTTTTTGGGCTTGCTCTATTTAGTTCGTCGGCCAACACCACTTGGCTGAAAATGGGGCCGTGTCTAAAAGAAAAGCGTTTTTCGTCGTCACTTTCGTGAGAGTGAAAAATATTAACACCTAACATGTCTGAGGGGAGCAGGTCTGAAGTAAATTGAATGCGCGCATATTGAAGCCCAAAAACCTGCGAGAGCGCGTGGGACAGGGTGGTTTTACCCATACCAGGTAAGTCTTCAATGAGTAAGTGACCATTGGCAAGTAAACACGTAATCGCGAGTTTCAACTGGTGATCTTTACCAATGATCTTCTGACTAAGGGCTTGCTGAACACGAATGATTTCTTTGTGCATAAATTGGTCACTTACGTTTAAAAAGTTTCTGTCACACTTAAACTTAGCAGATTGAATGTGATTCTGTTCTACCTTTAATACTAGCAACGATAGCGTGGCGCTTTCTATTGTCTTACCTGTGTTATTTTATACGCAGGTATATTTGGTTAACGCGCCCAAGCGCTCGTTGCGCAAAGCGGCAGACCGCACAGCGGTTCATCAGCGAATAGAAACTTATAAATAAATGAAAAGTGGGTAAAGGGAGTGAATAAGGGATATCTATACATAAACCTTAAAACAAGTGTTATTTAGTGCTGCGGAGTTTATCTGTGTTGTCTATAATGGTGCATCTTAAAAAGGAAGTAGTTATGAAAAGCATTGAAATAGATGACGATTTATATGCCTTCATCGCCAGCCAGACTAAACATATTGGTGAGAGTGCATCGCAAATTTTAAGACGTTTACTGTTACCTGAGGATGGCGCTATATCTCATGGCATCTCGGCACGAGCGGACAACAATGAAATAAAAAATACAAGTGCAGAGGGGGCTACTGAAGAGTTTGCTGTTGAAGCTAACGTAAACGCAGCCACTCAAGCACCCGTTAAACGTCAGTCTGTAAGTGGCGCTAAAAAAGCACCGGCCAAAAGCACCGGAACTACCTCACCGGTAAAAGCCGCGGCTAAAAAATCGATGGTTAAAGCGGCCTCACCAGCGAAAACGGCGCCTGACACCGCGTCTACAACATCTGCTTTTGTGGCTGAGAGTGAGACGCACACTAAACGCGATATTCTTGATGCAGTAACAAAAGATGCGTTAGCGACGTTCACGAAGCGCGTTGACCAGTTTTTGTTTGTTTTAAGTGCAGCGCACAAGCTTAATGCAGACAATTTCTCTAGCGTGGAAAGCATAAAAGGTAAAAACCGTACCTACTTTGCAACAAGCAAAGAAGCGCTACTTGAAAATGGCAGCAGCACAAACCCTAAAGCTATTCCGGATAGCGCTTTTTGGGTAGTAACAAACAATAATACGGCTAAAAAAACAAACATGCTGGAACAAGTTTTGCGTATTTTGGGTTACCAGCCAGATGTTGTTGAATCCGTTATCGCACGGTTCACATCAGAGGGTAAGTAAAAAAAGGCATTAGGCCTCAACACGACTTCTAGATAAGGACTTTTTCATGGCATTACATCCGCAAGCTGGTAAGCATGCAGCAAAAGAACAACTTATTAATGTAGCGCAATTAGTAAGCCAGTATTACAGCTTTAAACCGGATATAAACGACCCGGGCCAAGGGGTTTCTTTTGGGACCTCTGGTCATAGAGGAACGGCCTCTGACGCGACCTTTACTGATACCCATATCAGTGCGATTTGCCAGGCATTGGTAGAATATCGTAAACAAGAAGGTATTAACGGGCCTTTATACATCGGTAAGGATACCCACGCGCTATCTGAGCCAGCCATGATTACCGCTATAGAAGTATTGTGTGCAAATGGCGTTGATGTTGTTGTGCAACGAGAAGATAACGAAAGTATGGGGTACACGCCCACCCCGGTTATTTCTCGCACTATCATCCGGTATAACCGAGCGGATAATGCTGACAAAGCCGACGGCATCGTTATCACTCCTTCTCATAATCCTCCTTCAGATGGTGGTTTTAAATATAATCCGCCTCATGGTGGTCCTGCGGATAGCGACGTAACGAAGCAAATTCAAGACCGTGCTAATGCATTCATTGCTGACGGCAACAAAGATGTTCAGCGTATTGATATTCGCCAAGCTAAATCTCGTAAATTGGTTCGTGAAGAAGACTTTATGGAACCTTACATCGAAGACTTAGCAAACGTTATCGATATGGAAGCCATTTCTAAAGCGAACTTAAAACTCGGCACAGATCCGTTGGGTGGTGCCGGAGTAGGGTATTGGTCACGTATTTCAGAGAAATACGGCTTAGATATCACTGTAGTGAATGACGCCGTTGACCCCCAGTTTGGTTTTATGCGTCGTGACAAAGACGGTAAGCTCCGAATGGATTGTTCGTCAGCCTACGCTATGGCAGGGCTTATTGAGCTTAAAGATAATTTTGATTTAGCCTGGGGCAACGACCCGGACTTCGACCGTCACGGTATCGTGTGCAAAAGTGTAGGGTTGATGAACCCGAACCATTATCTGGCTGTTGCAATAAACTATTTGTATACACACCGCTCAGAGTGGCCAAGCGATTTGAAAATAGGCAAAACCCTAGTTTCAAGCAGTATGATAGATCGCGTTGCGAAAAGCTTAGGCAAGCCGCTTGCGGAAATGCCCGTAGGTTTCAAATGGTTCGTTGACGGGCTGTCAAACAGCACCATCGGCTTTGCAGGCGAGGAAAGTGCAGGCGGTATTTTCCTTGAACGAAATGGCAGCACGTGGGCGACAGATAAAGACGGCTTTATTTTGTGCTTGTTAGCGGCAGAGATCCTTGCGGTTACCGGTAAAGATCCTGGTGAGCATTATATTGCGCTTACAGAAAAGTTTGCAGCCCCTGTATACAGCCGAGTTGATGTGGCTGCGACACTTGAACAGAAGCAGAAGCTATCTGCCATGGATGCGTCGGTAGTAACGAGCGATACCCTGGCAGGAGAGCCCATCACTGCTGTGCAAACCCATGCACCGGGCAACAATGCCGCTATCGGTGGCGTTAAGGTATCAACGGAGAATGGTTGGTTCGCAGCGCGACCTTCTGGCACCGAACAGATTTATAAAATTTATGCTGAAAGCTTTAATGGTGAAAGTCACTTACAAGAATTGATTGCTGAGGCTGAAGTGTTAGTGGGCAGAATTATAAAATAAGCTCAAAATTAAACCGCTTTAAACGAGTTTATGTAAATAAAATGTTAAAAATCGCATGAATGCATACGAATTCATGCGATTTTTTGTAATTTTAACAAAATTATTACAACATAATCGTTTAAGTACTGATATATTGCTGTCATATTCGTAAGATATTTTGTAATTAAATTACTTTTCGGTGTGAAAACGCCATTTCTTATTTAAGAGTGAGACGCAAAATGAACGCAAAAGCGACCAAGACGCAACCCTCTCCAGTCATCGATAAAGCGGCTTTTAAATCTGCCGTTATTAGACACCTGCACTGCACGCTAGGTACCGACGAAAATAAAGCAAACAATCACGCTTGGTGGAAAGCGACGTGTGCAGCAATTCAAGAGCAAGTGCTAGAAGGATTGCGCAAGACGCAGAAAACCCACTACCTAAACGATACGCGTGCCGTTCATTACTTTTCTGCTGAATTCCTAATGGGGCGTTTGCTATCAAACAACCTGCAAAATTTTGGCTTATTTGATGTAGCAAGTGGTGCATTGAAAGAGCTTGGCGTGGAAATTTCAGATATTCTTGAAGAAGAGCCAGATATGGCGCTGGGTAACGGTGGCTTAGGTCGTCTAGCAGCGTGCTTTATTGACTCTTTAGCGACAATGGAATTGCCTGCTATCGGCTACGGAATTCATTATGAACACGGCTTATTCCGTCAGGAAATTAAAAGCGGTGCGCAAATTGAGCGCCCAGACAGCTGGCGTGATTACGGCAATCCATGGGAGATTTGCCGTCCAGAATCTACTCAAGAAGTATCGTTATACGGCTACGTAGAGACCAAATATGGTGAAAACGGTCGTGTACTAAAAGAATGGCATCCAGGTTCTATCGTCAAAGGTGTACCGTGGGACATTCCTGTAGTGGGCTACGAAGGTAAAACCGTGAACGTGCTGCGTTTGTGGCAGTCAGAAGCATCTGGCTACTTCAATTGGGACGTATTTAATGCAGGTGGTTATGTCGATGCACAGCGTGAAAATGTGCAGGCAGAAACCATTTCTAAAGTACTTTACCCGAACGATGAAACAGAAGCGGGTAAAGAACTACGTTTAATTCAGCAGTATTTCTTCTGCTCATGTTCACTGAAAGACATTATCCGTCGCTACAAGCGCGCGCACGGTGATGATTGGAGCCGTTTTGCAGATCAGGTTGTTATTCAGCTAAACGACACGCATCCTGCTATCTCTGTACCAGAGCTTATGCGTATCTTGGTTGACCGAGCTGAACTGGGATGGGACGAAGCGTGGGGCATCTGTACTAAGGTGTTTGCGTATACGAATCATACCTTATTGCCAGAAGCATTAGAAAAGTGGCCTGCTCGAATGATTGAGAAAATCCTTCCTCGTCACTTAGAAATAATTTACGAAATTAACCATCGCTTTATGGCCGAAGTCGATAAGAAATGGCCGGGTGATAATGCCATGAAGGAAAAGCTTTCTATTATCGAAGAAGGCAATGAGAAAATGGTACGCATGGGTCACCTTTCGGTGATTGGCTCTTTTGCGGTTAACGGCGTAGCAGAAATGCACTCTCGCCTTGTTAAATCATCATTGTTCCCTGAGTTCGATGAACTCTATCCTGGCAAACTCACTAACGTGACTAACGGGATCACGCCTCGTCGCTGGTTGAAAGCATGTAACCCCGGCTTGTCTAAGCTCATCGATAAGAAAATAGGTGAAGACTGGCCTCGTGACCTGGACAAGCTTCAAGGCTTGGCAAAATTCGCAAGCAACAAAACGTTCCAGAAGCAATTCATGAAAGTGAAACTGGAAAACAAGGAACTGTTGGCTGATGAAATTCGCAAATCTCTGGATTTAGACGTAGATGTCAACGCTATTTTTGACGTGCAAATTAAGCGTCTGCACGAGTATAAGCGCCAGCACTTGGCATTGTTGCACATCATGGCGTTGTACCGTCGTATTCTTGAAAATCCTGATTACGATATGCACCCTCGCGTGTTTGTTTTCGGCGCGAAGGCGGCACCTGGCTACAAGCTAGCTAAAGATATTATTTATGCTATCAATAAAGTGGCAGACAAAATTAACAACGATCCACGCGTTAACAACAAGATAAAGATTGCTTTCTTGCCAAACTACCGCGTATCGCTTGCTGAGAAAATGATCCCTGCTGCTGATGTGTCTGAGCAAATCAGTACGGCAGGTAAAGAAGCGTCGGGTACCGGAAACATGAAACTAGCGCTAAACGGTGCGGTGACAATCGGTACGCTAGATGGCGCAAACGTTGAAATTGCTGAAGAAGTGGGCGACGACAACATCTTCATCTTCGGGTTAACTGTTGAAGAAGTAAACGAGCTTAAGGCGAAGGGTTACAACCCATACGATTACTACTACAAAGACTCAGAAATTAAAGCGGTGCTAGATTGGTTAGAAACCGATTACTTCACGCCAGGTAAGCCAGGTGCACTTGTGTCTATCAAGCAAAGCTTGCTAGATCATGGCGACCCGTACATGGTATTGGCAGATTTCCGCGCCTATTCTGACGCGCAAATCGCAGTTGACGCGGCATATCGCGACAAAGAACGCTGGGCGGAGATGGCTATTATCAACACGGCGAAAATGGGTAAATTTACCTCAGATCGCTCAATACGTGACTATGTAGAGCGTGTTTGGAAGCTTTCACCGTGTAAGATTGAAGGCTAATCGTAGAACGCGATATAAAGAACCCGGCAGTGCTAAACTAGCCGGGTTTTTTGTTTTGTAATACAGTTTGAATAGAATTGCGCTTTAAATAATAAAGGCGTTTTCTGACTATTTCAGCTATTGTTGTTTAATGATATAAACAAGTATTCAAAATAATACGTTAGCGCCGTTGCGCCTATTGCGCAGTCATGCTTTTATATAAGTAGTTGTTTTTAGTACCTCGAAGCGTAGAGCTCAAGGAAAACATCATGAGCCACCATACATCACTGGCAACCATTCCGAATCGATTTTCGTTTATCGATAGCATTGCAAAACAAGCATCTAATAGTGCCTCAATTTCCTTGATGTTGGTGGATGTGGTGCGTTTTTCAGACGTAACCACGAGCTTGGGGATCCACATCGGCGACCGCTTTTTACTTGAAATTGCAAACCGTATTCAGCTTCTTTTTGGACATACCGCTTTTGTAGGTCGTATTAGCGGCGATGTATTTGGCGTTGTTTTTAGTAACACGAATAATGAAGAATATATGCGTCAAATGTTTGAGCGTCTTGTCGAACATTTTAAAACACCTATGCATTATGACGGTACAGCCTTTATTGCCGATTTTAATGTGGGTGTCGTGTGTAGCGATCAGTCTGAATTTGACATTACAAGCTTTGTTTCCCGAGCGGAAACGGCCCTAAAGCAGGCAAAAGAGAATAAATACGAAAACTATTTTGCATTAGCCAAGTCAGATAAAACTGACACGGGAAGAAGTTTGGCGCTCAAAGCGGATTTAAAACGCGCCTTAGCCCAAAATGAACTAGAGCTTTATTATCAGCCTAAAGTCGATTTAACAACGCTCAGCGTGATAGGTGCTGAGTGTCTGTTACGCTGGAATCACCCCTTAGATGGCGTGCTATTTCCGGGCCCGCTCATCGAAGCGGCTGAATCTTACAATATGATGAATGAACTTGGGTACTGGACGTTGGAGCAGGCTTTCAGGGCGCTGGTTCAGCTTAAAGCACTTAAAATGCCTATTGTGTTGTCAGTCAATATTTCGCCAACGCAGCTATATGACAATCAGTTAGTGCCCACACTTACCATGTTGAGTGAAACGTACGACATGCCCTTATCGCTGATAGAGCTTGAATTGACCGAAGATGTCGCTTTATCAAACTCACTGATGGTTAAAAAACAATTAGATGAGTTGCGCAGTTTAGGCGTATCTATTTCCGTTGACGATTTTGGGAAAGGTTACTCAAACCTAGCCTACATTAGAGATCTCAATCTGGATGCGCTGAAAATAGATAAGTCGTTTGTCATGGAGTTAGAAGGGGACCCTGTGAACAAAGCCATCATCGAAGCGGCTAAAATTATCGGTCAAGCGAAAGGATGCAGTGTTGTCGCGGAGGGAATTGAAACGATAGCGCAGCTCCATATTTTACGGGAAATTAATGTATCGCAAGGCCAGGGGTATTTGTTTTCTAGGGCTATCCCGTTTAATGATTTCGTTAACCTTGCCCAACAAGAAATTATCATCGGTAATTCACCCACAAGACTCAAGGCCTAGCTAGCCACTCCTGAAGTAAATTTGTTTTCACCTTCGTACGTTCTTTGCTCTTCGTTATCTATGCGGATTGGTTTTACAGCTAGCAACAATAAAATACTGAGTTGACGTGATTTTTTTTGCCTGCCTCGGTACACTATCGGTCATTTATATCAGACAGAGTCGTTAAGCAAAAGCTCATGCAAGAACTCATCGAAAATGGCAATTTTTTAAGCTTATCTCGTCGCCACCCCGAGTTATTCGAAAAACCTCAGCAATTCAAACTCTCTAATGGGACATGCGTCGATATAACTGCACCAGGCATCATCAGTTTTTCAGTGCAATCATCTTCAAAACCAAAAAAGCGAATTGTTCTGTCGTGCGGCGTGCATGGTAACGAAACCGCACCAATCGAAATTTGCGACGATTTGGTTAGCTCAATCCTCACAGGCGCGATTAGCTTGTCGCATGATGTGTTGTTTTTATTTGGCAATTTACCGGCAATGGATATTGCCGAACGCTTTGTCGAGGAAAACATGAATCGCTTGTTTAGTGGCGCTCATTCAAAAGGCGAGGGGTTGGTGAATGCAGAGCGGATACGCGCAAAAGAACTTGAGGATGCTGTATCCTCGTTTTTTAATGCAGCTGAAGGTACTCGCTATCACTACGATTTGCATACCGCTATTCGCGCTTCAAAAAATGAAAAATTCGCAGTATACCCTTATTTACACGACAGAATTCACAGCAAAGGACAACTTGCGTTCTTGGCAGCCTGTGGGGTGAAAACCATTTTGTTGTCAGAAAGCGCTACCACCACATTTAGCTACTTCTCGTCCTATCAGCACAATGCGCATGCATTTACTGTCGAGCTGGGTAAAGTTCGTCCATTCGGCCAAAACGATATGCGTCGGTTTGAAGATGCGAAGAACGCGATAACACAGCTTATTACTCAGGATAATTATGCGCCAACTGTCGACATGAATGACCTCGATATTTATCGTGTAAATCAGGTGATCAACCGCAATGAAGAGCAGTTTGAGCTTCACTTTGATGATGATACCCCGAATTTTACTGATTATCCCAAAGGCACGGTATTAGCTTCTGAGCCCGGCAAACAATATGTCGCTGAACAAGATGGTGAGGCTATTGTATTTCCCAATGCTAAAGTGGCGATAGGGCAACGCGCGCTGCTAACCGTTGTGCCGACTACGTTGGATACTCTCGATGTTTAAATTAGATAGCCGTTTACACAATGATACATTTTTTGTCTGTGATCTTTCGCTCTGTCGTGTACTGTTAATGAATGACAGCCAGTTTCCGTGGCTTATTTTGGTGCCGATGAAAAACGACATTGCCGAGATTATTGACTTAACGGAAGACGAGCAAATCAGGTTGTTAAAAGAATCGGCCCTTGCGTCCAGAGCAATACAGCACTTGTTTGCGCCATTTAAACTTAACGTGGCAGCTATCGGCAACGTAGTGCGTCAACTGCACGTACATCACGTGGCGCGTTTTGAATCTGATTGCGCGTGGCCAAAACCAGTTTGGGGAAATCAGCCAGCGGTAGCCTATGATGCTAGCGAAGCTGAAGCGCGTATTGAATCTCTTAGGGCATGGTTTAAAAGCAATACCCAGTGAGCGCCACAACCGCGCCAACTTTTAAGATTAACGCTTATATTAAAAGGAGTTATTTATGATTGTTTCAACTACCCCAACCCTAGAAGGGCACAAAATTGAGGCCTACTACGGCATAGTCGTCGGTGAGGCCGTTATGGGCGCAAACGTTTTCAAAGATCTTTTTGCCTCGATTAGAGACATCGTGGGTGGACGTTCGGGTTCGTATGAAGAAGAGCTAACCACGGCGCGTAAACTCGCGTTTACTGAACTCGAACATGAAGCAAGAAGCATGGGAGCGAATGCGGTAGTAGGTATCGATTTGGACTATCAAGTCATTGGCGATAAAGGCAGTATGCTTATGGTAAGCATTAGCGGCACTGCGGTGAGAATAAGCCCGCTGTAAGTAGGTCTACGCGGGAAGCCCTTAAATAAGGGCCACCAAAGAGGCATTATCGGTAATATTAATTTGTTGTTTTACGGTTATGCTCCTTAGTTTCGTCACTAGTTTCCTTAGTTACGTCTGTAACGTTGCCGGTTTCTTCAGCCCTATGTGAACGGTTTGCGTCGGATTCATCAGTCTGTGATCCGGCGAGATGGTCTTTATCACAAGCGGCATCTTGATCGTCGTCATAGGGCTTCGATGGGGTTGGAAATTTAAATTTGGCACTGTATTTAAGCAGTGTAATGTTTCCAACGACCACACCCAACACTAAAACAATGATCACAATTACCCAAGTCGTACTCATAGTGTTTATACCCCGTTATTTAAAACATACCGATTAAAAAGGCTTGGTAAGTTTCGTAAAACACTGGCTTTGCCTAATATATCGCTTTTTTCAATGGCGCCTGTTAAGTCGCTAACGTTTCTAGAACGCTCAAAAACCATTGCCGTTGACTTAAAACTTAAATGCCATGGTTCGACAGCTACGCCGCCTTTATGTTCTGAGAACGGGCGAAAAAAGCCAAAGCGCTGCATGTTTTCATCCAGCCAGCATGCCAATGTGTGACAAGGTCCGTTCCCTTGGTACTCACTTTCAACAAGGTTGAAATCGCCCCCCCAGCGTTTAACTGATGCGCGATCATAAACGTCGATATCGGTTCCCCAGTGGTGACGGCTCCCCCCTGGTAATGCCGACCACGTTAAAATAGCGTGGAGCTTGTCATCATCACTGAGGTTGCTAAACCGTAGGGGAACGCCATGAACATCAAGAAGCGGCGCTTGGCCTAACCACTTTCGATTAAAAATGGCCGTTTGTTTATCGAAATCGCGGTAACTACTGACTAATTGTAGGTCAATGCCTTCTTTTTGCGCGGCATCTTGCATCGCTAAAAAAGGAGAGATAACGTCGCAATGAAGTCTATGGCCGTTGCCAGCATCAACGAGGTGATCGTTGCGCTGCCCCAGCCATTCTTCTTTTGTTACTGATTTCATATTCACCAGATAGCGCTACTTGGCGAGTAAACGTTCTAAAATGCCATAGTACATATCAGCAAGCTGTTCTAAATCAGACATTTTTACGCATTCGTCTATTTTGTGGATCGTAGCGTTCACCGGGCCTAGTTCTATTACTTGTGCGCCTGTTGGTGCAATAAAGCGTCCGTCAGACGTACCGCCAGCAGTAGAAAGTACGGTAGGGGTACCTTTCACTGCTTCAATAGCACCTTGCGTTGCCTCCAGCAATGCACCGGTGTCGGTTAAAAAAGGCTGACCGTTGAATGTCCACTTTATGTCGTATTCTAACTCGTGGGCATCGAGAATGCGGGTTACCCGCTCAATGAGAATCTGATCAGTAACCTCTGTTGAAAAGCGGAAGTTAAAGCAAACGTGCAGTTCACCTGGGATCACATTACCTGCACCTGTTCCCGCGTGAATGTTAGAGATTTGAAAACTCGTCGGCGGGAAAAAGTCATTGCCGTTATCCCAATGAGATTTGGCCAGTTCGTCTAGGGCCGCCATGGCACTGTGTACTGGATTTTTTGCCAAGTGAGGGTAGGCAACATGCCCTTGAATTCCTTTAACAACAAGATCGCCCGTTAACGAACCACGACGACCGTTTTTAACAATGTCACCAACTTCATCGGTTGATGACGGCTCACCAACTATACACCAGTCAATCTTCTCATTGCGTGCTTCAAGGGTATCGATAACGCGAGTGGTACCGTTGATAAAAGGTCCTTCCTCGTCGCTGGTAATGAGGTATGCAATACTGCCTTTATGGTCGGGGTATTTATTCACAAACTCACGGGTAGCGACGAGCATAGCAGCAAGGCTGCCTTTCATATCTGCGGCACCGCGTCCATGCAGGTAGCCCTCAACTTCAGTGGCAATAAATGGCGGCGTTTTCCATGCGTCTTCAGGACCGCTGGGTACTACATCGGTATGACCTGCAAAACAGAATACTGGGCCTTCTTTCCCGCGACGAGACCACAGGTTAGTGGTGTCCTCAAACACCATGGATTCATTATCAAAACCCAACGCGCCTAAGAATTCACTCATTGCGTCTTGGCAGCCCGCGTCCTCTGGCGTTACAGAGCGGCGATTAATCAATTGCTTGGCGATATCAATAACAGAGTCGTTTAACAAAATATTTCCTCATACTGTGCCGGTTTAAAGCCAATGTGAAACGTGTTGTTATGGAGAAGAATAGGGCGTTTAACCATAGCCGGGTGAAGCTCAAGCAGTGCAAGTGCTTTATCTTTATCCAAAAAAGCCTTTTCCTGTTCGTCTAATTGACGAAAAGTGGTACCGCGTTTGTTAAGCATGGCTTCCCAGCCTAACTCAGCCTCTGCTCGCACAAGAAAATCGCTATCAATACCGTCTTTGCGATAATCGTGAAATGAAAACGACACGTCGTTATCAGTTAACCATTTCTTGGCTTTTTTTATGGTGTCACAGTTTGGGATCCCGTAAAGGATAGTGCTCATGATGAATTCTTCCGTACTACTTTTGTTTTTTTAAATGCACGACACTGTTTTACACAGTACCGGCAAAAACGCCGTCTTAGAGATGAGCGATACATTATAGAAAAGCAAAGCTGCATCAAAATCAGCGAATAAGTGATTCGTGAACCTTTGTGTCACATCATACAAGCTGTTGGTACGTTGATAAACTCACTTGCGGTGTATTTTTAACGCGAAGTCTTAGGTATGTTGAACTTTGAAATACCTATTTGAAGTGGTCACAGCCCTTTGACGCAGAACAACTATGCCTGCGGGGCTGTTTCGCGATTAAAATGCTTTCATATAGACCGAAATTCGTACAGTAAAAATCAACACGCCCTAGAGATACAGCGTAAAAAGGGCGTCAGTTCCGGCTTCTACAAACCGTTGATGTGTGGGCACCACACCGAGAAGTGCCTGTGAGTTAAGCACCGTTATCACACAGGTAGTGTTTATACCCCGCTGTTTTAACCACGCAGCGTTAACCGTGAACAGCGTTTGTTTGGTCGATATGCTGTCGCCGGGTTTAAGTGAACACACAAACTGTGCGCCGTGAAGATGGCTCGTGTCGCCGCCATATTTCACTCTGCACTTGAGACCCGCTTTTGACTGTATATCAACAGCATAGTCTAATGGGGCTATACCTAATACTTTGCCATCAAATGGCGACACAATGGTATTGGATGTAGAGGTGACTGCGGCACCGGGCCCCATGTAACCTCTTTTGAAAAACGGCTCATCGAGTTCACAGATAGGCACTACCTGGCCTGAAAATGGGCTTAAGGTGTAAAACTCTTTTTTGAATTTTTCCGGTGCGAACTGAAGTTGTTTAGTATTCACGGCTCTAGTGATCCTCGTTTACCGTGTAACCCGCCTTTTTTAAAGCATTTATCGCGGCTTTCAGCTTTGTATCTTTGACCAGAAAAAAGTCGGTTTCAAATGTTGATACAACGAAGATCGCCACTTTTGCTGACGCCAACACTTCACCAATTTGTGCCATGATGCCTACCATCGACAGATGCAACGGACCGAGTAGTTCGAGTGCTCGCCATCCTTCATCACTGTCTAGTGAGTCTACTTCTACGGAATCAGGTACCACAATAGACAGTTCATCCTCAGTTTTTCCCAGAAAAAAAAGCGGGCTATTAAGAACGGAAGCCGGAATAGCACTTTGGGGATCGAGGCTATGAATAGTGAATAATGACTCTCTGACTAAAAGCGTTTGTTTGGGCATGAGAAACCAAGAAAATGAAAACTTCGAAGATATTCACATTAAACCACTAACTGTGGCTAACTTCTACGTGTTATCCACTTAATCTGTGGATAAGTTTGTTGAGTAGTTTGGGGTCTTGTTATAAGTATATGAATAATAATGATAAATTAAACTGTACAAACAATGTGCAGTGGATAACATTCTTGAATTCACAAGCATTTTCCACAGGCTGTGTCTACCATTAAAATAAAAAATGTTTAGGATTTTTGCAATTTCTTCCCTTGACAATAGTCGCTTTTTTCAAAAAATCGCAACAGAAAATCACCCGTTGCCTTATTGATCTTGTATAAAAAAAACGTCGTAAAGCCAACCCAAACTAAAAAAGTTGTCGAGCGCGATCCGTGAACAGTGACTAAGTGGTGAATAGTTGTTGGATTATGCATTTTTATGCGTAAACGAAAGACCTTCCCGAAGGGCGAGTTTAAAATGTCCGTACTCTTTGTTGTGTCACCTTGATGTAGAACCACTATATCTGCGGTAACACGCAGCGATTACGAACATTTTAACTCTGGCTGATTGGGTAATGATCTATGCGGATTGGTATGATACATGACGGCTGTTCTTGGACTATAGTTACCCTTGGTAAACCTGATTATTGGTTGAAGGAGACAAA
Source organism: Alteromonas sp. KUL106 (assembly GCF_009811415.1). Taxonomy (GTDB): domain Bacteria; phylum Pseudomonadota; class Gammaproteobacteria; order Enterobacterales; family Alteromonadaceae; genus Alteromonas. Next base: position 147,366 of record NZ_BLIG01000027.1, on the reverse strand, counting down.
GGATATGGCTGATGCATCATGGTGTGATATCACCACTAAAAATGCAGACGAACTGGTAAGCTTTTATGAAGCCGTTATGGGCTGGAAAAAAGAAGCAATAGACATGGGTGGTTACAGTGACTACGTAGTAATGAAAAGCGACGGTACGCCAGTGGGTGGCATCTGTCATAAACGAGGCGTCAACGCCGATTATCCAAGCGGGTGGATAAACTATTTTACCGTTGAGAATTTAGAGATTGCGCTTAATGCAGTGACAAAGCATGGCGGAACTCAAATCGGAACAATTCGACATCATGGAAACGATAGCTTTTGCGTCATTACCGACCCTAGCGGCGCCGCATGTGCACTTTACGAGAAAGGGTAAAGTGGAAAGCAGGGCAAAATAACGTAAGCATTACTTCCCCTGCCTTCGATTTTGTTAATACGGTTATTTGTTTAGTACGCCACGGTTGACCTGGTCGCGTTCAATTGATTCAAATAACGCTTTAAAGTTTCCTTCTCCGAAGCCTTCGTCTTGTTTACGTTGAATAAACTCAAAAAATACGGGGCCAAACACAGTTTCAGAGAAGATTTGAAGCAGTAATCGAGGTTCACCATTTTCTGTGGTGCCATCTAATAGAATGCCGCGTTTTTGAAGTTCGTCTACGTTTTCACCGTGCCCGGGAAGACGGTCCTCAAGCATGTCATAATACGTGTTTGGAGGAGGCGTCATAAACTTCATGCCTTTAGCTTTAAGCTTATCTAAACACGCTACCAGGTCGTCGCAAGCGAAGGCAATGTGCTGTATACCTTCGCCATTATATTTCATCAAAAACTCTTCTATTTGGCCGCCACCACCGACGGCTTCTTCGTTTAACGGTATACGAATTTTGCCATCAGGCGCGGTCATTGCCTTTGATAGCAGCCCGGTGTACTCGCCCTTAATATCAAAATAGCGAATTTCCCTGAAATTAAACAGCTTCTCATAAAATCCAGCCCAGAAGTCCATGCGCCCACGGTAGACATTATGGGTAAGGTGATCAAGCGTATGAAAACCACAGCCTTCAGGGTGGCGATCAACCCCTTCAATCCAGTTAAAATCGATATCATAAATGGTGTTTTCGCCCTCATATCTGTCGATAAGATAAAGCATAGCGCCGCCAATACCTTTAATAGCCGGCAGCTTTAACTCCATCGGGCCAGTGTGCGTGTCCATTGGCTGTGCGCCACGAGAAAGCACTTCTTTATAAGCGTGTTGCGAATCTTTAACGCGAAATGCCATGCCGCATGCAGATGGACCATGTTCTTCAGCGTAGTAGCCAGCGTGGCAATTTTTCTCATAATTGCTCAATAAGTTGATATCGCCTTGACGCCATAACTCTACGTCTTTCGACTTGTGGCGGGCAACGCGGGTAAAACCCATTGCTTCGAAAATAGGTTCCAAAATTCCCTTCTTTGGTGCCGTGAATTCTAAGAACTCAAACCCATCTAAACCAATTGGGTTATCAAATAAATCAGCCATAGCGTTACATCCTCAACGTAAGATACATTTTATAATTGTTGCTTGATTGTAAGTGTGCAGTGAAAAACCAAGCAATAGCAGGTATGACAACGCTTTTTTTGCGCTGGAAAGCACAACTGTAACGTTTTGTTTTCAGTTGTTGCTCTAAAGCGCAATTAACGATTGGAAAAAGCATCCAATTAATTGAAATAATTGGAAAAAGAGTGGTGCTGCTCGTATGTTTAAGTGTCCACCAAACAGTACATAAAACGCTGGTTGTTACTTTTCACCGTTGTAGTACTTTTTCAGGCCTTTCCAACAAGCAAGATAGTCGCGCTGACGTATATCACTATTCATAGCAAATTCGGTAGGGGCAATGGCATATCGCGACTCGAACATAAACGCCAATGTATTCTCATAGCGCTGGGGAGATAGCGAAGCATTTGACGCTTTTTCAAAGACCTCTGCTTCAGGGCCATGAGGCGTCATGCAGTTGTGCAGGCTCATGCCGCCTGGCACAAAGCCATGTTCTTTAGCGTCGTACATACCTTCTATCAACCCCATAAACTCACTCATAATATTTCTATGGTAGTAAGGAGGACGGAACGTGTTCTCTGCAACCATCCATCTGGGTGGAAAAATAACAAAGTCCACGTTAGCAGTGCCTTCAAACTCTGACGGTGAGGTAAGCACAGTAAATATAGATGGGTCTGGGTGATCAAAGCTCACCGTGTTTATGACATTAAACCGGGATAGGTCGTATTTATAAGGTGCCGAATTTCCTACCCAAGCCACGACGTCAAACGGTGAGTGATCAAGGTGCGCTTCAAATAGGTTGCCGCAGAACTTATTTATCATGGTGTGGGGGGTGTCATTATCCTCAAACCAAGCTGTCGGATAACAAAAATCCCGTTGATTGGCATAACCGTTTGCCCCAACCGGCCCACGTTCCGGTAAAACAAAAGGATGGCCGTAGTTTTCACAAATATAACCACGTATAGGGCCATTTAATGGCTTGATAGCAAAGCGCACGCCTCTAGGAATAACGGCTATCTCACCCACCGATACATGAAGCTTCCCAAACTCGGTAGTCATCTCCATATCCCCAAGCTGTGGGACAAAAAGCATTTCACCGTCAGACGAGTAAAAAACGCGATTATGCATATTGGCATTGGCACTATAGCAGTGTATTCCCATACCTGTTTGTGCTCTGGCATCGCCATTTGTGGCAATCGTAACAAGTGAATCGACAAAATCTGTATCTTGCTTAGGAAGTGGAACCGGATCCCACCTGAGTACGTTTGGCGGACAGGGAACATCAGTCTCAGGCGCCGTGCGCACTAGGCCATTATCAATTTTAGCGAAGTCACCCATGGCGATTGAAGGGCGGAGTCGGTATGTCCAGCTTCTACGATTTTCAGCCCTTGGTGCCGTGAAAGCCGTACTGCTAAATTGTTCAGCGTAGAGGTTGTAGTTGACTTTTTGTGGGCTGAATTGACCTACAGGAAGTGCCCCAGGTAATGCTTCGGTTTCATGTTCATTATTAAAGCCGGTCAAATACGATAAGTTTTCCATAGCGCTGTCCACGGTTGAGCCCTATATAGGCTGAATTTAGTTGCAAATGAAACTATTTGTTCTAGGCTAGTGATAAATGCTGGGTAAATCAATAATGATGGGAAGGCTGCACCAATGCGTAAAGACAGTTTTGGTAAGCTAGGTTTACAGGCATGACACCCACAGCAGCTATCTCAATCTCTAACGGGTTAAAAACAAAAGCATCAACGCCATATTCGTTGGGCCCTCACAGTTCCCAGCTTGCCTACGAATACCGGAGCCAAGAGTAATTAAAAAATAAAGGTCAGGAGTAAATACGTGCAGTTAAATGACATGCTTGCCTATAAAGTTGCCATGTTGGCGAGTGATTTAAGCAGCTCTCTTGCAAAAGAGTATGAAGCATACGAGCTGACTATGCCTGAATGGCGTATTTTAGCAACGCTGGGAGCATCTCTTGAACACTATCAACAGCACTATAAAACTGCGAAAGACATTGCATGGGCGACTCGCCTAGACAAAGTGCAGGTATCTCGTGCACTAGAGCGCTTGCTTAAGAAAAACGCGGTGATAAAGCAGACAAGTCCAAAAGATAAAAGGGCGAGCCTTATCGCCTTATCGCAAGAGGGAAACGCTATGTATCAGAAGATCATACCTCGTGTTATCGAATGGCAAAAGAAACGTTTACAAAATATCACTGATGATGAGTATCGCGTATTTCTAAAAGTGATAGACGCGCTTACCCCTTAGTTTATAGAGGATATAGCTAGATAGGTGTGGTCTGAACAGGTCATCAAAAAAGGCCGCAACGGTTACTTTTACCCATTTAGCTGTTAAATTCCACCGGATTAGACAAAATAATGGGTTTATCGCCCAACGATGAGCAAGGAAATGAAGTGGCACCGTTAGAAATATACGCAGGTAAAAAAGCACGAGAAGTCATAATGAAAAACGGTTTTTGCCCAGCAATATTCAATTACTTTTTAGGCGCCTCTGGCGGGCCGAAATGGTTTTCCCTTGCAGGTCTAGATCGCGTGTTATTTCCCGAATGGTTTGCCAATATTGATCATCAAATACACGTGATAGGTTCTTCAGCGGGTGCGTTTCGCGCAATTTGTGCAGTGCAAAACGATCCGCTTGCCGCAATTAATCGTCTAGCCTCTTCCTATTCAACAACAACGTATAGCGATAAACCTACGCCACGGGAGATTACTGCTAAAGCAGAAGCATTGTTGGAAGAAATGGTAGATGAAAAGGGGAAGCAAGAAGTACTGTCTAACCCTAGGTTCAAAGCGCACCTTATTGTGGCGAAATGCTTGGGGGCGACCCGTTTTGAAAATAAGTTCAGGCAGCTTTCTGGCCTTGCAATGAGTGCCGCAGCAAACACGGTAAATAGAAAGCACCTTTCTCGCTTGTATACGCGATATGTGTTTTCAACGCCTGATACAGATTTTGCCATCAAAGATCCCTATGCATTGCCCACTCAATACCACGATTTAACGCAGGGGAATATCCACAGTGCCCTGTTGGCGTCGGGCTCGATTCCGGTTGTTATAGAAGGGGTTCAGACTATTGAGGGGGCTCCGCCTGGAATGTACAGAGATGGCGGAATAGTGGATTATCATTTTGATTTGTCATTTGGACCGGATGAAGGATTAGTTCTCTATCCCCACTTTTACGATAGGCCAATACCAGGTTGGTTCGATAAAGGCTTGAAGCGCAGGATGCCTCATCAATCTAGCTACGACAATGTAGTGATGCTTGTACCGTCAGCCGCATTCGTAGCGAGTTTGCCCTACAGCAAAATACCTGATAGAAAAGATTTCGAAGTGCTTGATGCAGATACCCGTATTAAATATTGGCAAACGGTACTCAGTGAAACCGATAGGTTAGGGGAGTATTTTATGCGCGCTGTGAACGATGGCACGTTGGTCGACTCAATAAAGCCATTACCGTTTGCTATGCGGTAATTTAGGTGGGTAGATTTGCAAAAAACAACCGAATTGCTGTCAAATTAGTCACTTGAACGCGGTTTTGTTAAGTTTTTCTTGCAGGCAACGTTTTCGCTAAGTATGATACGCGGCGTTGAAAGGCAATCGCCCACCGCTCTGGTGATACAACATCTAATGCGTCTATAGCTCAGTTGGTTAGAGCGCTACCTTGACATGGTAGAGGTCCCCTGTTCGAATCAGGGTAGACGCACCATCTATTCTTCTTCCAAAAATTCGTTTTAAAGTTTTTTGAAATTATTCGTTGCTCAATAGCATCGAGTAAGTAGACTTTAATTGAAATATAGGGCGTTGCTATTATGGCTTATATTAGTACTAAGCTAGATTGATTAATGTCCAGCGAATTAAATAAGCATCCGGCTAATTTATTTATGCTTTAATCGCAATAGCATAAACAAACTACAAGCAACCAACAACAGTGCCGACGAAGGTGCATTCACCGAAGCTGTATTCTCGAATTGTATTTCGCTGATGAGGACCCACGGTGTATTTCGATTAAATTGTAGTGTGAGTGTGTCGGTCTCTATTGATTCAAAATCAAGCACATAAGTATTGGGACCAGCATTAGCAACGTTACCCAAGATAAAAGACCGCGATAGTTCTGAAATAAAGACTGATGTTGGAGCTGTCAAACCTCCATAACCGAACGCACCCTCGGTAACAGTTTGCGTTATTGGTGAATACTCTGAATCATCTGCGTAAATATAGAGGCGGTTTATTATCGTATCCGATGCAAATGAAAAAGTAATAGTTGGATTAAGGTTAAACCATCCCACATAAAGCCCATTAATATCTTGACCTAATGCATTACATGTCCCTGTGTTTTCAGTATTACACCAAATTTGGTTAGCAATAACGCCATCAGTAAGTTTTCCAACACCTCCCGAAAGTAAAGCGTTCACCACTTGCGTATTACCTGAACCTGTGTAGTTATCATCAAAATAGGTGAAGCTTCCCCGATTCCCATTAAGCATTGAATATGACTCAACGGAAATAATACTGGCATGTGCCGTACTCATAATTAACGAGCATAGTATCAAAGCTGTAAAAGAATACGTTTTAGTCATTCTATTCGACCCTCATAGTTGATAGAACGAGTTAAGCAAAATTCTAGCCAAACAAAAAAATCATAAAAAGTAATCGTTTGCAGACTTGACTGTAATGTTACAAGTCTTTTTGTAAAAACTTTTGACACCTTACCGTAGTTGTACACTCTTTCTATTTTTATCAAATGTCCCCAACAACACAAGCAGGCGTAAAGTGGCCAATAAACATGTCATCTTAATCACTAACAACTCAATATTTTGCTTCGATTTTTTCAGGTATTTGAAGGACATGTTTTGCGGTATTTTCATTGGAAGACTGACCTTGCCAGTTTTTTTAGACTACACTTAAGCGGTGGCAATTACTTTTTTCTATAGATGCTGTTGAGTCGTTAAGGATTTCAGCACGCGAGGGAGTAAGATGAGCTTAACGGAATATAACGAGCCCACTTTATTTGCAAAGCACGGGTCTGCTGAAAGGCGGTTCTTAGAGTTAATTAGTGCCCTACCAAAGGTTTCAGTTCAAGGTTATGACAAAGAACGCAACGTCATCTACTGGAACAAATCAAGCGAAGACATCTACGGTTACAGTGCACGTGAGGCGCTAGGCCGCAAACTTGAAGACTTGATTATTCCTGACGTTATGAAAGCCGATGTTATTAAATTTCATAAACGCTGGATTGAATTTGGTGAAGCGATCCCCTCTGCAGAGTTGGTTTTGGCCAAGAAGGGGGGCGAGCCTGTTCATGTCTTTTCTTCTCACGTGATGTTAAAAGAGGGTACGGATTCCCCCGAAATGTATTGTGTCGATATCGATTTAAGTGAGCAGCATGCCGTTCGTCAGGAGCTAGAACGAATGGCATCTACCGATCTGTTGACTGATCTGCCAAACCGCCGGCTTCTTAAGCAGTTTCTCGCCAATGCGATAAATGAAGCATCAACAAAGCACGTTGGCTTTGCTCTCTTTTTCATCGATTTAGATATGTTTAAAGAAATTAATGACACACTTGGGCACACATGGGGCGATGAGCTACTTCGCGCTGTGGCTGAACGCCTATCTGATTGCATAAGTAAAGAAGGGATGCTTACACGATTTGGTGGCGATGAATTTGTTTATGTTGCTACTAATGTGAAAGGCGAAGATGATTGCGAACATATCGCTAAGCACCTTTCACGTTGTTTTGAGCAAAGCTTTCAGTTAAGTACGGAGAATATCTATATTACCTCCAGCATCGGCATAAGCTTATACCCTAAGCATGGCAGAGAGATTGACGATCTGCTCAAAAATGCAGACGTTGCCATGTATCAAGCTAAGGCCGAAGGGCGCAATCGCTATCATTTCTTCACCCATGCATTAAGCCAGCAACTTCGACAACACAGAAGTATTGCAGCAAACCTGCGTGCATCCTTAGAAAATAACGAGTTTGAACTTCTTTACCAACCTCAGTTTGATGTAAAAACGGGAAAAGTTGCTTCGTGTGAAGCGCTGTTACGATGGCGGCCACAAAACGAAGCACTAGCTGTACCGCCGAATATTTTCATACCTATTGCTGAGCGCAGTGATTTAATTGTGCAGATAGGCAATTGGGTGTTAAAAAGCGCCTGTCAGCAAGCGAAAACGTGGAAACAAAAAGGTATTGAGGTTCGCATTGATGTGAATGTTTCTGGCAAAGAACTAGAGAAAGCAGCGTATTTTGAGCGTTTGGCGACATGTCGACATCAATACCATTTAGTGCCTAAGGATATCGGCCTAGAGCTCACTGAGAACATTCTAATTAAGTCAGACAATACAATTTTAGAGAACCTGCGAGTTCAACGAGACTTAGGTGTGGAAATTTCTCTTGATGATTTTGGTACGGGGTATTCATCGCTGAGTTACCTCAAGCACTTCCCAGTCAGTCACCTGAAAATAGACCGTTCATTTTTAAAAGGCGCGCCTGAAAAAGCCTTTGATAGTGCTTTAATGGAAGCGATTGTGAATGTTGGCCATAAGCTAGATCTGTCTATCGTTGTTGAGGGCGTTGAAACCGAAAAGCAGTCTGACTATTGTAAGTCGTTAAACGTAGAATTTGTGCAAGGCTATTTGTATTCAAAACCCTTAAGCGCTGACGCGATGGAGGCGTTACTTAAAAAGCAGTAATAGTGTGTTAGCGCTAAGGTAGCGCTAACCTTCCAGACCCCATGAGTTGTATAAGGTGCAGTATCGTTAATCAAAAAGCGCGGCCTCACCACATTGTTTGCGTAATCTAATAATCTTGTAAGTACTAGTACACATTCCAGAGCGCGGGCTTGGCAAAATAATAGCCTTGTTGGTGCTCAACACCCAACTTGGTAAGCGCTATCGATTCAGCCTCATTCTCTACCATTTCCGCTATGACTTTAATGTTCAGGTTGCTGGCGATACTGATAAGACTTGATACAAAAAGTTGATTATCTTTATTGGTATGAATGCCTTGAGTGAGTCTTCCCGAGAGTTTGACGAACTGAGGTTGAATGGCCCGTAACCCTGAAAGGGACGCAAAGTGGTCACCAAAATGCTCGATAGTTATTCTGCAGCCAAGACCGATTAAATGACGGCAAAGCGATTCGGTGTATTCTCTATGCTGTATTAGTGCAGCGTCTTCAATTTCAAAAAGCAGCCTTGAGCACAGCGCCTCACGCTGGGTGAGTTCTTTTATCAACCATTCTCTAAATTCACGGTTAGCGATGGACGTGATACTTAGGTTCACGGCTACTTGTTGAGAGGTTACTTCCATCTTCTTAAAGACAATATTTGTCACCAGTTTATCAACTTGCGGAATGAGATCTAATCGCTCAGAGGCAGGAATAAGCTGTGACATGGGAATAACGTCGTTTGTCTTTTTATCTTTAAACCGTCCGGATGTCTCATAGTAGGCAGGTACGTTTCGCTCGATATCCATAATAGGCTGTATCATGATGTCAGCATACTGTTGAGATACAATATAGTTAAGGCGTTCACGCCACTGTGTGTTGCTGTGTACATGTGAAATATCAGAAGCCAATTGCCAACCGCTTTGTGTCTTCATGGCAGCGATCAGTGCGCTATCTACACTCTCCATTACCTGTTGCATAGACATTGTGCCGGTAAATCGGGTAACCCCAATCCACGTTGACTTGGTGCCGTCTCTTAACGGTGAAGCGGTGGTACACTGCTTTGCAATGTTTGTAAGTACTAAATCTCTCGTTGGCTTATCCATTGGCTCACTGATCAACGCAAAATCACCGCCTGATAAGCGAAAAACAAAACGAATGCTGTTGTTATTCTTTGTTTCTTCAACAAGTATATTTGATATGGCTTTGACAAAGTTGTCACCGGGCACCATGCCTAACTTGGTATTTATACTGGCAAGTTGCGCTAACCTAACAACGATGAGTTCTTTTTCTTGCGATGTAGCGTTTTCATTCAAAATCGCTCGCATATGTCGCTCGAACGCGCCTCTGTTAGAAAGCCCAGTCAATGCATCTTTATTTGCCTCTTTTTTAAAGAGCTCAGATTGGCGTGTTAAGTCATCGAATTTTGAGGCGAGCGCGGTAGAAAGGCTATTGACTGCATTACTCAGCGATGCCAAATCTTTGGTTGAGGCTGTAACTTGAGGTGACGTGAAGTTATGGCTGCCCATGTCATTGAGCTTTCGAATAATGTCGTGGATAGGGTGCTTTGCAAGTTTTGTTAATACCGTGACGAGTAAATAAATTAAGAGGGTCAGCGCAGCGAATATAATGCCATGCTTAATAACAAACGCAGAAAATGTAGTGTAAGCATAGTGCTTGTCTGATGTCACAACCAAAAAGCCTTCATTATTCGGTAACGTGACACGTTTACTTATTGCAGGCGCAGAGTCGAGTAGGGCGAACCAGGACGGGATAGAGCCTGCAGACGCATTTTTATACTCCACGCTTACATTGCCTTGATTATCCGTAATGTTGGCCGATGCGATATAGGGCTTAGATGCGATGCTCTCTGCCAATATCGCTAATAGTTGTGAAGTTTTTTGTGAAGAGTCGGGCAGAGACTGCCCTACCGCTTTGGTATAACTTGCTAGCGCTTGCTCTGTCTCATCGGCAATCAATGCTGACGTATTTGACTGCAATGCGCGTAATTCAGCCATAGACACAATGACAAACGCAAAGAGCATGAGGGCAATAATGCCCCAGTTAATTTGATTAGATAGCTTCATTACTAGCAGTTATCTCCTTTAACTGAGAGAGTTATTTACGGTCTCAATAAACGGGCAAGGTTAATTTTTATCTTATTGTAGCGTATGCACAGCTTGCGTGCTATTCGCGCCAGCTTCATGACAAATGTATAGCAAAACAGGAAGTTAAGCGAGTGTTAAAATGTCCGTACTCTTTGTTGTGTCAGCTTGATGTAGAACCACTATACCTGCGGTAGCACGCCGCGATTACGAACATCTTAACTCTCGCTGAGTGGGTAATTCTGTATGCGGACTGGTATAAAAAAGCCAGCGTTCTGAAATGACCGAAGAACGCTGGCTTAAGCAAGTTTATTAGGCCGAGCACGTCGACATTTAACGTGCTTGTAGGGGCCTATTTGTCGGACTTAATCCCATGAAACGTGCAATGTAGCACGGGCAATATCAACAGGGTTAACACAGTGGCCACGGTTAAGCCGAACACAATGACGACGGCCATTGACGCAAAGAAGGCATCGGAGAAAAGGGGGATCATGCCCAGTATAGTAGTGATTGCTGCCATCGACACAGGGCGTACACGAGAAACTGACGCGGTGACTACGGCATCAAAAGCGCCACTATTGCCTTTGGCCTGCACGTTTATCTCCTCCATTAACACAATACCGTTTTTAAGCACCATACCAATGAGACTCAGGCTTCCAAGCAGAGCCATAAAAGTAAAAGGTGCGCCTACGAGCACTAAACCGCCGATAATTCCAATGGTAGTAAGGGGAATAACACCCCAAATGCCTAACGCTTGGCGAAGCCTGCCGAAAAGCAGTACGGTAATAATGAACATACCCAAAATACCCATAGGCATGCTGGCGAAGAGAGCGCTTTGTGCGTCTCGAGACGTTTCATATTCTCCGCCCCATTCAATGCGGTATCCATCAGGTAGCGATAGCTCGTCGACAAGGGGACGTACTTTCGCTTGAACACTGGCTGCGGTCTCACCCGAAAGCGGCATTGGCTCTGCGTATACTGCGAGCATACGCACTCGATTGCGGCGTTTGATGATAGGGTTATCAAGCGAGACATCTACATTGCTGATCACGTCAGCCATGCTGATATACTTGCCCTGTTCTTGGCTCCAAACGTTCAGAGAGGCAAGGTTGTCAATGTCATAGCGCTGGTTTGGATCGTTGCGCATGACGATAGGAATTAAATCACTACCTTCGCGGTAAAGGCCAACGGTTTCACCTTCGTTATTAAGCAAAAATGCTGTATGCACTGCGTCCCTTGTGACGCCGATGCGACGAGCCTGTTCTTCTAAAAACACAGGTTCAACAAAAGGCACTTTATTACTCCATGACAGGCGTACGCTGTCCATGGTTTTTTCAGCTTGAAATATGGCTTCAATGTCACTGCTGATTTCGCGTAAAACCTCAGGTTCAGGCCCATAAATTCGCGCTTCAATCGCTGCTTTTGCTGACGGGCCTACTTGAAGGGCTTTTACCTTGTACTGAACGTTAGGGAAATCTTCACGCACGAGTTCAATGATGTCTCGCATGCGGGCATCGCGTGATTCAACCGTATTGGTCTCGACAATAAGTTGACCATAACTGGCATATCGGTCCTCGGGCGCATAAGTAAGAGTAAGGCGTTGTGCGCCGCCGCCTATTACGCTGGTAACGTTGGCAATGTCTTGCATGTTTAACACGGCAGACTCTAAACGGCGTATCGACTGTTCTGTGGTAAGTATGTCACTGCCTTCAGGTAACCATAAATCGACAAAGAAAAGCGGCGTTGAGGAGTCTGGGAAAAAGGCGTTTTTCACGAATTTACCTGACGCCATACTGCCTACCAAAGCAACAAGCACCAGCACTATTGTCACGTAACGATGATTGATAGCAGCAGTAAGCACACGCTTATAAACAGTAAAAATAATACCTTTGTATGGGTCGTCATCTTCATCACTATTGCCGCGCTCTTTTTCAGTTCTAAACAATAAGTCGAAAAAGAATGGCGTAATGGTGAGAGCGGTGATCCAGCTTAAAAAAAGCGAGAAACATAGCACCCAAAAGAGGGAGCCAACGAATTCACCTGTGGCATCTGGTGACAAACCAATGGGCGCAAATGCAGTAATGGCGATAACCGTCGCGCCAAGAAGGGGTAAACCGTTTTGCGATACCACGTCCTTTGCCGCCTGAAGCTTGGTTTGCCCTTTTCTAACGCCTATTAACATGCCTTCGGTTACCACGATGGCGTTGTCGACGAGCATACCAAGGGCAATAATCAGCGCCCCTAGAGAGATTTTTTGCAGTTCAATGCCTTTTATCGACATCAAAATAAAGGTACCGAGAATGGTCAGCACAAGAATAAGCCCCATCAGTACCCCGCTCCGCCAGCCCATGAAGAGCAGCAGTACGAAGATTACGATAGCAACCGCTTCCACTAAGTTAATAAGGAAGCCCGTCACAGAATCATCGACCACCGTAGGCTGGTTATAAACGGTGTTGAGGGTCATACCTAACGGCATGCGCTGCTCTAATTCAGCAATTTTGCTATCTAATCGCTTTCCTACATCGACTACATTGACCGCTGACGCGAACGATACCCCAATAGATAGGGCAGGGGACCCTGAGCTGTGATAAAGAATAGAAGGTGTATCGTTAAGGGTGCGCTCGATGGTTGCGATGTCCGTTAAGCGAATGAGACCGCTTGCGGGCGATCCAATGACTACCTGGCCTAACGCCTCCAAGTTATCAAACTCACCGGTGGGCTGAATGGACAGTCGTTTGCCCTGGACCTTAATTGAGCCGGCATTGCCTACTACATTTTGAGCGGTTAAAAGGCCGGCAATGGATTCTGCAGATACATTCAGAGTTTTCATTTTATCGTGATCTAATGACACGATTATTTGCTCGTTGACCGTACCCGCAATAGAGACCTTCTTTACCCCCTCGACCAATTGGATTTCTCGCTGCATTAAGTCGGCAAAATCTTCCATTTGCTTAAGCGAGTAGTCTTCACTTTTAAGGGTAAGCAGTAGACCAAACACGTCGCCAAAATCGTCATTTACAATCGACGTGCTGGTGCCAGGAGGCAGCGATGCTTGTGCGTCACCAACTTTGCGCCTTAGGTTATCCCAATACTGTTCTAAGTCTTTTGCTTGAACGCTACTTTTAAGCTCAACCGTGATCTGTGAAAGACCCACCATGTTGACGGAGCTAATACGCTTTACATTCGGTATTCGCTGAATGGCTTTTTCAAGTTGAAGCGTAACTTCTTCTTCAACCTGTTCTGGTGTCGCGCCGGGGTATTGGGTCATAACCAGTGCGTTTCTAATAGTGAATTCAGGAAATTCCAGCTGACCCAAACCTAGAAAGGTGACGACGCCGCCAACACCCAAAATGATGGCGACCATCCAACTAATAACTTTTTGACGAAAAAAATACTCGACCATTGCTTACAGGCCTCCTTCTTTCGTCCATTCTGTAACTGCTTGGCCCTCTGTAACAAGGTGAGCACCGGCGGCAACGATTTTATCGTCATCATTTAACGGGCCTTCTACCAGTAAACCATTAGAGATGCCGCGGGCGATCATCACGTTAACGGCTTCCACCGTTCCTTTTTTACTGTCGCTACTATCGGGTTTAAAGCGCCATACTATTGCTTCGTCTGGCTGGGCATTATCGGTAACCACTGCGCCAAAAGGGACAAGCCAAAGCTTGGCGTCAGACTCGATAAGCTTAGACATATCCAATAAAACGGTTGCGCTCATACCTGAGAGTACGTTGATGTCATCAGGTTCTGGCAAGGTGATGGTCACTTCATAGCTAAGCTCGCCTTGTCGTGTTGTACTTTCGTGGTCTTTATACATGGCCGGGTAGCGTTTTTCTGGCATACCGGAGAATGTCACCCAAGCCATTTCAGACTTACGGTTTTCGCGTGCTCTTGACCGGTCAATCATACGCATTTTTTGCTCAGGTAATTGAAACGTTACGTCGATGGCACCCGGTAGGTGAAGTTCAGCAATGGTTTGCTGAGGCACAATGACTTGATAGTTTTCAACAGGTACGGAGGCAATCAGCCCCGCGAATGGCGCGCGAAGTTCGGTGTAGCTTAACTGATCTTGTGCGTTTGTAAGGCTTGCTTTGGCAGCTAAAAAGTTGGCTTTGGCTTCATCAAAGGTTGAACGGCTTACCGCGCCTTTTTCTACCGAGGCTTCCATGCGTTCAAACATAGCGGAAGATACATCAAACTGAGATTGTGCGGTGGCAAGTTGTGCTTTGGCATCTCTATCATCAAGTCGCGCTATCAGCTGGTTTTCCTTTACTTCCTCGCCGGCTTTAACATTGAGCTCTTGGAGTTTTCCGCCAATGCGAAATGAAAGGTTTGAATACTCAGCCGCTTCCACTTGCCCTGGGAATTTAGCAATAGTTTCGTCTGAATGTTGCACCTTGTACAGCGTCACTGGGCTAGATGAAACCGCTTTTGGCGGTGTAGGCGCTTCTTGACAGGCACTCAATCCGATAAGCGCTAAAAAAGCAATCACAGTTCGTTTGTCTAGGCTGTGAAAAAGGCTTTGTTCAGACCACATGGTATTCTCCATTCTAATAAATTACTTATGTTCCCTGATATGTCGCGGGCAACATTTTATTTCTCGGCCCATTCTCTACTAGCACGGGCAAAAAAGGCATTACGAACAATGTTTGATGTGCTTACTGGTTATAGCGTTTTTTTCTAAATTCGATCAGGTAATATTAATTTTTATACACCTTTTTAAGCTCTGGGTTAGCTTTATTTCGCTAACGCAGGAAAAAGTTAGCGCTTTTCTTCTATTACCTTTCAGCTTAATTGGTTTTTTCAACTGGCTTTTCATCGGGTGCAAGCTTATCGGCGTAACCTTTTGGCGGTGGTGTCCAGCCGCGCATTCTAGAATGCTTGTCGTGTAAATCGGCTTTAAGAGCATTTTCGATTAGTGACTCGAGCTCGATAAAAAGCTTTAGATAGTTATTGTCTACACGCTCACCGCTCGCGTCATCAGCCCAAGCGTGATAAAGCACATCGTTTTGCTGAGACTCAATGTTTTTGTAAGCCATTTTTTGGCGCTCAACGAGAAAAGGGTGAATATTCAAAGAACGCAAGGCTTCCGCGCCCATCTCTAATGCGCTGTGGTAGGTCTCCGACACCACATAATCTGCACCAAGCTGCCGTAATCGATATCCATGACCTCGGTCGAAGGCACGGGCGAGTACTTTCACGTTTGGATAAGCATGCTTTGCGTACTTCACCATCTCTGCTGCGGTTTCCCGGTCGTCTATGGCAATAACCAATAATGCGGACTCGTGCGCGCCGGCGGTATGCAGAATATCGGGTTTAGATGCATCGCCAAAATAGGCCTTAGTACCAATACGGCGAATAAGGTCAATTTGCTCAGAGCGGATATCGAGTACAACCGTGTTTACGTCGTTCGCAACTAGCAACCGGTTGATGATTTGCCCAAAGCGCCCTATGCCTGCAATGACAACGGTACCTTTTTCATCAATCTCATCGTCAGCGCGTTGTGATGTCGCATTTTTATAACGGGGAATAATGGCTTTATCGAACAAAATGAAAAGCCCTGGCGTTAAGAACATGGAAATGGCCACAACAAGGGAAAGCACAGAAATGATGTCGCTGGGCAGAACATAGTTTTGCGAGGCGAAACTTAACAGTACAAAACCAAATTCCCCCGCCTGAGCAAGGCTAAGTGTAAACAACCACTTGTTGGTGCCTTTTATTTTGAAGATAAGCGCAATGACAAAAAGCACAAACGCTTTTACGACCATAACGGCAACGGTGAGCCCCGCAATCAACATCGGATTTTCAGAGAGCACAGAAAAGTTAATGCCAGCGCCTACGGTGATAAAAAACAACCCTAATAAAAGGCCTTTGAATGGCTCGATATTGGCTTCAAGTTCATGCCTAAATTCGCTGTTCGCTAATATCACGCCCGCTAAAAATGCGCCCAGCGCGGGCGATAAACCCACAAGCCCCATAAGTGCTGCGATGCCAATGATTAACATGAGCGCGGTAGCGGTAAATATTTCCCGTAAACCCGATGCCGCAACATATTTAAATAGCGGACGGCTGAGGTAATGAGCGCCAACGGTTAAAAGCGCGACTGACCCAATAATTACAAGGCCAGAAGCCCATGGGGCAAGCCCTTCAACGAGGTTGAAATTATCGTGCGACCCCGTATCGCCACCCTGTGTACTTCCTGCAGCGATCAGTTCGGGTATGGCAAGAAGAGGAATAAACGCCAGCATGGGGATGACCGCAATATCTTGAAACAGCAACACAGAGAAGGCGCTTTTGCCTCCTTCTGTTTTCTGAAGGCCTTTTTCCTGCAGGGTTTGTAACACAATGGCGGTAGAAGAAAGTGCAAAGATAAGCCCAATCGTGAGCGATATTCCAAAAGGTTGATTCAACCCAATTGCAGCGCCGGTGATAAGGGCCGTTGTTAAGCCTAATTGCAATCCACCCAGCCCAATGAGTTTTGATTTCATCGCCCAAAGGGAGCGCGGTTCAAGTTCAAGGCCCACCAAGAACAGCATCATCACTACACCAAACTCGGCAAAATGCTGAATAGCGACTGTTTCATCGCCTACAAGGCCAAATATGGGGCCAATAACCAGTCCTGCAATTAAGTAGCCCAATACGGAACCCAGGCCCAGGCGCTTCGCAATAGGAACTGCAATAACAGCCGCAACCAGATAGATAAACGCGTATAAGAAATAACCCGTCACGTTATTCTCCTTTTGAATTACAAAGGTCTGCGAGGTTCTCGACGCGCTTTGCTTTTTCTAAATCGAGGGTGTGAGTGGTCAGTTTATTCAATAGGGTGGTCCATTTTCCCCTGTGCTCATGTACCCGCGCTTCTTCTTGCGCAGTCCGAGAACCAAAAAGGGCAAACGGAGCGATGTAGGTCATATGCGTGATCTGGGCCATTTGCTCTAGAGGCTGAAGAAGTTGCTTGATGGTATAGTGATTGAAACCGTCAGTTTGATAAGCCTCTTCTTTGCCGCCCGCGCTTAATGCACAAAGAAACAATTTATCTTTAAGTGCAGTACCTTCATGACCGTAGGCGAACCCATATTCAAGCACCAAATCTTGCCATTCTTTTAAAATTGAAGGCGTGGAATACCAGTAAAGCGGAAACAGGAAAATAATGACATCGTGGTCAATTAAACGCTGCTGCTCCCGCTCAATATCAATATTAAAGTCAGGATATTCTGCGTATAAATCGACAGCGGTAACATGCTTATTCAACTGGGCTTCATGAAAAAGGGGCACGTTCACTTCGGAGCGGGTTTGGGCAGGGTGAGCAAAAAGAACCAGTACCTTTTTACTGTTCTTAGTACTCTCAATAGCATCTGCGATGGTGTTTTCGTCGGTCATACATCTCTACTCAGTGTTACTGACAGCTCTTGTTGAGCTATAAGAAGCCCGTTGGTTTTTGATGTGTAAAACACAGAAAAGGTCAACAGCCCTCGTTCATTGGTTAATACAATAAGTACGTATAGAGTAAATAAGAATGTGTTTTTCCACAAAGTTATAAGGTTACTAATGTTTATTAAGTTGAAAAAAGTTACCTGATTACCATTGTGTACTCATGAATTAAATAGCCATTGAATATGGCGTTAAAAACAAGTGTCGAAGAAGCGCATCTTTTAACTTTTGCTTAGAACAGTATAAACATGAAAACACCAGTAAAAACACTCGTACTTGCTTTATCGTTACTTTCTCTTTTTGCATCGCTTTCCACTCAGGCTCTGCCCCAAGGCAGTGAACTCAAAGCTGGGGCTGCGGTTTGGAATCTGTTTGATGACGCAGACCGTCATGCATTGCATGTGGCCTATGTTCACAGACCGCTCAAATCATTCTTCGGAGTCCGACCAACTGTACTTTTGGTAAATGCAGATCAAGGCCAACACTATTTCGCTGCGGGGTTGGCAAAAGACGTCTACAAATACAATGACTTTTCTTTACGTGTTGCTTTTCATGCAGGCATTGTTGATGAGTCTGAAAATTTAGGCGATACCATTGAGTTTTACTCATCACTTGCTGGGCTTTACACGTTAACGGATTCATTCTCACTTGAAGCTGAAATTGGGCATATTTCCAACGGCGGCTTGGGAGATAAGAACCCAGGTTCAGAGTCTTTCGTGTTTAGCGCGCACTATCATTTTTAGTCAAGCCTTAAGCTACTGCTATGCCAATTAACGAACAACCCGCTAGCTAGCGGGTTGTTTCATTTTCATTTTATCTAAAAGCACAACCTTTTTTCGTACTCAGCCATGAGCTTAAGCGGGTGTAAAAAGTTGCAAGCCATTAGGTATTGAGAGCGTCAGTTACATGAGAAGACAGCATGGGAAGATGACGCAATCGAACGCCCACAGCCTGATAAACAGCGTTACCTACAGCAGGCGCAACACCGATTACTCCCGGCTCGCCTAAGCCGACAGGGAACTCATCACTTTCAACGAACTCGATATCCATTTCAGGTACATCTTTCATTCGAAGCGGCAGATAAGTGGTGAGGTTTTTCTTCGCAACGTAACCATTCTTTATTTCGTTGTGTTCGAACAAGGCCAGGCTAGTGCCCCACAATAACGCCCCTTCCATTTGCGCCATGGCACCGTCTGGATGAACCACAATTCCAGCGTCTGCCACTACCCATAGTTTTTTGAGCGTAATGTTGCCCGACGCTTTATCTACATGGACATGCGCTGCGGTAGCTAACCACGCTGGCATCGTCCGTTCTTGCCCGGCCGTCACGCTGTAACCGATACCTTCGTTCTCACCTAAGTTCACATTCGATGTCTTTTTCTTGAGAATTTCAAGGGTGTTGGCCAAACGCGTTGCACCCCCAACACTCTCAGGCGCTTTCCCCGCTTGCTTGCCTTTACCGTCGAGCATGGCAAGTCTGAAATCCACAGGGTCTTGCTTTTTCTCATGGGCAATTTCATCGATAAAGCTTTCAAGGCCCCATACTATCCAACCTTGTCCTACTGAGCGCAGCCAGCCTGGAGTGAAGGTTTCTTGCGCCACTTTGTTATTGATAACCCGTGCTCGGTGATGCTCCATGGTGTACCAGTGGTCCGCGCCTGATGCTGAGAAGGGGTCAACCTTTCCGTTACCGTCCACGCCATCGGGCATGAAGCTGGGAGCCATAGCGAGGGTAGGCCAGCCAGCGGCTAGTGCATGCTCCATACCCAAGAACGCACCTGACTCATCGAAAGAGGCGTTAAAAAGCGAAGTGGACGCAGAGCGTGGTTGATCGAACATAGCGTCGTCAGGTCGCATAAAGAGCATTTTAACCGGCTGGCCTGCCGCTTTTGCTGTAAGCACGGTAGGAATAATCCAGTCGCCAAAGAGGCGACGTCCGAAGCCACCACCTAAGTAATATTGATGAATAATAACCTCGGAATCGGAGACACCTGCTGCCTTGGCAACGACCCCCAGCGTTAGACCCTGCCACTGATTTCCCGTATGAATATGCCACTTTCCGTCTTTAAATTCCGCAACGGCATTAACTGGTTCAAGTTGAAAGTGGCTTGCTGTGGATGTTGTGTACATTGCCTCAATGGTGTTAGCCGCTTTTTGTTGCGCCACAGTAATGTTACCTTCATCAACGAAAAGCGTTCCTTCACTGCGGTCGCGACAAATTCGCTCGCCTTCTTTTTGAATATCGGCTTCATTGACGTTAACCGTTTTACCCGCGTTGTAGCTTACTTTCACCATGTCCACAGCTTTTATGGCCGTTGGGTAATCGCTGGCGAGAACCGCTACCCAACCTTCAACTGTTTTCGAGGGGTCGCTGAGGACTTTGTAGCCTTTATAACCAGGTAGTGCCTTAGCCTGGCTATCGTCGACGTTGGTAACTGAACTTCCATATCGCGTGGGCGGTAAAATAGGGCGGGCATAAAGCATGTTGTCGACCTCAACATCAATACCATATACCGCGGTTCCGTTTGTTTTTGGTGGGATATCTAACGCTTTATAATCGTTTCCTAAACCAATGAGATGCTTCTTATTCCCTGGTTTAATGGGCATTGCCTCTAATTCATCGGCTGAGAACGTTTTGTCAATATTACCTTTAGCGACAATGTCGCCGTAGCTTATCTTTTTGCTTCCAGAGACGATGAACCCCGATTTTGCTTCACAGCTAGACTCTGAAACGCCTAGCAGCGCTGCTCCAGCGCGAACGAGCACTTGTCGTCCAGCCGCACCTGCTTGAGACATTGGTTTGTAAGTTTGAAAAACAGACCATGAACCGCCGGTTACCATGTATCCCCACTTAGGATCAGTATCAACATGAACAATAGATACTTTGTTCCAGTCGCATGCCAGTTCATCGGCTAAAATTCGGGCAATGGCAGTGCCAACGTGCTGGCCCATTTCAGCTTTGGCAATATTCACTGTAACCATGCCTTGGGTGTCCATTTCAAACCAAACATTAGGTGAAAAGGTTTTTGTTGCCAGTGCTTCTTTTGCTGATAACGCTGAAGGAAGCACGGCGGAACCAAAGGCCATAAGTAAAGACGTGTTAACGGAGCCTACTAAAAAAGAGCGGCGTGAAAGGTTTACCATGTCTTTTTTTTCTTTCGAAATATCTCTTATGCTCATGCGTTTTCACCTTCTTTCGATGGGGTTGGATCATAATATTCTACGGAAGAGGTTGCGGCGCGCTTGATCGCCTTTTTAATTCGCGTGTAGGCCATACAGCGACAGTAATTTGAATTCATATGGTTAACGATTTCTTCATCGGTCGGGTTAGGGTTGCGCTCAAGAAGAGTCGCAGCCTGCATAATTTGACCAGATTGACAGTAACCACACTGGGGGACTTGTTCTTCTACCCACGCAGACTGAAGGGGATGTTCGCCATTCAAACTTTCAATAGTCTTTACGTCTTTGCCGCTAGCCGCCGACACGGGATAGGAACAGGAACGCATGGCGTTACCGTCAATGTGGACGGTACAGACTCCGCACATGGCTACACCACAACCAAATTTTGTGCCTTTAAGTCCGAATTCATCCCGAATTATCCAGACGAGAGGGGTGTCTGGGGCGGCATCCGTCTGTACTTTGTTTCCATTTAATGTAAATTCAATCATGGTTTTATCACCGTGAAGTTAGGGTTAGTGTCGTCTCACCAAGATTGACTTGGCTTGAACGGTTTGCTTGGTGTACTGGTTTTACTATAGTGCTTAATACTAATTTCGTAGTCTTTGTCGACTTTAAATATGCAAAGTCATAAAAAGGCCAAGGTTTGCGTCAATATTAAGAGAGCATTGAAGATGCGTTACTTTCTAAACTTCTGAAAAGATCTCTCTTGATGCTAGCACCGGGGCAAAAGCATGCATAGATAACGTCTTGTTGTGCGTTTAAACGAGAGTAACGGTTTTTTAACCATGGTTTAGTATGAACCTTTTACGTTAACAGTAGACTAATTGCGAAAGCACTGACGCTGTAAGCGAGTGCGTATTGATGGTATAGTTTAGTAACCTTGTTTAATTTAGCAATTAGTATACTTTTGGTTACTGGTGCTTTTTTGAAAGGACATGAATGAAAACTGAAATAAAAACAGACGCAAAGGGTAGAAAAACCGTATTAAATACGTGTACAGAGCCGTGCGCGATTGAGCGTGGCATGCGTTTGATAGGCGGTAAATGGACAGGTTCTATTATTTACCATCTTAAAGATGAGCCTGTTCGTTTCAACGACTTGTGCAGAATGCTTGGCGGAGCAAGTCGAAAAATGGTCGATCAGCGACTCAAAGAATTGGAAAATAATGGTATGGTTTTGCGCAGTGTCATCGAGACTCGGCCTATCGCCGTTACCTATAGCCTTACCGAATTTGGCCGTTCGGCTTTGGATATACTGGAACAGCTTCGTGTGTGGTCTGAAAGCCACACGAATGATTAAAGTGTTCTGAAATAGCGCTGGCGATGAGCATGTTGGTCACCGCTACGCGTCCTTGAAGCGCTAGACTGACACTAGCGGTAATCTAAGTACTTTCTCAACAAGACTCCCCGCTTTTTCTTGGAAATCGACGAAGTGTGTCGTTGCTTCGTGAGCATCAAGTGCGTTTTGAGACGCCCATTTCTCTGTAATCACGAACATGCCATCGCTCGATGAATGAAGATCGTACATTATTGCTCCTGCTTCATCTCGACGCGCTTTTACCAAAACGGTGAGGGCTTTAATACCAATTCGCATAGATATCAGAAGGGGGGGGGGGTGCTTTGGCAAAGAATAGAGAATTACTGAGAATTCGATCATTGGATGCTCCAACAGGAAAGTCACAATCATAGTCAACAGCTCACCGAATGTAGAGTGAGAAAAGCCGATGACATACTTTTTTGAGATGGATGCACTTCGCGTATCGAATGCCCTAAAAAGCCTGGGCTATATAAGATTTATCTAAGCCTTTTTCTTAGATGCGTTTTTAGCGAAAAAAGAAAGTTAAACTATACTAAACTATACGAAAGTTTAAAGTGTACATATTGTGTGAGCACCAATCTTAGAGGCGATGGAATGCAGTTACGAAAGGGGGCGAGGCCCCATGTTTGAAAAGACTTTTCACTTCTGCCCCGTGGGGTTAGCCCATGTGAGTGTGGACGGAAGTTTTATACGTGTGAATAAAAGGCTTTGCGACTTTTTAGGTTACACAGAGAACGAACTCAAAAAACTTACTTTTCAAGAATTGACCGCACCAGATTATCTCGCGGAAGATTTAGATTACCTCGAAAGCTTATTGAAAGGGAAAATCGATAACTATTCCCTCGAGAAACGCTACATACGACGAGACGGTCAGCAAGTCTGGGCGAAACTGACGGTTTCTCTTGTTAGAGACAAGAGTAACAACCCGGATTATTTTATTTCGGTTGTAGAAGATATCGATGATAAAAAGCGTATTCAGTCTGAGCTCTTTCAGATTGATGCGCTATTTAGCAAAATAGTAAGTGCGTTTTCAGATAGAACCTTTATTTGGGTGGCAACGCCCGATTTCAGCAAGATGCAGTACGTTAACGATGGTTATGAAAACATTTTTGGCCGCAACGAATATGAGCTTTACTGCAACCCAATGCGTTTCCTCGATTATGTTCACGAAGACGATAAAGCCCGAGTGTTAAAAGTATTCAATCGTCGTCCGCTTCAAAACTGGGACATTCAATATCGCATTATTGATGCAAAAGGTGAGGTGAAATATCTTCACGACCGAGGAAGCTTGATTTTCGATGACAGGGAGAATGAGTCACGTATTTTAGGTACGGCCGATGACATAACGCGAGAGAAAGTTCAGCAGCAAGCACTAATGAGTGCCGTGACCAAGTTAGAGCATCTTTCAAAGACCGACTCACTGACAGGCCTTGCGAACCGAAGAGAAATATTCAGCCAGTTAAGTGATGAAATAGCGAGAATGGACAGGGGGCAGCAAACTTCGACGCTCGTTTATATAGACCTGAATAAGTTTAAGGAAATTAACGATAAGTACGGGCACAAAGTGGGAGACAAAGCCCTTGTCGCGTTTTCTCAATCGATGAGCAGTTTACTTCGAGAAAGTGATAGATTTGGTCGAATCGGGGGCGATGAGTTCGTCGTTCTGCTATACGGAACGACGAGCAAGGAGGCTGAAGCGTTTTTCGAGCGCGCGGTGCATAATGAATTTCAAGTCAGGGTAGACGAGAACGAAGTAGTCCCAATTGAGTTCAGCGTGGGGTGGGTGGAATGGCAAGAAGACATTACTACCGTTCAAGAATGGCTAGACCGAGCTGATGAGGAAATGTACGAAAAAAAGCACTGTCAGCTAACCGAGGCAACAATTGATAAAGCGGTGTAGGTATTCGCATACCTACACCTGTAGCCGCGGCTAGCTTAACGTTTTTGAGCAAACCATCTGGCGATTTCCTGACGTTCAGCGTCAGTCATCTTGGTTTTGTTCAAAAACGGCATGTCCTTCGTTACTGTGGTTCTGCGCACGAGCTGAGGCGCAAATCGCTCAATGTCTTCCCACGTATCTAATACCACCCCTAACGGGGCGACGTTAAAAATATCGTCCGTTGGCGTTCGCGAATGGCAGCTTACACAGTGTGTCGTCACCAAACTCGCCACTCTCTTATCACTCACCATCATGCTTGACTGTGCATTATCACTATCACTGTTCACTGTTCCTGCAAGGTTGTTACCCGGCTCTTCGGCATGCAGAGTGTCATGAGCTGAATGGGCAGCACCGTGGCTTAACTGCGGCGTTGAGATAGTTTGTGGCCAAGACACCCATAATGCTATGGCCAGCATTGCTGCTGCACCTGACACTAAGATACTGGGTTTGGTTGTGCCCACATGTCGTAAGTTGAAAAAGTGCCTTATCCACGCTGCAGTCGCCATGATGGCAATGAGTACCAGCCAATTCTGCGAATGCTGGTAGGTCATTGGATAGTGATTTGAAATCATGATAAAAAGCAGGGGCAACGTGAAATAGTTATTGTGCACCGAACGCAGTTTCGCGCTTGCTCCCCAGCTAGGATCAATATCTTTTTTATCCGCAACAGCCGCCACCATTTTGCGCTGGTTCGGCATAATATTGAAAAAGACGTTACCTGCCATGATTGTACCGATAAGCGCGCCAACATGAATATAGGCACCGCGACCGCTAAACCACTGAGTAGAAAGATAGCTAACAATACAAACAAGCGCGACAAGGCCAATGCCAAACGCGAGTGGATATTTTGCTAACGGGCTACGACAGGCGAATTCATATACAGCAAGGCCACCAAAGATCAATCCAAGCCCTAACGAGATTGCCGTGGCGGGCGACAGGGCGTTGACCGATGGGTCGATAAGATAGGCGCTGGCTCCAAAGTAGTAAACAATGATAAGCAATGCAAAGCCCGATAGCCAGGTCGTATAGGCTTCCCATTTAAACCAGTGTAGCGTCTCGGGCATTTTTTCTGGGCCATAAGCGTACTTGGCTACCTCGTAAAACCCGCCGCCGTGAATGGCCCATAAATCACCTTTTATTCCCTTATCTTGCTTCCATTTTGGCGGTGTACGTAAATTATTGTCTAGCCAAATAAAGTAAAACGACGCGCCGATCCACGCTACGCCGGCAACGACGTGAAACCAACGTACAAATAAACTAATCCAATCTAGCCACGGCATTGTTATTCTCCTTATTCAGGGCCGTCGGGCCCTACTGTAGCTCGCTATTCACTTTTTTCTTTACGATGGCGACAGATACCGCTTATCCACGTTTGGTCAATAGCGCGGTCGTCACCCAACATACTTAAAGCAAAAAACACGTCATCAAACTCAGCGTCTTCTTTGATTCTGAGTTGTGTCAATTCATCAAATCTAGGCTCAACGACAATAAAGTCTGCGGTTGACCCTGGGTTTAAATTCCCAATTTCATGATCAAGGCCGTGGGCAACAGCCGCGCCTTGGGTCATAAGATAGAACCCTTCCAGTGGACTGATGGGAGCGTTTTGTAACTGACTGACCTTGTAAGCATCGCCGTAAGTTTTAAACATATTAAACGTCGTCCCGGCGCCCACATCGGTGGCCATAGCCACATGCACTTTGTTTGCGCGTGCTGCGGTCATATCAAAAAGACCACTGCCTAAAAACAAGTTAGAGGTAGGGCAAAACGCGACTGTTGCGCCACTTTCACCAAGGCGTGCCCACTCATTTGGCGTCAGGTGAATGCCATGGCCAAACACAGCGCGTTCACGCACAAGATTATAGGTGTCGTATACATCTAAATAGCCATCAGCGCTTGGGAATAAACGTTTTACCCATGCAATCTCGTCCAAATTTTCAGACAAATGGGTTTGAATGAAAACGTCAGAATACTGCTTTGCAAGCTCACCTAGCGCGGCAAGTTGTGCTGGTGTGCTGGTGGGCGCGAAACGAGGCGTAAGCGCATAGCGGTTTCGGCCTTTATTGTGCCAGGTTTCAATTAACTGTGCGCTGTCTGCTTGGGCGGTCTCAGCGCTGTCGCTAAGTTCGCTTGGACAGTTTCTGTCCATACACACTTTACCGGCGACAATCGCCATATCAATGTCACTTGCGGCGCTAAATAGTGCTTGGCAACATGCTTTATGTACGGTGGTAAATACAAACCCCGTTGTGGTGCCATTTCTCATTAGCTGATTTAAAAACACGGTCGCAACGGTATGGGCGTGCTCACTGTCGGCAAACTGCATTTCAGTGGGAAACGTATAATTTTCAAGCCAGCTTAAAAGCTGTTCACCATAGTGCGCAATGCTTTGCGTCTGTGGATAATGCAGGTGGCTGTCTATCAGGCCTGGTAAAATCCACTTTCCCGCTAAATCTGTCACTTTTGCCGCGGGAAAGCGCTCTGCGATCTCCTTAAAGGGGCCGATATCTATAATTTCTTTGCCATCAATGAGTAAACCACCGTCTTTAAATATGGCGATGTCATCGGTGAACTGCATGGTAGGTTTAGGAAAGTGCGCAATACTTGCACGAAAAAGCTGCATATATACTAGCTGCCTCTGTAGCTGCTGAACCCAAAGGGAGAAATAAGCAGGGGCACATGGTAGTGGCCGCCATTCTCATTGAGTTCAAAGGTAATATCAATGTGTGGATAAAAACTGCTGCCGTGGACTTCAATTAAATACGGTTTGCAGTGAAATCGCAGGGTGTAAACCCCCGCAGGAAAGCCATTGGCACTGTCTATCGCCCAGTTCTTGAAACGACCATCGCTATCGGTTTCTCCCGTCAGCGCGCTTCCGTCAGGCAGCGTTAACGTAAGCTCAATGCCTTGAGCCGGTTTACCTAATGTGGTGTCGAGTACGTGGCTTGAAAGCGTATTCATACTTTATTCCTTAAATTCTGTTCAATTCGTATCAGTGTTGCGTTTGGCGTGGACGTTTTGGCTGATTAATGCCATTGCCAATCAATCCAACGCTTTATTAATACGTAAAAGTGTTATCTGTATTTGCTGGGCGGCCGCATTATTGATTTCTTGCTGAGTGGTATTTTGCAGCCTTGCTTGTAATGCTTCTAACATGGTTTCTGCAGAAAGCCCGGTGGCGCAGATAATAAAAATGAACCCGTGCTTATCTAAATACGCGTGATTTGCTTCTTTTAACTGATGCAAAACGGCTTCAGATGCGCTGGCCGTGCCCGACTGTTCTCCCGCAGCAATGGTTTTAGTGTTAGCAAACTTTTTACGCAACGAGTCTACGTCTCCAATCATGGGATGCGCCGTGAAGGCTTCAAGGTAATCCTTATCACTGCATTTTGCCCATGCGTTTTTCGCTTGACGAATAAGTGCGTCTATATCGTTGTAGGGGCGAGCCTCTACCATTTGATAAATCCAGTTATGCGCTGCACAGCATTGTTCAAACCAAGAAGACGCGTCTTCAGTGCTCAAACTATTTAAATCATTTAATGTCACTGGTTGCGCCTCTTTTTTCGCATTGGGTGAATGTTTGTACTTTGTTTTCTCGTATTTTGCCATCTGCGAGTAGGGGAGTACTTGCCTCGCTTTGTGAGTTATTCGTGCTTTTTTGGGAACCCGTTAATTCAGACTTATCGCTATGGAGCATGGCAATAAGCTGCGCAGAAATAGAGACGGCTACTTCAATCGGTCGTTTTCCGGGAATGTCGCGATCGCCAATGGGCGTGACAAGACGTGATAGCGCATGCTCATCGAAACCTCGTTGTGTCAGCTTTGTCACAAAGCGTTTAGCTTTCGTATCTGAACCTATCAAACCCACGAATGGCAAAGTCGGGCGCTTTAACGCTTGTTCTGTGATAGAAAAGTCAAGCTGGTGGTCGTGGGTTAAAATCACAAGCCAACTGTTTTCATCGAGATGCCTAACTTCGCTCTCTGGCGCTTCTTCTACCACTTTTTTCACATTCGCTGGTAGCGATGAAGGAAATAAATCCTCTCGACTGTCTATCCATGAAATTCGCACTGGCAACTGGGCCAAAATAGGCACCAAGGCTTTTGCAACATGGCCTGCGCCAAAAATGGCAATGTGTTGTTGATGCACGTTACACACATCAAACAGTACCTTTACTGCGCCTCCACAGCATTGTCCTAAGGCACTGCTTAACGGGTAGCTGTGTAGTTCGGTGCACGCTTCACCTTTAGCGAGATATTGGCGAGCGCGGGCAATGGCATCAAATTCAAGGTGTCCACCTCCAATCGTGTCGATGCTGTGCGAAGCGGTAACGACCATTTTGCTACCCGGTTCTCGGGGCGTTGAGCCTGCTGTATTTACTACAGTAACGAGCACATAACCTTCGTTGCGCTCTTGGCATTCAGCTATCCCCTCGTGCCAGTATCGAGCGCGAAAAGACGTGGCCATCGTTCTACGTGTCATAGAGCACCGCCTCGGCTATCCGCTTGTTGGACAGCAGCAACCGCATTTAAAACACGTTCGGGTGTGGCAGGCGTGTCAAGCTGTGGGTCAATGGTGTAGCCCGATAAGCTTGAAATCGCATCCTTTAGCGCACACCATACCGAAATCGCCAGCATAAAGGGAGGTTCACCCACGGCTTTCGAGTTGTAAATGCTATCTTCAGCATTCTCTCTACCGAACAGCTTTACGTTAAATTCCTTCGGCGTATCGCCAATAGCAGGGATTTTATACGTGGCCATATTTTCGCTGATGAGCTTTCCGTTTTTGTTCCACTTTAAGTCTTCTGTGGTAAGCCAGCCCATTCCCTGGATAAACGCGCCCTCAATTTGGCCAATATCAATAGCGGGGTTGAGGCTGTTACCCACATCGTGGATCACGTTCACTTTATCTACCGTGTACTCTCCGGTTAGGGTATCGATAGATACCTCGCTCATTGAAACACCGTAGGCAAAGTAAAAGAACGGCCTACCTTCGCCTGTTTCACGGTTGTACTGTAGCTTAGGGGTCTTATAAAAGCCGCTTGAAGACAATGACACCCGTGCGAAGTACGCTTGTTGAACTAACTCTGCAAAACTTATGGAGTGTTCACCTAACACGACAAAGCCACCTGTGAACTGAACGTGTTCAACATGTGCTTCTTCGCCAAGGCTTTTCGCAAAACACTCAGCTAAACGTTCTTTAAGCGTAATACAGGCATTTTGCACGGCTTTGCCGTTCATGTCTGTGCCGCTAGATGCTGCCGTTGGCGATGTGTTGGGGACCTTGTCGGTGCGCGTTGAGGTTACTTCAATCATATCAAGCGCTACGCCGAATTCGTTCGCTGCGATTTGGCCGATTTTTGTGTGAAGACCCTGACCCATTTCGGTACCACCGTGGTTTACCTGAATACTTCCGTCAGTATAAATATGCACAAGCGCACCGGCTTGGTTAAGGTGTTTAGAGGTAAATGAAATGCCAAATTTAACCGGTGTTAATGCGAGACCTTTTTTAATAACCGGGCTTTGTCGGTTAAATGCACTAATCGCTTCTCGGCGCTGCCAATAGTGTGCACTTTCTTCTAGCTCGCTGATCATTTCAGGCAAAAGATTATGCTCAATCTCCATGCCATAGGGCGTGATGGTGCCCGTCGTGGAGCCATATAAATTGCGCTTTCTCACCGATAAGGGGTCACTGCCGATAGCACGAGCAATCTTATCCATCATGGCTTCCGCCATGATCATTCCTTGCGGGCCACCGAAGCCGCGATAAGCGGTATGAGACACCATGTTCGTCTGAAGTCTGTGACCAATTATGTCGCTATCGCCCAAGAAATAGCCGTTATCGGCATGAAACATGGCTCTATCTACAATCGCATCAGATAAATCAGGAGAGTGGCCACATATTCCGTTGATGGTCATTCGAGTGGCGGCAATTTTCCCCGTATCGTCGAACGCTACACTAAACGCATTTTCAAAAGGGTGGCGTTTCCCCGTTACATGCATATCGGTAAAGCGAGGTAAACGAAGCTTTACTGCACATTTGTTTCTAGAGGCTAGCAGTGCTGCGATACACGCCCACTGTGCTGCTTGGGTTTCTTTTCCGCCAAAGCCGCCACCCATTCTACGCATGTCCACCAATATACGGTGTAATTTAACATCAAGTACCTCTGCAACAAGCTTTTGTACTTCACTGGGGTGCTGACTGGAGGTATAGATTTGCATGCGATCTTCTTCATCTGGGATCGCAAGACTAACTTGGCCTTCCAAATACATATGCTCTTGGCCACCAATGTTTAGCGTGCCAGACGCTTGGTGTACAGCATTGGTAAAGGCGCTGTCTACACGCTCGGCGTGTTGGCCAAATCGATGTGAAGGACGCACGAAGGTCTGCTGTTGATGAGCTTCATCAGCATTGAGCACCGGCGCAGCGTCAGTGACATCAATGTGCCCTTTTAAAGCCGCTTGGCGCGCTAACGTAACCGATGTCGCAAGCACCGCAAAAACCGGTTGGCCAAAAAATTTTATTTCGCCATTTGCAAGTAAGGGGTCACCTTCAAACACAGGGCCAATATCTTTGTGGCCCGGAACATCGTCGATGGTCACCACATCAACAACGCCTTCGCTTTCTCGAACAGCATCAAGGTTAATACTATTAATGGTGCCTTTAGCACATTGACTTAGGCCAACCGCTGCGTAGAGCGTACCTTGCGGTTCAACGATATCATCCACATAGTTCGCACTGCCTTGTACTTGACGCTCGGCACTTTCGTGTTTTTTCGATACGTGAACCACACTCTGCGCGGCATTTTCTTTTGCTGGAAAAGGGGCATCAATTAATTTACGCATGTTGCACCACCCGAGTTTCTATTTTGCTCACCGATTGATTTTCTAACCAAAAGCGGTGCCACAAGTTGGCCAATACCTTTTTACGGTACTCAGCAGTGGCACGCACATCGTCGATAGGTGTAAAGGCATCAAAGAGAATCTGTTTGCCCAGATGTAAGCATTCCGTACTAGAAAATTGTTTGCCCTTAAGTGCACGCTCTAACGCATCACAGGTAGTTGGTGTTGCAGCTACGCCCCCAAAGCCACTGCTAATTGCCTCTACTTTGCCATTTTCAATGGTGACGTTAAAAACGGCACACACGGCTGAGATGTCATCTTCAAAACGCTTCGAAATTTTGTAGGCGGCCAAAGCTTGGCTGGGCTGTTTTAACGGAATTTCTATGGCGCTAATCCACTCGCCCTTTGCCAATCGCGTTTCGCGATAGCCAGTAAAGAATGCGCTAATGGGCATGGTGTTCACGTCATCACCATTATCTATATGTAGAATGGCGTTTAGGGCGAGCAAAAGCGGCGGCATATCTCCGATAGGTGAAGCATTGGCTACGTTTCCACCAATGGTTGCCTGGTTACGAATAGGAAGCGACGCAAAGCGAGTAATAAGTTCCGCCACTTGTGGAAAGGCGTTTAACAAAGCAGGTGCCATATCGGAAAGCGGAATAGCTGCACCAAAAGTAACGGAATGCTCATTTATGGTGCATTGCTTTAGTGCGTCAATGTGAGTCAGGCTGATTAAGCTATTCACATTCTTAAGTTGCTGCGTGAATTGCAAGCTTAGGTCAGTGCTCCCTGCCACTAACTGTGCCTCTGGATAAGCTTTAATGAGCGCTTTCAGTTCTTCGCGCGTGGAGGGCGTGTGAATGTTGCCTGTACCTGTAGGAGGGGTAGCCCCTAAAGATAACAATGTGGCCAACGTCTTTTCTTGAAGCGCAGAAAATTTATCGTTGGGTGCTTGCTCGCATACTGCTAACGTCGCGTCAATAATAGGGCGATACCCAGTGCAGCGGCAGAGGTTTCCCGACAAAGCATGCAGTACATCATCTCTTTTCGGTTTGCTATTGCTGTGATAAAGCGCAAACATAGACATAATAAAACCGGGAGTGCAAAAGCCACACTGTGAACCATGATGCTCAACCAGCGCCTGTTGTACAGGATGTAAGTGTTTACCATCGCTCAAGTGTTCAACGAATATGAGTTGTTTGCCGTGTATCGCACTCATAAGCGTAATACAGCTATTTACCGTTCGATAATGAAGTTGATACGTCCCATTGACCGAAACTGGCTCTGCAAGTACAACGGTACATGCGCCGCAATCACCTGCCGCGCAGCCTTCCTTCGTGCCTGTTTTTTTACGATGTTCGCGTATAAATTGTAGAAGAGTGAGGTCTGCTCGCGCTTCATTAATCTCAACGATATCGTTATCTATTAGAAAGCGAATCATGCTCACACCTTCTTTTTATGTTCATTCTTGTATCCATTAATATAGCTGTATTTTTTCAATAAAAGTAGACCACATGGTCAATTTTTTGCTTATAAAAAATGGCCGAGTTATAAAAGGCCATGATTTTATGCAATGAGAAAAGGGGTTTTATACGCTTTCGCGGCCCAAACTCTTGCGTCACTAAAAAAGACAAGGCAAGTTTCGTGCAAGCTTTAAATTATTTGTATGAGTAGCGCTTTAGTTTAGGGCGTGTTGACCTTTGCTGCAAAAGTGCACAGCAAAGATCAACACGCCCTAATAAACGCTGAAGCTGAGTGACATGTATACTGTATAGCGTCGCGCTGCCAATAAATGCTAACCTATCACAAATGTATGCAGCATTTGTTGTGCGTGTGCGCTTGCAAAGTCAATTGCAAAGGAATTGAAAGAATAATGATGAAGTTAAAAAGTGTTGACGTTGGCGTTGGCGCTATGAACAGAAGAAAGATACTCCAGGCCGCTGAAAAGTGCTTTGCACAATTTGGTTTTAAAGGCACCGCGGTGCAAAAAATTGCTGACGAAGCAGGGCTGCCAAAAACCAATGTTTTATATTACTTCAAATCCAAACAAGAACTCTACGTTGCCGTTTTGGAAGAAACCCTGTCGCTGTGGAATTCGAGATTTGATAAAGCCACGGTAGAAGACGACCCCGCAGAGGTACTGGCCAATTACATTGCAGAAAAAATGGAAGTATCGCGAACACACCCAATGGCCTCAAAAATTTTCGCAATGGAAATTATTAATGGTGCACAAAATTTAAGTGGGTACTTTGACGAAGAGCATGCGCTGTGGATGAAAGGCAGACTTGCCGTCATTGATGCGTGGATTAGCGCGGGCAAGCTTCCGCCTATAGAAGGTGAATATTTACTTTACACCATTTGGGCGAGCACCCAGCATTATGCTGACTTTTCAGCGCAAATTACCCGTCTTCGCGGCAAAAAAATGACCAAAGCAGACTTTGAAGACGCAACGAAGCAAGTTGTTAAGCTGATATTGGGCGGCTGCGGTTTATCTACGCCTGAAACCTTTGAGGTGTAGCATGGTTGATTCAACGTATCCAAGAGATTTAGTAGGTTACGGACAACACGTACCACATGCAAACTGGCCGGGTAACGCAAAAATCGCGGTTCAGTTTGTATTAAACTACGAGGAAGGCGGTGAGAACTGTGTTCTTCATGGAGATGAAGCATCGGAGATTTTCTTATCGGAAATTATCGGTGCACAGGCCTACAAAGATCGCCATTTAAGTATGGAGTCAATTTATGAGTACGGCAGCCGTGCCGGATTTTGGCGTCTACACCGCCTACTCAATAAATTCGACATTCCCGTTACCGTCTTTGGTGTCACAATGGCCTTGCAAAGGCATCCTGAAGCAGTACAGGCAATGATTGATTCAGGGTGGGAAATTGCGAGTCATGCCATGCGCTGGATACACTATCAAGATATGAGTGAGGAACAAGAGCGCAAGCAAATTGATGATGCGATCATTCTTCACGAGCAACTGACGGGGGCTAAACCCGCTGGTTGGTATACCGGTAGAACAAGTCCAAACACGCTAAAGCTTATCGCCGAAAGAGACGACATTTTATATTGCGCTGATTCTTACGCTGACGATTTACCTTATTATGACTGTCACTACAGTAAGCCATTATTAATGGTGCCTTACACGTTAGATACCAACGATATGCGCTTTGCTACGCCTCAGGGTTTCAATAGTGGCGAACAGTTTTTCACTTATTTAAAAGATGCGTTCGACGTGCTGTATGAAGAAGGACAAGAAGCCCCTAAAATGCTATCGATAGGTCTTCACAATCGCATTATAGGTAGGCCTGCTCGCTTGGCGGCGCTCAAGCGCTTTATTGAATACGTAAAATCCCATGACAAAGTATGGCTAGCCACGCGAGAGCAAATCGCGCGTCATTGGCTCGACAATCATCCTAAAGGGGATGGTGACAAGAGCACTAAATAACATATACATTACAGCAATCGTTAAAACGGTTATGCGGATTGGTCTAAATTCTCGTTCGCTTTTTTGCTAAAGGATACACACTATGAAAACTAAACTCGCTCTACTTGCTCTCGGTGCACTGGCACTGACGGGCTGCTCAAAGTTAACTAAAGAAAACTACGACAAGTTAGAAATGGGCATGACGCAAGATGAAGTTGAAGCAATTTTAGGCTCGGCAGATAACTGCGGAAAAACCATGGGCACCATGGCGTGCACATGGGGAAGTGAAGACAGCAAGTTTGTGAAAATCATGTTTATGGGTGATAAAGCGGTGACGTTTACTTACGATGGCCTTAAATAACGTCACTTTATAACCGATAAAATTTATGCAATAAAAAGGTGGCTTATAAGCCACCTTTTTACGTTTATTTTCCAGCCTAAAGCAGTAGCGCATTATGGATTTATTTTAAGTCCAACAGGTAGCGCAGCAGAAAAATAATGGCGAGTGCGTAGGTGAGTGGCGTGACGTCTTTATATTTTCCCGTCCCCACCTTGATACCGACGTAGGTTATAAAACCAAGCGCGATACCCTCACTAATACTAAACGTAAGCGGCATTGCAATGAGTGTGACCGATGCTGTAGCTAGCGCACCTAAATCATCAAAATCAACTTGTCGTATTGACTCCATCATTAGAATACCCACCATAAGCAACGCGGGCGTGGTCGCCATGAGGGGGATAACTTTCATTAACGGTGTCAAAAAAAGCGACAATAAAAAGCACACAGAAACCACAACGGCTGTAAGGCCGGTTCTGCCGCCAGCAGAAACGCCGGTAGCGGATTCTACATAGCTGGTGACCGGTGAAGTTCCTATCATCGCGCCAGCAACACTTGCTGATGCATCGGCTGTCATAGCTGCGCCAATCTTCGGGAGTGTGCCCTCAGGCGTTAAAAGATTTGCTTTACGAGATACACCAATTAACGTTCCGATGGTATCAAACATATTGACGAACATAAGGGCAAAAATCAGATCCCACGTCTCAGCGAGATGGTCGATGGGGTACCAAAAATCCATTGCCATGAAGGTCTTTGAAATAGACTCTGGCATGCCTACAATCGCTGAAGGTGTTGACGTTAACGTGCCATCTTCTGTGGGTATAAAAGCACCAATGAGGGTAAGCGTGACAATGGAAATTAATATCGCTCCGGTTACGCGCTTCACCATTAATACGATGGTAAATATAATACCTATCAAAGCGAGCATAACAGCAGGCTCAGAAAGATCGCCAAGTTGCACAAAGGTGGCGGGGTTATCAACAATTAACCCAGCATTCTTAAGACCAATAAACGCAATGAATAAGCCTATACCGCACTGAACGCCAATTTTTAACGAGGGCGGTATCGACTCGGCGATTTTTGTTCGAACTCCCGTAAGTGACAGCAGCAAAAACAGTATGCCGTTCCAAAATACAATGCCCAACGCGGCTTCCCATGGCACTTCTCGACCCAAGCAAATAGTAAATGCGAAAAATGCATTTAACCCCATACCCGGTGCAAGAGCGATGGGATAATTTGTCATGAGCGCCATCATTAGCGTGCCAATACACGCTGCCAACGCGGTTACGGTAATCAGTCCTTCCACAGGCATGCCGCTTAGCCCTAAGATACCGGGATTCACGACAAGTATGTATGACATGGCTGCGAACGTTGTAAGCCCTGCAATGATTTCTGTTCTTACTGTGGTTCCATGTTCTTGCAGCTTGAATAGCCGCTCAATAACGTTGTTAGACATCAAGAGTTCTCTGTATATGTTTCACTAAGTGTTTTGGGCATTGAAAGCAATAAACTGACCAGTTAGTCAACTTGTTGGTTCGTTTTGTGCTAACTTACAATGTAGTACAATGATCAAATAGTTATCATTGTGTGATGTAACGTCACTAGCCAAGCAGCACAGGGTGCAGCCAAACGGTTGGTAAACAACATAAACGAAGTTAAAAAAACCGCAAACAAAACCTAAATGAGTAAAAGAACTCGTTTACAGATAGCATTTTAGATACATTAACACGCACCATAATAACGCCAATGCATCATGTTGGTGCGATTAAGAGAGGGGCCATGTCGCTGTCATCAATAATTAAAAACATACCAAAGGCCGAATTGCATCTGCATATAGAAGGAAGCTTAACGCCTGAACTCATGTGGCGCCTAGCTAAGAAACACAGTGTAACACTTCCCTATGCAAACGTGAAAGAGATAGAAGCTGCATACAACTTTCAAGATTTACAGAGCTTCCTCGATTTATATTACGCTGGGGCAGGGGTGTTGAGAGACGAAGAGGATTTCTTCACTTTAATGTGGGAGTATTTGACGCGGTGTTTTGATGACAATATCGTTCATACTGAAATCATGTTCGACCCGCAAACCCACACAGAAAGAGGTATAGGTTTTGACGTGTTCATGTCAGGCTTTTTGCGTGCAATGGAAAAAGCAAAAGAAGAATACGGCATCAGTAGCTATCTCATTATGTCCTTTTTACGTCATCTGTCAGAAGACGCTGCGTTTGAGACATTGGAAGAGGCCAAGCCTTACTATAAACACATAACAGCAGTAGGATTAGACAGTTCTGAACTCGGCCACCCACCGTCGAAATTCGAACGCGTTTTCAAGAGCGCGAAATCCTTGGGTTTCAAAGTTGTGGCCCATGCCGGTGAAGAGGGGCCCGCGTCATATATCTGGGAAGCGATTGAACTGCTTGATGTGGACCGCATAGATCATGGGGTTCGTTGTCAAGAAGACGAAGCCTTGATGGCGCTTTTAAAAGAAAGACAAATACCTCTGACCGTATGCCCGTTAAGTAACCTAAAACTCTGTGTGATTGATGATATGAAGGAGCACAATATTATCGAGCTTTTAAACGCGGGGCTGCTAGTGACAGTAAATTCTGACGACCCGACATACTTCGGTGGGTTCTTAAACGATAATTTTGACGCGCTGCATCAATCACTCAATTTAGATGAGCACACGATCAGGACGCTAGCGGCCAATAGCTTTAAGGCGAGTTTTCTTCCTGAACAGGCAAAAACGGAATTTATTGACAGAGTCTTCAACGGCTAATATGCGTCTTCAATGGCTAATATGCGTCTTTAACGGCTAATATGCGTCTTCAACCGCTAATATTAGCCTTAATAGGCTGAAAAGCGCTTTTATTGGTCAACAAATATTACAAGCGACAATTGCATCGTAAACAAAACGAGCCTCGTTTATCAGGTGAGGCTAAATAAACACTCGGTTGGGGAATGCAACCCGGTTTTTGAACGATTAATTTTCGGGGCGCATTACCTTGATCGTTTGTGAGATAAGCGCATGAAGTTCGCGCATATCTTCATGTAGACTATTGGTGTCATCCTGCTTTGCTTTCATTTCAATCGCCGCCGCTTTCCCACGAATAGCATCCGCACCCACATCGCCAGATGCACCTTTCATGGAGTGACTAGTAAACCTTACCGCTTCGAGGTTCATCTCAGCCACTGCTTTTATAAGCGCGTCATGTTTTTGTTCTATTTGAGCCAAAAACATATCCACAATACGGTTAAGCAGTCCTTCGTTTCCACCAAGCCGACTTATTGCCGCATCTCTATTCCATAATTGTTCTTTTGAAAGCGTCTTGTTGTTATCTAAAGTATGCATTCTCATCACCAAACAAGTTACTTGCCATAATCTTTGGTTATTTGAGCGACCCAGTCAATCTTTGAATAGCCAATATTGTTAGAAACTTATCGAAAATAGACTAAAGATTAACGCACTTTTGAGTATCATTGATAATACGTAACATGACCATGCCTGAATTAGGTCATATTGAAAACTTAAACGACTAACGGTTTATGTTTCCGGTATATTTTTCATTAATTAGTGTTACACTGCTAATCGTTTTCATTCACTCTTCAACAAATACCCAAGGCCAAATCGAATTTCTTCTTCGGCACATACGATCTAAACTAATGAATGTACAAGAAATAAAGCCCTACACGCAATGTTCCGTTCTCATCGTTGATGATGAGCCGATCAGTCGCATGTTGTTAGAGTCTATATTGGAACATGTCTTTTATTGCGAAACGGTAGATTCTGGTCAAGAGGCGCTGTCATACTGTGCTAAAAATGCACCGGATTTGGTGCTGTTAGATATGAATATGCCTGATATGAATGGTTTAGAGGTATGTAAGGCGCTCAAACAGTCACCTGTTACAAGTCAAATACCTGTCATTTTTGTCACCTCGACCATGGATGTCGAAAGCGAAAATGCGTGTTGGGAAGTTGGCGCTTCCGACTTCGTATTAAAGCCTGTCAATGCATCTACGCTAACACATCGCATAAAAACCCATATTCAGAATAAGCTGCGTACCGAGTTTTTTGAAAATATGACGTTTCACGATCAGTTAACGGGCTTATACAATCGTACGTATTTAACGAAAGAAATCCCTTTGCTAATCAAACAAGTCGCAAGAGATCAAGATATGATCGGAGCAATAATGATCGATATCGATTATTTCAAGCTCTTTAATGACAACTACGGGCATTTGGAGGGAGACCTTTGTTTGCAGAAAGTTGCAAAAATTATCGCAGACACCGTAAAACGCCCGAAGGATGCAGTTATTCGTTTTGGTGGCGAAGAATTTCTAGTGATTTTGCCTTATAGCGATTACCAAGGAATTAAGTTAGTCGCACAGCAGATTGTCGAAGCGGTAACAAACGCTGACATTCCGCACGCTAAAGGCATTGATGGACGTGTATCAATCAGCGCTGGATTCGCAGTTTGGAAGGCTAAAGATGTCATCGACGACGATTATTCATCGCTTATTGAGGATGCAGATGTTTCCCTTTTTGAGGCCAAGGAACTGGGTAGAAATCAAGCAAAAGGTTAGCGCTTCAAAGGCCTTTAAGCATATGTCTTCATCTATGTGGATTGGTATTACCTATCCTATTGTTTAATATCCTTCATAGGCAAGCCAAGCTATTATCAATTCACGAGGGTATCTCATGTCAGTGGTCATTTGGCGTTTATTGGCTACTTTGAATAATAAGTGTTAAGCGTAGGAATAGGGCAATGTTTTATTTTGACGAGCAGTCGAGTGTAAATATTAAGCTAGAAGAGCAGCTTAAAATGTCCTTATCTAAACTCGTCCAGCGCGGATGCGATACTTTAGGTGTTTTCCAAGGTTTACTACTGCAAATCGAGGATGATGCCGTTAACATCCTTATTAAGGCGTCGTCTGCTTATCCACCTAATTTCAAGACATTGCCTTCGTTTGCGTCTAGCATTTCAGTTAACAATAGTTTCCCATCTAACAGCGTAAAGGCCACGTCGGTTTTCAAACAGTGGTTCACCACGTATTTTAATGCCGAAAAGTATATTCGCGGCCGCGTTCATCATTTTGATGGACGACAAGTTTTTCTTGTGTTTATTAATGCGTGTCCAGAACAGCCTGCTAACCTTGATAAAGTCATGCTGCTAGACGACTGTTTAGGCGTCACGTTAGAAAAATATCAGATAGAGAGAGGGGAGAGCCATCAAAATACCCTCTACGAGAAGTTACAAAGCGTTGCGAGCATTGGAACGTGGGAAGTCGATGTTCTCAATAATACGCTCTCTTGGTCAACACAAACGCGGCGTATCCATGAGGTGAGTGATGATTTTAAGCCTACGATGGAAGATGCTATTGGTTTCTACAAAGAAGGCTTTAATAGAAATGAGATTTCTCGAATCGTATCCCATACTATTGAGACTGGGGAGCCTTGGAGTGCAACACTCGAGTTAGTGTCTGCTATGGGGAATTCCGTGTGGATTGAGACCCACGGTATGGCGGAGTTCAAAAACGGCAGGTGTACTCGTTTGTTCGGTACTTGTCAGAATGTGAATAAATCAGTTCAGCTTAGGCTGGAACTTGAAGCCCGCCGCAAAGAGGCTGAATTGGCGTCAAAAGAACGCGGTTTGCTGCTTTCGAGAATCAGCCATGAATTGAAGACCCCCCTCAACGGTATTACAGGCATGCTTCAAGCTATTAGGTTTGAAAAGAAAGACAATGTTCGAATTAAAAAGGCTGATATTGCTTTGCACAGCGCCGACCGTCTTTTGTCTTTAATTAACGATGTGCTTGACTACACCTCAATAATAAATGGCGAGTTTTCATTGAGTTATAGTGATTTTTGCGTACGCTCCTTGGCCGAAGATATCGCTGATGTATTTAAAGGTAAATGCGCAGAGAAAGGGATAAGGCTATATGCGGTTCTGTCATTTGAAGAAAAAACCTATGTAAAAGGAGATGCAGCAAGGATAAGCCAAGTGCTCACAAACTTGCTTTCAAACGCTGTTAAGTTTACTTCTAAAGGCTATATCTCTATTCAGGTTACGTTAAAGCAGCAGAGTAATGTTCCTGTTCTGCTGGCGTCAATTGAAGATTCAGGTGTGGGTATGAACGATGAAATATTGTCGCGAATATTTAGACCTTTTCAAAACACTACCGCTAGCGCTTCGGAAGAACTAAATGGCAATGGCCTTGGGCTGTCGATCGTTAACCAGCTTATCGAGAAGATGGGGGGCGAGCTAGAAGTTCGTTCAAAAGTAGGCAAGGGAACATGTTTTGATATAGCAATACCTGTTGAAATGGCGTCGTTAGATAACGAAGCTAAAAACGATGTAGAACTTTCATCTGAACTCTTAAATGTGCCGCTTAATATACTTGTCGTTGACGACAATGATATTAATCGTTTGGTATTGGGTTCTATGCTTGAAAGGTTTAATTACGTTCCCGATGAAGCTGAGAATGGCGAAGTTGCCGTCGAGATGGCGCGCGCTAAACGGTATGATCTTATTTTTATGGACTGTGCAATGCCTGTTCTAGATGGGATGAGCGCGACAAAAATTATTAAGCAAGAGGGGCTACTTTCTCGGTTTGGGCGCGTTGTTGCGGTAACCGCGAATACTACCGCACAAGATAAAATTAGCTGTAGCCAAGCGGGCATGTCAGATTTCCTGTCAAAACCCGTTGTTCAAAATGATGTCACCGCACAACTTAGCATAGCCCTTAAGGCGAAATCTATCACTGCATAGTGACGTCAATTATTCAGCAAAGAAAGCGGTGCTTATTCTCATTGTGCCTTGGGAGTTGAGTGTTGTACTTCTTCCCAATGTTTAACAATGTAGTCGGTTACCTGAGAGCCCACGCGATAGGCGGCTTCAATTGCTGCCCCCATTGCGGCATATCCGTTGCCCGAACTTTCCCGCTTTAAATTGTCGGCGGCGCTCAAACTGGGTGGTTGCATCGTAAAATTGCTCGCAGTACGTAAAATAAGAAGTCGCTCTTTATCAACAAGTCCAGCGTTGTCTAGGTAAGTTAAGCTTTGAAGCGTGGCAGAATCTTCCATTCCCGATGTAACGAAATTTCCTTTCCCGTTCGTCCAGTAAGCTACCCAATCATTCGCCCATGTATTGAGCTTCTCGCCGTGCCAAAACGTTGAGGCAGATAAATGTGAGCCCATAGAGACATTCGGCAACCCCTTAGCTCGTGGAGAGTTTGTATACTTTTCCCTTAACGCATCCATTGCATCATTGTTTAAAAGTTCAGTATCTTTTGTAAGCGTAAAAGCCCATT
Organism: Alteromonas sp. KUL106; assembly: GCF_009811415.1. GTDB lineage: Bacteria > Pseudomonadota > Gammaproteobacteria > Enterobacterales > Alteromonadaceae > Alteromonas. The sequence goes on along the minus strand of NZ_BLIG01000027.1, from coordinate 105,284 downwards.
TTGCGAGGGAAATATTGAGGGCGTACACTTCGCCATTAGGGCTATTGTTTATATCTACAGCGTCCGCGTTTTCATAAGGCGCATGGGTAAATAGGGGAAAGTAGCCGGTGGTCCAATTTGCCGGAATTTCACGTGCGTCAATGTGATGGGCCAAGTCACCATCTACCACGTAATCTGTCCAAATGGCACTGCCAATGGTGTTGTCGGCAGGGTCAACACCTGCAATACCCGCCACCAACCAATACGCTTCGCTGAGATCGAAGCGTTCATCCAAACCCAGCGACATTATAGCTGCAGATGCCCGCGCAATCCCCATGCCTGTTACTATGCCAATTACACCTGTCTCTTTGTTGGCGTAAATGTCATGGTAACCGTGAGGAAGTGCATATTGTGTTGTCAGCGCCTGTCGCGTTTTCCATAATTGAAATTCGCCCGGCGCATCGCCCTCGTCTTCACCAATTTCAAACATACTCACAACAACCACCTTCACTTTCAAAGGGAGCATGTCATGTGACTTAACTTCAGCTGACATTGATGTTAGTGAAAAGCAAAGGAGGGTGGTTAAAATAAGCGAAGTTTTCAGGTTAGTAAGCCATTTTTGTAAAGCAATATGCATGGAGAAATCCTAAATAAAGAACGCCGTATTGAAGTGACCTTCAAGGCGTGAGCAGGGCGCTTAAATGAAAGAGGATAATCGTAATGCTAGGAACTGTAAAAAGTTGTCGTGTTACAGCGTATGCTGTAACACAACAACCTGCTCAGGTCTTGTACCTAGAACGAGTAAGAGAACCTCGCGTTGAAGTGACGGGGTAGTTCAGGAAGCACAATTTGGCTACCGAACAAGTCAGGGAAGTTAGAACGGAAATAACGTTCGTCAGTTAAGTTCTTAACCGTCAGGTTTAACGCCCAGTTTTCAGCTTTGTAAGATAATCCAGCGTTTACAAGCGTGTAAGCTGGAAGTGTAACTGCCGCAGAGTAGCCTGAAGCCACTTCATCCACATCTACCACACTCACGTTTGCAGCATAGCCGTTTTGGAAGTCATACGTTGCGGTTAGCGTGTAGATGTTTTCCGGTATACCAGCCTTTCTTCCGTCAGAATTGGTTTGCCCTTCACCAACTAGGTTTAAACCTACAACATTTCCGCCGAATATTAATGAAGGATCATCGAGCGCAACTAAATCGTCAGCGCCTAAGAAACCGAACTGATTGCCATTGGCTAGTGCCGTTAAGTTAATTACTTCGATATTCGTGTAGCCAGCAGATACAACTAGGTTTTCATTAACCACCCAGCGGAGCTCAAACTCGGTGCCTTGGTTATTTGTTGTATTGTTCGTTACCGTATTTTGCGTATTAAAATCGGTACGCTCTTGCTCGAAGAATGAAAGTGCGAAATAAAGGGTATCATCAACAAGTGAGCCTTTAACCCCGTACTCTATTAATTCAGACGTGTCGAATGCACCGCTACCGCCAGGTTGATTAAGTTGACCAACGCCAATCTCAGCACCTTGGCCTGCAACCAGCGTTGCTTGCTCCGCTGCGGTGAAGTACGGAATAAGACCGAATTCAAATTCATAAGAAATACTTGCATTCCAAGACCAACCATCCACGGTCTCTTCCGCGTAAACAGGTGTTTCATCACCGGTAGCGCCTAAAAGTAAGTCCGTGCGTGACGTGCTTTCGATGTCAATGGTGTCATATCGTAAACCAAGTACTAGGTTCAAACCCCAGTCCCAGGTCAAATCGGTCATTGCAGCAATACCTAGGTCTAGGTAGTTACCTACGTCGTAGTTATCGTAGTTTTTGCCCGAACGGGTCGATAAAAGGCGTCGATCAAGTGCCGATGAAGGCATCGTCAGATCGCGACGATTGAAAAACTCGTAGGTAAAGTCGTCGCCGTGCTCAAATTCGGTGTAGCGAACTGAAGGTGAAAATTGAAACTGCGCTAACAACCCGTCGTTTTCGTATTCTGTAGCAAATATCAGTTTATCTTCTACTACCCAGCTATCGTGGAACTGTGAGAAACCATACGCATTTTCGTTGATATTGTCGTAGGCATCATAGAAAAGCTGGTTGCGAATTTCCCAGTTGTCTGTGTAGTAAATAGTATCAAAATAAAGCGTGATGGCTTCATTACCGAGCTGATCATCGGGCGCTACGAGTGTTTGGCTTCCGCTCAAGGTAGTGATACCAGGGTTCTCTAGAGCCATAAGAGGGTCGAAAAAGTCCCCTGTCACTGAATCCAGTGGAACCGCAGGTGTGAAAATAAAGGGGGAGATTTGACCCGCAACGGCAGCGTACTCTTCGTGACTAATTTGACCATCGTTATCAGTATCAATAGGTTGTGCGGTACCTGTAATGTAAGTGCCATCGTCAACAAGTTCTTGCGTTAAACGGTTCCAGCCAGCGACTTGGTTTCCATCGTAGTCATGGTACATACCGCCGAATTCAAAACGTAGGCTATCATTAATATCAATGTTGAAAGAAGCCTGAAGCACGGACTGATCGGTTTGTGTATTCTCGTAATAGCTATCTGAGTTTTCTAACTCACCATAAATGTAATAACCCATTTCTTTTCCAGAAATGCTCGCAGGACCGCCAACTTCAGCCGTAAGAATACTCTTATTCCACGTGCCCGTTGTATAAGACATCGCACCTGTTGGGGCATCTAGATACTGACCACCCGACGCGCGCGCTGATTTGGGGTTAAAGTTTAGATAGCCGCCGATTTTAGCTGGGCCATAGATAGGAGAAGCTGGACCGCGAACTATATCAATTCGGCTTGAAGCACCAATGGGGGTAGGGTAGTTACCTGGGTTATCTAAACGTCTCATGCCGCGAAAATAGGTTTCACCCGGTGTACCACGGACGTCAAGTGAACCAGCTACACCAAAGAATGATTGGGTAAAAGTACCTGGTGCAAACGCTACCAGTTCGTCAATATCAGAAACGTTAAAGCGCTCCATCTGTTCTTGAGAAATCGTCGATGCAGAACGAGGAGTTTCAAGAATAGATTTACCGAATCCAAAAACAGATTCTACGTCTTGACCCGGTAAACTACCAAGTGAGCCAGTTACCTGGATTTTCTCGACGTCTTTCTCTTTAACCTCTGTCTCTTCTTGCGCAAACGCCTGAGATGACAAGGCTACCGCTGTTGTCATCGCTAAAGCTTTTGCAAGAGGAGATAATACGAATGTAGTGTTTTTCATGGTTTCCTCATTATTTTTAGTTGCTCTTTTTTAGAGCTTTATTCACGCGATATTTCTATTGCGTCTTGCTGTATGCAACAGATTTAGCAGGAAAAGTGCCAACTACTTAACCAGTTGGTCAACTTTTGCGCATGCATTAAGTTGCTGAATTATATGGATTTTAAAATATAATGTTGTTCTTATATTGTTATTTAAATGTTAATAGATAAGGATTTTGCGATATATGCACCTTAGTGGTGATTGCTATCGTACTTTTGCACCATAAAGGGATGGCGATTCCTTAGTTCGTTGCTTCATATCCAACATGACGGTTGTAGGGAGAGGTATCTTTACGGCAGGGCTCGTCTCTTTAACGCTTTTTACATGTTTGCCAGGTAAGGTTAGGTCTAACAAAACGGCCGTTAGTCCTGCTGAAGTCACTGGCGATAGCAGAATGTTTTCAAGCCAGCCAGGAAGCTGCGACAGTGCCTCTGGCACCATCATTACACCAATGGCCATACCTAAAGCACAGGCCGTAACTAAGCTGCTGCGTCTGTCAAGGGCATAGCTAGCCAGTAGTTTTAAGCCACCCACGGCCACCATGGCAAACATGACCAACGTTGCGCCTCCTAACACAGGTTTAGGGATGGCCTGTAAAACACCGCCCACAATAGGAAAGCAGCCAATGAAAACAAACAGCCCAGCGACGAAAAAGCCTACTTTACGACTGGCGATGCCGGTAAGTTGAATCACGCCGTTGTTTTGCCCGAATGTGGTGTTGGGGAAGGTGTTAAACATGCCGGCCAGCAGTGAATTAACACCGTCACCGAGAATGCCGCCTTTGATGCGACGTAAATACACAGGACCACTTACGGGTTGCTTACAAAAAAGGCTGTTTGCCGTAAGATCGCCCGCCGTTTCTATTGCACTAAATAAGTAAATAAGTGCTATAGGAAGAAATAAGTTGATATCAAAAGCAATGCCGAATGCGAATGGGGTGGGAATTGCCACTATAGAAAGTGAAGACAAGTTGCTGAAATCTAGACCTTTAGTTAGAGCGATATAGACCGCGCCCACAGCCATACCAATAAAAATAGCGCTCAATCGAAGCCAGTGATTAGTCGATGCATTTAAAAATACAATAATGAGTAATACGCCCAGGCCCACAAACAAATTGTCAGTACTAGCAAAGTTTGCGGCATTAAAACCGCCTGCAAGATCTGTCATACCCACATTGATTAAGCTTAGACCTATCGCAGTGATCACAATTCCAGTAGTTAGCGGGGTGATAATGCGTTGTAGACGATTAACGAAAAGACTGAACACAATTTCTACCATCGCACCCGCCATCGTTAGCCCAAATAGCAGCGCAAGCACGTCTTCTGACGTGCCGCCATTCGCCTTAACTTGGTTTCCAGCCAAAATCAATGCACTGATAAACGCGAAACTGGTACCTTGAATAGCGACAAGTCCGCTGCCCACTGGGCCAATTCGCTTAGTCTGAATTGCAGTGCCAATGCCGCTTACAAACAATGCCATACTAATGAGATAGGGGGTGTATTCGGTTAAACCTAGTGATGAGGTGACAATGAGCGTGGGCGTTATAACACCAACAAAACTGGCCAACAAATGCTGAAACGCGGCCGTTACAGAAGGCAACAGAGCTGGATTGTCGTGCAAGTCGTAGATTAACTCGCTGTTGCTAGAAGACATGCAAATTCCCTTATTTCATACAAGAGATAAATAATATGAGGAACAGTGCAAGATGTTGACCATTTGGTCTGAGTGATTTATTTACTTTAAGTTATTGATTTATAGGAGTTTAAGGGTCTTTTTTGTAAGAGGTTGATTGCGTGGATGACTTGTAAGCCCAATATTGGTGCTTAAATATAAAAAATGCGCCAATTTAGCGCATTTTTTATGTCATCTATACATCGATATCTTCTGAGTGCTCTATAAGGTCACCCCTTCACCTAAGGTAACAAATATCGAATGGCGCACCTCGTTGTACATGGCACGTGAACAATGGCCTTCACCCTCAGTGTCTTCCAGCAACAAAACGTCGCCCGCACCGAACACGTGGCGCTCGCCATTTGACACGGTAAATTCAGCACGGCCTTTTAAAATAAAAAGTAGCTGACGGGCAGGGGCTGGATGCCATTTAAAGTCGTAGTCTGCGGGGGTTTCACGAAATATTATTTTATCTGCACCAAACTTCTCTGAAAGCATTCCGATAGGGCCGCCGTCTTTGAGCGCGATCTCCACTTCACCAAAGTGACTCTTTCCTGCTTCATCGTTGTAAATCCTTGTTATTTTCATTATTAACCCTCTAAAACTATGGTGGTTCAATATTGAGCAACAGACATCAGAACGTGCCTTCCCCAAAATGCTGATACATGAGGCCTTTGACGGCAGGTGTATGTTTATCCTGTTAAATGGTATCAAACGCTGTCTAACTAACGTGAGAACTACCCATGCTGTAGCTTGCTAATTGTTTTGTGAAGTACAGACAGACTTGCTGCTACATCATCGTGGGTTATCGATTCAGCAGGGTGGTGGCTGATGCCCCCTTTACAGCGAGTGAACAACATGGCAACCGGACAAATATCAGCCATGGCCATGGCGTCGTGCCCCGCACCCGATGCGAGTACCCGTGGTGAGATTTCACTTTCCTGAACGCCGCGCAGCAGCGCGTTTTTTAAGTATTCATCGCAATGTACAGCAGGCGCGCTATGGGTCTGTTCCCGACTTAGCGTTAGTTGTCTTGTTTGTGCAATCTCATCGAATTTTTGCAATATTTCTGCCAATACAGAATCTCGCAAATTATCGTCTTCACTTCGAATATCGAGAGAAAAACGGGTGCGACCCGAAATGACATTGACGCCGTTGGGTGCATTCTCAATTTTTCCCACTGTCGCTACTACACCAGGGCGCTGAAGGCTTATTGTTTCAACAGCGAGTACCATTTCTGCGCTGGCGCAGAGGGCATCTTTTCGCATCGACATTGGCACTGTACCCGCGTGACCAGCCATACCCTCAACGGTAAAATTAAAACGTTTTGCGCCCGCAATTGCACTGACAACGCCCACCGGTAAGTTTTCTTGCTCCAAAACAGGGCCTTGCTCTATGTGAAGCTCTAAATACCCCAAGATATCCGTTCGGGAAATAGCAGCGCTGTTCACGGCATCAAAGTTCAAACCAAAGTTCGCCATGGCTTGTTCCAGGTTTATCCCGTTTTCATCTTTCAAAAAGCGCCATTGATCTTCCCATTTGCCGGTGAGCGCACGACTACCCAAGAGTGTGGTGCCAAACCGTGTACCCTCTTCGTCACAAAAGCCGACGATGTCGATGTGAAAGGGAAACTTGGTTTGTGTTCCATCAAACATAGCAACGAGAGAAATAGCTGCTACTACGCCTAACATTCCGTCGTACTTTCCACCGTTTGGTACGGTATCTAAGTGACTACCTAATATCAGACGAGGGGCATTTGGCACGCTAGATGTATAGCGCCCCCAAATATTACCGACTGCGTCTTGCCACGTTGTCATGCCTGCTTCAATCATCCAGCCCGAGGCTAGCTGATTTGCGAGTCTATGCTGTTCGCTGAGATAACGTCTGTCTAAGCAGGCAGGGTTTTGGCTTAACGTGCCTAATGTTTCACATCTCGCCATAACCTGAATTGCTAATTCAGCAAATTCACCCATTCGTCACTCCTGCCGACTTCGCGTCTGCGTACACGGCTAATGCTGCATCTACGCCTTTCCCTGCAGTGGCATTGAATCCTTGCATGCGCAACACGGTTTCAAGAGATTGAAGGGTATGAAGCACTGCGTCCTCACGGGCGTTGTAGCCCATCGTCCCAATGCGCCATATTTTGCCTTTTAACGGGCCAAAGCTAGTGCCTATTTCAATGTTGAATCGCAAAAGAAGGGTTTCGCGCACCTCTTCGCCTTTTACGCCGTCTGGGATATGAACACCCACAACGTTGTACATTTTGTGCTTTAGGTCGCCAAAGGGCACAAGCCCCATCGCTTGAACACCGGCTAGCATGGCATCACCAGCCACTTTATGTCGCGCAATCACGTTTTGCTGGCCTTCTTCTAGATGAAGGCGAGCGCACTCGCGCGCACAATACAGCATACTGGCTGCTTCGGTATGATGGTTTAAGCGCTCTTCTCCCCAATAGTCCATGATCATGGGTAAATCAAAGTAGTTTGAGCGGATCTTTGGGCCACGGGCCGCTTGGTGATGCGCGTCGCGAATACCGGCTTCAACATGATGGCGAGTACGCACTGTTTTTACGAATTTGTCGCTAAGGGTGATTGGTGCGCTGCCTGAGGGGCCACCCAAACATTTTTGTAGGCCCACCGATACGGCGTCTAACTTCCAGGCATCAACATCAAGAGGGTTTCCGCCAATTGAGGCCGTAGCATCACAATAGAATAAAACGTTGTGCGCCTCACAAATCGCACCAATTTCTGCCAAAGGTTGGAGCATCGTAGTGGAGGTATCACCCTGAACAATAGCCAATAACTTTGGCTGCACCTCTTTAATCGCCGCTTCTATTTGCTCAGCGGTGAATACTTCGCCCCAAGGCACTTCTATGGTGTGTACTTCGGCATCAGCACGTTCGGCGATTTCAGCAAGCAAATGGCCAAAGCGCCCAAAGATAGGCACAAGAACTTTATCTCCCGGTTCTATTGCTGACACCATTACGGCTTCAATACCCGCGCGCGACGTGCCATCAACCAAAAAAGTTTGCTGGTTTTTCGTATTGAAAACATCGCGGTAAAGCTGCATGACTTCATTCATGTAACCTGTCATTACAGGGTCGTATTGCCCCACAAGCTGTGTAGCCATAGCGCTTAAAACACGTGGATAGCAATTGATGGGGCCAGGGCCCATCAATAAACGGGGAGGTGGAGAAAGTGGAGCGAAAGTTTTGTTAGACATTCCAGTAGACATCTGAGTACTCCTAGATAAGCACTTGCGCTAGCATACGCAAGCCAGTAATGATCAAAACAACAGCGAAGATTTTCTTGAGTAATCCTGCATCTAGTTTATTTGCGATACTCGCGCCTACGGGAGCAAACAGCACCGTTAGCGGCACAATGCAAGCAAACCCAAGCAGATTTACGTAACCGTAGGTAGCGTAAGGCGCATCCGCAGGGGTAGTGCCAACAAACAGTAAAGTTAAGGCGGCAGGGAGAGAAATGATCAAGCCCACCGCTGCCGCAGTGCCCACCGCTTTGTGCGCAGGGTAATTACAAAACGTGAGCGTTGGCACAGTGAGTGTTCCGCCGCCAATGCCTACCATAGCGCTAAAGAGTCCTATGCAGGTTGCCATAAGCGACTGTCCTGCGCGGCCCGGTAGCCCCTTAAATAGGGCATCTTTTTTGCCAATGAGCATATTAATGGCTGACAAGGTCGCGATAATGCCAAACAGTAAGGTAAGAAACGTGGGGTTAACGGCCGTAACCGCATAGCTTCCGGCAAGCACGCCAATTAAGATGAACAAGGCCCAGGCTTTTAGTAAAACGAAGTCTACATTGCCTTTGCTGTGGTGAGCACGAATAGAACTCACCGAGGTGGGAACAATAGTAGCAAGCGATGTTGCCGTTGCTATCACCATAGCGCTCTCGGGGGAAACCCCTAACGCTTGAAATAGAAAGAACAGTACCGGCACAATAACAATGCCGCCACCTACACCAAGCATACCTGCTAATAAACCAGCAAATACGCCAGTACCTATTAACGACAATATAACCGTAAGGTTATCCAATAAAAACTGCATGTAATTTATTACTCAATTAAATGTTTAACGAATACCTGTCACTTACGCACATGTAAAAAAAAGTGCGCTAGCGGTAACCTAAATACGCTTTACCGTCGCTGCGTGGGTCGCTGGCACCGCTGACTGTTCCTTCTGTATCGCGAATAATCGCGCCGGCGTGGCCCATAAGTTCGTTGCATGGATCTACGGTTACCATGTCATGGCCCCGTGCAACCAAGCTCTCGCCAACGTATTCAACAAGGTCTCGTTCTGCTTTTAAGTTATGGCTTTGGTCGCCCCAAGTTCTACCGAGCAGCCAGCGGCCAAGCGAAATCGCTTTCGCTATCGGTTGGCCATGGTAAACGTGGCGAGCAAATAAAGCGGCTTGTGTTTGCGGTTGCCCTTCACCCCCCATCGTGCCGTAACTCATTCGACGTCCATCAATCAATTCAGCAAACGCTGGGTTTAACGTATGAAACGGTTTTAAACCGGGTGCTAAATACTGATTACTGTTTGGATCGAGTGAGAAAGACGTGCCGCGGTTGTTCCACACAATACCAGTTTGTGGGCTTACTACGCCTGAGCCAAATTCCCAGTAAAGCGATTGAATGTAGCTCACCATGCGCCCCTGCGAGTCACAGCACCCCATCCATATTGTGTCGCCAGGTTTTGCTTCATAAGGCCATGGCAGCGCCTTATCTAAAGAAATGTGCTTTGCCATCGCGTCTAGCGCATCGTCACTCAAAAGGCTTTGTAAATTGACAGGCGTGCGCGATGGGTCGGTGACGTTTGCGTTACGCGCAATAAAAGCTTGCTTTGTGCACTCAATCAACAAATGCACCATATCTGCATCGGTGCTGCCAAGGTGCTGAACTTTATCGTATAGCGCTAAAATAATTAACGATGCCACACCTTGGGTAGGAGCAGGTAAGTTATACAGTTTGCCTTTGCTGGTAGATACCGACAGGGGCTCTACAATTTTCGCCTCGTACTGCTTAAAATCCTCAAGTCGAATAGGGGAGCCTGCGGCTTCTAAATCATGAGCAAGCTTAGCAGCAAGCTCACCGTGATAAAAATCATCTAAGCCTTTTTCAGCCAGGTGCTTCAACGTTTCAGACAGTTTAGTGAGCTTAAGAATTTTACCTTTTTTGAGGGCTTTGCCCTTTATCAAAAACTGAGCAAAGTTTCCATCAGTACTTAATTCATCGAACGTTTTGTTACTGGCGTCAACCAGGCTCTGTGTTACTTCAATTCCCCAGTTGGCTTGGCTTATAGCGGTATCAAATAGGGTGCTTAACGGCATTGAACTTTGCCAATCTTGGCTTATTTCAAGGGCCTTTTGCCAACCGGCAACGGCACCCGCCATGGTCAGTGCAGACTTACCGCCTCGACTTGGAATGGCATCTAGGCCGTCGTAAAAAGAGGGGGTGGCGCCTTTGGCGGCGACACCTGATGCATCAATACCTATAGGTTTTTTGCCCGGCTCACTGATAAGCCAAAACCCATCGCCGCCCATGCCATTCATATGTGGGTATTCAACCGCGATAGAGGCGGCAGCCGCGACCATCGCTTCAATAGCTGTACCGCCTTTCTCTAGTATGCTTAAACCCACTTGAGATGCTGCAAAGTGGGGCGCGGTAAACGCAATGTTGGGTTTTTCACTCATTGTTATTTCCTTCGAAAATTCAGCAACGACAGCCATCTTTCTAAAAGCGCTGCGATCGAGCCTTCCATCTACACGCTATATTCGTGATAGAGCGCAGTGAATGGGACCAACGCAGGTCTAGCGAGAGGTTAACTTTTCCGCTAACGCGAGAAGTGCAAGATCGTTGCCTTTTTTGCCCACAAGCGATAAACCGCATGGGGCGTTATGTAGGGTGAATAAAGGCAGATGAAGCTGGGGGAGTCCTGCAAGCCCCGCTATTGCTGTCAGCGCAAGAAGCGCATTCCTATCATTCGCCAGTGTTGTTTCATCGGCATCGCAACGAGGTGCAACGCCTGGTGTTGTAGGGATAACCAATACATCTATTTCGTTAAATAGTGTATTTACATGGTTAATCACCACGCTTTGTTGTGCTTTAGCTTGCTGTATATCGTGTGTCGTTATGGTTTTACACCAATCTAAGCGCAACATAATATCTTGGGCAATATCGGGCTGAGTTTTCTCAATCCAATCGCCATGTTGCTGCCAAATCTCAGCGCCCTGCAACGTGCGAAATGTGGCAGCGGTTTGCAATAGTGAAAGATCTAATTGCTCGGCTGATAGCGCAACATGTTTGTGATGCTCTGCAAGCTTATCAAGCCACGGTTTGCAAAGTAAACCATGTGCTGAGCCTGCAAATAAGTGCGTAGCAATACCAAAGCAAGGTTCATTATCAATGGTGTTTTGCATTGCGCTGGTGTTATCTGCATCAGCTAAACACACCTTTGCGACTTTTTGCAGTGTATCCAGATCTCTTGTCATCCATCCAATTGTGTCGAATGAGGGCGCAAGCGGTACCATGGTGTCGCAAGGTATGAGTCCGTGCGTGGTTCGCAGGCCCCAAAGGCCCTGATAACTCGATGGAACGCGAATGGATCCCCCCGTATCAGTTCCAAGTCCAATGTCAGCAAGGTGCGCACTGACGGCCACCGCCGAGCCCGATGATGAGCCGCCTGGAATATGAGCCGGAGCAGCGGGGTTAACCAGCTGAGCGTAATGTTTGTTTTGGCCGTGCAGACTGTAGGCTAGTTCATCGGTGATGGTTTTACCCTTAAACTTGGCGCCAGCAGCAAGCATAGTAGCAACGCAGCTATTCGTCGTTTCTGGTATCGGATGACTGTTTTGCCAATCTGGGTTGCCTGCCGCTGTTGGCAACCCTTTTATATGAAATAAGTCTTTAACAGCAAGGCTGAGCCCGTTCAGTAACCCGTCCTCTGAAAACGCATTCTTTGGGTTATCGCTATCCCCGCGTGACGTCGTTTCTAACGCTTGAATTGCCTGCTTAAATTGATTGTTACAGGGCTTAATGACAAAAGGTGAGCTCACAGCGCTTTCTTATCTATTATTTTATTGTTTATGCATGTCTTTATGAAACATATGTTTCATTGTAATGTCAAGGAGAAACGATCGTTACTTTACAAAATATGACGCTCAGTAAGAGGTTTGAGCGTGAGTGAGAGACAGAACATAAAAAGGGCACCGCGGGCATGCAAGCGGCGATTAAACTCAAAATCCGTTAGGATTATTGGTAAGAAAAGCGATTTCTTCTTGCGTAGACTCACGACCTAACGCCGCGTTTCGGTGAGGATATCGACCAAATTGCTCTATGACCTTCTGATGCCGTTGTTCGAATATGAATTGTTGCTCAAGCCCCTCTTGCGAAAATAGTTCTAATGCAACATCGTGAATTGCAAGTGATTCGCTGTGCATGAAGGGCATGTAGAGAAAGGCACGCTGTTGCGGCGTAAGCACCTTATCGGCTTCAACGCTTACAGCTTCTTGCGCCAAAACCAACGCTATGCTATCCGCGGCGTATGCATCGGCATGACCGCGAAACATATTTCGGGAGAATTGATCAAGAAGAATTAGTTCTGCTAGGCGCCCGGTAGGGGTTGCGCGCCACGGCCATAGCTCACCATTTAACGCTGCAGTTCGCAGTTTAGTGAACCGTGAGGTGATAGTTTTATCCAATGCTGGGTCTTCGCTAAACCATTGCTCGGGTGAAAGTTCTCCGAACCAAAAATCTAACACGCCGCTAGCTTCTTCCATGACCACTTGTGTCTTATCCATATCTACTCCAACAACACGTTCAAAGCAGTAAAATTAGGGGTTGCCCTTTTTATACCTATCTTTTACCTAGAAAGTTCCATCTTTTACCTAGAATGTTCCACTTTCACTTGAAAAATAAAAAATACCTGCTACGAACTCTTATTTGCAACAGTATTGCGCAAAAAATAAACAAAGGGAAGTGTCAGCGTTGAGGATTTTCTAACTCATCCATTTGAATATAGATGTCTGTAATGGCATCGACACGGTCTGCAGCAGCGCTGCCAAGTGCCTCATAGGTTAAGTTACATAGCGAAGCAACAAGGCTCATCGGTGCAGCGTAGCTATCGAAGGGGGCGTCTCCACCGATGTGTGTGACCAACAAGTGGTCAACATCTTGTCGGTAGCCCTGTCCAGTCGGGTCAGTGATAAGCACGGTCCTACAATGTTTTATGCTGTTTAAAACGTACTTAAACTGGCGCGTTCTGCGACGAAATCCAAATAAAACAACAACATCATTTTCCGTCAAGTCGACTATATCTTCACTTAATGTTTGTCCAGGTTGAGGCAATACGCGTACTGAGGTACGAATTTGTTTTAGCTGTTGTCTAAAATGAAGGGCAATAGGGTAGGCGTTACGAAATCCTATTAACGTAACTTGATGAGCGTTAGCAAGAATATCGGCTATTTCATTTAACGCAGCGGGCGTTGTGCCTTCAAACGTATTCGCTAAGTTTTTGCTATCGCTTTCGTGCTGCAAGACCCCACTTGAAGGGCTAACCACAGGTACACCTTGTTCCCTAAGCTGCATCAGTGCGTCTTTAGCTTGCTGATGCGAATCGAAACCTAACTGACGAAAAAAACGACTTACCGTTGCCTTTGATGTACCTGTTTTTTCGGCAATTAACGATATGGATTGGCTTAGGACTGCAATAGGGTTTTGCTGAATATAATGCGCAATCGATTTGCCTGAGGGAGACAGTGAGGCGTAATGTTTTTCAATTTGTTGTAAAACGTCGCTAGGGCTGCTTTTTGTCATTAGATTCGCCTTATACATCTTGTGCAATTATTTCACGACTTTTGTGCGTTGTACAAACACTACGTGAGTTTAGCGACAAGGCTAACCTTTTTTCACAAGACTCAATCGTTTTTTCACTCATCCTCGTCATTGATTAACCTCTATTCTACGCAAAGCTTGAGTTAAAATTCATTGAAATTAAGAGCTTACTTATCTGCTTTGGTATATAGGCTAAAGTCGCAAACAATTAATGCATTGTCGCTTCCATTTTGGCACTACACTTTCATGTGAAGAATATTCATAAAACTGTCATTAATTTGTTGTTCTGAAATTGCCTTTTAAAAAAAGCATATCTTAGATAGGGGGAAGTCATGGCAAAGCTGTGGTCTGAATTGCTCTTGCTTTTTGTAGCGCTTCCCTTGGCTGTGCTTTATTGGATAAAACACTTTGCAAACTACCTCATGCCAATCTTGGGCATTATGGGTCTTTGCTGCTTGGCTATCTTGTTAGCAGATAAACAATTTAAACGCATTAAGTTGTGGCATTGGGACGATTATAAAACTCATTTGAAAAGCACACTCAGGCTATTCTTGCCATGGGCGAGTTTACTTGCGCTAGTGGTTTACTTTTTAAAACCAGAACTGTTTTTGCACTGGCCTATGAATCAGCCCTGGATGTGGGTAGCTACGCTGCTCATTTACCCTATAGTATCTGTTATTCCCCAAGAAATTATCTTTAGAACGTTTTTCTTTCATCGCTACAAGCGCATCCTGCCATCTAAATATGCGAGATGGGCGTTAAGTACTTTTCTTTTCGGATTAGCGCACTTGGTTTACGGCAACTGGGTTGCTGTGGTGGTATCTTGGATTGGCGGTGCCATTTTTGGCTATCGCTATATGCACACGAATTCAACGCCAGTGGTGGTCATTGAGCATACTATCTGGGGAAGTTTTCTTTTTACCATAGGTTTAGGATCTTATCTCGTTATCGCGGCGTAGAACGTTGCATACCGTTTTTTTGCACTTGCATTGGAATTACCTTTTCGCATGCCGCGAAGATGGACTGAACGCGGTTTCCGCCTACGGCTATTTTAAGCCCGAAAAAATATGCTAATGCATTAAGCATCGTACCAAGGAACTAGGTTATGTTATCAACGTTATTATCAAGTCAGTGGCTTTCGCTCTCACGCTTCTCTACATTTGTACAAAATGCTGAAGGGGGCGGCATAACCAGTTTATCTAGCGCCCAGTCTTTACTCGCTGAGCTTTGGAGCAATTTCATCTATCGATTACCCGGGCTAGGCTTGGGAATTGTTGTCATGCTCGTGTTCGTGCTATCTGCACCCTATATAGCGAAGGTGTTAGTGAAGCCACTTACCCGAACAACGACATCGCCGCTCCTGCGATCAGTTATACAGCGAAGCGTTAGCTTAGTTCTCATTTTACTGGGTATTTATTCATTTTTGTTTTTAGCAGGATTAACGGGGTTTGCCATTGCCGTTGTCAGCGGTACAGGCGTCGTTGGGCTTATACTTGGTTTTGCGTTTAGAGATATTGCCGAAAATTTCATTTCAAGCTTGCTTCTGACCATTCAGCGTCCTTTCAAAATCGGTGATATTGTGCAAATTAACGACTTTACGGGCATTGTCCAAAAGGTCACCGCCAGAGCCACAACACTGGTTGATTTTGATGGGAACCATATCCAAATACCTAATGCGACGATTTACAAAGGGGTCATTAAAAACCTAACCGCCAACCCCCTTATGCGGGGACAATTTATTGTTGGTGTGGGCTATGACTCAGATATACAGCATGCACAACACATCGCCCGTCAAATTACGATGGCTCAAGACAATGTGTTACGCGACCCCGAGCCACAGATTCTTATCGATGAGCTTGGACCGTCTACCTACAATGTCAAAGTTT
This sequence comes from Alteromonas sp. KUL106, assembly GCF_009811415.1. Taxonomy (GTDB): domain Bacteria; phylum Pseudomonadota; class Gammaproteobacteria; order Enterobacterales; family Alteromonadaceae; genus Alteromonas. The sequence continues at coordinate 89,634 of NZ_BLIG01000027.1, read as the reverse complement.
ACTTTTGGGTTGATGTAGAAAAAACCAGTGTAGTGAAAATGTCATCGGTATTAATGCGCAATATAACGCTCGCCTTTCTGGATGCCGGTATTAGTATGCCAGACGATGCCAGGGAGATTATCTTTCCTCAGGGCCTTACTATAAAAGGGGGAAACACAGCAAAAATTGAGGGCATTAATGACGAAGATGGCGAATCAGACACGGTAGCGTCTCAACTGTCGGCGCAAAAGAAAACCAACAGAAAGCTCAGCCATGGCGATAAAGATGACAGCGCCATCAACAATCAAACCGAAATCGAAACCGAAAACGTCACAGGCAATGCCAATGCGACGTCAGCTAATTCGAATCAAACCAAGGCTAAAAAGCAGAACAAAGAGCAAGAAAGAACAGCGCCAAGTGCTGCAAAAAATCATGCTAATGCACAGCTAAGCCAAGATGATGTAACCTCAGAAGCACATGAAATTAGAGAGCAGGCAAGAAACGCGAGAGACCCTGAAGCCGGGGAGAATATTCTTTAAGCGATAGCGGTTTTTGCGGATTGGTATTAAAAGCAGCCGTTGTATTAGCCGGGTGCGACAGGTGATAAATTACAACGGCCTAAAAAGGTTTGCCATAGATTCACGTGTGCTTGCATTGCTTCACTGTATTGATCAAAGCCATCTTGGGCTTGCGATTTAATGTAGTCTTTTAGGTCGTTATGCAGCGAAGGGTCATTAAGCCAAGCTTCCCACAGGGGCATTAGCTTGTAGTGGTATTGATTAACTAAGCTGCCAACAGGCTGAATTTGTTCAATAAAAAAGAGATAAAACACATTGCGAAGGATCTCTGCTTGATCACTGGCTCTACCATTTGGGCAGCTGACAGCGGAAAGCCGGGCGCGAAGCATCGGGGTAAGTTCAGACAAAGCAAAGGTCAGCGTCTGCTGGGTTTGCCATAGCGTAGCCGGTAAACGGGCAGAGCGAATTATTTGTAGCTGTTCCTCGAGTTCACTGCTATCGATTGGACTTTTCAGGGTATCTGCATTGTGTAGCGACGTTAGATAAAACAGTGCGTTTATGCTTGATAACGCGTCTTTGTTATTCTCAACAGAAAACACGCGCTCGGGCGTATTAAGGGCTAACCGCAATTCTTGGCTCCCTTGTATTACATTTCCCCAGGTTTTGGCGTAATCAAGGGTTTTCTGCTCCCGCCACAACCCTATCGTATTAGCAAGTTGCGTGTTGGCCTTGTTTTCCTGTTTTTTCAGTGCTGTTTCACACTCTTTCAGTACACTAAGCAATTTACTCTCATGCACTAACCGTTGGGAAGGGAGTTGGCTTTTGCCTAACGATGTATTTCGCTCTGCCACTACCGTTCCTAACTCACAATCTTGCAGCGCGTAGAATTCACGCAAATTAATGCTAATTCCTTCAATGTTATGCTTCAGTGTGGCGGCGTCGGTTAGCTTAGGGAGTGGCGATACCACTCCATCTTCGAATGAGGCAGGAAGTGACATGTCGAGTACCCGCGAAAGACGCTCTGCATAGTCTTCCAGACTGTGTTTAACCGTATTGCCCCCAACACAGCCCATCACTGAAAGCACGATGAGAGTCATTACACTCCAGCGGCAAGCTTTGTTTTTCATTAAGCCATTCATGCAGACGCGCCTGTATAGAGACTTCGTCCACCGTCAACAAAAATAATCTGTCCTGTGACGTAAGACGCTGAAACCAAAAATGACAGGGTTTGAGCAATATCGTCAGGCTTACCTAACTCGCCTAGTGGAATACTCGACAACAATGTGTTTTTCTCTTCGTTTTCCATTTCTCGCTCTGGCCATAGGATGGCGCCAGGGCCTATGCCATTAACGCGAATGTCAGGCGCTAAATCGATGGCGAGCGATTGTGTAAGTGAAGCAAGACCTGACTTTGCCAGCAAATAAACGCTGTGTTTAGGCAAGGGGCGTTCAATGTGCATGTCTACCATGTTGACAATGCAGCCTTTTGATTGTTTAAGCGCAGGGGCAAGAGCCTGAGATAAAAACAAAGGCCCCTTAACGTTACTGCCAACTAACGATTGCCAGTCGTCTTCAGAGATATTGCCAACCGGAGTAGGGTAAAAACTTGACGCATTATTAACAAGCACATTTAGCTGTCCCCACACATTCACCGCATTAGCGCTCAGTGCCTTTACCTCTTCGCTATTGCATAAGTTAGCCTGTAAACAAGTTGCAGAGTCAGGACGGGCGCTATTGAGTCTTTCTACAAGTGCATAAGCGTCACTTTCTGATTGACCATAGTGGATGATTACGCGATAGCCTTCGCTGTGTAACCGCGTTGCCATAGCGGCACCAATACGCTTCGCTGCCCCAGTAATGAGTGCAACAGGGCCTGAGTCTGTCATCATTAAAAATGCTCTCTATTTTAAATCTTGAGTTTGGCGTTTCTACAGAGACTTAGCCCCTGTAGATGTCCTCTATAATCTGTTTTGCTTGGACAATGTAATGCGCGCCGAATAATAACCCGTGATTTAAAATATGGTAAAGCTGGTAGATTGGTTTTCTTAATGCGTAATTTTTTTCTATCGGTGTGTGTTCATGGTAGCCATCAAAGAAAGGTTGGGGAAAGCCACCGAAGAGCTCTGCCATGGCAAGATCGGTTTCTCCATCCCCGACATAAACCGCTGGGTCAAATAAAACGGGCCCTTTACTGTTAAAACCCGCATTTCCAGCCCATAAATCGCCGTGCAAGAGTGATGGGTGAGGTTGATGCAGGCTAAGCAGGTGCCGAATATGCGTAACAATTTCGTCGATGTTGCCGTCTTTCTTACTCCATAGTCCCGCGGTAGCTAGCCGTTCCAGCATACTGCCAATACGCTTTTCAGCGAAAAAATCTGCCCATGAGGCCATACGACCGTTGGTTTGTACGTTCGCACCAATATAATTATCATGAGGCCACCCATAGCTCGTATAAGCGTTAAGGGCGTGAAGGGAAGCTAATTGCTGACCTAAAACAAAATAGTTCTGGGCGCTTGGTTCGATAAAGCGAATGTGAGAGAGCACCAAATATTCCATATTCGGTGTACCGTTAGTGGTAATACCGTGACAAATAACGCGCGGGGTGGCAATGATTTGTGCGTTCGCTATTGCGCCTAGCCCTTCAGCTTCAAGGAACAGTTGCTGCGTATCGTCGTAGCGCCTTGTCTTAACGAAATAGCGGTGTTTACTGTCTTTTATAACAAAGCTTTCGTGAGTATCACCGCCGCTAACGCGCTCCGCCTTCTGGCAGCTAAAAAACTGCTGCGTCTCATTTGAAATATGCTCGCTAATAAAATGCCACATATACAAGGCTCTGTAGTCTTCGTTTTTAAAAAATGACGTCTGTTTCCCATTGTCTGCGACTCAGTGTTTTCTGATATCAACAAATACAAAAAAAAGCATCAAATAAGCATAGCGTCAGAAAGGCTTATCGCATTTATCTGAATTATGGAATAAGAAATCGATAAATGCACAAATACGAAATCAAATTATTCATTTTTAAACGCTAACCGCCATTATTTGGCGAAGAATGTGTTTCGATGATTGAAGTTGTCCGTTCACTAGTTATAATCCACCTCTTGCTTTTGCTAAGAGCAATGTACGAGTGCCATTGCGCACGATTAAATTTTTCAAAAAAATGCATGTGGCGCAGAGTAGGCGTCACCACTGTAAAGGAATTAAAATGCCTGTAATTACCCTTCCTGATGGAAGCCAACGCGCTTTCGATAACGCTGTTTCTGTACTAGATGTTGCAAACGATATTGGCCCTGGTTTAGCCAAAGCAACCATTGCAGGAAAAGTAAACGGTGAGCTGGTTGACGCCGTTGATATGATTGACGCAGACGCACAACTTCAAATTATTACTGCAAAAGACGATGAAGGTTTAGAAATTCTTCGTCATAGTTGCGCGCACTTGTTAGGCCACGCTATCAAACAACTTTGGCCTAACACCAAAATGGCTATCGGCCCAGTAATCGACAACGGTTTCTATTACGACGTTGATATGGAAGAAAGCCTGACCCAGGAAGATTTAGCCAAATTAGAAAAGCGTATGCTTGAATTGGCGAAAACCAATTACAACGTGGTTAAGAATAAAGTGAGCTGGCAAGACGCTCGCGACGCGTTTGAAGCGCGCGGCGAAAGCTACAAAATGGAAATCCTTGATGAAAACATCAGTAAGGACGACCGCCCAGCGCTTTATCATCACGAAGAATACACCGATATGTGTCGTGGCCCGCACGTGCCCAACATGAAGTTCTGCCATCATTTCAAACTGATGAAGGTAGCAGGCGCATACTGGCGTGGCGACAGCGACAACAAAATGCTACAGCGTATCTACGGCACAGCGTGGGCTGACAAGAAGCAGCTCAATTCTTACCTACAGCGCTTAGAAGAAGCTGAGAAGCGTGACCACCGTAAAATCGGTAAAGCGCTTAATCTGTTCCATTGGCAAGAAGAAGCGCCTGGCATGGTGTTTTGGCACAACGATGGCTGGTCAATTTACACCGAGCTAGAAAGCTACGTGCGTAAAAAGCTGCGTGAATATGGCTACGACGAAGTAAAAGGCCCATTAATGATGGACCGCTCGCTGTGGGAAAAATCAGGTCACTGGGACAAGTACGCTGAAAACATGTTCACCACCGAGTCTGAAAAGCGTGAATATGCGGTTAAGCCAATGAACTGTCCGGGCCACGTACAAATATTCAACCAAGGTTTGAAGTCGTACCGCGACCTGCCGCTTCGTATGGCTGAGTTTGGCTGCTGTCACCGCAACGAACCATCGGGTGCGCTTCACGGTCTTATGCGTGTTCGTGGTTTTACCCAAGACGATGCTCATATTTTTTGTACAGAAGAACAGATCCTAGATGAGGTAAGTGGCTGTATTAAAATGGTGTATGAGACATACGCTGCATTTGGTTTCGAAAACATCAAGGTTAAGTTGTCTACTCGCCCAGAAAAGCGTGTAGGTGCTGACGAGATTTGGGACAAATCAGAAGCTGCTCTTGCGGATGCACTTAAAGCCAATAATATTGAATTCGATTATCAACCCGGTGAAGGTGCGTTCTACGGCCCTAAAATTGAATTTACCCTGCACGACTGCCTAGATCGCGCTTGGCAGTGCGGAACGGTACAGCTTGATTTCTCAATGCCAGGCCGTTTGGGGTCAACGTATGTGGCTGAAGACGGTGAACGCAAAGTACCGGTAATGATTCACCGTGCTATCTTAGGTTCTCTTGAGCGTTTCATCGGTATTTTAACCGAAGAATTCGCAGGGTTCTTCCCACTTTGGTTGGCGCCTCAGCAGGTTGTAGTAATGAACATTACTGACAAACAAGCTGAATATGCATCAGATTGTGTAAAAAAACTGCACGATTTAGGGTTTAGAGCAAAGTCTGACTTGCGAAATGAGAAGATCGGCTTTAAAATCCGCGAGCACACATTGAAGCGTATTCCATATATGCTGGTTGTAGGCGATAAAGAAATGGAAGCGGGTGAGGTAGCAGTGCGTTCTCGCCGCGGTGACGACCTAGGCAAAATGCGCCTGGAAGACTTTATTGCCATGGCTCAACAAGAAGTTGTAGAAAAGACAATTAAATAGTTGAGCAATTTGTGTATAATGCACAACAAGGTGTCTGCTTTTGGTCCTATTTTCCGATTCACAAGAATCACCCAAAAGCAGGCAAAAGAATTAAATGTTTGGAGGAATAGCACATTAAAGGCGCTAACAATAAGGCTCAGGGCGACAAAGCCCGCATTAACGATGAGATTAAAGCCAGAGAAGTAAGATTAATTGGCAAAGACGGTGAACAGGTTGGTGTGGTTTCGCTAGCAGATGCTACGCGTGCCGCTGAAGAAGCGAGCCTAGATCTAGTAGAAATCAGTCCGAATGCCGAGCCGCCAGTCTGTAAAGTTATGGACTATGGCAAATTCCTCTTCGAAAAAAGTAAAGCTCAAAAAGAGCAGAAGAAAAAACAGAAGCAAATTCAGGTCAAGGAGATTAAATTTCGCCCTGGCACTGATGAAGGCGATTACCAGGTCAAACTGCGCAACCTGCGTCGCTTTCTTGAAGGTGGTGATAAAGCCAAAGTTACGATCCGTTTCCGCGGACGTGAAATGGCGCACCAAGACATCGGTATCGACCTACTAAACCGTGTTAAAACGGATTTGGAAGAAGTCGCTACATGCGAGTCTTTCCCACGTCGTGTGGAAGGCCGTCAGATGATCATGGTGCTAGCCCCAAATAAGAAGTAGTAACGGTCTAAAGTTTTAAGGAATCTGCACCCTTAAACACCTTGCTGCTAAACATTAACCGGTATGACGTGACTGCAACACAATAAATACCGATATTAACAATGCGGAGTTTTAGCAATGCCTAAAATGAAAACTGTAAGCGGTGCCGCCAAGCGTTTCAAGAAAACGGGTTCTGGCCGCTTTAAAAGCAAACAGTCTCACTTACGTCACATTTTGACTAAGAAGAGCTCTAAGCGTAAACGTCACCTTCGTGGCAAAAAACTGGTTCATGACTCTGATACCAAATTGGTTCAGCGCATGTTGCCTTACGTATAAGACTTAGGAGACTGATTAATGGCTAGAGTAAAACGCGGCACTATCGCACGTGCTCGTCACAAAAAAGTCCTCAAGCAGGCAAAAGGTTATTACGGCGCACGTTCACGTGTTTATCGCGTAGCGGTACAGGCTGTAACTAAAGCTGGTCAATATGCTTACCGTGACCGTCGTCAGCGCAAGCGTCAATTCCGTCAACTATGGATTGCACGTATCAATGCTGCTGCTCGTCAAAATGGTATGTCATACAGCCGTTTCATTAACGGTTTGAAGAAAGCGTCTGTTGAAATCGATCGTAAGATCCTTGCCGACATCGCAGTACATGACAAAGCAGCTTTCAGCGCACTAGTCGAAGCGGCTAAAGGCGCATTAGCTTAATTATTAACTAATTAAGTTTAAGTTCTTTCGGAAAAAGGCGAGCAGGATGCTCGCCTTTTTTCGTTTCTGGGTTTAGATACAAAAAAGCAGAGCCAGAGCTCTGCTTATATTCAATTACCTTGGTGCGTAGTGCTTTTATTTCTTCTCTACGCGGCCGTAGCGGTCTGAAAATCTTACTATGTCATCTTCGCCTAAGTAAGCTCCAGATTGCACCTCTATAAGTCCTAGAGGGATTTTTGCGGAGAGCTGCGTCAACTATAGGAAGTAAACGAACTCGTTCTCTGTTGCCTGCTCAGCGTTAACCGTTAGGCGAGCAGTACTGAAAGGCAGCGAGCGGTTTTTGCTATTTAAGATAAAAGCGAGAGATATTCAGGCATAAAAAAAGCGACGTAACACGTCGCTTCTCTACAGATTTCACAACACTGTCTAATACGCGTTTTTATTAATAAACCCGTTGAATACTGTCATGAACACGATTTTGATATCGAACCACACCGACCATCGGTGAATATAATCCAAGTCATACTCTACGCGCTGCACCATTTTATTCACTGTTTCGGTTTCGCCGCGTAAACCGTTGACCTGAGCCCAACCTGTGATACCCGGTTTAACCTTGTGGCGTAACATGTAACCGGTGATTATCTTTCTATATTGCTCGTTGTGTGCCACTGCGTGTGGGCGAGGGCCAACAATCGACATACGCCCTTGTAGAACGTTAATAAACTGGGGAAGCTCGTCTAAAGAGGTTCTTCTTAAAAAACCACCAATCTTAGTTAAACGGGCATCGTTTTTAGTTGCCTGTTTTACGACAGCGCCATTATCTTGCGTGGTCATAGAGCGGAATTTATAAACGGTGATTTGTTTACCATCTAGCCCATAGCGCTTCTGTTTAAATATAACAGGCCCTTTTGAGGTAAGTTTCACTGCCGCGGCTATGCAAAGCATAGGAATAGATATCAGCATAAGTATCAGCGAGCTTAAAACAATATCTTCAAAACGCTTTAAAATATCGCTTGCGCCTTGAAAGGGCGTATCGTAAACACTAAGTGCTTGTACATTGCCGACAGTCTGCCAGCGAGCGTTTAGTAGGTTGTACATAAAGAAGTTGGGAATAACGTACACATTCGCTGTGGTATCACTACATTGCTCTAAAATTGAGCGAATTCTGTTCTCTGCGCTCATTGGCAGCGCGATATATATGTAGTCAACCTCATTGCGCTTTGCCATCTCAATTGCAGCGTCAATGTTGCCTAAAACTGCGCCTTGCATATCGTGTGGCAGTCGCTCTGGCTCACGGTCATCATAAAGGCCATTGAATTTAATCCCTAAATGTTCATTCTGCTGTATCTGAAGTGCGACATTTGCACCTAGCTGGGTGGCGCCAATGATGATTGAGCGGCGAGAGTTCAAACCACTTTTGCGTATGCGGAAAAGAAATTTACGCATTACAAACCGCCAAACAATAAGGACAACGAACGACGATGCAAACCAAAGTAATATGGCCGGTGGAGGCGTTTTAATTTCCTGAACAAAGAAATAGCCCATAGTCATTGTGCCCAAGATGCTTAGTGCCCATGTTATGGCTGCTGCGCGGAGCATTTCGGGGGTTCGATGGCCACGCCAAGAGCGGTAAAGCTCTACGCCTTCTGCCGAAATTTGAAAGCATATTACGTTCAAGAAAAGAAGAATAAGACTCGTGGTATCTATTTGTGTGCCGTAGTAGGCAGCAGACGAATAATAAAGAATGGTGACGAGCGAAAGGTCAATCAGCCTGTATATGGTTGAGAAACCACTCTGGTTGCGTACTACTAATCCGCCATTGGTATTCGACTCAACCGGATGAGCCTTCAATACTTTGTTAGATTCTACTCTATTGTCCATTTAGGTGATCTCTAGGTGAAAAATGATGTCCGTAGCGAATGTTATTAGCCGATAAAGCAAGCCAATCCGTATGTGTAGAAAACATTAAAGACAATTTCCAACTAAAATGTTACTGCAAAAATAGTGCCCAGATAGCCTGGATACACCCTCAAGAGGGTTATAATCGATAGATTTGATTCTTCCTCGCCCACTTTTTTTGTTAGCGCGGATTAATATAATAACAATATTCGTCTCATATTGTAATTTTATTACAAAATCTAATTTATTTCGTACTAATATGGTGCAAAACGAGTAGAATAGATATCTATCGCTTTTCATTAATATCTCAAATGCGATAGCATATAACACAGTTTAAATTGTAGACATATAGCTGAAACAATACATGGGTATCTTCTTGTATTGCGAGCCAACTAACGAGGCGAGTAGGAATTCACTTTGAAGTCGTCGATAGGGACTGACGTCAAATCAGAGGGCTTTACAGCATTTACAGCAAAGACATTTAAAAACGGCACACCTATTGCTGGCATTAAGTCGCTTTCTAAAGTTTCGGTAATAATTAACAAAATAATGTAAAGAATGCACTCGGTCAGTGAGGCGCGTGCACAACGCGTTCAGTGCATATGAAGAAAACCATATATCCATGTTCGCAGCAATTTTACACACAAGGTCATCGAAGGAAGGAAAAAACATGTTTAAAAGGACCAAAAGCATCATAGCATTGTCGGTTATTTGCGCCGCTCCGAGTCTATATGCCCAAGAGGCCGGTCGAATTCAAGCTGGACAATTCGATTTAATTCCATCGTTTTCATCGTCGATGGCATATGTGGATAATGTTGCCTATGCCAGAGATGGTAATCCGAAAATTTACAGTTGGCGCGCGATGTTCTCACCTGAGTTAATTGCCGCGACAGAAATTGATGGGAATCCTGTCCAAATGGGCTATCGCTTGGAGAGAGGCGTGTTCTTTTCAAGCAGTGCCGATGATTATACCGATCATTTTGCAGAAGCTTCTGGGCAATTCGAACTCAATAGTAGGCACCGAGTTAATGCAATAGCCCAATTTGAAGATGGGCATGAAGAGCGTGGTACTGGATTTTCTCTTGGCCTTGGTACTGCTATAACAAGCCCAGATAGATACATAAGCACGGTGCTTGGAGGCGAATACATGTACGGTGCTGTCACATCTGATGGCATGATCACCTTGAGAGCAAATCGTGAAACGCTTGATTACGACAGAACAGAACAGGCTTACTTGATCCGCGATCGAGTCAAGAATTTAGTGGGCGCTGAATTTGGCTATCGTATTGGTTCAGCAACCACAGCACTCCTCGATGTTTCTCAAACGTTTGTAAGATATGACAACCAAGTAGGAATCGCGACTCGTGACAGTGATGAAATTAGGGTTCTTCTAGGGTTGAGATGGGAATCAACTGCTGCTACAACAGGCTTTGCCAAAGTTGGTTATAAAGAAAAGGACTTTGATGCGCTAGAAAGAAGCACGTTTTATGGTACAGATTGGGAAGTCGGTATCGATTGGCAGCCACTCACATATTCTACATTCCGTTTCTCAACTAGCGCAGATACTAGGGAGACTAACGGTGAAGGTAACTTTATTAGGCACAGAGGTTACGAGTTTTCCTGGAAGCATGATTGGCTAGATCGCCTTAGTTCTTCGATTAGAATTTCCCACGCAACCGACGAATACGTGCTAACCGACGAAGTTCTTGAAAATAGAGATGATGAATTCATGAACTACATGGCATCATTGAATTACCAGGCTCGTCGGTACTTATCTTTTTCACTATTTTATCAGCTAGCAGATAGAGACAGTAACCGAGAGTCTATTGGTTATGATAGAAACATGGTAGGTATTTCAGCAGAGGTTACGTTGTGAAGCTTGGTGTAGTTGTTAGTGTCTTTTTTGTATGTTGCTTGTTGCTTGTTGGGAAGGTAATTGCCCAAGAGGGCAATTTAAGCATGAGCCAATATCAACTGGGCTCTGGCGATAGAATACAAATTAGTGTTTTTGGGCAGGACGATCTTTCGATGGAAGTGCGCTTACCCGATGTTGGCACTATTAATTATCCTTTCTTAGGTGAGATTAAGCTTGTTGGTTTGACTGCGGCCGAAGTTGAGCAGTTGATATATGATGGATTATTAGGTGATTATCTTGTTAATCCGTCAGTGTCTGTGGCAATTGTAGAGTATCGCCCTTTCTTTATAGATGGTGAAGTTAAACGCCCTGGTGGCTATGCATATCAGCCTGGACTTTCTGTAAACAAAGCCGCAGCGCTTGCAGGCGGTTATACAGAACGCGCAGCGCGAGATAAAATTACGATTATTCGTGAAAAAAACGGCCAAACGAACGAGTTCACTGTGACTGTGAGCGACATGATTCAACCGGGCGACATTATCACCATTAATCAACGTTTCTTCTAAATTACGTAGCGTGCAGGAATAAAAATGGCAGTAAATAGCAGGGAAGAGCTTAATGTAGGTGTGTTTGAAAACGAAACCATCGACATTGCTCACTATTTAGGAATTATTAAGCGTTACGCATTTCGTATTGTTTCACTAGCAATCGCGTTCACTATATTGGTCGCGCTATTAGTAATGCGAATGACCCCCATGTTTACATCGACTACCACTATTTTGGTAGAGGCTGACAAAGCAAACGTTGTTTCAATTGAGGAAGTCTATGGCTTAGACACTAAGCGCAAAGACTACATGCAAACACAATATGAAATTTTGCAGTCGCGACAAATTGCGGAACGTACAGTTGAAAGTTTATCGCTTTATAATAACGCAGAATTTATGCCGAAAGACGAAGAACCCACTTTCGTCGATGAGCTAAAAGCAAATATTGTTGAAGCCCTGCCGTTTCTTCCACAAGAAGAGCCTAAAGAGCTAACCGAAGAACAGTTACTCGCTGCTAAAAAGCGTAAAGCAACATCATTATTAATGAGAGCGCTTACTGTTGAGATGGTAGATAACACGCAGTTAATGAGAATTACAGTCACTACAGAATCGCCATCGCTATCAGCTGAGTTGGCTAACGCCGTAGCCGATGTTTACATTGAAAATTATCTGCAAGCAAAGCTGGATATGACGGCAAAAGCGACCTCATTTCTTACTGATAGTCTTGAGGGGCTAAAGAAAAAGCTGGATGTGGCTGAACGCAACTTAGCAAGGTTCTATGAAGAAAATCAGGTCGTGAACATTGATGGCGTGGTAGGCTTGGCTGCTGAAGAACTTGAGCAATTAAGTAAGCAACTACTTGATGCCCAAACGGCGCTTAAGCTCAATGCAGTCATTTATAAGCAAACGCGAAACGATGTTTCCTTAGACGACATTGCTCGATTACCTGAAGTGCTTAATCACCCGACAATACGAGATGTTCGCCGAGACGAGGCTAAAGCGATGACGCGTGTCAGCGAGTTGAGTAACGTGTATGGCCCTAAACATCCGCGTATGATTGCGGCAAACGCAGAGTTGTCTTCTATCAGGGAGACATTGAACGGACAGATACGTGATCTGATCACAAGCATTACAACGCAATACGAAGTATCAGAGGATAGAGTTGCGCAGCTTGAAAAAGAAGTATCCCGTGCAAAAGCTGAGTTTCGCGGTTTATCAGCACTTGATAACCAACGTAGAGCGCTTCAGCGTGAAGTTGATATCAATCAGCAGCTTTATAATTCGTTTTTCACCCGTTTAAAAGAAACCGATGAGTTAGGTGGTTTTGAATCGGCTAACGCACGAGTACTTGATGAAGCGCTTCCTAATTATATCCCTTCAAAACCGAACAAAAAGCTGTTGATTGGCGCAGCGTTTGTATTCAGTGTTGGTTTTGGTGTGTTTTTAGCTATCGCGATGGAAACGCTAAACAGCGGAATACGCTCGGTTGAAGACGTTGAGCGTAAACTCGGGCAACGTATGCTTGGTCTAATACCGTGGTTGCCTCATAAGAAAAAAACCGACCTTCCTGTGCGCTCTTTCTTCGATGGGAAAAAGCACCAGTTTGCAGAGTCAGTTCGAACTCTACGTACCAGCTTGTCTCTATTGAATCTCGATAAAGAGCAACAGGCAATTATGGTTACATCCAGCGTACCTAAAGAGGGTAAAACGACAGTTTCAATTAACCTTGCGTTTGCATTAGGTCAGTTGGACAAAACTATCCTTATTGACGCTGATTTACGCCGTCCTAGTGTAGGAAAGCAATTCAATATTCCAAACTATCAACCTGGTGTGGCAAACCTCATACTGAAATCTCATACATTCGATGAGTGTTTAGTAAGAGATGAAGAATCGAAGATCGATATTTTATCTGCAGGCACAATTCCTTCGAACCCGCAGGAACTATTGTCTGATAAAGGCTTCGTTGAGCTTATCGAAGCGCTCAAAAAAGAATATAAATACGTTGTTGTAGATACTGCACCAACGCAAGCGGTAAGCGATTCTATGGTGATTGCAAACTCTTGTGACTCTGTAATTTACGTTGTACGTGCTGATAGCACCAGTGAAAAACTGATCAACAACGGTCTATCGCGTTTCTTACAAGTAGGTCACCGTCTTGATGGCGTGGTACTAAATCAAGTAGACTTACGCAAATCAGGTGCAGCACAAAGGTACGCGGGTTTTTATGACCAATACGGATACACGAGTCATAAAAACAGCTAACAGTAATTATTGATAGATTTACATAGTCATATTTTGCCTGGCATCGACGATGGTGCCAGGTCTCTTGATATTGCTTTAGAAATGGCCAAGCAGGCCGTTGATTGCGGTGTTAGCCATATGGTGTGTACTCCTCATATTCATAGGGGGTATTTTGACAACACGCTTAGTTCTATTGCAGAGACCTTTCACCACTTCCAACATCACGTTGGTGAGGCGTCTATTCCGCTTTCACTTTCATTTGCTGCTGAAGTACGCGTAAACGAACTTATTCCAGTTTGGTACAAGCAAAACGCGTTACCGTTTTTAGGTAGTTACAACGACAAGCAAGTCTTGCTGTTAGAGATGCCGCATAGCCATGTTCCCCAAGGGCTTGAAGCACTCATAAAATGGTTACTTCGAAACAACGTTCAACCGCTTATTGCACATCCCGAGCGCAACAGAGAGTTACTTGCAGAGCAACATAAATTTAGTTGGTTGCAACGTCAAGGTTGCCTCTTTCAAGTTACTGCGGGTGCTTTAACCGGGCGTTTTGGGGATAAGGTAAATGATTTCGCGCTTTCTCTTATGGAAAAAAGGGCATTTCATGTTGTCGCTTCAGATACTCACGACCTTGAGCGGCGACCCAATGACATGAAAGCGGCGTTCGACGTAGTACAAAAATACGATGTCAATTTTGCACAGGATGTGTTTATTACCAACCCTAGCGAAATTGTTAACGGTACAAGTACTAAGCATGAATAAACATACTTTCAAGGCGCTAAAGCTCCCATCAATTAACGCAATTAATAAAGTCTTGGTACTAAGGGCGATAATCTTCTTTCTAGCCTTGTGGAGTTTTATATGGAGCGCACAGCTTTTTATTGCAGGAAATGCTTATTACAGTGTTAAAAATAGCATATCCGCATGGCAAAGAGCGCCAGAGAAAGCTTCGAAAGAGAAAATTGAACAAGCGCTAGGGAAAATAGATAATGCCCTGCGTTACTTTCCTGAAAACGCGCTTTATCATCAAATGAAAGGGCAGTTACATGAATGGATGGCGTTTTCTCAAGTAGAGTTAACACAAACGACTGGCCAGCAAAGACCTGCTGACGCCAACCTCAGGCAAGCAGCATTTAGTTATCAAAAAAGTTTACAGCTTAGACCAACGTGGAGTGGAAGTTGGATAGGCCTTGCATCAGTCAAATGGAAGCAGGGTGAGGTAGATGAAACGTTTTATCGCTATTTAGAGCAGGCGGTTAGCGCAGGGCCTCAAGATGCGATAGTGCACAAATTTTTTGCGGAATTTGGTTTGGAGATGTTTACAGCCAGGTCGATTCATTACGTTACTATTCAAAAAAAGCTAAAGCACCATCTAGACCTTGGGCTTCAAAACCCACTCAGCAGAGACTTTGTAGTTGAAGCGATTGAAAAAAATCAGGCAAGTGATGTAGTTTGTCGCTGGTTGCGCGCTTCAAGTTATCCAGTACGAAAGCGAATTCCAAACTGCATTTCTTACAAATAACACATTACCGACCTAGTGGTTCGCTTTAATCCAATCCCATAGGCCCAAAGAAAAATCTTCAAAAAGGTTAATGCCAAGCCAGCTCTTTAAAATATATAGCAACATCAACCCCAGCAATAACGACATACACAAAAATATGAATACAACGGCAGCCATCATAATTCTGCCAATGCGACTCTCCGCTCTAGAAAGGTCCCGTTTGTCCCTGCCAGCTAATAATACGAAGTAAAAGCGACTTGATAACAGAGAGAAGGTGCCCCGTATATCTACTTTGTGGTTTCCCCATTGCCTTCCCGCTAGTGCCGTATTTAAGTGAGCCAACTGTTCCTCACTAAAAGAGTCAGCCACTTTTTTTGGCATGCGTTCAAGCATGTGCTGTAAATTCGGTTCTTCTCTCGCTGGACGTTTAATTTTAAGTACCACGGTTGGTCTCTCTAACACACTAAAACGGAAATAAGGTAGATAACAGCAGCAACCGAACTCGCTATTTTGTCATGGTATGTCTACCCATTGAGATATCTCTGCTTAGGGCACCAAGTGCCAAAAGCACCACAAATATTGCGGTATTGGCGGGCGCTTGAAGCGGGAAATCTACACTACTGTGAAGCGCCATACCAATGATTGCCATTACACTAGCAAAGGCCGCGCCTCTTGGCAGCGGATGTCGGCGATTACGCATGGCGCTGAGTGCGTTTTTCATACAAAGCACTACGAATAGAGCTAATAGAAATGCACCTACCACACCAAACTCGATGATGAATTGAAGATATTCGTTATGGGCATGGTCATAAAAATGTTGGATGGTTTCGTTTTGAACTTGTGGATAAACAGTATAAAACGTGCCGCCCCCGGTTCCTAGTACACCATAGTGACCAATGAGCGGTAACGCATCCACAATTACTTCATCTCTGCTTTCTTGTGTTAGATCAGTTTGTTCTAGGCGCTGTTGAACCTGCTTCAGACCAAATAAGCTGCTAACAATCAAAACGTCGATCACCAACATGCTTATGAACAATAATACATAACTTTTCTGGCGCGGTTTAAAGTAGAGCAAACCGAGCGTTGCAGTAATGGTCATTGCAATAAAAAACGCGCTGTTCCCCATTCTAGAACGGGACATAACCAACGCAATAACCATAATGATAATACCAATACGAAATAACACTTTGTTACTTAACCAGAAACTTACTATTCGGCGTAGACGTTCACGATGAGTGCCACTTGAGTGACTGCGAAGACTTGCAATCATGTAACCTATCGCAGCGCTAAGGCATAGCATTAAAAAGTTGGCATAGTGATTTTTATAAATAAAACTACCGGTAGCAATGTGGGAAACGGGGTGTTTAAAAATTAAACTGTATTGAATGCCCGAAAGCACTTCCACCGAGCCGTAGATAGCTTGAAAAATACCCGCTGCACTTAACACAACGAGCGTATATTTTATACGCTTACCTGAGTTAATAAGGGTTAACGAGGTGAAAAACAAAAAGCAATATGCTAGTGATTTAAAAAAAGTCATATCGCTTTGGCCAACATCAAAGCTTAGTGGGAGCCATTCAGCACTGGTGTTTTGTCTAATATCCTCGCCCAACAAGTAACTTAAACGTTCAGGACGGACGGCTTCTACAAGCCAGTAGGGCAGTGGGACAATAGTAAGAAGTTGCCAACACAGAAACCCAAGCCATAAAAAAACGAACAGTTTATATTTGAGGTAAAGTGATGGAAAAAGAGATGAGTGTGTAATGACTAAAATGCCGCCAATGAAAAAAAGCGACATTTGCATTAGAGCCCAAGCCCATGGGCGATTAGCACCAAGCGAAAGGGGTAACCAAAATAACGTAAACAAAAGAAAACCGAAAAGAAACTTTTCGGCTTTCTGGAAACTATGCATAAACAGCTACATCGTTAACTAATTGAATATAAGCGGGTATTAATTCAGTTTGCTGAAACTGTTGTATCGCCACCACCTGCACCCGCAGCGCCAGTGCCTACACCTAATGGAGAAACTGTATTTCCGGCTCCACCCGCCGCAGTAGCGGTAAGTGTACTAGGGTCGACGCCCGCATTAATAACCGCAAGCAGCGCATCTTCTTCACTGATCACCTGCATTTGTAAAGCGATGTCATAAATTTCATTCGCGTTTTCTGGAAACATGAGTATAGCAATTGTAACCACCTCAGATGGTTGATCAGGAAGCTGAGCGAAACCTGCAATAGCCAACTCAAAACCCGTGGCATTATCGTTCAATAATGCAACAAGCGATTGGAACGCTTCTTGGTTTGATGATAAGTAATCTAGCCCACTCGGATCAAAAAATAACGCCTCAGATAACACTGTTTGGCTTGTTTCAGTAGCCGCAGTTTCTATTTCAGTGCCGTTTTCTATTTCACTGACTAAAAGACTTCTAACCTGCAAACCCGGCACTATACCTTCTTGTGCGTAAGACAAGGGAGCAAAGGCGACTAAAGCAACAAACAATAAAGACAAAATAACATTGCTACGCATAACTCATCCTTCTATTAAAAACATCGGGCTAGCATCTCGCTGGCACCATATTTCGCTATTGTACAACAAGTGAGCGTGGAAGATCTCGCTTTTGTTGTGCGTCTTTTTAAATCTCTTAATTAAAACTGCCATAGCTTGGGTTTTGCAAAATAGAACCCCTGTTGAAAGTTCACGTTTAACTTCGTTAAAGCGACAGATTCCGCTTCATTCTCAACAAGTTCTGCAATAATACTAATGCCTAACCCGCGCGCTATACTTAATAGGCTACTCACAAACAGTTGGCTATCTTGGTCGGTGTGAATATCTTTAGTAAGTTTGCCGGAAATTTTTACAAAATGGGGTTGTATAGCCCTTAATCCTGCGAGTGATGCAAGATTGTCACCAAAATGCTCTATAGTTATTCGGCAACCCAATTTAATTAACGTTTTGCAAAAAGAAATTGCGTCGTCTTTATGATGAATAAGCGCCGAGTCTTCAATTTCAAACACCAAATGAGTGCGTAGCGCTTCATGTTGGTTCAACAGTCCTATAAGCCATTGCCTGAATGAGGCGCTGGCTAAGGAAGCATTTGCAATATTAATAGCTATGTTGCGCGGGTCTTTTTGAAGTTTGAGAAGGACAAGTTTAATAACAAGCTTATCAACTTCAGGAATCAAATTTAGCCTTTCTGACGCTGGTATGAGTTGCGACATGGGTATCGCATTTCCGCTCTCTTTATCTTTAAAACGGCCAAAAGCTTCAAAATAAGAGGGCGAATTGCTTTCGATACTGACAACCGGTTGAATAAGAATGTCAGCGTACTGTTGCGCTAAAATTTGATTTAGTTGCTCTTTCCATGCGGTATTGCTGTGAATATGTGCCAGTTCAGATGCGAATTGCCAACCGCTTGACTGTTTTGTCGCGGCCATCAGTGCACTATCAGCGTTTTCCATTATTTCTGAAAAAGACTGTTCATCATTAAATTGCGTCACGCCCATCCAAACCGCTTTGCTACCATCTTTAAGAGGGTTGCAGCGGCTAAGTACCTGATTTAACCTTGCTATATGCGTTTCGCATTCAATTTTAGTCATGGCTTCGGTAACCAAGGCAAAATCGGCGCCCGATATTCGAAATAAATAGGCCGACTCTTCAATCTTATCAATAAACGCCTTAAGTTCATCGGCGACGGTATTTACATAAAGGTCTCCATCTTGTGCGCCCAACGTGGTGTTTACAATGTTTAATTGTGCCAGTCGAATGATCACCACATATCCTTCATCTGATGTGGCCGTTTTGCTTAACAATGCGTTCATATGCCGCGTGAAAGCATTTCTGTTTTGTACACCAGTAAGGCTATCTTCATAGGCCTGAACTCTAAAATGCTCGGCTTTTTGGGTTAACTCTTTAAACATGGTTTCAACAGACGAAGACAGCCTGTTTACGGCCTGGGTTATAAAGGAAAGTTCTTTCGTAAAAGGCGTGTAGTTAATGTGAGAAAACTTTTGGTTTTGAATGTCTTCAATTTTATTAACCACAATGCGTAGAGGTTTCGTTATTGCAGTAATAATAAAAAGTAATGCGATGTACGCAAAAACGAAGGCAGCAAAAAACATAAACGCGCTTTGCTTAACACTCTCCCATAAGGTTTCATTGGCAAGCCCAGGGTGACTTTGAACGGCGAGTTCGCCGGCCATCGTCCAGCCATCGTTTAGTTCGGTTTTTTCAATAGGGGGAGTAACTTCAACGATGTTGGTAAACCAGCTAGGCACAGCATCGACCGTTTTAGGATTGCGCCGCTCAATGAGTAAGTTGCCTTCCATGTCTGTAATAGTGATGTACTGATAGAAGCCCCTGTCAAATATGGCATTTACCATAGTTTCGGCCACAATTAGCCCACTTTCATCTGCGAGATACGGGGTAATGGATAGCCCCAGAGATGTGGCTGTATCTTGCGCGTGTGTGGCAAGCTGCTCGTTTACATACTCTCTGGTTAGCTTCACGTTTATAATGAACGAACCGGCAAATACCAGTATTAAAAAAACGAGTAAGCTTGTACTTAGTTGGGTAGATAGTCTCATTATTCTTCTTTATCTCCGTACATAACGCGGTCTAGCCGCTCTACCATGTCATCCCACATTTTCATTGGGCCGCCAGTTCTTAATTTACGGCCAGTTCCCATTGCTTTCGCAGCCCACAAACCGCTTCCGTTAAAGCTATAAATGGGTGACAAATCTCTTCTTTTATTAGCAGGCAAAATGCGCCTATTTATATTATCTAAAACCAGTGGAATAGAGGTTGGGGTTTCATAATACGCCAATACCATATGAGGTTGGCGTAATTCTAATGCTGTGACATACATTAAACGTAATTGAGCTTCAGGAATGCCAAGTTCAATTAAAGAGAAGTATTTCGCTATGGTGTAATCTTCACAGTCGCCGGCACCGGTGGAAATAAACTCAATCGGCGTTGCCCAATAATCTTTTTGCTGCCAATGAACAAGGTCGTCTACAAAATCAAAGCGGTTGAAGAAACGGTTTATCTGATAAAGCTTTTCATCTAACTCTTCGCTTTGTAGTTCATTAATGAGTTGTCGCCATTTGGCTACATTTTCTTTGGCCTCATTACCATAAACTGAATTAATGCGGGCATAAACCTGTTCGGTGAATACGGTTTTTTGTTGCGCAATAGGCGATGTAATCGCCAATAAAGTACAAACTACAACAACGGCTGTCCGAACAGCGGTTATTGCGCTGCGTGCAGTGAACAGAGCGTTAAAAAAAGAGCATGAACGTTTCTTTTGGTGCAAACCGTAGGTACTTTATGCAATAGATTAAGGCAAGTGTAAAAAATCTTTCACTACTATGCGATATCATAGCTTGCCTACCGATAACACAATGATGGCAAACTTATTAGTAACTTGAAAGGCATTTCAAATGGCAAAACGGCTTTTTATCATGAAATGATCTTATTGGCATAATTTATGTTTGGTTTGTTTTTAACTAGGTTTTAAGCATATAAATACAAGGCGCGGGTTATGAAGTTGTGCGCCGTCTGGTATCATTGCCAAGCTTTGTAGTAATTTTACAACGAAAAGGAACTTTCATGGAGTACTCAGCGCGTCCAGCGGTGTTTATCATTAATTCACTTGAAGGCGGTGGCGCTGAACGAGTAATGGTTAAGCTATTAACCATAATGCAATCGTACTTTGTTGCTAAAAGTGTTCCTGTACATCTTATTCTTCTTGATAACCTTCCAGAATCACAGGTTTGCCCTGAATATGTGAACAAAATAGTACTGAATTCAGAAGGCAGCTTAGTTTCGGGCTACAAACAGTTAAAACCAGTTTTAGCAGAACTAAACCCTAAATATTGCTTCAGCTTCTTAACAAGAAGCAACTTCTTAAACGTTACCTTGGCTAAACGGCTAAAATTTAAAGCCATAATTAGCGAACGGGTTAACACCACAAGCCACCTTTCAGGAGGGCTTAAAGACGGGGTAAGCCGGTTATTAGTTAAATTACTTTACAACAAAGCTGACAGCGTTGTAGCCGTTTCTGAAGGTGTAAAAGCCGACCTTATCGATAACTATGCAGTATCAAGAGATAAAATTTCGGTGCTGTATAACCCGTATGATATTGAGCAGCTTCAGGCTCAGGCATCGGAAAGTATGTCGGATCTACCAGTAAAGCCCTACATTATTGGGGTAGGGCGCTTAGTCAAAAATAAAAATTTTTCTTTACTGCTTAACGCCTATGCTAAAGCAAATATAGCAGAGGATTTGGTGATACTGGGCGTAGGTGATGAAGAGGCGAACCTTAGGGCACAAGCTAAAGAACTTGGAATTGAAAACAAAACGCAGTTTCTTGGTTTTAAAGCAAACCCATACCCTTATTTAAGCAATGCCGAATACTTTGTAAGTACGTCGAACGCTGAAGGGTTCCCTAATGCCATTGTTGAAGCCATGTGTTTAGAAAAAGCAGTAATAGCAACTAACTGTGAATCGGGCCCCGCTGAAATTATTGCGGAAAAATACCCCTACAAAGTAACTGGTGCGAGTAAGGAAAAAAACGGTATTCTTTGCGAGTTGAATAATGCAGAAGGTGTTGCCAGTGCGCTGAACTCATTTAGTGACCAGGTTATTCGGGTTTCTTACGCTGCAAAAAGTAAACGCTGCGCTGAGCAATTTTCTTACGCTGCCTTTCAACAAAAAGTAATAGCCATTATTGAAAAGGTTAGTGAATAGACATGTTTGAAGGGTTAAAGGTAGTTGTTGGCCTAATAAGTTTTATTATGGTGTATCGCACCATAACAGGGAACTGCAATAAGTACCTAGCGTTTGCTATTTGTGCTATATGGTTGCGGTTCTTTTTATCGGCGTTTCATACTATTACATACCCTTCATTGGTTGCGGGTTTTTCGATAAATGCTTTGGGAAGTATTGGCGTAGCTGGCTTAGGTTTGCTACTTATTCCCACGTCTGCTTTTTTACTCAAAAAATATTTCCCGTTTTTTCTGTTTTGTCTTTGTATCGCTATTAGTGGCTTTGTAAATATGAAAATACCAGGCACAATTAATGTGTTGGTGAAATGGTGTTATTTTTTGGTACTTGCCAGTTCGCTCGTAATATCAATTAGGTTACAGGGACAAAATACAACATTGAAAAAGCTGCTTGTGGCTTTTACAATGCCAGTTGCGTTACAAGTTCTCTCTATAGCTTTAGGGCAAGTAAAAGCAACTGAAGCAGACGGTTCTGCTAGTTATATCGGTGGGTATAACCATGAAGCCGCTTTTTCTATGGTAATTGTAAGTTTTATTTTTGTAATAGGGCTCATTAATAGAGGAACTTTGTCTTTCAGAACGGCTTTGTTCAGCCTTTCGTTATTACTATTAATTTTAGTAAACTATAGAACATCTATTCTCACCATAATCCCTATAGCAGCAGTCTTTTATTTCACGCTAGCCGAACAACGCCTAGAGCCTTCCCAAAAAGCACCAGTGATGATGGTTATTGCTATCATATTATGTTTTGTGTTTATCGCATTGTCTGTTTCGATGCGTGAGAGGTTTTCTGACATAGGACTTTTATTGGGTAACTTAGACTTGATGTTAAAAGCCCCAATATACTTCTCAGACTCTGAGCGCGATATTATGTCATCCCGAGTTTATATATGGAGCCAATACATTGATGCTTTCCGTAATGCCGAGTTACTTAACCAACTACTAGGGTTTGGCCCTGATTCTTGGAAAGGACGTTTCAATTTATACGCTCATAATACTTTTGTTTCGTATCTCTACGAGTACGGCGTACTTGGTTTTGTAAGTTTCATTTTTGTCTGCATAACTATCCTCATAAATGCACTCAAGCTATCAGACAAAAAGTTGTCGAAAGTTATTGCGTTATCATTCGTTGGTTTTTTAGCAATGAATATGGCGACTATGCCACTGTGGAATATCGAAGGGCTTATATTCTTTTCAATCTTAAATGCTGTTCTTATTGGTTATAAGAAGAAACCCAAACATTGCAGGTATTCTTCAGGTAAACGGGAATTACTTTATGCGAATTGAGAGTAAATCGGATTATAGAATGTTTCTAAATGAAGATTTGAAATCACTAAATATAAAACCTTCACTGAAAAACAAATTGACCCATGACATCTGGTCTTTTCAAAAATGTTTGAGAAAGTTGGAGTACTTTTTAAATTGCAAGAATGGACTACTAAGCAAAGTTTATATTGCTTATTTACGACTCAAAGTTCGAAGAAAAGGAAGAAAGTTAGGTTTTTCAATACCTCCAAATGTCTTTGGGCCAGGCTTATCAATTGCACATGCTGGCACTATTGTTGTTAACTCGAACGCACAAATTGGCAAAAATTGTAGAATTCATGTCTGTGTAAATATTGGTGCGGATGTAAGAGACGGAATGAAAGCGCCTAAAATAGGTAACGACTGCTATATAGGTCCGGGTGCGAAAATATATGGTGGTATTGAACTAGGCGATAATATCGGCATTGGAGCAAATGCTGTCGTTAACAAGAGTTTTTCAGGGAATGTAACGATTGCGGGAATGCCAGCGAAAGTGATTAGTGATAATGGCCCAAAAAGCTATAGGGATATCAAATAAATGAAAATAGCAGTTGTAGGACTTAGAGGTATTCCAAATATCATGGGGGGGATAGAGTCTCATTGTCAGCAAATTTATCCTAGGATTGCGAACGAAGGAGTTGAAATCACCGTTATTGGCCGTAGCCCTTACTTGGAAAAGCGGAAAACTGAGTACAAAGGTGTTTCAATTGTTGGTTTGTGGGCAATCCAAAATAAATTTTTAGAGACCTTTCTTCATACGTTCATTGCCATTATTTACTCAGCCATATTTATCCGCCCTGACGTACTTCATGTTCATGCAATTGGGCCAGCGATTTTTACACCTTTTGCACGCTTACTCGGCTTGAAAGTGGTAGTAACCCACCACGGGGCTGATTATGATCGTCAAAAGTGGAATGCATTAGCTAAGTTTATTCTCAAAACCGGAGAGAAAATGGCGTGCCACTTTGCAAATAAAGTTATTGTAGTTGGTCGCTCTCTAACATTAGAACTTCAAAACAAATTTCCGAAAAGAAAGAACAACATTATTTTTATTCCAAATGGAACGCTTGCTAATTTTGGTTTTGATTGTGTAAAAAGTGATCTTCCTAAAGATATTTCTGTTTCATCTGACGGTTATGCTTTAGCTGTTGCTAGGCTGGTTCCTGAAAAAGGACTACACGATCTAATTAAAGCCTTCAATCACTCAGAAGCTCCTTATAAGCTTGTTATTGTAGGAGATGCGGACCATGACGATGAATATTCACGGCAAATAAAGAAAGAAGCTAGTGAGAATGTAGTAATCGCTGGTCGACGCAGTGGTATTGAGCTTCAAAGCTTATACAAGTTTGCAAAAGTTTTTGTCTTGCCTAGTTATCACGAAGGACATCCAATAGTGGCGCTTGAAGCGATAAGTGCAGGTACAAAAGTGATTTTATCTGATATCCAGCCGAATTTAGACATAGCACTTCAGACAGATTGCTATTTCAAAGTTGGTGATGTCGACTCTTTAACTAGAAAACTAAACAACCTCGATAAATTAAATTTACACGTTGAGCAATCTGAATTCCTTGCTAGATATGATTGGAATGCAATTGCGATAGAAACAAAGAATCAGTACGCAAGTGTTCTTGGCTTGGTACATGGAGACAATGGCACGGTATGATGGTAGGTCAAAAATTAAGTGTAATTTATATACTTTCAGAGAAGTCGTCTGGTTCTAGTTTCCTTTTTCGTAGCTTAACGGATGCTATGAAAATAAAAGCTTACCCAGCTACAAAACATTTCGAGTCAGAGACACTTTATTGGACTAAAGCAGCTTCAGTTTTACAGTTACCACAACTAAAAATGCTCGCCAGTTCTGTGCCTTATACCGCCACAAGAGCAAGAGCTGAGATTGTAGAATTTTTAGAACAGAATTTAGGTTTTTTACCGCCCCATGACGATGACAGGGAATTAATATTTCGAGGTTGGTTTGAAATAATAAAGAAATTTGGTCCATCGTTTATCGAAAAATCGCCGCACCACTTATTGCAGAAAAGTGCACTACGGCTTATGAAAGAATTTGAACTAGAATATAAAGACGTTTTAAATTGCCATTACGTCTGTATAGTTCGTAACCCCAAAGATGTTTTCCTTTCACAATTTAGACGATGGAACGTAAAACCAGTGGAACTTGAGAATCAATGGATCATAAATTACATGAATTGGTTTTCTTTCTCTTCAAGTTCACCTGAAAACTGTACCTTACTGAAGTACGAAGATTTAGTGTTGAATCAGTCAGAGATTACCAGCCGAATATGTAGCACTTTAGGTGTTGAGTCGCAAACGACTTTTAAAGAGAGTTCTAGAAAAAGTAAGGCATCCAAACAATCTTCATTTTTTGGTCACTCCTTTTCAGAATCCATTTATCATTTAGCTTTTTTGTTAGGCTACAATAAGCAAGATATAGCTGGTCAGTCAAATTTAAAATGGTCGATTTACCATAAATATATTCGTTTTATTTACTCGCCAGCCAAACGATTATATACGTCATTGAGAGGGATCTAATCATGGAATTCAGTGTTGTTATTACAACTTACAATAGACCTGATTACTTAGAGCTTTCACTAAAAAGCGTATTAGAACAGCAAGTTCAACCAAAAGAAATTATTATTGTCGATGACAATTCTTCGAAAAGCTACGCAAGCGTGTTGTCTAAATTTGATGACATCAGGATAAGATATATTAAACAGCCTTTATCCGGCGGTGCAAATGTAGCCAGAAATAGAGGAATTCATGAGTCAAATGGCGATGTTATAGCCTTTTTAGATGACGACGATATTTGGTTGCCTGAATATCTCGCTCATCATCGCGAAAAATATCTTAGTGGTGCGGAAGCAGTAGTTTCTGGTTTCAAGCACTTAGGTAATGAATCTAAAGTAAAAGTAAACAAAGATAGCAAGATTACTAAATCTTCGCTTGTAAGAGGAAATCACTATTGTGGAATGAGTGGCTTCAGTGCAAAGAGGGAATTGCTTTTAGAAATGCCTTTTGATGAAGCGCTTAATAATGGCCAAGACTGGGATATGTATGTTCGGCTATATGAGCGAAATACTTCCTTTGTTAACATCAACATTCCTATATTTCTCTATAGGTTTCAAAATGAAGATGGTATCGGTGCTAAAGTTCGCAAGATGAAACCAAGTGATATTGAAAAACGCTTGGGGTCTGCAAAAAAACACAAAGACTTTTTGGGTGATTATTGGTTTAAAAAGCGCATTTGTGAGCAGGTTTTATTTTCGCTAAAACATAAGAATTCAAAGGTCGCCTGGATCAAAAAAGCAATTGAGATTGCTGGATACAGAGCAACATTGATGTTTTTCTTAAGCGGCGTTAAAAGGAAGTTATCCACTAGATTGGAAACTTTCTGAAAGTTATTTTTACAGCTGAAATCCAACTTTAGGAAACGAAAATCGTCATGATATCAGATATCGCTATATCTGTGATTGTTCCAGTATGGAACGATAGCTATCGAGTGTTGAAGTGTATTGATGCTTTGAAAAGTCAAACTCTACCGAAAGAAAAATTTGAAATTATCGTTGTAGATAATGGTTCGCAAGACAATACCTTTGAGGTGCTGCAACAATTAGAGGGGATTACCGTGCTTCAAGAGTGCACTCCGGGATCCTATGCAGCTAGAAATAAAGCCATATCGGTAGCAAATGGCGCTATTCTAGCTTTCACTGATTCCGACTGCCTACCAGAAAAAACGTGGCTTGAAAACTTAGTATCGTGTATAAATTCTGACGAGAATATAGGTATCGTAGCGGGTGAAATAAAGTTTTTCGAAGCCGAAAATGATGATGTCGAGCGCGAAGCTCTAGCTTTTGAATCGATGTTTTCTATGAATCAAAAAAAATATGCCGAAAAAGGGCTTTGTATCACTGCAAATTGGTGTTCTAAAAAAAGTGTGTTAGAAGCGCATTCAGGTTTTAGGACGGACTTAAAGTCGGGTGGTGATCACGATATGTCTAGAAGAATCGTAGACAGTGGATTAAAAGTAAAATATTGTGAAGAAGCCAAGGTATATCACCCTGCAAGAAACAAACAAGAATTGCTCAAAAAAAGGCGTCGTGTCATCGGTGGTTCATGGGATAAAAGCAACGGAAAATTTAAAACCTTCACTTTACTAAAAAATTCGTCCAAGTTGTTTTTAAAACGTTTGTTTAAAGCGATTTCAATATCAAATTATTCTGTTTATGAAAAAGTACTAATTATCAAAATGCTATTTTTAATTTTAGGGGTTTCTATTTCTGAAGTTTTGAAGCTCACTTTAGGAAAAGAAAGTTCTAGAAGTTGATTGATAATGTACCTGGATATTATTCTAAATAAAATTAGGTAGTTTAAAAATGAGAAAGCTAATTCTTCATATAGGTCTACATAAAACAGGAACGACTGCAATCCAAAAGCACCTAATTTCAGTTGAGAATGAGTTAAACCATAAAGGTTGGTATTTATTTCGCGAAAGAAAAGATGGTAAACAATCAAATGTTGGTAACATTAATACTTGGATCGAATTTGAAGGCAGCGGAGAGGATTTTCTCGCTGTCGTGGACGATGGCCTCTATGACACGTTAGAAAGAACTTCTGGTAACATTATTGCTTCTTGTGAAGAAATGAGTTGGTTGAATGACAAACAAGTAAAACAGTTAAAGCAACGCCTGTGTGAAATATTTTCAGATATTAAGATAATTTGCTACGTTAGAAAACAAGATGAACATTTTCTTTCGCACTATAAACAAGGGTTTCGATACCCACATTCTAGCGCCCGTATGTTCTATTCTTTTTCTGACCCTCTAACCCCGGTTTGGCAAAATTATTATAGAAAGTACCTAGATTATTTTGAAAAGGCTGAGTCATGGGCTTCGAGCTTTGGTGCTTGTAATGTCATCTTTAAGGAATTTAATAGAGCGAAGTTGCATGACGGTAATTCTGCTGTCGATTTTTTGAAGGTATTAGGCTTTAGCGACGATAACAGTTTTTCTTCAGTTGAAAGAAAAAAGGTCAATGAGGCTCTCAGTTTTCATCATTGCATAATTAATCATGCAGTGTTCGAAACGAGGTCTGAACTTTGGTATGAACTAGGCGGACAGAGTTTCACTCAGCAGTTACCGCTGGACCATGTGCTAGGAAACAAGGAAGCTTCTTTTAATGAACTAAAGCTAGAAATAAAGAAACAATTTGCTCAATCAAACCTGTTACTTAAAAAATATATTTCAGACTTGAGTGATGACTGGTTAGTTGAAGAGGACGGTATATCTCAAAGTTTTCCTAAAGTTGAGCCCAACCAAAGCGCTTTCTACAAAGAAAGCCTGATATCACTGATGTCGTATTTTGACGAATTGAGTTTGCTCGACTTTTTGAAATTCAAATTGAGAAAGATTAAAAATCAGAATGGTTTCAAAATCAGAAAACGTTAAATCATAATTTTTTTAAAAAAAAGTATTCTTTAACTCATTAAAAGCTTTAGGTTGTATTGATATCGTTGCAGCCCCATAAAAAATAGCTCCAATAACACATTGCGTCAAAAGCATATAATTCTCTTTTACGTAATCACTTAAGTAGCTTTCACCTGCAAGCATAGCAATTACCATTGCGATGCTTGCTACCGAAGGGAAACTCAAAGCGAGCAGAAACTTGGTATAAGTAATTTCCAAAATTCTAAACGCATTCCACCAAGTGATCATTGCTGATAGTAAATAAGCAGTAAAATATCCAATAAATAGTCCTTCAATTCCAAACTGTATCCCAATCAAGAACCCTATAATTTGGAGTGGTTGGTTTATGATGTTTATTTTGAATTGGAGTTTCGACATTCCTAACGCTAAATATATAGAACCTGTAATGGTTGCTATTGACATGACTAAGCCTATCAAGCAAAAAAAGCTTAAATAAACACCCATGTCACGCCATGCCTCGCCATATATCACTACAACAAAATCTTCAGCAACTACCATTAAACCAAGCATGAGGGGAAAAGTTATAAATGAAATACTTCTTACAACTTTTAGGTAAACTGAAGCTACCTTTTGTTTGTCATTTTGCATTTTGCTCATTACTGGAAACATCACGTTAGCCAATACACGAGAAATATTATTTATCGGGAACAACATTAATTGATAAGCCCTAGTATAAAGGCCTAGAGATGCAGAATCTAAGAATTTACCAACTACAAGCTTATCAGATTGCACAGCGGTCTGCCTTAAGCACTGGGTTAAAAAAACGTAAACTGAAAACGAAAATAGCGGTTTGAAATTGGCCGAATAAAATTTTAACCTAATGGGCAATCTTGAAAAACGTAAAATAATCAATAACCGTAATAACGCTAGAATTACTTGTTGCGCCACCAAACTCCAATAACCGAAATCCAAATAAGCCAGTGCAATAGCAGATACCATCGCAACAACTGATGAAACCATTTCAGCCATTGAGATGAGCTTATGGTTTATTTCACGAGAAAGCTTTGCCTTAGGAACGCTTGTTAAAGAATTAAATACAAAAACAAGCGAGAGGTACTTAGCAATTAATGCGATTTTTTCTTGGTGATAAAAATTTGCTAGATTTTCAGAACAAAAGTACAGGAGAGATGCAACTGTAAATCCCAACAAGAGACTAAAACTCATTGCTGTACTGTAGTCGCGAGGGGTAGGGTCATTGTCTTTCTGTATAATTGCAGAAGATAGCCCAAAGTCACTAAATACTTGAGCAAGAGCGACAAAAACAAGCACCATAGCCACTAAGCCAAAGTCTTCAGGAGTCAGTAATCTTGCTAGTATAATACCAACCGTAAAATTAAAGGCTTGAGTCGCTACTTGTAACGCACTAGTCCATTTTAATGCACTTACCGCACTGTTATTTTTTGATTTATCCATTTGCTTGTATCTATCGTAAGTAAGAAGCTTTAAGAGGGGAATGCTTCAAATCAAAGTAAATTCTATATTTTCGTAGAAGTTTATTCTGAGAGTATTAGTAAGCATCGAGTTAACAAGTAATAAGGTAAATTAAAAACCGTTTCATTCTATGTTACAGGACTGGCCCAACAAATAGAAACCAAAAGGTGTATGTTTGATAGAATAGTTGTCAAAATATTTTACATCTACTCATGTTGCTTGGCGTGAAGTGAATTTAATTCCATGTATTTACTTTGTTTTTTATTGTTGGCCTGATAGTTGCTTTCTAAGTAGGTAGAATTCTATGTTGAAGTTAGGAAACAAAAATGAAATTAATTAAAGGGGCGATTCTCGCGCTAGCAACAATGATGACGGTAAACGCAAACGCTGCGTTTATCGATTTTACTGGATATTCAACTTCCAGCATTGCTAACCAGCACCACTCGGGAGATGCGACTCCAAGTGCTGATGGTTCAGAGTTGCTTTTGGACGGAAATCTATGGGTTTATATCACTGATACTTTTGAAATTCGTTCAGATACTATGCTTTATTTTACGCTAAATACATTTGGTGCAGAAGCAGAAGTATATGGTTTGGGTTTTAATAACGCCAACACAGTTACACCTAACACTTTTTTCCAGTTAGGCGGTAGCGAAACTTCTAGACAGAATCAGATTGCATCCTACACATTTGGTGATGGAGAAGTAGACTTTGTAATCGATGTTGGTTCATTTTTTACGGGTACGTTCAGAAATTTTGTGTTTATCTTGGACGCAGACAACGTTACCGGAACGAGTGCGACGTTCAGTAACGTAGAGCTTTGTTCTTCTGGTGATTTGTGCATTAGCACGCTTAATTCGTCTGTGACCACTGTCGATTCACCTTCACCAAGTGTTCTTTTAGGTATGTCGTTACTGCTTCTTTTAAGCGGTCGTCGAATTTTAAAATAAGATTATGGTTATAGTTAAAAACCGAAGTCGCTTTCGAGCACTTCGGTTTTTTGTTTGAAGAGACTTAAAATTTAATTGGCTTTTATAGTTCTTAAAGTCAAAACTAACATCCCCACCTGTCCTTAGCGTGTGCCAATACCTGTAGCTTCTTTTAAGGGCATAAAATTTAAGTTGCATCGGATGCAGTACGTTGTGTCATTCTTCATATTTTTCTTTGCAAATCATGCCGACGGAGTTTTTCAGTTATATGCTATTAGATCTGTTGTGTTCAGATTACTTTTAGGTCCAATGTTTTCGTAATTAATTGCGCTAGAGAATTTACTCCGGATTTTAAGTAGCGTTTAGGCTCTCGGAGTCACACTGTTAGTAAACACAGTATTGCGCTGCCTATGTTAGGCTTTTGACATAAATATCTGCGCGCATACCGCTGCAAAAGAATTTAATTTTCATGTATACATATTGGGTTGTTTCGTGTTGAGAAAGCCTTTGAGCTACACTTTTTTGCATGAGTAGCTAATATTATTCGAGTTAACTATTAATAAACTCAAAATTAATTGCTGTTCATGCTCAATAGGTTAACTGACGTTTTAAATGTCAATAAATTGCTTATTATTATGGCCGAAAGCAACCCAAGATTATTTATTTGAGAGGATGTCTGCTACTAGTTTCGATGCACCGTAAACTGATAAATGATCGTCATCAAAATATAACGCTCTACCGTCTTTCAAAGCATAGCAAAAGCTACTGTCGCAAAAGTGTTCGTATGGTTTGATAAATACTACATTTGAAGGGTATTCTGAATCATCAAAGTGGTTGATGATCGCTTTATTTCTTTCCAGATACCAATTTGTTTCGGTACCCCTCAAATTTTCGAAATCTAAGCCTTTGGTATATGCACTATCTATCATTTTAGTTATCGTTCTAGGAAGCTCTGGGACTGGATAAATTACTATAACGTGCTTTTTGTGTTTGGCTAACGCGATAATGGCGCGGTCTAAACTTTCGAGCACCTGTAGACTAGTCTGCGTGAGTCTCGCTGGCGGTAGCGCTGGATACAAGTGGTTGTCGCCACCATGAATTTGCGATGAGTAGCGATGAATGAATACCACATTTTCTATAGATTCATTCGTATTAACGTAATCTACTACATCGTTGTACCACCTTGCGCAGTTAGAAAAATCACGTCCCATTCCATATGATGGCCTACAGCCAGAAAAGCTAAATTGTTTCACTCCCTCTCCCTGTTCAGAAACTTTATCAGCTAAAGCGTATGCAATTTCTACGGAGTGACTATCGGCTAGAGTAGCCCATTTTATGCTCTTATCTTCAAAATACTCGCAGGAGTCGTTAGGCGGAATATATTTGTTAGTGTGGCACAGATCTCTTAAAGGGCTAGCTTTTACATCGCTAATAGCCGTTTGATATTCATTCGAAGAGCGACTGATAATACCATCAGTTGAAAAGACTATAATTGAAAGCGCCGCTATAAAAATCGAGCTTTGAAGTGGTTTATTCTTAAAACAACTTTTAAAAGTTGAATTGTGATTTTTCAGCTTTAATCGCTCAATGTATTGATAGCTAATGAAACCTAAAACCCCCGAAAATGCTAGGCCAAATACCGTATACAGTGGCCCAAGTTGCATTTTGTAGATAACTACCACCACGGGCCAATGCCAGAGATAAATTGAATAAGACCAAGATCCTAATTTTTGGAGGACAGAGTTGTTAAGTAGTGAAAAGTTATTTTGATTTGATGCAATAATTAAACAAGTACCTAACACGGGGAGTATAGCAGCATAGCCGGGCCAGGCTATGTTTTCTGAAAAGGCAACACACGACAAGAGGATAAGGCTAATACCTACATACTCAAAACACTTAGTTGTTTTCGATTGCACTTTTGAGCCAAAGAAGTACGTCAGTCCGCCAGCGAGCATTTCCCAAGCTCTCGTAGGTAAAGCAAAATAAGAAAGTTCAGGGTTACGCGAGCTCAACCACATGCAAAGACCCAAACTACTCAAAGTTGCTGACGCCAGTATCAATGGAATAAACTTTCTAGCGAACAGTTTAAATATAATGACCATTGCGACAGGATAGATTAGGTAAAATTGCCACTCTACAGAAAGTGACCATGTGTGTAATAACCAATTTTCTAGAGAGTCTTCAGCGAAGTAGCCGGACTCTTTGTAATAAACAAGGTTTGATATAAATAAAGAAGAAGCTAATATCTGTTTAGCTAGTTTTTCGTACTCGACAGGCGTGATTAAAAATAATCCTAGAATGAGTAGTGTAAAGCATAGCGTTAGCAATGCGGGTAAAATTCTATTTGCTCTAGCCAGGTAAAAATCCCAAATATTGAACCTGTTAGCATCGAGTTTTGTAATTATGATAGAGGTCATTAAATAACCGGAGATAACGAAAAAAACGTCTACCCCTACAAAACCACCAGGTAAACTTTCAGGTATAAAATGGTAAATCACCACTGATAGGACCGCTAAAGCGCGTATGCCGTTAATATCGTAACGAAAAGTCATGCTATTTCTTTTTCTAGTTCAAGCTTGCTATTTTTCTTAGTCTACATTAAAGCCTCATGATTATTCACTATTATGTTTGTTATATTAAACGTTAAAACTTTCTATTAGTAACCGAAACTAGTGTTAATTGAATCCTCAGTGCTATTTAGCTTGCTGCCGTTTTTTTCAGCAATGGTTTAAAGCCATGATCATATATATGAATTAAGCCATTATAGTTGCTTACTTCATATAGAAAGCGGCCATCAAGAGACCGTCTAATCTGTAGCTGGTAATAATGCATCTTTTCGCGAAAAATTAGGAATTTTATATTCATCAGCTTTAAACAGAGTTGGGTTCTGCATGCTTTTAAGTGATCTTATGTAATCTAGATCATGAGTGTAGGGATGTTCGATAACATTATCAAAGTCAACCTCTAGTCGAGTACCCATAGCCGCCTCATTGTGACAGAGGTCGTTAGTTGACGTGCTGCCTGAATACTTTTCTTTATCGAGAATACAGTAACCTACATTATTATCTTTAAATTGAGTAAAGAAGATATTGTTTTGCGTAGTAACCCAAAATGTAGTGTCGTTATCAACTCTGGATGCAGCAATACCGTTACGTTTAACGTCAATCACATTTTCGAATATAAAGGTTCTGCCCGCTGGCCTAGAAATTAATCCGCCTGCTTTTATTGCAGTCCACTCTTTGCCTGTTTCGTCACCTAGATTATGTATGTAGTTATGAAAAAGGTAGCTAGGGCCTAACATATTTGGCGCTATGCTTATGCCAGTATAGCCTTGCTCCATTTCATTGTCGTACACCAACACATTTTGTTGTCCGCCATCTATTTCTATTAGATCGTCATTTGCATACGCTAAGTAATTTCCGTAAATTGCTGAGTTTTTAACGAAGCCACCACGTCTTTCGAAATTTTTTCTGCCCTCAATAACATCATTGAACCTATGATCTGGCGCGCCGTAAAGGCGATTATTTCTAATAATGAATTCACCTCGGTAGGCGTCGCTGTCGTGGTATGCCCAAACTTGTAGCGCATTCGCACCTTTAGGGTGACCGACTGCCCAGCTATTTGCACCCAAGTTAGGGCTATGTACCTCACAGTCTTCAATTACCGCAATACCACTTCGTTCTAGATAAATACCGGAATCGTAATTAATGGGGGAGTTACTAGTCTCGCTCGAGTATGCTACGCCGCCCCTAATGTCTACAGCTACTCTACCATAACCAGAAACATTGCAGCCCTTAATCCAAACATGGTGTGCTTTCTTTGCAAATATACCGTATCGCTGTCCTCCCTTAACAGTAAGGTTTTCTAGCATCACGTATGAATTGTTACCAATATTCACAGCTGCGAGAACATCGCTACCAGCTTCAATAACGGGGCCATCACCAATAATCTTCGCGTAGCCATCTTCGCTACCTTCTATATTTAGCGCTTCTAAATCCAGTTGGCCACCAGAATAAATTTCTGAAAGGTAATAAATTTTATTGGGGTCGATAGGGGGGGTGTTGGGCTTTGTAGCTGTTTGAAATGTATGCTCCACTACGTCGCCATAAACATCCGTAATGGTCACTTCTATATGGTACGTAGTGTTTGCTTCTAGATACACTATGCTTCCAGCGAACGACCCGTAAATGGGCTCCCACGCTAGGTCTAACCCCTCACGCCAATATGTATCATCATCAGCCCTAAATTTAACGGCGGCAGTACTTTCCTCATCCTGGCCGTAAATAACTAACCCTATCGAGTTGATAAGCGGGGTAGCGGTATCTTCAAACCCAGAAGCCGATGCGGCAAAAACCAATGAAGGGTCTAGCCCCGCAGTTATGGCAGACTCGTAAATATCGTTTTTGCTTAAGCCCGAGTAAGTTGAAATTATTTTCATCCACTTTGCAGTATCAATGGGATACAAAGCAAATAGAGCGGAGGCTTGATTAGAGGTTATATTGGCAAACCGCGCTTTCTTTTCTTCTTCACTTATAGATGGGCTAGGTATTAACACGTGTTGCCTATACAACTGGGCTATCTCGTCTTCGTACTTTTCAACAACGGTTGATAGGTTTTTCGGGCCTTTATAGTTAGCCAGTAATGAGCTTACGGTTTTATTGTCGCTTGTGTTCGTATGAATATAGTTATACAAAATATCACCGGGTTGGTCCCCCTTTGTATAATATTTGTTCATAGTGGCACAAGAAAGCATTAAAAATGGCAGTAAAGCAATTAAAGTGAAGCTAAAAATAGTTGGCTTTGAGTTAGCAGAGAGCATGGTATATCCCTATAGATTGAAAAGCATGAAAAGAAAACTAGGGCTGTTTTAAAAGGGTAGTGCTAACGCTGTTACGTAGCAAGTTGAACATGGGGATTTTTACGCTAAGCTTTTATAGTACCTTTTATTTCATGTCGTGCATGTTGCTATTCGCTACCTATTGAAGTTCAACAGTATTAGATCATTATTTTATACAAGGGTTCTTGGAACTTACTTTTTTCAAATACGAAAACTAAGTCGTTGTACTGTGCAGAATAGAAGAGAAATAAAGAACAAATAGAAGTCAGTGGCTAGTGCTAATTAACTAACCTCTTGACTCACTTGTTTGATACGTTTGATAAATCTGAGTAAACCGCCAACACTTGGCTTACCCAAAGCAAGGTCTTTATCTAGCATGAAACTGGTGATGCGAAGTCAAGCAGCGCGTTGATGAATAGAGTATCGTCCCCAACCATTAGAAAAGACAAATGCGAAGTAGAACTCCTGAGTAGACACGTCGTCCACAGAAAACCCACAAATTTTCGCCATTATCAGCTATATAGGGTAGCGGTAATGTCAGTCACTCGTGTAAACTACCGCTTTTATTTCAGGCAAGCCTTAGCGCACAGAATACTTCTTCCTATGCTTTGGCCATGCAGTCATCATGTAAATTGAGGAAAACATGGAGCTTGACGCCATTATCAATCAGGCACAAAGCCAGATTGACGCTGCAGAAGATGCAGCCACATTAGACCAAGTTAGGGTCGAATTCATGGGTAAGAAAGGTAAACTTACCGACTTACTTAAAGGGCTTGGAAAGTTATCGAACGAAGAACGTCCTGCCGCGGGCCAAAAGATTAACCAAGCTAAGCAAGTTATTCAGCAAGCTATCTCTGCAAAAGGTGAGTTTTTACGCGCTGAAGAGCTAAACAAAAAGCTAGCAGAGGAAGCGGTAGACGTAACCTTGCCTGGTCGTACAGAGAAGCCAGGTAATTTGCACCCGGTTAGCCGCACGATTGCGCGTATTGAATCTTTCTTTGGTGAGCTTGGCTTTTCAGTTAAGACTGGCCCTGAAATTGAAGATGGTTTTCACAACTTCGATGCACTGAACATTCCTGCGAATCACCCAGCGCGTGCCGATCACGACACCTTCTATTTTAACCCAGACATGATGCTTCGTACGCAAACTTCTGGTGTTCAAATTCGCACTATGGAAGTGGAAAAGCCGCCATTGCGTATTATCTCGCCAGGGCGCGTGTATCGTAACGACTACGATCAAACCCACACGCCAATGTTCCACCAAGTGGAAGGTTTAATGGTTGATAAGAACGTGAGCTTTACCGACCTTAAAGGTATTTTGCACGACTTCTTACATCACTTCTTTGAAGAGTCGCTAGAAATTCGCTTCCGTCCGTCTTACTTCCCGTTTACTGAGCCTTCAGCTGAAGTAGACGTTATGGGTAAAAACGGTCAGTGGCTTGAAGTATTGGGCTGTGGCATGGTGCACCCCAATGTACTTAAAGCGGTGGGTATCGACCCAGAAGAGTACACAGGTTTTGCCTTTGGTATGGGCGTAGAACGTTTAACTATGCTTCGTTACGGTGTTAACGACTTGCGCGCGTTCTTTGAAAACGATCTTCGTTTCCTTAAGCAGTTCAACTAAGGCAGAAAGTACACATGAAATTCAGTGAAAAATGGTTAAGAGAGTGGGTTAACCCGTCGCTGTCGGCACATGAGCTGTCTGAACAGTTGAGTATGGCTGGCCTAGAAGTAGACGGTGTTGAGCCAGTAGCAGGCGATTTTAAAGGCGTGCTAGTGGGTGAAGTTGTTGAGTGCGGTCAGCACCCGAACGCCGATAAACTGCGCGTAACGAAAATTAACGTAGGTGGCGATGAGCTACTTGATATCGTTTGTGGTGCACCTAACTGCCGTCAGGGCATTAAAGTTGCGGTAGCGGTTGTTGGCGCTGTATTGCCGGGCGATTTTAAAATTAAAAAAGCGAAGCTTCGCGGCGAACCATCTTTTGGCATGCTATGTAGCTTCTCTGAGTTAGGTATTAGCGATGACCACGATGGTATTATCGAGCTTCCAGCCGATGCACCTATTGGCGCAGACATTCGCGATTACCTTGGTCTTGATGACAACGCTATTGAAGTAGACCTAACGCCAAACCGTGCAGATTGCTTAGGTATTCGCGGTATTGCCCGTGAAGTTGGCGTGTTAAACAATCTTGATGTTTGCGAGCCTGAAGTAGCCGCGGTAGATGCGACTATTGATGATAAATTATCGATTACGCTAAGCGCCGATGATGCATGCCCACGTTATTTGGGCCGTGTGGTTAAGGGCGTTAACGTTCAAGCTGCATCGCCTCTGTGGTTGGTTGAAAAGCTACGTCGTTGCGGTATTCGCAGCATCGACCCCATCGTAGATGTAACTAACTTTGTATTGCTAGAGCTTGGCCAACCAATGCACGCGTTTAACCTTGCCAGTATTGAAGGCAACATTAACGTGCGTATGGCCAACGAAGGCGAAACACTTACGCTACTTGACGAAACCGAAGCTAAGTTACAAAGCAATACTTTAGTGATTGCGGATGACAACAAAGCGCTAGCGATGGCCGGTATTTTCGGTGGCCTACACTCAGGTGTAACGGCTGAAACTAAAGACATCTTGCTTGAGAGTGCGTTCTTTAGCCGCGATGCGATTATGGGCCGTGCCCGTCAGTACGGTTTACATACCGATGCGTCGCACCGCTACGAGCGCGGCGTAGACCCTCAGCTTCAGCGTAAAGCCATGGAGCGTGCTACTGCACTGGTACTTGAAATTTGTGGTGGTGAAGCGGGCCCTGTGGTTGAAGCAGTAGCTGAAGATAAACTGCCTAAACAAGCCACTGTTACACTTCGCCGTGAACGTTTAACTCGTGTTCTAGGTATTAGCATCGACGATGCAAAAGTAACGGAAATGCTTAACCGTCTTGGTTTAGACGTGACGCAAACAGAAGCAGGCTGGGAAGCGGTTGCGCCAAGCTATCGTTTCGATATTTCAATTGAAGAAGATTTGATTGAAGAAATTGCGCGTGTATATGGCTATAACAACATTCCAAACGTTGCGCCAAAAGCGACGCTTGCTATGTTGCCTTCGCAAGAGGCGAAACTGCCGTTAAACACCATGAAGTCGTTGTTGCTTAGCCGCGGCTATAATGAAGCGATTACGTATTCGTTTGTTGACCCTAAAATTCAAAACGCGTTATTCCCAGATGCAAAAGGTATGGTGCTACCACACCCTATTTCATCTGATATGTCGGTAATGCGCGTTAGTTTATGGCCAGGATTATTAGGCGCAGCGGCTTATAATCAGAAGCGTCAGCAACAGCGCGTTCGCATGTTTGAAACCGGATTACGCTTTATTCCTCAACAAGATGCGCCAAATGGTGTATTGCAACAGCAAGTAATTGGTGGTGTAGTAGCAGGGCGTCGTAATGAAGAACATTGGGATTTGGGCGACAGCCCAGTTGATTTCTTCGATGCAAAAGCAGACGTTGAGGCGTTATTGGCGCTTACGGGTAAAACCGGTGAGTTTCAGTTCGTAACAGGGCAGCACAGTGCGCTTCACCCTGGTATGACTGCAAAAATTTTGCTTAATGATGAAGAAGTTGGCTATATTGGTGCTATACACCCGCAGTTTACTAAATTGTTAGGTGTTAACGGCCGTGTATTTGTGTTCGAACTCGTGGTAGATGCGATTACAGAGCGCAAATTACCGTCGGCGGTACCTGTATCGCGCTTCCCATCGAATCGCCGTGATATTGCTATTACGGTTAAAGATGAAGTGCGTGTAGGGAATGTTCTTTCTTACATAGAAAATATTGGCGTAAATCAACTAGTTGCTCTAAACTTGTTCGATGAGTACAAAGGCAAGGGAATTGAGCCTGGCTACAAGAGCCTTGCTTTGTCACTTCATTTACAAGATCCGGATAAAACCTTGGAAGAAGCTGAGATTCAGCAAGCTGTAGATACTGTGGTTAGAGGTCTGGAATCTGAGTTTGGGGCCGCGTTAAGAGAGTAAACTATGGCATTGACCAAAGCCGAGATGGCTGAACACCTATTCGAGAAACTAGGCATTAACAAGCGTGATGCGAAGGATCTGGTAGAGCTTTTTTTCGAAGAGATTAAAGGCGCTCTGGAATCTGGTGAGCAAGTAAAACTGTCAGGTTTTGGCAACTTTGACCTGCGTGATAAAAACGAACGTCCTGGCCGCAACCCTAAAACCGGTGAAGACATTCCAATTAAAGCGCGTCGTGTGGTTACCTTCCGCCCGGGTCAAAAATTGAAAAGCCGAGTTGAAAACTCCGAGCCTGTCGACCAATAATCTTTAGGTCGTTACAATACGAAAAAAGAGCGGGATCTCTCGCTCTTTTTGTATTGCTTCTTTTCAAGTGCAGCCGCACCTATATTCATATGCTACTTCTTTGGAGGAAAGTGTGAAAAAAGCACTTGTTGTTCTTGCTATTATTTTTGCAGCTACTTTTTCTTGGTTTGCCTATTTGTCACTCGATGCAGACAAACGAGACCAAGAAGCAGCACAGGTACCGCTTATTACGGTAATGGAAATTCTTCACGCAAGCGATTTGCAGGAAGGGGTTAAGCAGGCCGTGAAAGATGAGAATTTCGAAGTAGTAGATTCTTGGATGGCACAAGCCCGTGAAGTAGGGCAGGCTGCCAACTTGTCGTCTGAAGATATGGATTATCTTATTTCAGAAACTGCGAAAGACTACGTGGTATTTAATGCTAAACGACAGCTGTATAACGAAGCCTTTGAAGCGCGTTATTATGCGCTGGAAGAGGTAGAAACGCTTAAAGAGCAATATCCGCAAGCCAAAGACTTGTTTCCTCGCACTGATGCACTGATTGAAAAGCGTGATGCGATTATTCAACAAATTGCTGTAGCTATCTCGGGCAACGAACAGCCTGATGAAGCAGCGCTTGAAGAAGCGCGCAAGCAGTGGTTAGTGCAGGCGGCCAATTAGGTTATGACTTAGGCTGTTACTCGCGCTGCACTCAAACACTAATTCACTAGAAACCTATACCCCAGACCAGTTTCATACTCCTTCCTACTTTTCATAATATAGATCTTTTGAAAGCTTAATTTGAAAGTGTACGCAATTTGGCGTACATTTGGTGTGCGCATGGAGTGCTGGGTGGGTTACAAGGAAATAAAAAGGCAGGTCATTTACTGTTTAAATAAAGGATACGTTTCCCATGAGCAAAGAAACGATATTGATGTTAAGAACCTATTAGCAATTGGCCAAGTGTCACTTGACGAGGTTGCTGAAATTATAGGTCGAAGTCGAGGGAACGAATATTCTTCTAGCCCCCATTATTTTGATGACCGCATTACAGTACACATAATAAAAACAAGGCGAGGCGGTCATAGTTGGTATGTTAAATGGTATTTCGTAGAGCCGAATAGCGTTTTTATTAGCGTCCATCATTAAGGGAAAGATATGAAAATTTTCAAAGTAGGTGAGTCGCAGAAAGCGGCATGCAGCACGTGCCAATCATTTGAAAATGCGACATTTCAATTAAGAGATGTTCCTTTCAGTGATGGTACTGGTGTAGTTAAGAAGGTTTTAGTTGGGGTATGTGATAAGTGCGGAAGTGTGATTGTGTTACCTCATCAATCCACGCCTGCGGTTAAACGTCAATATGAAGCAAAGCGTAAGCCTGTTGAAGGGCGTTTACCTGCGCATCTAATCGATATTCTAAATTTAGCGACAATGGAAATTGGCGCAACTACAGACTTTGTTCCAAGCATGATGAAGTACTACATTCACTCATTGTCTGAAGATGAAAAGTCAGCGAAAAAAATAGCGAGTTATCTTCAGAGTGACTTGGCAACAGGCAGATCAGAAAAGCGCTTATCGTTAAAAGGGCGTAAGATTTTCGAAGACATAGAGCATCTTAAATCACTATCGCATATAGAAAACACCACTGATTTACTGAAAGGTATTATCCTAAAGATAAACGAAGATGTGTTGATTAAAAAAAGGCTTAAACCAATCGAAAACCTTAAGAATATAATGGCGGCAGTTGTATAAACAAATACCGCGTTGTTAGTTTTTGCTAATGCAGCTTACGATATATTGGATTGTACAAAGCTAACTTACGGAAATATCCGAAAATTTAGCGCTTGTCAGCAAAGCCAAATCAGCAGGGGCCAGGGCCACTTCTAACCCACGCTTTCCAGCGCTTACGTGCATTGTAGTAAGGCTTTCAGCGCTATTGTGAATCACGCTGGCTAAGCGCTTTTTCTGGGCCAACGGGCTTACCCCACCTAATACATACCCCGTGGCAACCATTACCGCGTTTGCTTGGGCCATCTCTACCTTTTTTACACCTAACGCTTTTGCCATTTTCTTTTCACTTAGCTTGGTGTTTACGGGCACCACGGCAACGGCCAGTTTATTGGTGTCAGTGCTCACTACTAAGGTTTTAAATACGGTATCGGCGTTAAGGTTTAGTTTTTCAACGGCTTCCAACCCGTAGGATGCAGCACTAGCATCGTGTTCATACTTCAACACCGTATGCGCGACACGTTTTTTAGTCAGTAATGTGATTGCAGGCGTCATTCAACCTCTTTTTTATAAAATGTGCGGCTGTATACCGGCGCGCTGGGTAAGAGCGGGGTTGCAGCATGGGTTGCATAATCGTCAAAGCCAGCTGTAAAAAATTCTGACAATGGGTGGCCCGATTGACCGCCAGGTAAGGTTAAAATAGCGTCTTCTAAATGACTGGGGCTAACAAATAAACGTTCAGACGCACCAAAACTTGGCGCTTGAACTGCAGGCATGTAAGTGTCGCCAAAGCCATCTACTTGCTGCATGTTGAGCATGTTTCCAATTAGCGGAATTTGACTGGCGAATGGATGTTTAACAGAAAGTGCATTAACCTTGCCCCACGCCAAGGCTTCCATGTTTGCTTCTACCGGTGAGTATTTGTCTAGAAGCTTGTGTTTGGCCCGTCGGTAAGCGTCTACCAATAGCTCGTCAAAACTGTCTGTACCGGCGGGTAGCCAAGAATCAGGCTGACTGTGAATAAGTTGCCACGTAGCGGGCTCAATGCCCCTTAGCAGCGTACGGCTGTTTACGCCTTGTTCGTCTAAGTTTAAAAGCAAGCCACCAAAAAGGGTTTGTACTACCTCTTGCCTGAAGTGTTTAACCAGTGTGTAGCCAACCGAGTCTTCACAGGCGCATTCGCCCCACGTATTGAGATACGCGAGGTCGGGCTTAAATTCAATATCCTGCACGTTCAGCAAACCATATAAAAGGTGCTGCCATGGAATAAGAAAGCGGGCATGGTTATCTAGCTGTATGGCGTAAAAGTCAGTTTCACTAAAGGTATCTTTTTCAAATAGCCGGTCTCTGATTTGTTGACCCCGTGCGCCAAGCGCATAGCCGCCATCACCCCATACTTTAAAGTCGTCAGCAGAAATAACTCTGGCATTTGCGGTCCATATTCTTCCCATACTAGGGTTAGATACTATGGGCAAGTTTGCCGCGCGCTGTGGCGCTGTATCAGCCACGTCTTGTTCTTTCACGGCCGTGAATGAGGCTTGCTGTCTGTGTAAAACAGCCCCACCTGGAAGCCATGCTGCATTGCCGCTTTCATCTACAATGACAAGATTTTGTGTTGGAATAGCAATACGCTTGGCAACGTTAATAGCCGCTTCAACTGTGTTTGCTGTACCGAAATTCACAATACTCAAGTTAGCAGCAAAGGGATGGTGGGCTACCCAGTTGAGTGCATAGCGCTTGCCATTAAGCACTTTAACCGGGCCATACGCACTTACCTCAAATTTGAATTCATGTTCGCCGTCGGGTAAAGGAATACGCTCTGTTACTGTAGTAGTTGGTGTTGTTTCATCTAGCTCAATCCAGTCTACATTATCTAGGTTGGCGTTAGTAAAACCCCAGGCAATATGCCCATTGGTACCCACCACAATGCCGGGCAAACCGGGTAGCGATACGCCGGTAACTTGTACATTGCTTCCTGACTCTTGATAGTTAAGCTGGGCGCGATACCAAATGATGGGCACGCGCAGACCCAGATGCATGTCGTTCGCCAAAAGGCCTGCACCCGTTGAGGTGTGTTCGCCTGTTACTGCCCAGTTGTTGCTGCCAATATCAGGAAGCTCAGTGCCATTATACTGTGCACGGGCAATTGCCGTATTCATGCTATTTAGGTTTCGGAGTACTTTTGCAGGCTCAAATTCTATAGTGAGGCTATGTTGGCTACTCTCTTGGCTACTTTGGCTAACGTTGTTTTCAGTGCTGGTATCTTTGCTCTCAGCCGTAGAACGAAGAAACGCCGGATAGGGAGGGATTTCAGCATCGAGCAAGGGGATTTCACTGGCATCTAAGGCCGCTTGATAGTTGCTTGGCTGCGTAATAAACCGATACATGTCGTTGCCAAACGTTGAAAGCAGTGCCTCTCTGGTTAAATCAAGCTCCACTTGAGTGCCTTGTAAATCTAAATACATGCTGTAGATAACAAGAATGCTGTCGGTAGGCTGCCACTGTTTTACGTCAACGCCTGCGGCTAGGTACTCAAATGGCGGTAAGGTGTATTCAGACAGTGCATCGTTTACACCATGGGCATAACGTTCTAGCAGCGCTTGTTGTTTTGAGGGAAGGCTATTAAAGACCGCCTTTGCCCGATTTTCAAATTGGTGAAAGCGGGC
This sequence comes from Alteromonas sp. KUL106, assembly GCF_009811415.1. Classification (GTDB taxonomy): domain Bacteria; phylum Pseudomonadota; class Gammaproteobacteria; order Enterobacterales; family Alteromonadaceae; genus Alteromonas. The sequence goes on along the minus strand of NZ_BLIG01000027.1, from coordinate 45,153 downwards.
TTTTTTATCAACATCAAGTGCAATGTCGCCAACCCATTGTGACAAATTGCCCGAAGCGGCGCGACGCTGAAGATCCATTTGAAAGAACCGGTCTTGCGCATGAGCAAAGCCTAATGCATAAGCCGCATCGAAAATGTCGTTAGCGTTAATGACCGCGTGGCCTAATTTATCGCGGCTTAAATCGGTAGGCGCGTTGACATGATAAGTGGCGCTATTTCCCTCAAGCGCCGGCAAGCTTAAGCGAAGAGAAGTGTAAATGCCTAATGCTGTTAACATAAGCAGTGTTAAAACACCTAAAACCAACCACTTGAACCAATTTATCACGTGTAAAACTCCCTATTTTTCTCTATCCTAACCACAGAATAAGCAAAATTGAAGTGATGTTTTATGACACAGGTAAAGGTGGTGATGTGGGCCCGTTAATGTTGGACTGTCAGGCTGAAGAACTTCTGCCTGAAGAAAAGGAAAAATTAGCGCATCCGGTAACGGGTGGCGTCATTTTATTTAGCCGTAACTATCATGACAAACGTCAGCTTTCTGCTCTGGTTCAAGATATAAGGCGCTACGCGAAAAAACCGATTTTAATTGCGGTTGATCACGAAGGAGGCCGGGTTCAGCGCTTTCGCGAAGGTTTCACCGCAATTCCTGCCATGGGTGAAATTTTACGTCAGTCGGAACATCAAGATGAGAGTGCTGCCTACGCGAAAGCGTGTGGGCTAGCTTTAGCTTACGAGCTAAAAACGCTTGATATTGATTTTAGCTTTGCGCCCGTACTGGATATTAACGGCGTATCCCAAGTCATTGGCAATAGAGCATTTGCTGATAATGCGGATGAGGTCATTCGTCTTGCGACACACCTTATTCAGGGGTTAAAAGCGGTGAACATGCCCGCCATTGGTAAACACTTTCCTGGGCATGGCAGCGTTGCGCCAGACTCTCATGTTGCGTTACCTGTGGATGAGCGCGAATTTGATGAAATACAACGTACTGATATGGTGGTGTTCAAACGCGTAATTGAGCGCGCCATGCTTGACGGTGTGATGCCTGCTCATGTGATTTACAATCAAGTATGCGATAAGCCTGCGGGGTTCTCACCCAAATGGCTGCAAGAGGTGCTTAAAGGTGACTTAGGCTTTAATGGTGCCGTGTTTTCTGATGATTTATCGATGCATGGGGCTAGTGTGGCAGGGGGCTACGTGGAACGCGCCGAAGCTGCACTCGATGCGGGCTGTGATATGGTGCTGGCATGCAACAATCCAAAAGGTGCAGAGAGTATTCTAGATGGCATAGCGCCTCGCTATGCAAACGTAAGTAATGACGATGAAGTAAGGCAAGAGCGGGTTATGGCGCTCTATGGTCGCGTGTTGCCTGCTGGGCTTCGGGGTAAATATGAGAGCGCTGTAGACTTAATTAAGCGCTTAAGTGAACGTTAAAACATGTGAGGCAAAGCACCGGTTTACCGGTGCTCATATCTAAAGGGTGAGGCTTTGATATCACTCCTTCTTATTACAGCAACGGCTACACCGCCACTTCATCTACGCCGGCTTCAATATTTAAAAAGCGCGCGAAGGTAAACAGAAAGTCGCTTAAGCGGTTTAAATATGCATGAACCACTTCAGGTACGTCATAATGCTTAGACAGGCTAATAACAGAACGTTCGGCGCGACGACATACCGCACGGCATACGTGTGCCTGTGCCGCCGATTTACTTCCACCTGGCAAAACGAAAGATGTATTAGGTGGCATTTGGCCGGTAATGTTATCAATAAGGTTTTCTAGGTTTTCAATGTCAGCCTGCGCCAATGTGGAGCTCGCTGATATGGCAAAGCCAGCTTGAAAAAGATTGCGCTGAATATCATGGAGCATCGGTTTATGCTTCTCGGCGACGTGTGCTGCTAAAAGCCCTATTTGACTGTTTAACTCGTCCATATCGCCATAGCTTTTTACCACTAAATCGTCTTTGTCTACACGAACGGCCTTGTCTGCGTATATTTGCGTACTGCCTTTATCGCCAGTGCGAGTGTAAATTTTCATAAAGCCCTTGAATGTAAAACCAGAATATTAAAATAAAGATTAAACGCAGTGCTCTTTTGCATTGCTAACCCTTTTCTATATAACCCGAAATCTCGTGCCCCTGACACGCGCTCACTGCTGTTCGCTTTCAGCAGGGCGGTTGTATCGTCTCACTTGAACAACGAACCCGAACAATGGGTGGTCGAAATAGTGCAATTGTGTACTTATCACCCGACGTTGTTCAATGAGTGGCACCGACACCAGTTTGTATGTTTGCGACGCTGAATCGTTAGCCGCGCGGCTATCGTTTTCATTGCTGCCTTGGTTAACATCAACTTCCTGATTGCCAAAGTAGCTTAAGGGGACAGGCTGTCGATAGAACATCTCACTATCAATGTGCAGATAGGGCACGCGGTTTATGTATTTAAGAAAAACCTTTATTGTGCCGTCTATTTCCCAAATGGGAGTTCTGAATGCAACGTCGCTTGCGCCTTCTTCGTTTTGCTCGACAATCAGTGGTGTGTCCAACGCTTTAAATGCGTCATACGCGATGGGTGAAGGGTTCGCCAGGCGCATCTCGAGTTCCGCAAAAATATCCGAAACGGCAACTAGTTCGGATTTACTCGGCTGTTGCTCTTGCGCTGCATAGTTTACTGAGGGTTTAATATTTTCATCGATAGCGCCACTTTCGCTACTGTTAAGCACCGAAGCCTGGCTTTCATCGCGAAGTTGGAATTTGTTATCGACAAGGGCATTATCGCTTAACGAAAATGGCCTTGTGGCCTCAGCCGAGGGTGCGCTTTGCGTTCGCATTTCGCCATTTAAATTAAACTGCTGCGCGTAGTTTTGACCGCCGTATACCCGCACATCAAATGCGTTATTCTTTCCAAACATGACAGGCTGACGCCATGTAGTGTGAAATAAACGTTCTAAATCGCGGTTAGAGCGAATTTGACGGGAAATAGATGCCAAGGCCTGCTCGTTACTGGTAAGTAAGTGCGCCTTTGATGCCAATGGCCAGTCGTGGCCTTCTATGATGATGGGCAACGCGGCTGGAGCCGGCATGCGGTTATCAGGTTTATTGACCTTCCAAACGATAGCAGGTTGAAGCGTAGTGTTAACAACAGAGGGTAAGCCAGTACTGTCGTCATTACCTTTATTAGTGGCTGCAGCTGCAACGACGGCGGTTGTCACTTCAGCGCTAAGCCAAGGTTTATCTTCTTCGCAATATTTGAAAGCAGGAACGGTAACGGGCGATGTGCGCGTTACACCAAAAAACGCAGTCCAATAGCTAGCGATGGTTTGCGCATCAGGGGCAGGGCTTATATCGTCAAAAGAATCATCAACGTTATCAAAATCATCAACGGCATTGGCTGAAACCTCATTATCAGTCACGCTATCGGTTGCCGTTTCAAATGGCAAAGGAGAGGGCGTCTGTTGCCCTTCAGTTTGAGTAGCGTCGATGGATTGAGGTAGCGATAAAAAATCTACATCGCTTGGTGGAACGTGCAGTAACGGGTTATCCGCCCACTTTACAGCGTTGTCAGCACCACAAACGGGCAACCCTTGTTTTAAATAACTGATATCCGGGGCGATAATGTCGCTAATGAGATCTGCCTGGGCCCGCGGAGCCGATAAGTTATCAGCAAGCGAAAATTGTTCTTCTAGTTCAGTAAGCGCAACGTTACGTTTAAATGCAATGACTTCCACATCAAACCACCAATCGTCGTTGGCAAGAACTGAGGTCGACATGGTACTTAAGAAAACGGCGCTTATAGATGCAACTAACGGGCACCAGCGGGATAACTTCATGTTATCGCGACTCCTTTGCAAAATCGGCAATAATATCGCTAATAAACGCGATGCGCTCTTTAGCTGTTTCGGTCTTTTTAACCAAGCGTAGCTTTTGGCTCCCTTCAAACTTAAACGTGTTTGGCTTGGTTTGTACAAGGCTAATAATGTAGCCCGGATTGACCTTGGTAGTTTCTTTGAACTCTATGGTACCGCCTTGTGCCGACAAGTCTACTTTTAGAATGCCTAATGCATGCGCTTTGAGTTTAATTTCAGCCACTTCAATTAAGTTTTTAGCTGGCTCAGGCAATAAGCCGAAGCGGTCTATACACTCGACCTGAAACTCGTCAATGTCGTCTTGTGATGTGCAGCTAGCAAGGCGCTTATAAAGCGATAAACGGGTATTAACATCAGCAATATAATCTTCTGGAAGCAGGGCAGGAATGCGCAGCTCTACTTCGGTATGGCCTGATGTAGCATCATCCAACGAAGGCTCTCGACCCTCTTTAAGCGCATTAACAGCTTTGTCTAACATATCCATATACAAGCTAAATCCAATGCTTGCTATTTGGCCAGACTGGTCGTCACCTAATAACTCTCCGGCGCCACGGATTTCTAGGTCATGGGTGGCCAGTGCAAAGCCTGCCCCAAGATCCTCCAGCTGAGATATCGCTTCTAAACGCTTAACCGCATCTTTGGTCATTCGTTTCGGATGAGGCGTTAACAAATAAGCATAGGCCTGGTGGTGAGAGCGCCCCACACGACCGCGCAATTGGTGCAGCTGCGCTAAGCCTAAATGATCGGCCCTATCCATAATAATGGTATTCGCGCTAGGCACATCAATACCTGTTTCAATAATGGTGGTACACACTAATACGTTGTAGCGCTGATGATAGAAGTCGCTCATTACCGCTTCTAACTCGCGTTCGCGCATTTGACCATGACCGACCGCAATGCGGGCTTCAGGCACGATTTCGGCAATTTCTTCAGCGGTTCGCGCGATGCTTTCTACTTCGTTATGAAGGAAGTAAACCTGACCGCCACGCAAAATTTCACGCATGATTGCTTCGCGGATCACCGCTTTATTGCGCTGTTGTACGAAGGTTTTAATAGAAAGGCGACGGGCCGGTGCAGTGGCGATAATGGATAAATCACGCATGCCGGAAAGCGCCATATTTAACGTTCGTGGAATAGGCGTGGCGGTAAGCGTAAGAATATCCACATCAGCGCGAAGAGACTTAAGCTTCTCTTTTTGACGCACCCCAAAGCGGTGCTCCTCGTCAATGATAACAAGGCCTAAATCCTTGTACTTGATCTCGTTGGAAAGCAGTTTATGGGTGCCCACAACGATGTCGACTTTTCCTTCACCAATGCGCTCTACTACTGATTTCTGCGCTTTACCGCTCACAAAACGGCTCATTACTTCAATTTCAAAAGGCCATGCGGCAAACCGGTCTTTAAAGTTCTCGTAGTGCTGCTGGGCGAGCAGGGTAGTCGGCACCAGTATTGCCACTTGTTTGCCGGCGTTTGCAGCAAGGAAGGCCGCTCGCATGGCTACCTCAGTTTTACCAAAGCCAACATCGCCACATACTAGACGGTCCATCGCTGATGGGCTGCCCATATCATGCATTACTGCGGCAATTGCTTGTGCTTGGTCAGGGGTTTCTTCAAACGGGAAACTGTCTGCGAACGCTTGATAGTCGTCCCAGTTAATATTGTAAGCGAAGCCTGGTTTGGCGGCCCGGCGGGCATACACATCTAACAGTTCTGCCGCCACATCCCTCACTTTTTCCGCCGCTTTTTGTTTCGCTTTAGTCCACGCATCAGACCCGAGCGAGCTTACAGGCGCGCTGTCTGCATCGCCCCCCGTGTAGCGAGAAATAAGGTGTAATGACGCAACAGGGACATACAGTTTCGATTGCTTGGCGTATTCAATGCACAAGTACTCGGTGGTAACGCCGCCAGCGTCTAGCGTCTGAAGGCCTAAATAACGGCCCACACCGTGGTCGAGATGCACAACAGGTTGGCCGATAGAAAGCTCAGCGAGGTTGCGGATGATTGCACTTTCATCGGTGGCTGAACGTTTGTCGCGAAGGCGTCGTTGACTGACTTTTTGGCCTAACAGTTCGGTTTCGGTAATAAACAGCAGTTCACCTTCCGACGTTTGCCAGCGGAAGCTGTTATCAACCATACCGACCGTTATACCGATACTGTCGTGACTTGCGATGAAATCGCTGAAACTATCAACCATTTTGGGTTTGATGCCCGCTTTGGCCAGCACCGTAAGCAGCCCTTCTCGACGACCTTGGGTTTCGGCACAAAACAGTACCTTCGCCCCGTTGTCAGTGGCCTGATTTACAGTTTTAATTAAGCGCTCAGCAGGTATTTTCTTTTGCGAGTTTATTGCAATGTCATCAAGTTTTTCGCACTGCAAATTAGTCGTGCCGGGTTTCTCTTCCAACACGTTGCTTGATAGCGAGGCCCGAGGCCACTGCTTAATGGCGCCAAATAATTCGTTAATGGGTAAAAACAATGCATCAGGTGCAAGGAGAGGGCGCGCTAAATTATATCGGTACTGTTCGTAGCGCTCCTGCACATCGGCCCAGAAGAATTCACTGGCGTCTTGCACGTCACCGTGAAGTAAAAGCAAACTTCTAGGGTGCAGGTAATCAAATAATGTGGCGGTCTGTTTAAAAAAGAGTGGAAGGTAATACTCTACACCGCTTGGCATTGTGCCTTTACTGACCTGAGAAAATACGCTTTCTGAGGCATTGTTTGCATCGAATTTTTCTAAAAACTGCTGACGGAAAAGGGTGATGGCCTCTTTGTCTGTGGGAAATTCGCGCGCGGGTAACAAACGGATTTCATTTACAGCCTCGCCAGAACGCTGCGTTTCGGTGTCGAAATAGCGAATTGAGTCAATTTCGTCGTCGAATAAATCGATGCGAAAAGGCTGAACGCTCCCCATTGGGAATAAGTCAATGATGCTGCCGCGTACGGAAAACTCGCTATGGCTCATTACCTGACTTACATGCAGGTAGCCCGCCTGCTCTAGATTTCGCCTAAACTGGTCTCTATCTAGCGTGTCACCTTTATTTAGCATGAGCAAATACTTCGCTAAATAGTCGGTAGGCGCAAGGCGCTGCATTAAGGTATTAACAGGAACAATGAAAACACCATCTACTTGTTGCGTAAAACGAAACAGGGTTTCAAGACGCTGAGAAACAATATCCTGATGAGGAGAGAACGAATCATAAGGCAGCGTTTCCCAATCAGGGAAAAGCGTGATGGGGGTATTTTTCGTCTCTTCGCTCAGAAAAAATGAGATTTCTTTTTCTAGCTTCATGGCCGAGGGGGTGTCGGCTGTTATCAATACAATAGGGCCTTTATACTGGCTCAGTGCCTGGCTGATACACAAAGCGGCGCTGCTGCCCTGAAGTTGACCCCAGTGCTTATGATCTTGTGATGAGGCTTCTTTTTTAGGCGCAGGTAATGGTAGCGATAATAAAGTGGCAGTCATGACGTCCTGTTTTTTTACGTGCAAGTGTGATTTTACGGCTTATATACTGATGCAAAGGCCTTTTAGGATCCCGACTTTCTCTCTTTGGATCGTTTTCTTAGCTGTTGGGTTTGAATGTGCAAACTTGCGCGAACCAAAAGCTCCTGATCTTGCTCTCGTATTGAACTGAAAATAAAAGCGATATGGTAGCTATCTTCAATCTGCTCGCAAGTAATAACTTCGCCATAACAAAAAATAGCAGCAGCTTCGGCATCAAGAAAAAGTTTAAGTTCAGCGTTAGTGCCTATTTCCAGTGCCTCTTTTGATTCAATAATGACACCGCCACCACCTAATTTTACCGTTTTGAAACGATACTCAGGCTCATCTTGTTGGTGAAGGACAAATGACATCATCAAATCTATTTTTCTTGATTGATGATTCAGATATTCAGCCAATGTTTCAGCATGGTCGCCAAGGTTTCTTAGCGGTCTAATTGCTTGGGCTTCTAAAGCGGCCATTTCGCTTGCAATACGAAAGGCATAAGGCATCGACTCTTCCAGCGCTTCTTCATCGGGTACGTCCTCATTACTATCTAAAGGGCGTACGTTTGCATTAATACAATGCGCTATTGAGAAGTATTCATCGAATTGGGCTTGTTTTTGTTCTAGGCTTAGTTCGCTCACATCATTCCTCTGCCACTAATTCTTGTGCAGCCAGTAGCTTACACGTAGTATAACCACTTTACTATTTTGGGCTTAGCCCGTCATCTCGCCTTTGGGCTACTTATCTGAATTTTTTATTCATTAAGCATAGCCAAGCCGGGCCAGATTACCGTATTACTGAAAAGCAAGGCGCCATGTTTTATCCTCTTTCTGCATTCATTGCCTATCGTTATGCCAAGTCTAACAAGCAAAGCCAAACCAGTTTTGTCTCTTTCATTAACCGATTCTCAGTTGCTGGCATTGCATTGGGCCTTATGGCACTCATCATTGTGGTATCTGTAATGAACGGCCTAGAGGGGCAGTTGAAACAACGCATTTTAGGCATCGTCCCTCATATCGAAATTACAGAGACACCCATTGCTAGCGCCCGCGAAATTACGGAGACACCCAACTCTAGTGTGCGCGAAACTATAAAGACACCCACGCAAAATAGTTTAGAAGTTAGCAAGACACCCACGTCAATTAGCAGCAATATTGGCGAGACACCCACGCAAAGCAGTGTAGCGGCAAACGAATCGAAAGACGCTAAAAAAGATACAAAGACACCCATCTCAAACACGATAAAACCGCATCAACTTTCCTTAGGTGAAATTAGCAAGACACCCATCACTAGCGTTGTCGCCAACATGGCTTACCGTGAAGCCGAAGCTGTGGTTCAGTCGCGCTCAGAACTGCGAGGCGTACAGATTCACGGCATTGAGCCAGAGGTGATGTTGGAGCACACCTTGGTTGCCAGCCATATGGAGCAAGGAAGGTTTAGCGACTTAGCTGAAGGAAGTTTTACAGCAATCATTGGTCGTTCGCTGGCGATTAAACTAGATGTGAGAGTGGGCGATAGGTTGCGCGTAATGGTGGCTGGGGCCAGCGTTTATACGCCGTTTGGCCGCATGCCTAGTCAACGACTTGTCACTGTTGTGGGTGTCTTCGATATGGGGTCGCAGATGGACGACAAAGTGATGTATATGAATCTTCATGATGTAAACCGTTTAATGCGTGACCCGAAAGGCACTGGACAGTCACTTCGCCTGTTTTTGAATGATGCATTTAATTACCTTTCGGTTGTAAATTATTTAACTGATACGATGGGTGTCTCTGTTAACGATGTTAAAACCTGGCGTGAACGCCAAGGGCCACTCTTTGATGCGGTGAAGATGGAGAAAAACATGATGGCGCTTATGCTGCTGCTCATCATCGCCGTTGCTGCATTTAATATCGTCTCGGCACTCGTGATGGTGGTAACAGAAAAACAAGGGGATATTGCGGTACTTCAAACCCAAGGTATGTTGCCCAGAACCATCATGTGGATTTTTGTGCTCAATGGTTTATTTAACGGCATAAAAGGCGCAGGCATCGGACTTATCTTAGGCATTGTTATCACCTTTCAGCTAAACAACATTTTAGATGTGATTGGCTCACCTTTAGCACTTGCCGCAGATGGAAGAGGCCTGCCCATAGAAATGGATGCAGTACAAATTGTTAGCATTACTTTACTTTCGCTACTGCTGTGCGTGTTAGCCAGTGTATATCCTGCGCGAAAAGCGATGAAAATAGCGCCCTCACAAGCGCTTCAAAACGAATAATTCCCTGAATTAGCCGTGCAAACTAGTGCGAAATTCACTATACTCGCGGTCTTTAAATTTTGCCCAGTGAGACGTCATGAATAAAAATTTTATCACCTCGCAATCGCTTCTACAGGATTCCTTTCGCTTAGCGGCAAAGGTGTATGAAGACGGCTTCCGTCCCGACTTTATTATTGGTATTTGGCGTGGTGGTGCTCCAATCGGTATTGCAGTTCAAGAATTTTTTGAGTTTAAGAACACTTCTACCGACCACATTGCGGTACGCACATCGTCTTACTATGGTATCAACAAGCAATCTAAAGAAATCCGTGTTCACGGGTTACACTATTTGATTGAAAACGCTAACGCTGATGACAAATTATTGATTGTTGATGATGTTTTCGATTCAGGCCGCAGCGTTGATGCGCTAATCAAGCAAATTAACAAGCTAATGCGTTTGAACATGCCAAAAGACATTCGCATTGCGTGTCCGTGGTACAAGCCTCAAAACAACACCACTGATATCGTGCCGGATTATTACGTCAACGAAAGTGACGAATGGCTTGTGTTTCCTCACGAGATAGCGGGACTAACGGAAGAAGAGATCCGTGAAGGGAAGGGCGAACTTTCTGATATCATGGATATCCTGTTTGAGAAAAAGCCGTAACCCACTACGGCTTTTCACTGACTGTATTTGAGCCGCACGTTTGTGCGGCTTTTTTATTTTCTACAAGTGCTGGGAATGAAAGGGTAAACGTGGTGCCAACGTTTACTTCGCTTTCAACGTTAATGGTTCCTCCCATCGCTTCTACAATGGAAAATGAAATATAAAGCCCTAAACCTGTGCCTTTGCCCGTGGGCTTAGTCGTGTAAAAAGGCTCAAACATTTTCTTCAGCGCGTGCTTTTCTATTCCACATCCTGTGTCTTCAACAATTATCATCACACTCCCATTCTTTGGCTCGTTAAAAGATGTGATGGTGAGCGTATCTCCTTCTTCCATCGCCTGCGCTGCGTTTACGAAAAGATTAACAAGTACTTGATTTAGTTTACCTGTTTTACCCTGTATGGGTGAAACTTCCCCCAGTTTCTGTTGAATGTTGATTCTGTGCTTGAGCTCGCTGTTCACTAACCGCAGTGCATGGTTAACACAGCTATTGACATCTATTGTCTCATCATCGGGTATATCAGCATCGTGCGAGAATGAGCGCAAACTTGTGATGATGTCTGTGACTCTTTTCAATCCATCTTCAGACTCATTGCAAATGTCTTTAACTTCGTCTGCCAGAGAGTCTAGTTTATGCTTTGCTTGCCACGAGATAGCCTCATTTTTTAGTTGGGCCCGTTGTTCCTCATTTTCACTTTGCGCAAGCTTATCGACTATGCTTTGCATACTCGATAACGCAGGTACCACGTTTTTCAAAAAGTGAATATTGCTATTGACAAAGGCAATGGGATTATTGATTTCATGAGCGACGCCCGCCGCTAACAAACCTAATGAAGCCATTTTTTCAGAGTCGATTAAGCTTTTTTCTACTTGCGCCTTTTCCTCTTTAAGCCTAACCGTTTCCAGCGCCATCATCTTAGCCTGCATGCCCATGGCGATTTGTTCTGTAAAAATACGGTAACGGTTAGCCATCTCGACATATTCTTGTGTGTAATACCCCAATGACTGATGACAAAACACAATCACGGCATGTTGTTGATGAACTTTAAAAGGGCAATACAATACAGAGGTAACAGGTGAGTCGAAGCGAGCGAGGTGCTGTTGCCATGTCGGCTGATGTTGAATATTAAACAATGCGACGGGTGAACTTTTTACTGCGCGGGAAAGCGTATCATCAATATCCCAAATGGTGTCTAGCAGGGGCGAATAGGTACTGTTTATGCACTTCATCCGCTTTGGCCCATTATTCTCAAGCACAAAGCATACTTCGTAATTATAGAGCCCTTTGAACACTTCAAACATTTTAGAGTAAAGTTCTTGTTCATTTTCAGCCGTGAGCAATGCGTGGGTCCCTTCAAGCAAGGCGTCGGTTTCTTTTTTGTGAGCCTCTGCCTGCTGCTTAAGGCGATAAACAAGGGCAAGATCTTCTAAAACGTTTTCGTAATCTCTATTCATTTAGAAAACACTATCGCTGATATCATAAGGTTTCCGTGTCTGTTCTTGCCATCAAGAAAACGACCTTGCTCGCCAAAGGTGAAGGGACCACATATTGGAAGTGAAGCGAACTCCGCTTGCAGTGAGAGAAGCATCTGCTTGATCTCGTCTCCGACCATGAGTCGACAGCCAGCACAATAAATCATGAGCACACCCACGGGCTTTCTGTTTTCAGGCAACAACATAATGGCATTATTAATAACCCGCTGAGCACGAGAAGTAAGACTTGCGATACTTCCTTCCATTAACACTAAAGTATCGTTTTCTTTCACCTCAGAAAATACGTTAAGCGTGCCGTTTTCATCGACTGAATCAGGGTGGCACAGAAGATAATTAATCGCACCATCTTCTAATTCGACTGGGCGACCTAACGGGGCAGACGATGTAAGCCCTAAAATCTGCCCCCCTTTGAGTTGTTCTTCAATGAGGTTATTCGTTGCTTGGTTATATACATGGCTTGCTGACGAACCATTGAGTTCAACAAGTTGTCTGCCATGGGCTTTAGATACACGAAACTCAGTCTCAGTAGGCATATAGCCTGAGCTATAACTCATCCCCAGAGGGGGGGATGGATACATGGCGACGACCGCCACGGTTTGTGGGCCGTATGCGTTGTGCGTTACCGTATTCCAGCTACCTTCTACGGTATTATCTGCCATTGAACCACCAAAGACAGGGACGTTTTCACCCACGACGCTGGCAAAGCCCTCTAGAATTCTTTCCTCTTCTCCTGGTGGCAGCGCGCACCAGATTAAAGCAGGGCTTTCATAAGGACGACCTGCGTCCTCGAGCGCGCTCAACAGCGCACTCGCGCCGGCTTGGAACGGACTGTTTTCGCTAAGATTGGCACTGCCTACGCCATAGGCTCCTTCACCGTCAAATACACAGAAAAAAGCAAGGTCGCAGCCTGCTTTAACGGTCTGACTATCGCAAAGCAGGGCGCCTAAACAAGAACTAGATACAATAAAAGGAAAATGAAATGCCGCCAGTGAGGTTTGAATCTCTGAAAAAGGCAGCGTAGAATTTCCATAGCCAATCACTAATGATGGCAATTTTTCAGCGAATACCTCAGCGACCTGATTCGCCACATCCGCGTGATCAGCACATTGTATTTCTACTGTATTTATCTGCATTTTTGCCTACCTTTTCATCTACATAGTAAGAGTAGACGATTGTGAGAGAAAATTTATTAACTATTAGTCGTAAAAATTAAGTTAAAAAATTGGTCACTGTTACACGATGAGTTTGACCATTTTTTTAATCGTCATCGCTGGCGATAAGACGCTTTGGTGCAATGAAAAGGTCGATATTGCTATCACTAGACCTAAAGCAATACGCGCTAATTATCGAGATAAAACTTGTCGTGAAAGGTATAAACCCACGTTGGTTGATAAATAACCAGTAAGGTTATCGCCATGCCGTTAAGTAAGGCTTCAGGAAAAACTAAAAGAGGAACGAGCAGGATGTAGTTGTCAAAGACGATGTCCCAAGAATACACGCCCTCTGCGTAATAGAAAGCGCCTAATGCGAGTGTCTTCAGTGCGATAGAGAGTGCGGCAGGGAAAAAAGCGCAAACAAATATATAAACAAAAAGCTGTCTCGGTATGTGGTGAAAAGAGAGCATGTAAAACAGGTAGGTGATACCTATTGGGAGTACGGTTCCAAGCAATGCGTTGACACCGAAGTTTTCCCATATGCCGTAACCAATAGCATGGGCCCCAAGCAATGCTAAGAAAGACGCAATAATCGCGTTTCTAAAACCAAGCATTAATGTGAGTACGGTTAGGCCCAGAAAATGAACATCTAGGCCTTCGTAAATCCCCGCTTTGAAAAGCCACAGCACAAAGAGTGAAGCTGCAGTGCCAAAAATGAGGTGTTGTTGATGCTTGTTTTTGGCAAAGTGAGCTAAGTCGATGTGCCGAATAGCGCCCAACAAAAAAGCGCCATAAGCCAAAAAAGCTAATACTTGCAATGTACTCACATTTACTCCTCGACTGTGGCTTTTACGCGATTTCTAGGGCAGTTAATTTTTATATTCAGCCCAGATAGGGGCATGGTCTGAGGGCTTTTCAATTCCCCTGAGTTCGTAATCAATTCCCGCGTCAGTAAGGTTTGTATGAAGTGGCTTTGTAGCCAAAATGAGATCGATTCGTAGACCACGGTTGTCGTTAAATCCCTTCGAGCGGTAGTCAAACCATGAAAATCGGTCGTTGGTGTCTGGATTTAACGTACGAAAGCTGTCTTCAAAACCCCAAGCCATAACAGTATTTAGCCATTCACGCTCTTCAGGTAAAAAGCTACATTTCCCCGTCTTTAACCAGCGTTTGCGGTTTTCTTCGCCGATGCCGATATCTAAATCGGTATGAGAAATGTTGACATCGCCCATGACGATGATCTTCTCATCCGGAGTGTGATTTTCGTTTAGATAGTGCATTAAATCCTGATAGAACTTACGCTTAGCTGGATATTTTGTTTCGTGCTTTTCGTTTTCTCCCTGGGGAAAATAGCCGTTCAGTATTGTGACCGGCTCTCCCGCATCATCCGTGGTTTTAAGCATGATCATTCGGCGCTGAGCCTCTGCATCGTCAGACGGGAAGCCCATTGAAACTGAAAGTGGTTCTTTTTTTGCCAAAAAAGCGACGCCATAGTGGCTCTTCTGCCCATGAAAATAGACGTGGTAGCCCATGGCTTCAACGGCTTCAACTGGAAACTGCTCGTTATGAACCTTTATTTCTTGTAAGCCAATGACGTCTGGTTGGTGGGCATCAATAAGTGCTTGTAGTTGATGTAGGCGCGCGCGGATGCCATTTATATTAAAGGAAATTACTTTCATGTTTAGTTAGTCGGTTGTTTCAAATTGGTGCGAGTTTATCAGAAAGCGATGACGCCATTCATGCCGAATTTCCCTAATATTAATCTATTCAGTCGATGGTATAGATTAAGTTTATTTATAGCTTAGGTTGAAAGCGGGTTTTCGCATCGCTCAGAAGATATATCCTTCATAGATGCGGTTGCTTGAAACTGCATTCCCAACTTGATCAAATATTCGAACCAAGCCTTTGCATCCTCTACGATATCGTCAATAACTCGTTCATTCTCTGAAGCAAGTTCAGGTAACAATGCATCGACATGTTGTTTGAAAGACACCCACGATTTCGCACATTCGGCCATCGCACAATAGTAATGAGTTGGAATATCGTACTCCATGCCGCTCAACCTTCTAGCGATGATATTTGCGCCCATGGATGAACCCAACCATACGTAAGCTGCGGCTATCGCAACGGTTGTTGGAGAATGAAAAGCGGGGAGTAACTGTGATTTGGTATGGGTGTCTTTGGAAGCTTCATCGTTAATAGTTGCGCAGATGCGAACGCTATCGGTTTTTTTATGATGGGTGTCTGTATAAGAGGTTTGATGGGTGTCTATGTAAGTACTACCTTGTTTTGCGCTGAATAGATGGCTGTCTTTTTCTAGTTCAAGGGTGTCTTTGTCTAGCGCAGTTAATACAGCGTTACTGTCGATCATCGACGCTATTTGAGCCAGACGTGTGTCTGCGTGTTCTGCCTGTTTTAATGCCTGGGCAGAAGACTTATGAAATTCCTTCATAATCGTAAGCACCGCGTAATACGCCGTTTTATTAAACAGATTGTTTTGGTGATAGATCGAAAATGGGAAAGTATTTTCTAGGGCAGTATGGCTTGGTTGGGTGTCTTGCTTAA
The DNA here is from genome assembly GCF_009811415.1 of Alteromonas sp. KUL106. Classification (GTDB taxonomy): domain Bacteria; phylum Pseudomonadota; class Gammaproteobacteria; order Enterobacterales; family Alteromonadaceae; genus Alteromonas. The sequence goes on along the minus strand of NZ_BLIG01000027.1, from coordinate 29,691 downwards.
GAGCGGTAAAAAGGTTTCGCATAGCGTACAGTTCTTCGCGTTATATTTGCATGGGCGTTGTTGATTCAATGCAATTTGATTATATGTGTTTCAGTCACGGGGTAATCGTGGGTGTCTTTGTTAAACGACTTTATCATGGGTGTCTTTGTAATGGGTAGGGCATGGGGTATTTTTTCGCGTTTATTGCATTGCACCTAATCATGGTGCGGGTATACTTGCGGCAAATTTTCAGATAGGAAAAACACGTGTTTCCAGAAACCATTGCAGACAAATTAAATGATGCTGTCATCGAACAAGCGATGAAGCTGAGTGCAGAAGAGCGCCAAGAGTTAGTGGTAAGCTACATCGCGAAATCCAATGAAATCTGGTTGGTTCAAGGCACTGAAGGCTTCGTAATGTTCGAAGACGGAGAAAACGTACAATTACCTGTCTTTCCTCATAAGGATTTGGCGCAAAAGTTTGTAGCCATGAATGACATAGACGGTCAATGTGTCAACATCGCGTTAGAAGAGTTTAAGCAGACGTGGTTGCCTGGTTTGGATAAAAACGGTGTAGAGCTTGTTATGTTTCCTACTACAAGCGATGTTGAGAACTTAGTGATGACCGCTGAAGACCTTGCTGCAGAATTAGGCGGTAATTAAGTCGGTTTTGAAATGATGTCTGAAGATGCGCTATTACCTCTAGCACGGTCGCTAGCAGAGACGAAAGGTTGGGATGATTTTACTCGAACGCTGATGTTGACGGGTAAGGCGCTAGCACCTCTGCCAGAGGAGGCGCGAACAGATAAAAACGCGGTTGAAGGCTGTGAAAGTCCTGTATGGATTGCTTTTTCAGACAGTGAAGCCAGAGTAATGGCATACTCTCCAAGTAAAGTTATTCGCGGTGTGCTTGCTGTACTGCTCGAGAAAGCGAATACGTTGACGAAACAGCAGCGTAAAGAGTTTGACTATGCGCAATATTTATCTCGCTGTCAGCTTGAGCGTTATTTAAGCGAGTCTCGTGGAAACGGCATAAAATCAGTCATAGCCAAACTCAAAAGCTTCTAGTGAATTTGTTTAGTGCTACATCATTTGTTTTTTGCTTCAATCCACTGACTCATATACTTACTGGCGCTTAGTGTTTGGTGCCACAAGAGGCTTTGCATAAACAAGGTTTTTCTATGAGCCTCAATATCACTTGTTATTTTTACCATTTTATCGACCAGCGAAATGTCAGGTTGATTTTCACTAAAGGTAATAAGCATTTTTCTCGCCTGCGTGCTCGCTGCTTCCCACATATCCTGGTTGGTATATAGCGTCACGGCTTTATTCACATAATCATCAATGACACTTGATTCGGTGGTGTTGGTGCTACAAATAGCGCCTGGCCATAAATTGTGCTGCGAGAGCCTTTCTGCGTCTTCATCCGTGTTTGTAGGAATGATGCCCTCTGCGCCCACCCATGTTGTAATCGACGGTGTGGCGCAGCGCATTGCGTCAAGCAATTTTCCTTTTATGCCTGCGCCAAAGCGTAAGGGAGCGATTAAAACTCTAGCATTTTCCATTAGCGACACGACATCTTCAGCCCACCCTTTTACCAGAAAGCCTTGTTTGTCGTTGTGTAACTGCGTTGCCTTTTTAGGGGGGTAGGCACCGTAAATATGCAGTTCCGCGCCTGGAAGTGCTTTTTTAATGGCGGGCCAGATGCTTTGCTTAAGTTGCAATACTGCGTCCCAGTTGGGCGCATGTCGAAAGTTTCCAATATGAACAAAATGTGCTCGTGTTTCAAAAGGGATAGAGCGTGACGGTGTTTGTCCCACAACGAGAGGTTGGTAATGTAGTTGCGTGTTGGGGACGCGGTAATACTCCGTAAGGAGCACCATTTCGGCCATAGATATTACAAGTGTCAGATCGCTTCTTAGTATCGCGGCTATTTCTCTTTGCGCAAGTTCACTATTTAAATCTGCTTTTTTAGCGTCGCCATCTAGCTTAACGGCACTGTGTCTAGCCTGGCGTAAGCTATGTAAATCTTCTGTGTTTAAGATTCGCAGCGCATTCGGACAGCTTTCTTTCACTCGCCACGAAAATTGCTCTTCTGTCATGTATCGGTCAAAAATCACAACGTCTGGCTTCAAATTTTCAATGAGCGTATTGAATGAACTGCAGTTTAGCGCCACCGCGTAAGTATCTACACCTAACGTAGTCAGGTCTGTTTTATGCTCGCTTTCTGCTGCGGCCGTTAGAAATGATACGTTGAAGTCAGAGGCTACACAGCGGGTGATAATCGATTGCATATTTTGGCCCGCAGCCGATGAGTTTGGCTCAGGCCACACATAGCCAATAATTACGACATTTAACATAATGGTGATTTTTACTTTTTTTAAAAATTAGCGTTGAAGCGCCATAATGATAGTGAGGTCTATGCTAGCACAATTTCGGGGTCTAGTAGGGAGAGTGAAAAAGCGACACGCCCTAGAAAATCTAATTCTTTTAGGTAATTACCCTAAGTTTTTCTTTGTTTTACAATTATAAGTATGGAATTTGGTACGGCACGCTATAATTAGTAGCGACTAACCTTTATAAAAAATGGTGTTAGTCGGTCAATGTTATGGCGAACAGGTTATAAACTGGAAATGTAGTTTAAAACACGGCGCTGATAATACTTGCCTGACTAAGAAAATAGACTTTTTAAGTTAATGAAAAGTAAAGAAATCATACTTTTTTACTAGAGAATCTTTGTTGACCAACCTGATTTTTATGCCTATACCTACAGACAAGAGGGCGAACGGAAGTGCCTCAAACGCTACATTGACAATGGCGGCATTAGTGAGAGTGCACGAATGAATTTAGAAGAACTAGTTTCGAAAGCGGAAAATCTCTTCGTATTACCAGACTCGGTGACCCGGCTTAAAGCTTGTATGGACGACGAAGCTTCAAGTATTGAGGATATCGGCGATATCATTGCTTTCGACCCCTCGTTAGCGGCGCAGCTTCTTAGGGTTGCGAACTCCGCTTTATATCGTTTCCCGAATAAGATTGACACCGTAACGCGAGCAATTCAAGTTGTCGGAACACGTTCGACCTACGACTTGGCGCTAGCCTATGGGGTAAGCAAAGCGTTTAGTGATGTAGACGGTCAGCAAATCGATTTAGACAAATTTTGGGAACAAAGTGTCTCGTGTGGCCTTTTGGCCAAATACTTTGCTGATATGCGCAACATTCGCGAACCCGAGCGCCTTTTCGTTTCAGGTTTGCTGCATAATATTGGTGAGTTAGTGACAGTTTCTTTGTTACCTGAAGCCGCCATACGTTGCCAGGCATTCAATACGCGTGTAAGCCCATCTGAACTCCAATTTGGGGTTTTAGGTTTTACTTACGCAGAGTTGTCAGCAAAACTCATTGAGAAATGGGGCATTCCCAGCTCAATACATGTCCCTATTGCTAACATTCACAAGGGACAGGAGGATGAATTGGAGACTGAAGATAAGATAGTTCAGCTATCTTACGTGTTGGCGCTCGATAATGTTAATCCAGAAATCTATCCAAGCTATCACAACCTTAAGCCTGAACTGCATGAATCGCTGTCATTGAACCGCGAGGATTTAGAAGACGCATTAGACATTACCAATCTCCAGTGCATATCAGTGATCTCCTTGTTCAACCCTCACGCATTTATGTTGTATTAACTTGAAGCGCACGTTGCGCTTCAAGTGAAATCCACGCGCTTAATCGAACACGGCGACGGTTTGCCTGCTTATCGCAATGACCTCGTTGTCCTTATCCCAAATTGTTGCTTCTGTATGGCCGTAGCCATCTGCAGCTTGCCTTGTATGAGCCTTATAGCCGAACCAGTCAGTAGGGCTTACAGGTTTATGAGGGTGAATAAACTCTAGGTTCCAACTTACGGTACTGGCGGGGGCAGGGAGTTTCATCATTTGAAGAAGGGTTGGCGGCCAAGCATCGATCATCGTGATAATGTGAGCGTCTGTAATGACTTCTGGTGCGTGCTTAAAGCGCATAAATCCATGGTAGTGACTGGTCTTTCTGCGAGTAAAAGGTATGCCGCCATCTTCAATAGCTAAATCAAAATAACGCAGGAATTTCGGCGTAACTTTTGGAATTTGAGGTATAAATTTAGCTTTATTGGGAAGAGGCATGTCATGTCTCTCTGTATTTTCAACGAGAATACTGGACTCTCTGCCCACACCAAAACACGCTTGTGAAAAAACACAGCTTTTACCGTCTTGTGTAGCATGCGCTGTGAATTGAGACACGTTCTTACCCGTTCTAAGTAAAGTGACCTCAATGGAGAAAGGCGCTTCTAATGATAATGGCCCAACAAAATTGGTGGTGAACGAGCGCAATACTCTATTATCAGTAACCTGCTGCTTTACTGCACTATACAGCATGCCCGCAGAAATTCCGCCGAAGGCGGTGCGGCCTTGCCCCCATGTTTTTGGGATAATGAGCCCGTCGACGCGCCATGTATTGTCCGACGTTTGTGATAATTGGGGAATATTGAGCAATTCGTCTACTGTCATGCTTACTTGTCTGGTCTGATGAGTTGGTTAAATATTATCGTACCCTAAGCGCTGTAGAACGGAAAGCCTGACTTAGTAATTTTCGTTATGTTTACAAATAAGTAACAATTAGTTGTCTATTTTTTTACCTAATGCGTAGACTGGGGTTATCGTCACTTAAAAGGACTGTTATGGCCCAAACTCACGTTGAAGGTGTTCCTGCTGCTCAGGCTGGGGTATCTAGAAGTTACCGGAACTACGTTTTATTCATATTGACCTTGGTCTATGCGTTTAATTTTATTGATAGACAAATTATCGGGATCCTATCCCCGTTCATCAAAGCAGATTTAGGCTTGGATGATGCTCAGCTCGGATGGCTGAAAGGTATCTATTTTGCTCTTCTCTACACTGTTATGGGGATACCCATCGCTTGGCTAGCTGACCGCTATAGCCGTGTGAATATTATTGCTATTTCGCTTACGCTGTGGAGTGGATTTACGGCAGCGTCGGGTTTAGCTGCCAACTATATGCAGCTTGCCATCGCGAGAATTGGAGTCGGTATTGGCGAGGCTGGTGGGAGTCCGCCGTCTCACAGCATCATTTCAGACCTTTTTCCCAAAGAGAAACGGGCTGGCGCGCTTGCCATCTATTCGTTGGGTATTCCATTTGGCGTCATGCTAGCCTTTTTTGCTTCTGCTTTTTTTCTACAAGGTGGTTCGGCTGACTGGCGTACCGTTATGTACAGCGTAGGTATACCGGGCGTTATTCTCGCTATTTTACTTAAGTTTACAGTGAAAGAGCCGTCTAGAACGGTATCTGCGCCAAGCGAAGAAACCGTTAGCAAACCGAGCGTAAAAGCGTCGCTAAAAACCTTACTTAAAATACCTACCTGGTGGGGAATGGCGCTGGGTATTTCATTTGGTTCTTTCGGAAACTACGCCATTTCAACGTGGGTTATTGACTATTATGTTCGCGCATTTGCAGGGTTAGATATCACATTACTGCTTATTGTATTTGGTATTATTAACGGCACAGCTTATGCGCTTGGTGTATGGTTAGGTGGTTATATCGCTGATCGCTGGGGCAAGCACAACAAAAAGGCCTATGCGCTACTTCCTGCTATCGCGCTTATCATTGGCTTGCCCGCTTTATACATCTCTCTTCAAGTACAAGATTTGTGGGTGTCTGTTGGATTAATGGCGCTTCTTTTGTTCACCAGTGGTTCCTATTTGGGCCCTAGTTTTGCTATGGCGCAAACCCTGGCTCCGCTCAATGTAAGGGCAATGTCTACGGCACTCTTTTTCTTTGTATTAAACATAATTGCACTTGGCGGAGGTCCTACGCTAACAGGTATCATCAGCCAAGCATTGGTGCCCACTCTCGGCGAGACAGAAGCCCTCAGGCAGGCACTTATTTATTTGGTAGTACCCTATGCGATATCCATTGTCGTGTTTCTTTGGACAAGCACGAAAATAGTAAAAGATTGGGAAATGGCAGAAGCAAGGGGCTTGTAGTATTATCCTTACTTTCTCCTAAGGGGCTGATTTTAAGCCCCTTATTTGTTTACGTTTGAGGGAGTCATTGGTGTCTTCGACAGAGTTAAGTTTCCATTTTGCCCATGCTAACGGATTTTCCGCGGGATGCTATAACGCTATGTTTTCTGCACTGCCGATCAATTTTAATCGACTTCATGTAGAGCGCTTTGGTCACGATCCCAACCTGCCTGTTAATGGTAACTGGCGAAACCAAGTTAAAGAGCTAATTAAACATGTAAAAAAAGAGAATAAGGACCCTCGTGGCGTGTTTGGTGTAGGGCACTCATTTGGCGCGGTCATCACTTACATGGCAGCGTGTGAAGCCCCTGAGCTGTTTAGAGGAATTATATTGTTTGACCCACCGTTGGTGGTAGGCCCACTAAGCCACTTCTTTAGATTTGCAAAGCATACACCGCTTATAAATAAACTAACGCCTGCAAAGCTCGCACAAACGCGAAAAACGAGTTGGCCGAAAAGTACTGATATGGAGGCGTACTTTCACGGTAAAGCCTTGTTTAGAGATATGGATAGGCGGTGTGTAAGAGACTACGTGAAGTCGGTTACCGCAGTAAATGGTGATGCTATATCACTGACCTTTCAGGCTGACGTCGAGGCTGCGCTGTTTAGAAACGTACCGCACAACCTTGGGAAGTATAAGGGGAAGTTATTGTGTCCTGCGGTATTAGCCACGGGCAGTAAAAGTAAGGTATGCAAGCCAGAAATGTATTCGCGGCTGATGAAGCACAATAACATCGAACATGTCGTATTAGATGGCGGACATATGTTTCCTTTGGAACACCCGGAAGATGTCGCTGCGTTTATAGAAGAGACACTGACGAAATGGAATAATTAGCTGAACATTCGATTTTGGCGCCGATGCGCCAAAATCAAAGATAAGACGTCTTATTAAGACTTTTTGGCATGGCTAAACCCACCCACGGGTTGGCCAAGCATTTCTCTTGTGACAAGAACAACACCTTTTTCTGACACCCTGAAGCCACGCGCTCTATCCTGTTCGTGGTCGTAGCCAATAGTCGTACCTTCGGGAATGACGCACCCGCGATCGATGATCACTTTCTTCAATTTGCAATGGCGTTTAATTTCAACATCAGGAAGTATCACAGCTTCTTCAATAAGTCCATAAGAGTGCACGCGTACATTCGAAAAACAAATTGACGAGCGTAGGGTGGAGCCTGAAATTATGCAACCACCTGACACGACAGAATTTATTGCTTCACCTCGTCTATCGTGGTCTTCCCATACAAATTTGGCGGGAGGTAATTGTTCCTGATAGGTCCAGATTGGCCATTTTCTGTCATACAGATTGAGTTGAGGAACAGGCGCGACCATTTCCATATTCGCTTCCCAAAAAGAGTCTATGGTGCCCACGTCTCGCCAGTAAGCGTTGTCGCTACCGCTTTGTTCGAAGGGAAAAGCGTAAACGGGGTGGTCTGCGATAATAGAGGGGATGATATCCTTTCCAAAATCTCGTTGAGACCCCATATTCTCTGAATCTACCCTTAGTTGCTCGAAGAGAAATTCGGTATCAAATACATAATTCCCCATAGATGCGAGACATCGAGTTGGATCATTGGGAAGAGGTGTTGGGTTAGCTGGTTTTTCTTCGAATCCGTTGATGCGATAATTTTCGTCTACCGACATCACGCCAAACGCGCCCGCAGCCTCTTCAACAGGCACCGACATACATGAAACTGTCATTTTGGCGCCTGACTCCTTGTGTTTAGCCAGCATATCGCCGTAGTCCATACGATAAATATGGTCGCCCGACAGGATCATGACATATTTTGGGAGTTCATCTCGGATAATATCAATATTCTGAAAAACGGCGTCGGCAGTACCTTCGTACCAGTTATCTGAAAACCGTTGAGACGCAGGTAAAATTTCGACGGATTCTCCAAGCTCTTTTTTAAAGTGGCCCCAACCTCTAACGAGATGTCTTATGAGGGAGTGAGACTTGTATTGCGTTACAACACCAATTCGCCTGATGCCCGAATTAACGCAATTCGAAAGAGGGAAGTCGATAATTCTAAATTTACCACCAAAATAAAGTGCTGGCTTGGCACGCCAGGTGGTGAGTTCGTGTAACCTTGACCCTTTACCTCCGGCGAGGATAAGCGCATAGGTATCGCGTGTTAAGTTACTGATGTAACGTGAACTCTGATCTGCCATTTCCTATAAACTCCTGTCAAAAAGCGATAATTGAATATCGATAGAAATATAATAAAGAAAGCGAAGTGTTGCGATTAATAGCGCTATACATTGGACCCCGAATATGAGGCACGTTTTGATAACATAACTTCATATTACACAAGATATTTTAGAATGACAGTTTGATTTATAAGCTTTGTGATGAAATGGTAAAATTATTTAAATTTATGTTTTCGCCTCTGAAGCGCCGCCTCGCTTGACCGCTTTACAGATGCTTTACAGAGACACCCATTTCAACGCCCGTCCATGTCCAACTACCTAAACAAGACACCCAACGATAATCGGAGTATCTCAACACCACACTCGCCTCTCAAAGAGACTTCGCATAAGAACTTTACAGAGACATCCATGATAATCATTTGAGCAGACGAATATCGAACTACAGGACACTAATTTCATAAAAACAAGTCGGTTAACCTCAAGTATTAGTTTAAAAAATCTCTCGTTACCTCTCGTCTATTAGGTTGGAAAAGATCGTGCGCTTGAGTAAATTTTCTGGCCGACAAGGTATACGCTATCGCTGAAAATCAAAGCTTCATCAATGAACACTAAGCTGAAAACGGCTTTTTTTGGTTAAGCGTTGTTTAACCATAGCCGTTGGATGTCTTGCTAGTAATCTAGAAATGGCTATGTGTTTGTCAGTCATTAATCTTTAGGTGACAAATGTTAATCAAATGTTATATTTGGGCGATGGATATAGTCTTGGAGTCTCAGATGAGTGCATTAAAAAAACTTTTAGTTGTGGTTGGCGTTTTGATTACACTTTTTGTCGTTACAAGCTTCTTCATTTCAAAAGACTACAGCGTTGAAAGAACAATCGTTATTAATGCCGAGCCATCCGAAATTTATCCTTATATTGTTGACTTAAAAGAGTGGAGCAAGTGGGGGGTATGGTTTAAACGAGATCCTAACATGGAACTCAATTTTTCTGGGCCCGATAGGGCTATAGGCATGCGCTCTGAGTGGAAAAGTGATACAGAGGGCAACGGTGAAATGGAAATCACTCAGCTAGAACATAACAGGCGAGTACTTTATCGTCTATATTTCCCAGACTATGATATGGGCTCCACGGGTGCATTTGAAATTAGGCCTACTTTAAACGGTTCTGTTGTTACGTGGCGGGATGAAGGTTCGGTAGACAACAACCCTATCAATCGTTACTTCGCGTTGATGATGGACGGTATGATAGGGCCTGACTTCGAAATGGGGTTAGAGAACCTCAAAACCCTTGCAGAAAAAAGTTAATTAAGTAACACGAACTGATCTGAGAAGAATAGAGCAAAGTACAAGAGACAAAGAGTCTAAACCCAATAAACATGAATCAAAAAAATCGACTCGTCTCAGGCTTATCGTTAAACAAATTAGCTGACCTTCTAATATCTGCAAAAACCACTTTAACAGCACTTCTTGTAAGCGTTGGCGCGCCTGTTTGGATGATTGGCTGGCTAGTTCCCATACGTGAGTCTGGAGCACTTCTTCCCCAAGTACTTATCAGCATTTATTTGCGAAATCACCCTGAAAGACACAAAGTATGGCGGCTTGGTATGATAGTGCAAGCCTCTTCAGTGCTTGGCATTATTTTTTCGGTTACGTTATTTTCTGGCTTTCTCGCTGGGACCGGGGTTTTGTTATCCCTCGTAATTCTTAGCATGGGGCGTTCGGCATGCTCTTTAACTGTTAAAGATATTGAGGCAGATGCTGCGAAAAAAGGACAAAGAGGCAACTTAATTGGTATCGCTTCAACTGTTTCTGGATTAGTAACCCTTTGTATTGCAATTCCTTTAGTTATTTTCGAAAACATGCTTTCCTCTAATTTGCTTCTAATGGTTCTGTGCGCAAGTCTTTTATCTTTTGTTCTGACGTTGGTCTGCGTTTGGCCACTTAAAACTCGCGTAGAAACGAGTGATAAGTCTGACGACACTTTCAGCGTTCATTTCGACTCCACGGTGTATAAGTTTATTTTTGTACGAGGATTGTTCGTCCATTCAGCGTTAGTAGCACCTTATTTTATGATAGAACGTGATGGCGATGTTCAGGAGTTACTACCCATTTATATTGGTGCTGAAGCATTAGCAGCGTTGCTATCGTCAATTATCTGGGGAAAAATTGCGGACAAGAGCGCAAAGCTTACCCTTCAGATATCCGGAGTGCTCGCATTAATCGCATGCGTTGGTCTTCTTGCCTTAGAAGCTACTTCTATCTTCATTTCAGCTCTTTTATTTTTTGTATTATCGGTTGCGCACGCGGGGGTTAGAACGGGAAGAAAAACGTACAGCCTGGATGTGAAAGATGGTCATGAGAGAACAGAGCTTGTGGGGTTTTCTAACACAGCGATCGGAATTATTTTGCTTGGTTTTGGTGGGCTTTACGCTGCACTTTCATCTGTTCTTACGTTCACCGTCGTTTATTTAATGGCGCTAATGCTTGTGTTCGCCATTTTAGCAACAGCCATTCTACCTAATGAAAAATAGAAAACTAACAGTCAAAGCATGATGCTGCAGACTTGAATTTCGCCATCCGTTTTCGCTTTGTGTTTTGCTTGAATAGAAGCATAGATTCACTGTCACCGGCAGCAAAGGAAAACGTGTTTTCAAAGTTTGTGACAATTTGGGGCCACTTGGACTGCTCTACACCGAGCTTTTTAACTATGGCGCTGAGTTTGGATGTTTTAAATGGTGAATGGGCGTCGTGCATTATGTCTATTGAGCATTTAAGTAACGCGCAGTAATCGGGCAAAGTAAAATTCAAAGTGCGATTGATGTTACCGAATGAGGCATTTTTGAAGGCTAGCAGCCCTTTTACATACTTATTCTTGGCATTGTAGCGTAGCCTTTTGTGTATACTGGTATAAAAAGAGTTTTGTAAATCTGTGGCCATTTTCGCTCGTACAGGATTTAAATCTACGTAGGCCATGCAAGACAGGAGTGCTTTCTCGGTCAACAGGGCCTGTGAACGGAATCGCCCTTCCCAAAATCGCCCAGTACAGTTGTCTTCTTCATTAGCTTTTCTTGCAATATACTCGTTTAGGTTTCTCATAAACCAACTAATATCGTAAAGCCTTTTCCGATAGACTTCGGCTGTGTTTTTTATCGTTTTAAGTTCACTCTCATTTACTGAATCACCTTTCAAGTACTTTCTAGTGAGCAGAGTTCCCTTATGCATTTTATGCCATTGCACCAATACATTGTCGGTGGACCAGGCATGAGCTGCTTTCTTATCAACACGTAGCACAATATGTACATGATTGCTCATCACTGCATAAGCACAGATATCAATCGCAAAAATCTTTGCCAGAAATAAGAGTCTCTTTTCGACCCATGACTTTCTGTGTTCATAGCTAACATCGCTTTTTGAGTCATACCCGCACAGGTAGCTTCGACGAACGCAGCGTGAAATACAGTGATAGTAAGGGGTGTCATCGAGACTTATTAATGATTTTCTGCTTTGAGCCATTTTACACGTTGGAAAAAACTTACGGTCGCACGACCATATCAGGGGGAGCAGAGCCCTGTAACCTGACTTAAAGAATGGTTTAAGTACAGATGCAGCGAAAATAGGAAATAACGTAAACATCCAAGGGTGATACACAGACACCCATTGCTTATTGCTCTAAAAAGACATCCAATGAAAATACAGCTTTGAATACTGTTATGTTACGAAAGCTGCTGTATTTAAAATAATAACGCCCAAAATAGGCAAGGGAGAGGTTTACCCGTAAAGCTGGTGGTGGATGTCTACTTATAAAGTGACGTTATGTTGGATGTCTCTTTAAGATGACGTATTTGCACGCTTTTACGTAATTGAAAAGCGTGCCTTTTAGTGTCTATAGTCAATCACCTTGTCAAAAGTGACGTATTTGCACGCTTTTACGTAATTGAAAAGCGTGCCTTTTAGTGTCTATAGTCAATCACCTTGTCAAAAGAGCATTTGCAGCTTTCGAGACAGGGGGGCGGCCTAAGATGTCAGAGATATATGAGGAAGCGACAAGCAACTTATTCATATCAATACCTGTTGAAACACCCATGCCATTTAGCATGTAAAGCACATCTTCGGTCGCAACATTCCCACTTGCTCCTCTTGCATATGGACAGCCCCCAAGACCAGCAACCGCAGAATCAACTGTAGATACACCATATTCCATGGCTGTGTATAAATTAACGAGTGCCTGTCCATACGTGTCATGGAAATGTGCAGCTAGTTTGCTAACGTCGACCTCTTTTAACACATTCTCTAATAGAAGGCGTGTTGCTCTTGGTGTACCAACGCCAATGGTGTCACCTAAAGAGACCTCATAGCAGCCCATATCAATCAAAGATTTACTCACTTTTGTCACTGCTTCTGGGGAAATATCCCCCTCATACGGGCACCCCATTACGCACGAAACATAACCTCTAACTTTTATGTCATGTTTTTCAGCCATCTCAAAAACAGCTTCAAACCGGCTTAAGCTCTCGCTGATTGAGCAGTTAATGTTCTTCTGGGAGAAAGACTCTGAGGCGGCACCAAACACAGCCACCTCCCTAACTCCTGCTTCAATTGCAGCCTCCAGCCCTCTAAGATTTGGCGTGAGGGCAGAATACTGGATGCCATGTTGAATATTGAGCGCTTTGAAAACATCATCAGAGTTAGCCATTTGCGGCACCCATTTAGGGGACACAAAGCTACCTGCTTCTATGCGTTTTAAACCAGTATTCGAAAGTAATTCGATAAGTTTTATTTTTTGATCGGCCGTTAATGTGCTTTTTTCATTTTGTAAGCCGTCACGTGGACCAACTTCAACAATGCTCACTTCTTGTGGAAACATAATACTATGCCTCTTTCGCTTCTTTAGAAGAAAAAGCTAATAGCGTTGAGCCACCGTCAACTAACTCGCCCGGCTGGAAAAAGAATTCTTCAACCGAACCGTCGTAAGGCGCGGTGATGCTATGCTCCATCTTCATTGCTTCCATCACCAATATAGGTTGCCCTTTTGTCACCGGCTGATCTTTTTCTACCAAGTGAGCCACGATAGTCCCGTTCATCGGAGCGCTAAAGTTCGCATTGTCTTCGTTGCTATCGTCATCGCCTAGCGACGGCGAAATCACGCTAAATTTAGAGTGGGTGTCTTTGTTAAAAAGGGTATATTGCCCGTCGTTTGTCGAAAATGAATATGTCGTTTTATAGCCATTGACAGTGGCATGCAAAACGCCCTCAATTATGGCACCTGTTGCGATGTACGTTTTTTCGCCAATCGATATCTCCCAACTGCTTGTGGTTAAACTGCTTTGATGCTTCACTTCAACAAGTATTTCTTCATGACCAAAAAGCAAGGCGATGGATTCACGATGTTGACTATTTGCTCTCCATGCCCCCGCATTTGACCAAATTGCTGGCGTCTTTCCAGCTACACAGGCGTTTCTCTTTCTGCTCAACATCACCAATAATATCATCGCTGGGATTTTATCTTGGGTGTCATCACTAGCGGCTGAGTTAAACAAAGAGTCATGATGTTTTTCTACGAATGTGGTAGTAAGTTCGGCAGAAATAAAGGCTGGATGTCCTGCGACTCGCTTTAAAAATTCGATGTTTGTACTAACGCCATCAATATAATATTCACCTAAGGCACTAATTAGACGTTTTAAAGCGACTTCTCGGTTTTCGCCCCATACTACAAGTTTTGCAATCATAGGATCGTAGAAAACACTCACTTTATCACCTTCGACCACACCTGTGTCAACACGAACTACGTCGGTTTCTCGGGGCGTGCGAAGTAACGCTAGGGTGCCGGTGGAAGGAAGAAACTCGTTATCTGGGTCTTCCGCATAAATACGGGCTTCGAATGCGTGTCCCGTTAACGTGAGCTCGTTTTGTTGCTTCGGCAATGGTTTGCCTTCGGCTATGACTAACTGCCAATATACTAAATCTTCACGAGTAATCATTTCTGTGACAGGGTGCTCAACCTGCAGACGTGTATTCATTTCCATGAAGTAAAAAGACTCGTCTTCATCTAACAAGAATTCGACGGTACCTGCGCCTACATAGTTAATCGCTTTAGCGGCTAAAATAGCGGCTTCGCCCATTTTTTCTCGTATCGAAGAAGACATATTAGGCGCAGGAGCTTCTTCTATGATTTTCTGATGTCTTCGCTGTACTGAGCAGTCGCGCTCATAAAGATAAACTCCGTTACCGTGGGTGTCACAGAAAACTTGGATCTCTACGTGACGAGGACGAGTGAGATACTTTTCGACCAACATATGGTCGTCGCCAAAGCTAGCCATCGACTCACGTTTGGCGGCATTTAAGGCTTGAGAAAACTCATTTTCGTTCCAAACTTGGCGCATCCCCTTACCGCCGCCCCCAGCAGCAGCCTTAAGTAACACTGGGTAGCCCATGTCATCAGCTGCGCTTTTTAACACAGCCTCGCTTTGTTCATCACCGTGATAGCCAGGCACTAAGGGTACGCCTGCTTTTTCCATGATGTGTTTCGCGGCAGATTTAGACCCCATGGCTTCAATAGCCGACGCTGGTGGGCCTACAAAAATAATATTATTTTTTGCACAAAGATTTGCAAACTCGGCATTTTCAGAGAGAAAGCCATAGCCTGGATGAATGGCGTCAACGCCAAGTTCTTTTGCTTTTTCAACGATTAGCTCGCCACGCAGGTAACTTTCTTTTGAGGGAGAGGGGCCAAGGAAAACAGCTTCATCTGCCATACTTACATGCTGTGCATTTTTATCGGCTTCAGAATAAACGGCAACAGTTTTTATACCCTGAGCGTTGGCTGTCTTTATAACGCGGCATGCAATTTCACCGCGGTTTGCGATTAATAATTTATTAATTTTCATTTTTCACCTCTACCCAGGATGCACTGCGTTTTTCTAAAAAGGCAGATAAACCTTCTTGACCTTCTTCTGACGTTCTAACTTCAGCAATAAGTTTGCTGGTTTTAGAAAGAAGACTGTCGTTAATCTCTTGCGTAGACACCCACTGCACTAGACTTTTTGCTTTTGCTACCGCTTGAGGGCCATTTTTCAGAATATTCGATACAAGGGTGTCTATGGTGCTGTCTAGTTCATCCTCGGTCACTGATTCACTGAGTAAACCTAGTCTTCTTGCGCGACGGGCAGAGAAAACCTCAGCCGTCTGGAAGTAACGTCGGCTTACACGCGCTCCCATAGCCTCCACAACATAGGGGCTTATCGTAGCTGGGATGAGGCCAATTTTGACTTCACTTAAACAAAATTTACTAAGCTTGCTACCAATGGCAATGTCACAACAGGCAATTAAGCCTACTGCACCACCAAAGGCGGCACCCTGTACTCTGGCTATGGTTGGTTTTGGCATTTTGTAAAGGGTTTGCAGCATTACCGCTAATGCTAGCGCATCGCTTTCGTTTTGCTCTTCGGTATAACTGGCCATTTTTTTCATCCAGTTTAGGTCAGCACCCGCACTGAAGCTTTTACCTTCAGCTCTGAGAATGAGTGCTCTAACTGAGGGATCGTCACCTGCTTTTTTAAATACTCGGGTGAGCTCGTTGATCATCTCATCGTCGAAGGCATTGTGCTTTTCTGGTCTGTTCAAGGTAACCGTGGCAATTTTTTTTTCATCTACGCTGTAAATAACTGATTGTTCCATAATTCAAGCTCCTACATTCTAAATACGCCAAATTGAGTGTCCTCAATAGGCTTGTTGAGAGCAGCTGAAAGCGACAGTCCTAGTACCAATCGAGTGTCTGCTGGGTCGATAACACCATCGTCCCAAAGCCTTGCAGATGCATAGTATGGGTGGCCTTGCTTTTCGTAAGTATCGATCACAGGTTGTTTAAACGTCTTCTCGTCTTCTTCGCTCCAAGATTCGCCAGCTCGCTCTTTCTGGTCGCGTTTAACTTGCGCTAAAACTCCTGCGGCTTGTTCACCCCCCATAACGGAAATGCGGGCATTAGGCCACATGAAAAGGAATCTCGGGTCGTAAGCTCTTCCGCACATACCGTAGTTTCCCGCACCAAAACTTCCGCCAATTAAGACAGTAAGCTTCGGCACGTTAGCGCATGCTACTGCGGTTACCATTTTCGCGCCGTGTTTCGCAATACCACCATGTTCATATTGCTTGCCTACCATAAAGCCGGTGATGTTTTGTAAAAAGACGAGCGGTATTTTTCGCATAGCGCAGAGTTCAATAAAGTGCGCACCTTTAAGCGCACTTTCACCGAAAAGTATGCCGTTATTGGCAACAATGCCTACGGGGAATCCAAAGATACGCGCAAAGCCGCAGACAAGTGTTGTGCCATAGAGAGATTTGAATTCATCAAATTCTGAGTCATCGACGATACGAGCAATGATTTCACGTACATCATATGTTTGACGACTGTCTGCTGGCACAATGCCATAAATCTCTTTGGTGTCGTAACGTGGAGGTTTAGCTTCTGCGACATCGGCAATCTCAGGCTTTTTCCTATTGAGCCTCGATACTGCATTTCGAGCTAACGAAAGCGCGTGATGATCATTATTGGCAAGGTGATCTGCAACCCCTGAGATGCGAGTGTGTACATCACCGCCACCAAGTTCTTCAGCACTAACAACTTCACCAGTTGCTGCTTTAACGAGAGGTGGTCCGCCCAAGAATATGGTGGCTTGTTCTTTTACAATAATGCTTTCATCAGCCATCGCTGGAACATAAGCTCCGCCTGCAGTACAAGACCCCATCACAACGGCGATTTGGGGAATATTCTTTGCAGACATATTTGCTTGGTTGAAGAAAATACGACCAAAGTGCTCTCGGTCGGGGAAAACGTCATCTTGGCGCGGAAGGTTAGCGCCCCCTGAATCCACTAAGTAAATACAGGGTAGATTATTCTGTTCGGCAATGGTTTGCGCTCTAAGGTGCTTTTTAACAGTGAGGGGATAGTAAGTGCCCCCTTTGACTGTGGCGTCGTTGGCGACAATCATGCACTCGATACCAGCGACAATGCCTATCCCTGCAACTACGCCTGCGCAAGGTACGTAGTCATCATAAACTTCCCATGCTGCTAGTTGACCAATCTCCAAAAAAGGGGTGTCAGGGTCAATCAGCGCATTGATTCGGTCGCGAGGTAAAAGTTTCCCTCGTGATACATGGCGTTCGGCGGCTTTTTCACCACCGCCCAGAGAGATTTGTTCAATTTTTTTTAAAAGATCATCTACCTGAGCCTGCATATGTTCGGCGTTAGCGATAAATGTTTCAGATTTCGTGTTTATACTTGAGCGAAGAACGGGCATAACCCCTCCTTGTGTTGGGCAACGGCGAACTTGCCGCATTAACCATTGTTAGCATGACACCCATGCTTGTAGACGCTGTTGCAATGGGTGTCTTTGTAATGTATTCGAGCTAGTTGTTTATTGAACGCTGTAACAGTGGGTGTCTTGCAAAGTTCTTTCAAAACCCAAGCTTCTAACAAGCCTTGTTTCAAGACACCGCCAGGTCTTCACTATTTAGATTCGTTAAATAGTTCACGACCTATAAGCATTCTGCGGATTTCTGATGTACCCGCACCAATTTCGTAAAGCTTGGCATCACGTAATAAACGGCCCGTTGGATATTCGTTAATGTAGCCATTACCACCAAGTAGCTGAATAGCGTCTAACGCCATCTTGGTTGCAAGCTCCGCTGAATAAAGAATGGCACCCGCCGCATCTTTTCGCGTTGTTTCACCGCGATCACATGATTTTGCAACAGTGTAGACATAAGCACGTGCGGCGTTCATTTGGGTGTACATATCGGCCACTTTGCCTTGAACTAGCTGAAATTGGCCTATAGATTGACCAAACTGCTGACGATCATGTATGTAAGGAACAACGATATCCATACACGATTGCATAATGCCGAGCGGACCTCCTGACAAAACCAATCGCTCATAATCTAACCCGCTCATTAAGACGCGTACGCCTTCTCCTTCTTTGCCAAGAATATTTTCTGCGGGAACTTCACAATCTTCGAAAACCAACTCACACGTATTTGAAGAACGCATACCCAATTTGTCTAATTTTTGAGCACGACTAAAACCAGGAAAATCTCGTTCAACAAGAAACGCTGTAATCCCTTTGGGGCCTGCTGCTGGGTCAGTTTTCGCGTAAATCACGAAGGTGTGTGCGTCTGGACCATTAGTGATCCACATCTTGTTTCCGTTGAGGATATATTTGTCACCGCGCTTTTCGGCTTTCAACTTCATGCTGACAACGTCTGAACCTGCATTGGGCTCACTCATTGCCAATGCACCTATATGTTCGCCACTAACCAATTTAGGGAGATATTTCTCTCGTTGCGCATCGTTCCCGTTTTTGTAAATTTGGTTTACACAGAGGTTAGAGTGAGCGCCATAACTGAGACCAATTCCGCCAGAAGCTCGGCTCACTTCTTCCATTGCAATGGTATGTGCGAGGTATCCCATGTCAGAGCCGCCGTATTGCTCCGAAACGGTAACGCCTAAAAGGCCCATATCACCAAGCTTTTTCCACAGTTGATTTGGAAATTGATTGTCAGCATCTGCTTGCTCAGCCAGAGGCGCGATTTCGTTTTGTGCAAATTGGTAGACCTGGTCACGCAGCATTTCGATGTCTTCGCCAAGTCCAAAATTTAAAGTAGGGTAGGAGGTATTCATGCGATCTTTCCTCGTTTTAGTTCTGCGAGTTCTTCTCGGCAGCGGGCTTCCACGTCATCCAATTCAGTCATTAACATCTGGATGTCCTCTAACTGTTGCTTAAGCACTGCTCTTTTCTGTTCTGTCATTTCAAGCATTGCTTCCAACTGCACCGCCGAATTAGGGTTAGTGTCGTACATGTCGAAAAGTGTTTTGACTTCTGCCAAAGAAAACCCAAGACGCTTACCCCGTAGAATCAGCTTTAACCTCACTCTATCTTTGTTAAGGTAAACACGGTTCTGCCCTGTTCTCGTAGGCGACATCAGGCCTTGCTCTTCATAAAAACGAATAGAACGAGGAGTGATGTCAAACTCTCGAGCGAGTTCGCCTATTGCATACGTTGGTTCTTTGTCGTACTTGTTCATTACATGTACCTTGTCTTTAGCGCTATTAACACCTGCCATTTAACTTGGGTGTCATTGTAATTAAGTCTTTTGTATTAAGTGGGTGTCACTTCAATATCACTATTGCTCTAGCGTGTGTGGTTCGTAATCGCGCTATATTTAAACGTAGTGTTTGGTTGACACTTACTTAGTACAGGTTTACGTTAACGTTAATTACATTTTACGTTAAGGTAAAGTAACATTTTGCTAACGTCAATTTTTCATGGTGAAGGCAAGACGTTGTAGCTATTGACAGTGTTTACTTTTGTATACATCTGCAAAGTTTTTTTCACGTAACACGTTATTTATTAATACTTTTAAGGGCACGAGCATGAGTAATGAATCGGTAGTGATTGTCGCGGCTAAACGCACTCCTATGGGTGGTTTTAACGGTAATTTGTCTTCGCTAGCTGCAACCAAACTTGGGGAAGTTGCGATCAAAGCCGCCTGTGAAGGGGTGGATGTCTCCGCAATTGATGAAGTTATTATGGGTTGTGTATTGCCAGCTGGTCTCGGTCAGTCGCCTGCACGCCAAGCCTCACTAGGAGCCGGGCTTCCATTAGGTGCAGGTGTAACAACCATCAACAAAGTGTGCGGCTCAGGCTTAAAAGCAGTAATGATGGCACATGATCTCATCAAAGCGGGCAGTGCCAGTGCCGTGGTAGCTGGTGGCATGGAAAGCATGAGCAATGCTCCTTATATGCTACCCAAAGCAAGAACAGGCTACCGCATGGGGCACGGTCAAGTCCTTGATCACATGATGCTTGATGGTCTCGAGAATGCTTATGATGGCAAAGCTATGGGGTGTTTCGCGCAAGATACCGCCGATGAAGAAAATATCTCTCGTGGGGAAATGGATGAGTTTGCGTTAGGCTCATTGTCTAAAGCTAATGAAGCCATAAATAGCGGTACTTTTGCAGATGAAATCGTACCGGTTACCGTTTCCTCTCGCAAAGGTGATTTTGTCGTTGACACAGATGAGGGCCCGAGTTCGGCGCGTCCTGAAAAAATTCCTACTTTACGACCTGCGTTTAAAAAAGACGGCACCGTGACAGCGGCTAATTCTAGTTCAATATCCGACGGTGCAGCGGCCCTTGTCGTAATGAGTGAGGGAAGAGCGAAAGAATTAGGCTTAGCGCCGCTTGCTAGGGTCGTTGCACATGCAACACATAGCATCGAGCCTGAAAACTTCACAGTTGCACCGGTTGGGGCTATGGAAAAAGTGCTAGACAAAGCAGGCTGGACAAAAGAAGACGTTGATCTATTTGAAATTAACGAAGCCTTTGCCATGGTTACCATGCTGGCGATTAAAAAGCTTGGGCTTGACGAGAGTAAAGTGAATATAAAAGGTGGGGCGTGTGCATTAGGCCATCCAATTGGAGCATCGGGTGCGCGCATACTCGTTACCCTTCTTCATTCTCTTAAACAAAGAAGTGCCAAAAAGGGTATCGCATCACTCTGTATTGGCGGTGGTGAGGGAGTTGCTCTGGCCGTTGAAATGCTGTAAGAAAAAATTCGGCTTACATGTAAAAGATTTAATCAAAGGGTGTCACCAATTTCGTGGCACTCTGTGGTTTAATGAAAGAAAAAAATAATAATCATGAAAACGACAGCCAAAATCACTGCGCTCGGTGCGATAGTTCTAGCCATCGGCATTTGCCCCAAGAGTGTTATTGCAAAACCCCTTAATAGTTCCAGCGTTAACACCCCTCGTTCTGACCTACCCTCGGCTGCTGGTGAGAAAATACCGGCGTCTCTTGCTGTTTCATCATCCTCAGCTTCGCTATCTATCAGCGACACACACATTAACAAAGCTAACAAAGACACCCACGATAAAAATAACAATAATCATGACACCCACGCAAAAAGTATCGGCGCTGAACGCAATGAAATTGCAGTTAATCCCAGTGAAAATTTAACACAAGTGCCCTATGGTGCATTGGGTGTCTTGCCAATGCGAGAGCATGATGAGCAGTTTAATTACGGCTCAGGGCCATTGCAGCAGGTGTATGTATGGCACGGACGTGATAAGCAAGCTAAGACATTCAGTCGCAAAGCGCTTGTATTTGTACATGGTGGTTGCTGGTTAAACGCTTATGGCTACGAGCATGCGAAGGGAATGTACAGTGCGTTGGCAGATTTAGGGATGGGTGTCTACGTAATGGAGTACCGTCGAGTTGGCGATGACGGCGGAGGTTGGCCGGGAAGTCTAATTGACGTTACTAATGCAATAAATGCGTCATTGGAACGTATTAAAGTGGAAGGTGATTATTCACAGACATACATTGCAGGTCACTCTGCGGGTGGACACTTGGCCTTGCTTGCAGCTCAGCAATTATCTGAGCGTTTCCCAAGCTATGGGGTGAAAAGAGTCTTTGGGCTGGCGGCCATTACTGATATTCAATCCTATGCGTTAGGAACAAATAGCTGTCAGACTGCAACCGAGGCATTCATGAAGGGTAAGCCGACTGAAAATCCAGACGCTTACCAGAACGCTGCGCCAAGCGCGAAGCACATAGATACGCCAATTGTATTATTGCAAGGGGATGCAGATAGTATTGTACCTGTTCAGCACGCTACAATGGCGGGGGCAGAAAAACGAATAATAAAAAATGGTGGCCATTTTGATTGGCTACACCCAGAATCCACGTCTTTTGATGCTTTACTTGAGGTTATTGGTGAACATGATTAATAAGGTTTTTTCCGCAGAGCAACTCGATAACAAAGACCCTCTTGCCAGAAAAGTAGAAGCATTTTCTCTGCCAGATAACACTATTTATCTTGATGGTAATTCGCTTGGCCCACTACCTAAGTCAGCCGAAGCCCGCGCAAATGAAGTGGTTAAACATCAATGGGGGCAAGACCTCATAACAAGCTGGAACAAACATCAGTGGATTTCTCTACCTCAGCACGTAGGCGACAAGATTGGACAGCTTATCGGCGCAAAGCGCGGACAGGTGATTTGCTGTGACTCGATTTCTATTAATTTATTCAAGGTGCTGAGCGCTGCATTAAAGATGCGTCCCGGGCGAAAAGTCATTGCCACCACTCGCGATAACTTTCCAACAGACATTTATATGGTTCAAGGTTTGCTGGAACTCTTAGGGGATGAATACAGCGTGCGATATATCGATGAATCGAATATTGGTGCTCAGTTATCCGATGATATTGCTGTTTTGATGCTCACTCAGGTTAATTTCAGAACCGGCCTTAAATTGGACATGAAGAGCATCACTGAGCAAGCACAGGATAAGAATATCCTGACTTTATGGGATCTTGCCCACAGTGCGGGCGCGTTTCCGGTTTGTCTAGATGCTAGCAATGTTGATTTTGCCGTTGGCTGTACATACAAATATTTAAACGGTGGTCCAGGAGCGCCCGCATTTATCTATGTCGCTGAACGTCATCAAGCAAATTACAAACAACCGTTATCTGGTTGGATGGGGCACAGCGCTCCCTTTTCATTTTCCCCCGATTACGCGCCTGATAATTCAGTTAAGCAAAATTTATGTGGTACACCCGGCGTTATCGGAATGAGTATCCTAGATGCAGCGCTCGATGTGTTTGAGGATGTGTCGCTAAAGGCTATCGATGAAAAGTCCAAGAAGCTTCAAGCCTTTTTTATTGCTGAGGCAAAACGATCGGGCGTTTTAGAACATTTCACGCACGTGAGCCCACCTATTGATGTAAGAGGGAGTCAGCTGGCGCTCGCTCATGATGAGGCCTATGCGATTTGCCAAGCATGGATAGCCGAGGGCGTGATCGCCGATTTTCGCGCCCCTAATATTTTGCGTGTTGGGTTTGCGCCTCTGTACCTGAGTTTTGCCAACGTGGAAAGAGCCGTACAAAAACTGAGTGAGATTATGGTTGAGAAGCGCTATGAAAATGCTGTTTTTCAGCAAAAACAGAGCGTTACCTAAGCGATAATACCATTTAGCAAAGATAATTACCCCCACAGCGAGACTTAAAATGTTCGTAATCGCGACGTGTTTCCGCAGGTATAGTGGTGCTACATCAAGGTGACACAACAAAGAGTACGGACACTTTAAACTCGCCTTTCTGAGTGGACGATTATCTATGTGGATTGGTATTAGACACGTTCTTCCGCGATTTAATTGCATTTTGATTGATAACGCTTAATACTTCGCGGTTGTCGTTGTTTTTGGTAAGTATTTGGGTGTGTGGTTGAAAAAAATAGAAAAGTGTTGTCTGGTCCGTTTTTTGTTTATAGGGGTGAGCTTTTTTAGCGGGCTCCTAAACGCTGCTCCTGAAGAACAGGTTTCACCCACATCTCCTCAAGAAGTCACTTATTGTATCGACCCTAACTGGGCGCCTTATGAGGCGATTAGAAACGGAATACACGTGGGTATTTCGGCCCAATACATGGATTTAATCGCCGATATTGCCGATCTGAAATTCACACTTGTGCGAACGGACAGTTGGCAGCAAAGCCTAGAATATGTT
Organism: Alteromonas sp. KUL106; assembly: GCF_009811415.1. Taxonomy (GTDB): domain Bacteria; phylum Pseudomonadota; class Gammaproteobacteria; order Enterobacterales; family Alteromonadaceae; genus Alteromonas. The sequence goes on along the minus strand of NZ_BLIG01000027.1, from coordinate 5,931 downwards.
CAACGAGGGAAATGTCAGCTTATCCCTATGTTGAATACGTCCGATTATAGAAAACAATTTTTAGATTTCAGTATGCCGTATTTTGAAGCGCCCAACGTGCTTGTCGCTAAAGCCGGCACGCCCATGCTTCAAGGATATTCAGGCATTGGGAATCGCACGGTTGGCATCGTTCAAGGTTATCGGCAGGTGGAATATATCTCTCGTCACTACCCGGGACTGCGTTTAAAACTTATACCCTCAGAAGAAGAGGGCTTGAAGCAGCTTGAAAACGACGAATTTGATGTCATGGTGGGCTCATTGATGAGCGTTAATATGCATATCAATAATTTGAAGTTGGAAGATTTGAATATTGTTGGCTATGCAGAGCCATTCGATTCTCTGGCCTTCGGCGTCAACAAGTCTTACGGTCACTTAGTCGAGAAATTAAATTTTGCCATTGAGCGTATTCCAGAAACTCGAAAAGTACAAATCTACAAGCAATGGAACAATGTCCAAATCCGCTATAGTCGCAATTATTCCGTGATGATTTTGGCAACCATTATCGTTTTTATCAGCTTACTTTGGCTCACATCACGTAATCGACATGTGGGCCGTTATAAACGAATAATAAGCCAGAAAAACGAAGAAATATCCGCGCTGCAGGCAACGTTGCTAGAGAAAAACCGAACATTAGGTTTCCTCACTGCCCACGACAAAGTCACTGGATTGTACAATCGTAACCATATGATTCAGCGAGCGGAGGAGGAGATTTCTCGGTTCAACCGTTTTCATACAACTGCATCACTGATTATTCTTGAGTTAACGCCATCGCAAGAGGGTGGGCTCCCGCTTGACGCGGCAGCGCGGGAGGAAACACTTCGAGCTGTGGCAACGCATTGTCTAAATACAGTGAGAGAAGTCGATGTCGTGTCTAGATTTAACGGGGAGCAATTTATCATTCTATGTCCCCAAACGGAGTTAGACGCAGCCCAAATTCTTGCAGAACGCTTGCTCGCATGCCTTACGGGTCACTATCAATTAAGTGACAATTTTAATGTGGCAATGGGGTTGTCTGAGTTAAAAGAATCTGAAGAGTTTCCCGAATGGATGGAGCGTACGACTAAAGCCCTATATCAGTCTAAGCGCCGTGGGTTTGGCAACGTGAGTGTGGCTCAATAATCCGCTCTGACGGCATGACTCATTGTGTTGGTGTGTCGTGTGTTTTTTGCATTCCTGCATTCCCTCAATTTATACCGAATGACTTGTGCGTCCGGGAGGGGACAAGACAGTGCGCTACCCAAGGTAATCGATAACCTTATATCGATTGCGTTGAGCAGCACATTAAAGCATAAGACTAGACGATGGGTTCGTAATGCCATTGGTGGGAATCGTAGTGGATTCGAGCACGATCGTATTCCCTCTCAGAGCGCCAGTTTCGGTTGTTTAGCTTGGCCGATACGCCGGGATATAGGCGCTTGTTAGCGATAAGTTTTATATCTGACTGATAGCTTTCTTTGGCCGTTTTCACTTCGTTGGCTTTATTTTCCAACCATTCCAGCAAAGCACTTTCATTATTAAACAGTTCAACTGCTTCAGCCGCTTTGCGCTGAAGTTCTTTCGGAATTTTTTTACTCTGAATAAGGGTTATTTTTTCTTTATGCTTCAAGTTATTTTCACGAATTTGCCGCAGCAGTTCATCTAACGAATCTTTTCGTTCTAACAACAAGTTAAAACCGGGGCTGAAGTCTACTTTTAAGGTACTGCCAGACACCGCGCCTAACGTGCCCGCTTCAACCCTTTCCTGACTGATAATTTCGCACGCAAAAAGGTTGCCCATTGGTTTGTCAATTTGCCCAACGATAACCGCGCCACCGCAGCGAAGACGGCTATATGCAAGCTGCCGTCCTACGGTTACATTGCCACTGCACTGAACATCAATACCTTGACCATGCTGAATGTGGATACTGCCGGCTGCGATGAGTTTGCACTGATATTCGCCTTGAGCGTCGTTCACTTTGCCCATCGCGCCTTCGGTGATGATAATGTCACCGCCTGCTTCGATATACGCTGACTCAACAAAGCCATTAATGGTTACGTCACCAGCGGCTTTGATTTGCATTTTCTCAGTGACATCACCATTAACCAACACTGCACCCTCGTAATTAACGTGGCCAGTACCTACGTTCACACCGTTGCAAATGAAAGTGTCATCGATATTCATGATCTGGTCGCGATATTTGGGCATTCCAGAAATAGAAGACATAAGGAGATTGGCGTCGTTGTCTGAAACAACGGTGCCGCTGCCCATTTTAAAGTCAACCCACTCACCAGACACCGCAGGAATTTTATTACCCTTAACGTCAAAACCAGAGCGACCTTGTGTGGGAGCTGTGCGTCTTAGAACGGGAGTATTGGCTTTCACACAGATCACTTCACCCAGATTTCGCATATCAACGCGCTCGCCATCGTTGGTTTGAGGCTTAAGCACCCGCTCTAGCGCATTAGGCACAAGTGGAATGAACTTGGAGTTTCTACCATTGCGAGCGGGAAGCCCTTTTGCCACCGTTTCTTCAAGAACGGTACCAGGCTCAGATTGTTTGGCAGTGTTGAGCATCGAGGTTATGATTTTGGTACTTAGGCCACGAACCACTCTATTTTTAATCGCCAAAGATTTAATTGTGCTTAGTGAAGGAAGCTTACCGCCATACGGTGTGGTCAGGATAAGGTTCGCCTGCATACCGTCTTCTGGTACCCTGAACTCAACCTCTGCATTTTTGCGTTCACCTATGCGCTCCTGAACGATAGTACCATCACCGGTTTTAAAGTAGTGATTTGCAGTGTCACAGGCTGTTTTTAAGGCCTTTTCTGAAACGTAAAGTCGTTTTGTTTCTCCACTCTCTAGCTGTGTCCTAACCTCTCTTATATCCACCTCTGACGTAAATTCAGACGGGTTTAGCATGAGGTTTATGTAGGTTCTAGATTTATCGAAACTGATTGTTACGCCATTCATGACTTCTTTTTCCCTTGCGCACGTGAATTATTATTATCGGCAGCATAAACGCTTTCCTTGACCCTGATTCAAAGATTGCCGTCCTTGTCTTGGCTCATTTAATTTATGACGTTATAAAACCTCCGTCAAAGGTTTTCGGCATATTGATAAAGGGCACGCAGAATAGCTTGCTTGTCGGGATTATCACTGTGTTGATGTGCAAGTGATTCCAGCCTCATCAAGTAGGTCTCCATTGTAATGGACCCATGAAAAGCAGGGTCCGTCAGGCGTGCTTGACGATGATACTGCCATTTTGTCATCTCATCAGCAGTCAACGTATGTGGATAATTCCGTGCTCGATATCGAAAAAGTTGCTTTTTTAGCCCTTCGTGTTGGGTTTTATCACTGAACGTGGCGAGGGCTTCTGGCTGGGCTTGAATGACGCTGTCACACCAGCGTCTGTCTTCGTCGTTTAAAAAGCCGCCACTGTACAATGCATGGTCGATATCGTGTTCTTTATCGTGTTGTTCACTCTCGTATAGACCAATGAGTTTGCTGGCAAGTTCTGGCGTGTTTGCCAGCTTTTTATAATTATCTAAGCAGCGCTCTCTGTTTAAGCCTAATCGCTGCGCATTATCCTCTGTCATCGCTTTCGCGGTGGTTATAAAAGGGGAACGATTTACGTGAATAAGCTTAATGCCCGGCCGCTCTCGTGGATCGTCAAACGTATCAGCCGGCGCATACAGCGCTTGTTTAATCTCTTCGGTGGTGTCATTGATTAAACTTTCGATATCGTGAGACAGATCGATGACAATAAATGCGTTTGAATTAGTGGGGTGTTTAGCGATGGGCATTACCCACGTACAGCATCCTTGAGAAGCGGGTAACTTAGAAGATATATGCAACAGTACAGATGGTTTACTCAAATCAATTTGTTGCATTACCGTATGTTTATTTCGCAACGAGAGTGCATATTCAAATAAGCGAGGCTGCTTCTCTTTGATAAGCTTAGCCAGCGATATTGTGGCATACACATCGTTTAACGCATCGTGAGCGTTGTCGTGGCCAATGTTATTTGCAGCAGTGAGTGCCTCGAGTTTAAAGCTTGGCGCACCATCCTCGCGCAACGGCCAATGTATCCCATCCGGCCTTAATGCATAGCAGGCCCTTGCCACATCAATAATATCCCACCGGCTATTTCCGTTGCGCCATTCTCGTGAATAGGGGTCATAAAAGTTTCTATAAAATAGATAGCGTGACACCTCATCGTCAAAACGAATGCTGTTGAAGCCTACGCTACAGGTATTCGGAGTAGACATTTCTTGATAGATTTTGGCTGCAAAATCTGCCTCGTTTGAGCCATCTCTGATCGTTTGTTGAGGCGTTATTCCCGTGACCAAACACGCCTCTGGATGAGGTAAATAATCGTTGGCAATCGCGCTCATTATGTTGATAGGTTTGCCAATAATATTTAAATCCATATCCGTTCTAACGGCTGCGAATTGGCAAGGGAGATCTTTTTGTGGGCTTGTGCCAAAGGTTTCAAAATCGTGCCACAAAAATGTAGGTGTATGCATAACCACCGGTGCGTTTTCAATGAAATATTACACGCAGTGTACACTGCGTAAAATACAATACCAAATGCTGGCGGTTATATAGTCAGGCCGCAAATCACAAACCGTTGAAAGAGAGCGGTGAAATTATGATGTAACGCCTGTAAATTAAATCTGCAATGCTGTATTAAATTTGATACGCGTTTGCTTTCATTCGTGCCATGAAACACCCTAGCTTGTCCTTTACTAATGTGTCATTTTAGTGATTAAGCATTGGCAAGTGTTGTTTTAATAAACGTCAACGCAAAGGCAATACACTCAGCGATTCATTTTTTCAGGAGTACATAGATTGAATAGGACATTTTGTTTCAGACCAGTTAAAAGCGTATGCAATACCATTTTGGCGCTAAGTACAGTGGCGATGACGACAATCGCGTCAAGTGGAAATGTTTTTGCTATGGATGATGAGCAACACCCCCCCAAAGTTGCTATTGCTATACACGGCGGAGCGGGCACTATCCTGAAATCGTCGATGACGCCAGACAAAGAGGCGGCTTACAAAGAAGTATTGTCAAACGCGGTTAAGCATGGGTATACGCTTTTAATGAAGGGGGAGAAAGGGGAAGTTGCGGTGGTAGAGACCATCAAAATTCTTGAAAGCTCCCCATTGTTTAATGCGGGAATTGGCGCAGTATACACCTTTGACGGAGAGCACGAGCTCGATGCCTCAATCATGCATGGCGGCAGTAAAAACGCGGGTGCCGTAGCCGGTGTAAAAACCATTCGAAGCCCAATTGAAGCGGCACTACTGGTAATGAACGAGTCACCCCACGTAATGCTATCTGGGAAAGGAGCTGAAGAATACGCAAAAGAAAATGGCCTTGAGCAGGTCGACAATGCTATTTTTGATACAGAGTTTCGTAAAGAAGCGCTTGATAGAGTGAAGGCGCGAATGGAGCAAGCCTCGAACGGTTATGGCTCACAGCAGGGTAATGAACGCTTTGGAACCGTTGGCGCTGTTGTATTAGACCGCGACGGTAATATAGTTGCGGGCACTTCAACAGGCGGAATGACGGCAAAGCGCTATGGAAGAATAGGGGATTCACCGGTAATTGGCGCTGGTACGTATGCTGATAACGAAAGCTGCGCTGTCTCTGCAACTGGGCATGGGGAGTATTTTATTCGTTATCATGTGGCAGCTGATATTTGTGCCCGCATGAAATATCAAGAAGTAACGCTAGACCAGGCGGCTAACACGGTTGTTCACAATGTGTTAGTTGAAGCCGGTGGCGACGGTGGGGTTATTGCTATTGATGGCAAAGGTAATATTGCTATGCCATTTAACTCGGCAGGTATGTACCGCGCTAGCATAGATACCGAGGGAAACCTTACCGTAGCTATCTATAAAGA
>NZ_BLIG01000026.1 GCF_009811415.1 Alteromonas sp. KUL106 | reverse complement strand
GAAATTCGTACAGCAAAGGTCAACACGCCCTAGTTGTTACTTTAATGTTAAATGTACTAGCTTGTCGCTCGGTAAAGGTCTAGTCTTTAAGTGTGGGGGAAGATTGCTTTCACAAATGTCTAAAAATAATTGAAGTGCCGTATCGCCAAACGTAGCAGTATCGGTCACCTAGGCGCCACGGCTGGAGAATGAAAATGGAATCGTTGCAAGTCAGTGATTATATGAACACTCACCCAGTAAAGCTCAATATCGATATGCCCGTTGCGCAGGCTGTCGAGGCGTTATTGGCCAGCGGTCAGAGTGGTGGTCCGGTAATTGATACTAAAGGTAAAGTGGTTGGTTTTTTGTCTGAGCAAGATTGTATAGCCCAAATGATTGCGTCGAGTTATTATCGCGAGCAAATTTGTAGGGTAGGGGAAATCATGAAAACCCCCGTGGTTTCTGTTAAACCATACATGTCGGTCATTGAGTTGGCGCAGCTGTTGTTAAAAGAAAAGCCTCGTGTTTATCCCGTGGTGGATGACGATGGCGTGCTAATGGGCTGCATAAACCGAACGGCGGTGCTGCGAGCTATAGATGTTCAGTTGAACGACGGATATCAGCGGGCGGGATAGCCGTTTTTATGAGGTAGACAAGACGGAGTCCTCCGCTTTATTGTCTACCTTTATTATGTTTACCCTTTTTTTAACCTTGCCAGCGTCTTCTGAGCGGGCAATCATCTTCTCGGATTGGTATTATCCGGCGTAATTTCCTTTTCAATGGCGTTAAAACCTTTTATCCTTTCGCACTTATGTTTTTTGTCTTGTAAGGCCATCACAGGGGCTTTTTTCAAGGCCTTGTATCATAACGAAATATCCTTTAAGACTTCAGCGAACCCTACACTTTACGGTGTTGAGTGCTTAAAAAACGCATTTTTACAATCGCTTGGGTTTAAGTCCGAGATTGCGTAGTCGCTTATCCAATGTAGACAAGTCATAAAATAAAAAGAGAGTTTTCTGTGCGCGAAAATAACGCTACTGCACCAAATTCTGTATTGCCCAATGCTATGGGTCTAACGCCAATACTGCTTTTCGTGGTACTTGTTGTCGTTACGGGTATCACCACAAACGATATTACTGCGATGCCAATTTTAGTGGCGTTTTTTATCAGTGCCGGCTACGGATTGTGTTTAAACCCTAAGGGAAGAAAAGTGGGCTTTTCTGAGAAAGTGCAAACTTTTTGTAAGGGAGGTGGCGATAAGAATATCATCTTGTTAGTGCTTATTTTCCTGTTAGCAGGCGCGTTTTACGCGGTCACAATTGATATTGGTGCCCGGGATGCAACGGTGAATATGGCGCTTCAATTTGTGCCTTCAGCGCTTATTTTGCCCGGCTTGTTTCTGATTTGCTGCTTTATATCGTTTTCTATGGGGACGTCAATGGGGACCATTACCGCACTCTCCCCCATAGGTGCAGGTCTTGCCACCAGTCTGGGCTTACCGGTCGAAATGGCGTTAGGCATTGTGGTTGGCGGCGCTATGTTTGGCGATAACTTGTCGTTTGTGTCAGATACCACCATCGCGGCCACCCGGACGCAAGGCGTTCAATTAAAAGATAAGTTTCGTGCCAATCTTATGGTGGCAGTACCTGCGTGCATCGTTACTATGGCTCTGTTGCTTATGGTGGATGTAGATACGTCAGGTATTGTTGAAGGAGGCGGCTATGATTTTTGGCGCATAGTGCCTTATCTTTGCATTATTGCATTTGCGCTTACTGGCTTTAATGTCATTAGCGTGCTGGCGGTTGGTATTGCCAGTGCTTGCATCGTAGGCTTGGTGCAAGGAAGCTTTACCACGCTTTCAATGATGCAAAGTATTCAAAAAGGTATGGGCTGGATGCAAGACTTGGCGATGATCGCGATTACCATAGGCGGAATCGTTGCGCTAATGCATGCTAACGGCGGCATTACGTGGTTAATTGAGCGTTTAACCCGTAAAGTAACCTCTAAGAAAGGCGCTGAGTTTAGTATTGCGGGGCTCGTGAGTTTCCTAGACATTACCACGGCCAACAATACTATCGCGATTGTTACGGCAGGCCCTATTGCTAAAGATCTTAACGAAAAATATGGCGTAGATCCCCGCCGCACTGCATCGTTGCTGGATATATTCTCATGCAGTTTCCAAGGTTTGGTGCCCTACGGGGCTCAGCTATTGAGTGCCGCTGCAGTTGTAGGAATTTCACCGTTAGCGATTACGCCTTACTGCTGGTATCCCATGCTGATATTTGTATTTGGCGTGGCGGCGATTTGGTTTGGTTTTCCGCGTTTCAAAACGCCGCAAGACGATGAATTAACCCAAAGCGCTTAAATTCTCGTAACGCTTTACACACTAGCTTTTTAGGGCGGTATCTTCTAGGATCACCGCCCGAATTTTTTTGACGTATAGAAAAACTCTGTAGGATGCGACTTTGTCTTCACCATTTGCAATAAAACCTCTTTATAACAAACTCGATGAGTGCTTAAGCGCTGACAAATTTCGTTTGAAGCGCCGTATCACGCAGCTTGCGCAAAAAATGAATGGTGCGCCGGTTGACGGTATAGCAAAGGCTAAAAGTACCGGTTCAGCGAGTAAAAGTAATGCAAAACCTGTAGAGGCGGACAGTAAAGAGGGGCGAGCATCTAGCGAAGACAGTTTACGCGCGCAGTTTGAAAAACTAGACGCTGATATTAATACGTCTATAGAAAAGCGCAGTTGGCGCCAGGCCAACCTTCCTGAAGTCGTGTATCCGCCGCTTCCGGTAAGCGATAAAAAAGAAGACATCAAAGAAGCCATTGCGAACAATCAGGTCGTGATTGTTGCGGGTGAAACAGGATCGGGTAAAACGACTCAGCTACCTAAGATTTGCTTAGAGTTAGGCCGCGGCGTGAGCGGTATGATTGCTCATACTCAGCCAAGACGACTAGCAGCGCGCAGTGTCGCTACCCGCATCGCCGAAGAGCTCAACACCCCGCTTGGTGAAAAGGTCGGGTTTAAAATTCGTTTTAGCGACCAGGTCAGCGAGCGCAGCTACGTAAAGCTTATGACCGACGGTATGCTGCTCGCTGAAATGCAGCAAGACCGATTCTTAAATCAATACGACACAATTATTATTGATGAAGCGCACGAACGAAGCCTGAATATCGATTTCTTGCTGGGCTACCTTCGACAACTTTTGGATAAACGCCCAGAGTTAAAGCTTATCATTACGTCTGCTACCATCGATCCAGAGCGTTTTTCAAAGCACTTTAATAACGCGCCAATAATTGAGGTAAGCGGTCGTACATATCCGGTAGAGATTCGCTACCGCGCACCTGAAGACATCGATGAGGACATGGACCAGAGCGATGCCATCGTTCATGCTGTTGATGAGCTTATGCGTGAAGCGCCCGGCGATATTCTCGTGTTTTTAAGCGGTGAGCGTGAGATTCGAGACACGCAGGATGCGCTCAGCAAACAACATTATCGCAATACTGAGATAGTGCCTCTTTACGCGCGGCTATCTGCCGCAGAGCAAAACCGCATTTTTCAGTCGCACAGTGGAAGGCGTATAGTGCTCGCTACTAACGTGGCTGAAACCTCGTTGACCGTACCGGGAATAAAGTACGTTATCGATCCTGGGTTCGCCCGTATTTCCAGATACAGCGCCAGGAGTAAAGTGCAACGTTTGCCCATCGAGCCTATATCACAAGCGTCGGCCAATCAGCGGGCAGGGCGATGTGGCCGGGTATCAGACGGTATTTGTATTCGTTTGTATAGCGAAGACGACTACTTAGGGCGCCCAGAATTCACCGACCCAGAAATTCTGCGTACCAACTTAGCCTCAGTCATTTTGCAGATGTTAGCTTTGGGATTAGGCGATATTGCAGCATTTCCTTTTGTTCAGCCACCTGACAACCGCAATATTAATGACGGTTTCCGCTTGCTTGAAGAAATTCAAGCAATAACAAAAGGCAAAGGGAAGCATCAAGGAAAGATGCAGCTCACTGCGCTTGGTAGGCAGGTGGCTCGATTACCCATAGACCCGCGCTATGCGCGCATGGTGATTGAAGCTGAGCGCACCAATGCCCTCAACGACGTCATGGTAATTGCGGCAGGCCTTTCAATTCAAGACCCGCGAGAGCGTCCCCAGGAAAAGCGTCAGCAGGCCGATGAAAAGCACAGCGAATACCATGATAAAGATTCTGACTTTATCAGCTTGTTGAATTTGTGGGTGGCGTTTAGAGAGCAGCAAAATGCGCTAAGCCAAAATCAGCTGCGCAAATGGTGTAAACAGCAATTCATTAACTACCTGCGCATGCGTGAATGGCAAGACATTGTCAGTCAGCTTAAAAAGTCGATTGCCGAATTGGGCTTTGGTATCTCAAAGCAAGAGGCCGACTATCAATCAATTCACCAAGCTATTGCAAGCGGTTTACTGTCGCACATAGGTTTTAAAGACAAAGAGCGAGAATATATGGGCTCGCGAAACTCACGCTTTTTGATCTTTCCAGGCTCAGGCCTGTCAAAATCTCAGCCCAAATGGGTTATGGCAGCCGAGCTGGTAGAAACATCAAAGTTATTCGCCCGAATGGTGGCCAAAATAGACCCCGCGTGGATTGAGCCGCTGGCCGAGCATGTTGTGCAAAGAAGCTACTCTGAACCGCACTGGTCGAAGAAACGCGGTGCGGTTATCGCGTTCGAAAAAGTCACGTTGTTCGGGTTGCCAATCGTCATGAAGCGGGCCAAGGTATATAGCCTTATCGACCCGCCTATCTGTCACGAGTTGTTTATTCGTGAGGCCTTGGTCGAAGGCAATACTAAGCTGAATTATCGCTTCTTGCAGGAAAACCAAGCATTACTTGAACAAGCGGACGAGTTTGAGCAAAAGACCCGTCGCCGCGACTTAATTGTGGATGATGAAGAATTAGTCAGTTTCTATGCCAAGCATATTCCTGTCGAAGCAAACAACGATGCCGCGTTTAAAAAATGGTTCAGACAGCATGGAAGTCACGACAGCTTAACTTTCAAAGAAGAGGATGTTTATCGCCAGCAGCCAGGCGTGTCTGTGGCTAATGCCTTTCCAGACGTGTGGCGTCAAGGCAATGTTACTTTGCCGCTTCGCTACAACTTTGAGCCAAATGCTGACGATGATGGTGTTACTGTGGTTATCCCGTTGCCAGTGCTTAATCAAATCGACAACGTTGGGTTCGATTGGCTGGTGCCGGGGCTTAGGCATGATCTTATTGTTGGTTTGATTAAGACGTTGCCTAAACGTCTGCGCCGAAATTTTGTTCCTGCCCCTAACTTTGCCGAGGCATGCCTTGCTGATATTAGCGAGACGGATAAAAATAATCGCCCTGTACCATTATTAGAAGCCGTTGCCGAAAAGCTGCGCAAGATGACAGGGGTTGTTATTGAAAGCGAAGCGTGGAACCTGACGCAGCTTGATAAGCATTTAAACATGCACTTTGCAGTGGTGAATGATAACGGTGATGATATTGCTAAGGGTGATGATCTTGAAAGTCTTAAACAGCAGTGTGCAGGCCAGGTAAAGCAAACCTTTGAAAAGGCCGCTACGCCTGAGTTAGAGCGAAGCAATATAGAACAGTGGGATTTTGACAGTCTTCCCAAAACTTTCGTTCAGAAAGTAGGCGGATTTGAAGTACAGGCTTTCCCTGCACTGGTTCAAAAGGGCGAAAAAGTAGATATTGCACTGATTGAAGAGGCTGAAAAAGCGCAAGTCTTGCACAAACAAGGCGTAAATGTATTGATCAAAAATGCCATGCCGTCGCCGCTAAACTATCTACAAAGCAAACTTCCTAATAAGGCTAAATTGGGTCTGTACTTTAACCCCTTTGGCCAAATTAAAGCGTTAATTGATGACTGCATTTTTGCAGGCATTGATGCCATCGTGCGTGACTACAGCGAAGCGAATAATACGGACATTCGCAACAAGGCTGATTTTGACGCTTGTTTAGACATTGCACGTGCGAATATTAACGACAAAGTATTAGAAATAGCTAAACAGGTAGAACAGGGGCTAACCCTTGCCCATCATTGCCAAAAGCAAATGAAAGGTAATGTGCCCCTGACAATGATAAATGCGTTAGGTGATTGTAAAGCGCACCTAGCGTCGCTAGTGTTCCCTGGCTTTGTTTCAGACATTGGTGAGGCAAGGCTTGACGACTGGAACCGCTATATTAAAGGGCTTGCTCGCCGTCTAGAGAAGCTGCCTATCGATCCAAACAAAGACAGAATGCACCAGGTCACGGTAGAAAAATCTGTGAAAGAGTGGGAAAAGGTGTGCTCGAAATATCCTAAAGGCAAGGTCCCCCCAGGTTTGCTGGAAGTGCGCTGGATGATAGAGGAGTTGCGTGTTTCCTTATTCGCCCAACAATTAGGAACCGCTTATCCTATATCAGCCAAACGAATCACTTTGTATCTTGCTGACTATTAGGATGTAATGCCGGTCGTAGTGGCCTCCATCAGGGGGGGCTTGGATAGGGTTTACTGCTTCGATTTCTACATGTACGTATCGTTAACTGGTTAGGTTGAATATAGCAGGCTTACTATTAAGTTTGTGCACGTGAACGCGCTGTCCACGTGAAATCGCGGGTTTGTAGTGTTTTCGTCCTGCTTTGCAAACTTTAGAAATAAAGGGGAATGAAGAGTTTCTCGCTTTATTGGATAAATATTGAGCAGTTAGATTGACAAGTTATGCGCATCAACCTATAACAACAGGTGTTGAGGTGAGCAAAATGCTAAAAATCAGGAGAAGTAGAGATGTTGGGATACGACGATAAGCGAAATTTTTTCAGGATGATGGTAAATTCGCCTTGTCAGTTGCAAATAACTGATGAAGAGTCGAGTCGAACTATGCAGGCATTGTGTAAAGACATCAGTGCAACGGGCATGTCTTTAGAAGTTGATGAACCTTCAATTGAGGTAGGTACGCAGGTAAGCGTTGCAATAGAATCATCGAGTTCACAAATTCCTTCTCTTGCTGCTCTTGCCACCGTGGTTCGCTGCGAGCCCGAGTCAGAATCAAGCTGTATCATTGGCGTTGAAATTTCGCAGATGAAATAAGGCTTTTGCCTCTATTTGGCGAAGCAAAGGCTTCGCCGTAAAGCATGTGTCTGTGCAGGGTAAGTGCTTGAGATAGACCATATTGCAACATGTATATTTCGGTGAAAGGCAGTGCATACGTTAAAAAGCGGTGCATACATAAATTCTTTAGTCATCCTCTTATCGTATAAAACGAATAACCCATCCAGTTTTTCCTATTTTCTTTTCTTTCTTTAATTGATAATAATTCTCATTACTTAGAATTTGTCCAGAATTGAATTTTAGAGAGAGTAATCACAATGAAAAAGACCATTACCTTTGCCGTTATGCACTTTGGCGTTGCGTTTACCGTTGCCTATTTACTTACCGGCAGTGTTGTCGTTGGGGGAGCGGTGGCGTTAGTCGAGCCTGCCATAAACACGGTGGCATTTTACTTTCACGAAATGATCTGGAAAAAATTTGAAGCGCAGAAAGAGGGGGCGTCTCCTGAAATGGGTGCTGAAAGTACGCCCTCGAGTTCTGCTAGACAAGACATGTCATTCGCGTCATAACGATCAATCGTCAGTTACCTCACACACCAAGCCTTTTAAGTAATATCCCTCTGGATAGCTTCCAATAATGGGGTGGTCTGATGCTTGATTTAAACGGGCGATAATCTTTATCGTGCGGCCTGCGTCAAGGGCAGCATCGGCGACTACTTTCTGAAAGAGATCCGCAGGCATTAATCCCGAACAACTGAACGTTAGTAATAGACCGCCTGTTTTCACCGCGTGGATCCCATACATGTTAATATCTTTGTATCCCCGTGCCGCACGATTTAGTGTTGCCTTGCTATCTACGAATTTTGGAGGGTCGAGAATGACCATATCAAATTGTTTGCCTTGTTCGTGATATTCCCGAAGTGCTTTGAAGACGTCTTGATTAATATATTGCGCTTTGTTTTCGTCAAAACCATTTATTGCAATGTGATGCTTTGCCAAATCTAAGGCAGGTTGAGAGACATCTACATTAGTGACTGATTTTGCGCCGCCTGAAAGTGCATAACAGGAAAAGGTGCCGGTATAACTAAAGCAGTTGAGTACATCCGCGTCTTTTGCGTAATAGGCGGCAGCCGCGCGGCTGTCACGCTGGTCTAAATAAAAACCCGTTTTATGGCCGTTTTCGATATCGACCACAATGCTAATACCGTTTTCTAGAACGGTAACTTTTAACGGCGGTTCGCCATGGAGTACACCGGTTACTGGTTCTAGTCCCTCTTTTTTACGTACATCTACATCGCTTCGCTCGTAAATATGAACATTTGGCATGAGCTTAGTGATAGCCCATACTATTTTATCCCTGTGTTTCTCACCGCCTGCGCTCAGTAGCTGAACAACCGCTACATTGTCGTAAAGGTCAATAGTGATCCCGGGTAGGCCATCGCTCTCTGAAGCAACCCAGCGAAAGGCGTTCGTTTTCTGTGGGTCGAACAGGCGTTTACGCAGTGCTAAAGCCGTTTCCAGACGGCGTAAAAAGAAACCATTATCAATGCTTTCCTCTTTTTTGAATGTCCACATGCGGACCCGGATTTTCGATTCGGGAGAATATGCTCCTCTGCCTAACCAGTCGCCTTCAGAATCAAATACATCTACCGTATCGCCAACACGAGCACGTCCTTTTAGTTCAGCAACCGCGCTTTCAAACACCCAGGGGTGTTTACGACGTAGTGATTTATCTCTAGATGGTTGTAATATGACCTGTGCTGACATACCGGCTCTCATAATGTGTTAAGCGTTACTGCGAATGGCCGCGATTATACGCAATTTAGTATGCTCTGTGTTGAATAAACGCGAAAGAAACCCAAACTGATTGTGAAGAAGACACGTACCGAATCTTTTACTCAAGGGATTATATCAATATGCACTATGTCGATTTTGAAAAGGGATGCGAACCAAACGCGTTAGTTGTTAACGAGTGTGAAGGCTATTCACTGCTGCCAGGCAAGGTAAAAGTTGACGTGAAGGCATTTGGCGTGAACAGAGCCGATACCCTTCAGCGCCAAGGCAACTACCCGCCACCACCGGGTGAAAGCGACATTTTGGGCCTAGAAGTAGCTGGCGTGGTCTCTGAAGTGGCCAGTGATGTGAGTGCGTTCAAAGAAGGGGACAAGGTTTTTGGTTTAGTGGCGGGTGGCGGGTATGCAACAGAAGTTCTGGTCAACCCCGCTCACCTCATGCCAATGCCCGAAGGCATGCCCTTTTTTGAAGCTGCTGGTCTTACCGAAGTGTTTCTTACTGCATTTCAATGCTTACGTACCATTGCTCATATTAAACCTGCACAGCGAGCCTTGATCCACGGCGGTGCTAGTGGTGTGGGCTTGGCCGCCACGCAATTGTGCCGCTATTGGGGCGTCCACAGTGCTGTGACGGCTTCGAGTCAAGATAAACTGTCGCTGTGCGAGCAAAATGGCGCAGAACAATTGATTAACTATAAACAACAGCAGTTTGATGACGTGCTCAAAAAAGAATGGCCTGAGGGCGTAGATATGGTGTTAGATATGGTGGGGGGAGACTACCTAAATCGAAATCTAAAAGTGCTCAAGCAAGACGGCAAAGTGGTTTACCTTGCCATGTTAGCTGGGCGTTATGCAGATAACCTCGATATGGCCTTATTGCTCGGTAAAAGAGCATCAATCATTGGCACGACGTTGCGAAATCGCAGTGATGATTATAAAGCGGATCTCATTCGAGATTTCGCTAAGGTATGTTTGCCAGCCTTTGAAAACAACGAGTTAAAAGTAAACATTGATACCCACTACCGTATTGACGATATTAATAAAACTCATGTCAGGCTTGAAAATAACGATACACAGGGCAAATTAGTGGTGTCTTGGTAAGAAAAGCAAGGGAAAGGGGCGGTGAAACAACGCCGCCGTTCGACAGATGCTAGCAGGAAGCTTTATCTTCCTGCTTAATTAACTTGCAACGAAGCCTTCATCTATCTTTGTGGGGCTTGCCTCTGCTGCCCCTCGCGCCAAGTCGTCGCATCGTTCATTTTCTGGATGACCAGAGTGGCCTTTAACCCAATGCCAATTCACCTCGTGTTTTTTAACGGCTTCATCTAATCGCTTCCATAAATCGGCATTTTTTACCGGTTTTTTGTCAGAGGTGCGCCAGCCATTTTTGCGCCAGTTATGGATCCATTGGTTAATACCATTTTTTACATATTGGCTGTCGGTAGTAAGCTCAACCTTACAGGGTTCGGTAAGACTGTTTAGCGCTTCAATAGGTGCGAGAAGCTCCATACGGTTGTTGGTGGTATGCGCAAAACCGTCACTCAATTCTTTTTTATGTTGCTTATAAATCAGTACGGCACCATAGCCGCCGGGCCCCGGATTACCTAAACACGAGCCGTCGGTATATATATGAATGGTTTTTTGAGCCACAGTGCTTCCTTTAATTTATCTTGTCTTTTCCCTTAGCGGATTGCGAAGGGGTTGATATACTATCAAAAAATGAATGCGTAATTATAGTAGAGGTTCCATGCGCCAAATTGTTCTCGATACTGAAACCACAGGTATTGATCCCAAAGAAGGCCACCGTATTATCGAGATTGGCTGCGTTGAAGTCGTAAACCGCCGCCTAACGGGGAATCACTTTCACGTTTACATAAACCCTGGCCGTCATATAGAACAAGAAGCTATTGAGGTTCACGGTATTACCAACGAATTCCTTGCTGATAAACCGACCTTCTCTCAGGTTGCACAAGAGTTTGTAAGTTTTATTAAAGGCGCACAGCTGGTCATCCACAATGCACCGTTTGACGTGGGTTTTATGGACCATGAATTTGGTATGGAAGCGTCAACCTCGGGCGTTACAACCAGCAAAATGTGTGATGTGCTTGATACATTAACCCTCGCACGCCAGATGCATCCTGGTCAAAAAAATAACCTTGACGCTCTTTGTAAGCGCTATGGTATAGACAACAGTCATCGTACCCTTCACGGGGCTTTGCTGGATGCAGAGATACTTGCCGATGTTTATCTGCTGATGACGGGTGGGCAAACCAAATTAAAACTCGCATCATCAGGTGGCAGTGAGACTGACTCAACCGCAATTCGCAGGGTTGCTCGCAATACAAATAAATTAAAGGTTATCAACGCTACCGCCGATGAATTAATACAGCATGAAGCTCGCCTGGATATTGTTGAAAAAGCAGGGGGTAAATGCCTTTGGCGTCCTCAAAAAGAAGAGGTGTCTTGACGTCATTCACATCACTACATCTAACACACCAATCAAGTGCAGGAGCAACATAGCGTGAGAGCGTGGTTTTATTGGGTAATCATTCTAGTATTATTGGTTCACACGCGTGTTTCTGCGCAATCTCAAGAAGATGAGCGAGACGTTGCACGTCAACGAGCAGACAGCGCGCTTCAAACTACTCAAGAAACCGGACAGTCTATCGACACGTCAGTACTTACTGAACTTGGTGACGACTACACGAATTCAATTAAACTCTTACAGAACCGCTTTCGCGTTGACTATAACGTGAAAGAAATAACCATGGTTTTCTTTCGCGAATATGGCTCGGCACCTGTTGTGCTGGTGAGACCGGATGGCTCTAAGCTTTTCCAGGGGCGTTTTGATGAAGAAAAGGTCGCGTGGTTTGACGCTGATACCTTTGACATGATTACGATTAAAGACCCTGTCCCTGGGCCCTGGCAGGCTGTCGGCCAAGTTCTACCTGAAAGTCGCGTAATGGTTTTGTCAGATATTGAGCTTCATGCCGACCCGCTGCCAGACCTACTGTTTGCGGGTGAAATTTTGAAATCTACGGCTTACTTGACGAATGGCGGTAAACAGATTGAGGAAAAACAATTCAGGGATGTCGTAGAACTTGATATTGAATTTAAAAGTACCAATAACCCCAACTTTGGCAATTTTGGTACTGGGGACCAAGCCATTGCTACTTTCCAAGATGATGGAAGAGGCATGGACGAACGTCCAGCCGACGGCATTTTCACCGGTCAATTTAATTTGAAAATTGCTGCCGGTGAATGGAAGCCTGTTTTTCGTGTCAGTACGCCCATGTATACCAGAGAGGAAGAAGGTGCGCCCATTGTTCTTCACAGCAACCCTGTATCTATTGACGTGGAAATGAATGGTGGTGGAGAGGGCTATCACAAAATTATCATTGACGTTAATAGAGAACTCGTAGACATCGAGTCTTTGCTTGTAGATGGTAAAGTAAAATTCCCTAATGCAGACATGCAAAACTTCTCTCTTACTGAAGGGGGAAGCGAACCACGAGAGCATTTAATTGTGGCTTACGAGAGGGGGATTTTTCGGGTAAAAGTAACGGCATATGGAACTACCATTGATGGAAGAGACTTCATTCTGGATGTGCCTGAATTCAGTTTTGTTGCTGAGGGCCCTGTAGAGCCGGAAGTGGAAGACCCACTTATAAACGGTGAAGACCCTATTGTGGATGGTAGTGCGCCTATTATAGCACCACGGGAAGAAAACATCGCGAACGTGGATGAGGTTGCTGAAGATCCTAAAATGGATGATGGGACTTTCACACTTCTGTTGGTCGCGGTAAACGGGTCAATTATTTTAATCGGTGTTATTGCAGCAGCTGTTATCATTGTTGTGCGTAAGAAGGCCGCTTCTTCCGCATCTAATGGGGCTTCTAAGCCCGGAGTAAAACAGCCATCGCAAACGACGGATGCGGATCTTTCAATGGAAGCAAAGCCTACAGGTTTACAAAAGCTTCTTGGAATGTTTAAAAAACGCAAAAATTCGGACGGGGCATAGCGAAAGCAAGTTATAAGAAAGCATCAGCGTCGTTAATTTATCCATTTTGAATTTTATTTCGACATTATGCTTATTTAACAGTCAAACAAACCGCAGATGACAATTTTATTAATAAAAAGCGTTGACTCCACATGGGGGAATACGTATTATCTGCGCCGCAGTCAGGGGACAGGGCAACTTCAGCCAAGTCAACTCACTGATAACATTGAAGATGT